>NZ_LR134384.1:2165625-2887500 GCF_900637655.1 Segatella oris
AGGGAGTTCATTTCAGCGAACTACGCGAACAGGTGAATGCCCAGATTATTCTTGGCAACACATATCATTTGTATTTGCGTCCCGGACTTGACATATTGCGCCAAGCCGGAGGTCTTCATGGCTTCAATGGATGGGAACGTCCCATCCTGACGGATAGCGGAGGATTTCAGGTTTTCTCACTGACGGGCATTCGAAAGCTTACAGAAGAGGGCTGCACTTTCCAGTCACATATCGACGGAAGCAAGCATATCTTCACTCCGGAAAACGTGATGGACACGGAAAGGATTATCGGTGCGGACATCATGATGGCTTTCGATGAGTGTCCACCCGGCAAGAGTGACTATCAATATGCCAAGAAAAGTCTCAGTATGACACAGCGTTGGCTCGACCGATGCATCAAGCGTTTCAATGAGACCAAGCCTCTCTATGGCTACAACCAGAGTCTTTTCCCTATCGTGCAAGGCTGCACTTACAAGGATCTACGACAGGAAGCAGCCAAGTTTGTCGCAGACAAAGGGGCGGATGGAAACGCTATCGGCGGTCTAGCTGTAGGCGAACCGACAGAAGTGATGTATGAGATGATTGAGGTTGTCAATGAAATTCTGCCGAAAGACAGGCCTCGTTACCTCATGGGGGTAGGCACTCCGCAGAACATTCTCGAAGCTATCGAACGCGGTGTAGATATGTTTGACTGTGTGATGCCTACGCGAAACGGACGCAATGCATTGCTCTTTACCTATAATGGTACGATGAACATGCGCAACAAGAAATGGGAAAACGACTTTACACCGATTGCTCCGGAGGGCTGTGATGTTGACAGAGTCTACACCAAAGCTTATCTTCACCACCTCTTCAAGGCCAAGGAACTGTTGGCCATGCAGATTGGAAGCATTCACAACTTGGCTTTCTACCTGCGCTTAGTGACTGATGCACGGCAGCATATTGAGCAGGGCGACTTCGTCACATGGAAGAAGTCGGTCATAGATCAGCTCGGGCAACGTTTATAAAATCAAGATGACTGAATTCAGTAAGATAAGGAAACACACCAAATGGTATCGCGTGTTGCGCTGGATGAGCAAACATCCGGCCTGGCTGCACCGTTTGTTTCTCTGGCTTGAGGCCCATACTCTTTGGCTGCAACGCATGGCGAAACGGATTGGCAGGAACTTGTCGTGGCTCCGTTTCATCAATCCTTTCCGCTACATCAAACGCTTGGATTGGTATATTATCAAGAAGTTCATAGGAACTTATATCTATTCCATTGCACTGATTATCAGCATATCAATTGTTGTTGACATCAATGAGAACTTGGCAAAATTCAGCGAATACCATGCGCCATTGAAAGCCATTGTGTTCGACTACTACATGAACTTCATCCCTTATTTTGCCAATCTGTTCAGTCCGCTTTTCGTGTTCATCGCCGTGATTTTCTTCACCTCGAAGTTAGCCGGGAACAGTGAGATTATAGCAATGTTGGCCGCAGGTGTCTCATTCAAACGGCTGATGCGCCCCTATATGATTACATGTATTCTGATTTCAGCCGTGTCATTCTATCTCAGCGGTTACGTGATTCCGCACAGCAATGTCATACGCCAAGACTTCGAATCTCTGTATAAGAACAACAAGAAAAACACGGCAGCCGACAATGTCATGCTGCAGGTTGGGAGTGGTGTTATCGCCTATATCCAGCAGTATGACAATAACACCAAACGAGGTTATGGCTTCTCTTTGGACAAGTTTCAAGACAAGAAACTCGTAAGCCACATGACTGCAACGGAGATACAATACGACACGATCAGTGACTCCAAGTATCATTGGACAGCATTGAACTACAAGATCAGGAAGTTCAACGGCTATCGGGAACAGATTGAAAACGGGGAGAAAAAGGACACAACCATCATGATGGAACCAACCGACCTCGTGTATTCCAAAGGCCAACAGGAGACTTTCACAAACCCCGAACTGAGTGATTATATCTCCAAACAAATCGACAGAGGATCAAGCAATGTGGTACAGTATCAGGTGGAATACCACAAGCGAATAGCAGCCAGTTTCGCATCCTTTATCCTGACCATCATCGGTCTTTCGCTCTCCGCCAAAAAGAGAAAAGGCGGCATGGGCTTGTATCTGGGCATCGGTCTGGCCCTGAGTTTCGGGTATATTATGTTGCAGACCGTATCATCAACGTTTGCTATCAATGCCAATCTTCCACCTGTTATTGCCGCATGGATACCAAACTTCATCTTCGCCGTTGTAGCTTATTTCTGCTACAGACAGGCGCCAAATTAAATGATTATGTATTTTGACGAATTAGAATTAAACGACAATGTCCTTGATGCACTCTATGATATGCGCTTCGAAAAGTGCACACCGGTGCAGGAAAACTGTATTCCCGAAATCCTCAAAGGCAATGATGTCCTGGGGGTAGCACAGACAGGAACCGGCAAAACGGCAGCCTATCTGCTCCCTATTCTGAGCAAACTTGACGACGGAGGGTATCCCGACAACGCCATTAACTGCCTCATCATGAGCCCTACACGAGAGTTAGCCCAGCAGATAGACCAGGCCATGCAAGGCTTCGGCTACTATCTCAATGGCGTGAGCAGTGTAGCCGTTTATGGTGGAAATGACGGCAACCGATATGATCAAGAGCTGAAAAGTCTGCAATTAGGAGCCGATGTTGTCATCGCTACTCCAGGCCGTCTTATCTCACATATCAGCTTGGGCAACGTGGATTTGAGCAAGGTTTCGTTCTTCATTCTCGATGAAGCCGACCGTATGCTCGACATGGGTTTCTCTGATGACATCATTAAGATTGCCAAGAAACTTCCACAGACTTGCCAGACCATTATGTTCTCTGCAACGATGCCCGATAAGATTGAAGACCTTGCAAAGACATTGCTCAAGAACCCGAAAGTCATTAAACTCGCTGTCAGTAAACCCGCAGAAAAGATTAAGCAAAGTGCCTATGTATGCTATGAAACGCAGAAGATGGGCATCATTAAAGACATCTTCAAGAATGGCGATCTCGAGCGTGTCATCATCTTCTGTGGCAGTAAGCTGAAAGTGAAACAGGTTGCAGGGGCTCTTCAACGCAAGCATATCAACTGCGGTGAAATGCACTCCGACCTTGACCAAGCTACCCGCGACGACGTCATGTTCAAGTTCAAGAGCGGTCAATTCGACGTGCTTGTAGCTACAGACATCGTGGCCAGAGGAATTGATATCGACGATATCGCCATGGTCATCAACTATGATGTGCCCCACGATGCCGAAGATTATGTGCATCGCATCGGCCGTACTGCACGTGCAGCGCGCGAAGGATCAGCCATCACTTTCGTCTCCGAAGACGACATTTATTACTTCCAACAGATTGAAAAATTCCTTGAAAAAGAAGTTGAGAAGACGCCACTGCCGGTTGGATTGGGCGACGGGCCAGAGTATAAGTCAGCAGGAAAGCCGAAGCGTGGCAGTTCTGCCAAGAGCCGACGCCGCGACAACCGAGACCGCACTTCGCATAAGGACAAGAAGCAGCAGAACCGCCGTCAGCGCAACAATAATGCTGAAATGCAGTCCAACGGCACTGAAACAAACAAGGAACAGCGCAACAGCAAAGAGCGCAATCCACAAAACAACAGGAACCAGCGGGGCAACAGAAATGCCGATACCCGTGGTGACAAGCGCAACAACGAGCCACGCAACGGTAGGCCTAACGAGTCGAGAAATACAGCAAAACCGCGTAATGGTGAACAGCAACAACGCAAAAAGCGTCGCGGAAATGTGGAAGGTAACTACAAGAAACGCAACAATCCACAGACTGAAAAGCGCCAGAACCGCTCACAAAGCAACCCAACTGTCACACAGAAAGCAAAGCCGGAAAGCGGCATCAAGAAGTTCTTGAAGAAGATTTTCAGAATGAAATAAGTTGCGCCAGGCAACATACTATGCAAGAGGGAAACCGTACAGGCTTCCCTCTTTTTTATTTAATACAAACCATATCAACCCTATAGTAGCGCTGCCACCTCATCTTTCTTGTCATCAACTAACTATTTCACACTATTCACAACAAAAAACTTTCTTTTTGTTTGCATTTCAAATAGAATTCTATAACTTTGCAATCACAAAATAGAGAAAGTTATTCGAGCAAACTATAAAAAGGAAAAAGATTATGAAAGCAACAGAAGTTGTAGAAAAACTGAAGGTCAGATTTCCTAACGAACCTGAATATATTCAGGCTGTCAGTCAGGTACTTGGCACGATTGAAGGAGAGTACAACAAGCATCCCGAATTTGAAAAAGCGAACCTTATCGAGCGAATTTGCATTCCCGACCGCCTCATTGAGTTCCGCGTTACATGGGTAGACGACAAAGGAAATGTGCAGACCAACATGGGATATCGCATCCAACACAACAACGCTATCGGCCCATACAAAGGCGGATTGCGCTTTCATCGCTCTGTAAACCTCTCTATTTTGAAGTTCCTTGCCTTTGAACAAACGTTCAAAAATTCATTGACAACCCTGCCGATGGGCGGTGCAAAAGGTGGTTCCGACTTCTCTCCTCGTGGCAAAAGTAATGCTGAAGTCATGCGCTTCTGCCAAGCTTTCATGAACGAACTCTATCGCCATATCGGGCCGAACGAGGATGTTCCGGCCGGTGATATCGGTGTAGGTGGCCGCGAGGTAGGCTATCTCTTTGGCCAATATAAAAAGCTAACCCACCAATTCTCAGGCATTCTTACCGGCAAAGGACAGGAGTTTGGCGGTTCGTTGATACGTCCTGAAGCAACAGGATATGGCAACGTTTATTTCTTGGAGAATATGCTCAAGACCCGCAATATCGACCTGAAAGGCAAGACAGTCCTCGTGTCGGGAGCCGGCAATGTAGCACAATATACCATTGAAAAGCTGCTGCAATTGGGTGCAAAACCCGTCACCTGCTCCGATTCCGACGGCTATATCTATGATCCGGATGGCATTGATGAGGAGAAACTTGCCTATATCATGGAACTTAAAAATGTTGAAAGAGGACGTATCAGGGAATATGCCGAGAAATACGGAGTCAAATATTCTGAGGGGAAACCTTGGTTCGAAAAGGCCGACATTGCAACGCCATGTGCCACACAGAACGAAATCAACGAGGAGGCTGCCAAGGCGCTTGTTGCCAATGGAGTGATAGCCATCAGCGAAGGTGCAAACATGCCAACCACCCCCGAAGCTACCAAAGTGTTCCAAGACGCGAAGATACTTTATTGTCCGGGAAAGGCTTCCAACGCAGGCGGTGTAGCTGTTTCAGGCCTTGAGATGAGCCAGAATTCAGAACGGTTGAAGTGGTCACGTGAGGAAGTTGATGCCAAGCTCCACGCCATTATGGACGATATTCACGCCAATTGTGTGAAATATGGCACCGAAGCTGACGGCTATATCAACTACGTCAAAGGTGCAAACATCGCCGGTTTCCTAAAGGTTGCCAAGGCAATGATGGCGCAAGGAATCGTCTGAACGCAACATCTTGCTGCAAAACAAAATAAAAAAGGGGAAGAAACCATCACGGCTTCTCCCCTTTTCTGTTTGTCTATTATACAGAAAGAAAGCACTAAGGCCTTCCGTTTTTCAGTCTTTTAATGATTTCGCAACAGCCTCTTCAACCTCCTTCATATCAGCAGTAGGCTCAAAACGTGCTATCACTTTACCTTTTCTATTGATAAGGAATTTCGTGAAATTCCACTTGATATCCGGCTTCGAAGCATACATAGGATCGCTCTTCTTGAGCATTTTATCCATGAATTCTGCTTTCTTTCCAAAGCCGAAACCCACGAAACCCGCCTCTCGCTTCAAATAAGAATAGAGCGGACTTTCATGGGGACCATTCACCTCAATCTTGGCAAACTGAGGAAAATGAACATCAAAATTCGCCGTACAGAACTGATGTATCTCTGCCGCACTGCCAGGTGCCTGCTGTCCAAATTGATTGCAAGGGAAATCCAAAATGCAGAAACCCTCTGCCTCATATTTCTGATACAGAGCCTCAAGTTCCTTATACTGGGGCGTGAAACCGCATTTCGTTGCCGTGTTGACAATCAACAATACCTTACCTTTCCACTGCTCCAAAGCCATCTCTTTACCATTTTCATCGGCCACCTTAAAGCCGTAAACATCGCTCTGTGCTGATGCTGTCAAGGCAACAAAAGCCAAGAATACTACGAGAAATCTTTTCATCTTTTTACCTATTTTTTAGTTTTAGAAGTTGTAAAATCATCTTTTGTATGGTCTTTCAACCTGTTGATTACCTCATCAAGAAGTGGCACCAATCGGAACACTTCTTCTTTCTTCAGTCCGCAATCAGCGAAATGTTCAAGCATACAGGCAGGCACTTTAGCAGCCTCTTTCTCCATGGCTTTCCCTTCTTTGGTCAACGAAACGATGCGCTGTCGCGTATCAACGATGCCTTTTGTACGGATGACCAATCCCATTTTCTCCATGCGCTGAATGAGCGGCGTCACCGTGTTGGTCTCCAAAAGCAGCTTATGTGCAATGTCATTAACCGGCTGATTGTCGGCCTCCCAAAGCACCATCAGCACCAAATACTGCGGATATGTAATCCCCAGTTTGTCGAGAAACGGCTTATACGTCTGCGTTACGAGCCTGCTTGCCGAATAGAGTCGAAAGCAAATCTGACTACTTAATTTCAATTGTTCAAATGCCATAATACGCTATTCTGAATGATTATATTTTATTCCTTGTTCACATTTAATACACCGAAAAGTATCACATCAACAGCCACATATCGCCTGTTGTCTCTGAATTTCTTACGTGTCAGCCTGTTACATATATCGTCTTCGATGCGAAGATACGTAAAAAAGTCAAGCAAACAAATAAAAGCAATCACATTTAAGCCTTATTAACTCTCATCGTAAGCGATAGAACAACATTTAATTTTAAGTAAGACAACCCCGTAAAAAATGTTGAAACAGAGGATAAAAACAACACAGAAACATGCTTGAATAACGAAAAACATTGTAACTTTGCAGCCTTAGCAGCATTTAATTCCATAGGATATGAAAAAGACCACATGGCATAAACATCATAAATGGCTGGGCATTCTGCTCAGCTTCTTCCTGCTCATGTTTTGTCTTTCAGGGCTTGTGCTCAACCATCCTGCCCTATTCAGCGACATCAACATCAGCAGATCGTATCTTCCCGAAAGCTATCAATACAGCCAATGGAACCGTGGACTTCTTCGCGGCACCGTGAAATGGCACGACAAAGTGCTCCTTTATGGAAACGCAGGAATATGGCAAACCGACAGCACAGCCAAGTCATTCAATGTTTTCAATCAAGGAATGCCGAGCGGAGCCGACTTCAGAAACGTGCGTGGAATGGCCTTTATACCTTCTGGAAGACTCTTTGCTGCAGGACAATACGGACTATACGAACTTATAGGAAACCGCTGGGAAAGCATCAATCTGCCCATCGGCAATCACGAAAAACTAAGTGATATCACAACAAGAGGCGACTCTTTGCTCATCACCGGGCGTTCTTTCGTCTATCTCAGCACCCCACCTTACCGCCAGTTTCAACGCATCATGCTCCGCCCTGCAAGCAACAATGACGGCAAAGTGTCGCTTTTCCGCACCGTATGGCTACTGCATAGTGGCGAACTGTTTGGCATCTTCGGTGTGCTTTTTGTAGACTTCATAGCCCTCATTCTCATTTTTCTTGTTCTCACAGGCATTATCTATTGGGTGCATCCCAAGTGGGGGAAGAAGATTCATCTGTATCAGAAAGCAGGCTCATGGCACAATCACATCGGACGGATAAGCATTGTTTTCACCGTGTTTCTCTGTGTCACAGGGTGGCTTTTGCGCCCTCCTGCATTGCTTGCCATCGCTTCGGGAAGGGTGCCGGCCCTGCCATTTTCGGTGATGGACAGCAACAACAGCTGGAACGACCAACTGCGTTCGCTGCGGTATGATGCAGCACAAGGCGACTGGCTTCTTTACAGTTCCAACGGTTTCTTCACGCTTAAAGACCTGCAGGCCACGCCCCACCCCATTACACATCAACCTCCTGTGAGCGTCATGGGCATCAATGTTGAGACACAAGATGAAAATGGTTACTGGCTGATTGGCTCGTTCAGTGGCATGTATATATGGGACCGCACTACGGATATCATTGCAGATTACTTCACACATGGCCCTGCCCAAGCCCCCAAAGGCATACCTGTCAGCGACCATGCCATTGCGGGTTACAGCAATGATTTCGGCAAATATGAGTATGTAGTCGACTATAACACAGGCTGCAAGAGCATTAAAATGCCCGTAACCATGCAGAAGCTGCCCATGTCGTTGCGCAACCTTAGCCTTGAAATCCACACAGGACGCATCTATACCTTCCTCGGAATAGGCAATGTTCTCTATATTTTCATCATCGGACTTGCCATACTATGGTGCCTCTGGAGCGGTTGGAAAATACGCTGTCAGCGTCGGGAAAAGAAAAAAGAAACAGCATGACAAAGAGTTGTTTTGTAAGAATTAATTGCAGAAAAAAGTGCCTCTGATTTCTGTGCAAATAGAAATCAAGAAACGATTATCCAGCGATTATTGTCACAAATAGCAGAGACGGAAACCTTTTTTCGGCCTACTTCGAAGACAAAATCAGGCAAATCAGCTTGGAATATGCACCAAATTGCATGCTGTTTTGACTCAGATTAAAGGGTGATTTGAGTCACTTCACACGCTAATCTGACGCAAGTCACCATCTGTTTTGCAGCAGAACAGCGTTCAAAATAAGGCTAACAGCTCCAACACTCTGTATATCAAGCGATTGCTTCAAAGGCTCAAAACTCGCGTATTTCCAACGAAATGATTTTCTTTTCCAAATACGTTAATCTCTGAAAGGCTTTTGTAAAGAATAATCATCAAACGGAGATGCCGTGAAAAGTAAAGCACCACGAAGGAGCATCAGTGTCTTCTACAAACAAAAGAACCGCTGCAAAGACTCGGTCCTGCAGCGGTTATATTTCTTCAAATCAAGCGGAAGATGAGGGATTCAAACCCCCGATACGCGGAAAGCGTATACCGGATTTCGAGTCCAGCGCATTCGGTCACTCTGCCAATCTTCCTGAATTGCAATGCAAAAGTAATGAAAAAAGATGAAAGAAACTCATGAAGAAAAGACTGAAAACACGGATTTAACAGACATTATACATTCATCATTCAAATGAAAGCTTGTTGAGTCGGCTCCTCAATTGCTCGGCCTCACGCTTACGGATGCGCAAGGTGATGCTGCAAGTGTTATCAAACTGCTGGTCAACCACCTGCGGCTGCATTTCTTTCACAATGCGCATGACATCATTCATCATAGGATATGTGAAGTCATATTTAATGGTTTCTTCCACTTGTCTCACTTCGATTGTGGCATTGGCAATGGCATCTACAGCAGCCGTTCGATAAGCAACAATCAGTCCGCCTGTGCCTAAATTCACGCCTCCGTAATAGCGGACAACCACAATAAGAATATCAGTCAGCCCCGCACTGTTGATTTGTCCGAGGATAGGTTTACCCGCAGTAGAACTCGGTTCGCCATCATCATTGGCACGAAATGCCTTTTGTTCCAGGCCAAGCATGTAAGCATAGCAGCAATGTCGGGCGTCATAATACTGCTTGCGATAGGCAGAAACAATGCTTTTCACCTCTTCTACCGTTTCAACATGATGCGCAAAAGCGAGGAACTTACTCCGCTTCTCGGTGTAATATCCCTCGCCTACGCTGTTTTCTGAAATTGTGTGATATTGGTCTTCCACTCTTTATTCCAATTTGTTGATTACTAATCCACTGCGCAACTTAGGCTCAAACCAAGTTGCCTTGGGTGGCATAATCTTACCACTGTCGGCAATATCCATAATCTGCTGCATGCTGACAGGATACAAGGCCAAAGCCATTTGCATCTCACCGCTGTCCACTCGGCGACGCAATTCCTGCAAACCACGCAATCCTCCAACGAAATCTATGCGCTTGTCTGACCGTAAATCCTTGATGCCAAGCAGTTCATCGAGGATTAATCTGCTGGAGATGTCTACATCTAAAACGCCGATAGGATCATTATTATTGTATGTCCCGGCCTTTGCCTTCAAACTATACCACTGCTTGTCAAGGTAAAGTGAGAACTCGTGTAGCTCTTGAGGACGATAGTCTTCATGGCCTTTCAAGGTGACGATGAAGTTCTTTTCGAGTGCATGCAGAAAGGCTTCGGCCGACATTCCATTGAGATCTTTCACCACACGGTTATAGTCTAATACCGTCAACTGACTGGTCTGAAAGCATACCGCCATAAAGTAATTATAAGCTTCACAGCCTGTATGGTTCGGATTTTGCTGTGCTTTCTCTGCTCCGACAAGTGCAGCAGCAGCAGAACGATGGTGTCCGTCGGCGATATAAAGATTGGGCATACGGTTAAATTCAGCTGTAATGGTGGCGATATCAGCATCATCACTGACCACCCAGAACTGATGATGAAAGCCGTCAATGGGTGCTATGAAGTCGTATTCGGGCTTGGTCTGCGCGTAACGGCAAAGCAGTTTGTCGAGCACTTCATTGTCCGGATAGGCCAGAAAGACCGGTTCCATGTTGGCATTGCAGGCACGGACATGCTTCATTCTGTCTTCTTCTTTCTCGCGACGAGTCAGTTCATGCTTCTTGATTACACCCGACATATAGTCTGAAACGCTTGCCCCGACAACCAACCCATATTGAGTTTTACCGTTCATAGACTGTGCATAGATGTAATATTGCTCCTTTTCGTCCTGCATAAGCCAGCCTTTCTGCTGGAATTCTGCAAATTGTTCGGCAGCACTTCCATAGACCCGAGGGTCGTGTTCGTCAGTACCTACAGGGAAATTGATTTCAGGTCGGGTGATATGATAAAGGCTTTTCTCATTGGTTCCGGCTTCCTTGCGTGCTTCTTCAGAACTTAAGACATCGTAAGGACGACTTTCTACGAACTCAACGAGCGCCTGAGGAGGACGCAATCCCTTGAAAGGTTTGATTTTTACCATAGTAAACAGATATTGGAAATAGGGTTAAACAAAATGTCCCAAGCCTTTTGTCATACAACAAAAGACCTGGGAAGATATGGTCAATTCTTTGCTTTATTTGTTCACTTGATACTTTGTGCAACCGTCAGCAAAGTAGGCATTGATCTGCTTTGCAGCTGCTATACCGGCATTAATGTTAGCTTCGGCAGTCTGTGCACCCATTTTCTTGGGCGTAGAGAAATAGCGACCTTCAAGCTTCTTGAATGCAGCATCGGCGTCAGGCATGATATCCGTGACGTATTTCAGGTCGGTTCTGTCGGCCAACAACTTTAACAATTCGTCTTCATTAATCACTTCCTTGCGGGCTGTATTGATGAGAACACCGCCTTTCGGCAACTTATTGACCAACTGATAGCCAATGCTTTTAAGTGTCTCGGGCGTTGCAGGAATATGCAAACTCACGATATCGCAGCTCTCAAAGAGTTCATCCTGACTCTTACAAGCATGCACACCGGCAGCCTCAATGACATCAGCCGGACAGAAAGCATCATAGGCATAGACCTCCATTCCGAAGCCTTTGGCCACGCGAGCAACATTGCGTCCCACATTACCGAAAGCCAGAATGCCAAGGCGCTTGCCTTTCAATTCCGTGCCAGACTTGCCATTATAGAAGTTGCGTACAGCCATTACGAGCATTCCAAACACCAATTCGGCAACAGCATTAGAGTTCTGGCCGGGTGTGTTCTCTGCCACTACATGATGCGAAGTGGCTGCTTTCAAGTCGATATTATCGTAACCTGCACCCGCACGGACAACAATCTGCAACTTCTCTGCAGCGTCAAGAACCTCTGCGTCAACCTTATCTGAACGGATAATCATGGCATCTGCGTCTTTCACGGCATGGAGAAGCTGAGCTTTCTCCGTATATTTTTCGAGCAGAACCAACTCATGTCCTGCACTTTCCACTTCTTTCTTAATGCCTTCAACAGCTGCAGCTGCAAAAGGTTTTTCGGTTGCAACCAATACTTTCATAGTCATTTGATTTAGTATGTCATAGGGCGGAAACGACATCCGCCCTACAAGTAAGATTTCAATTAATGCTGTGCTTCAAAGTCTCTCATTGTCTGTATGAGTGCATTTACACCCTCCATGGTCTGCGCATTATAGCAACTTGCACGGAAACCACCCACAGAACGATGTCCCTTGATGCCTACCATGCCACGCTCTGTAGCGAAGTCAAGGAATGGTTTTTCAAGCGCTTCATAGCCTTCGTTCATGACAAAACAAATGTTCATCACAGAGCGTGAAGCCTCTTCAACCGTGCCCTTGAAGAGCTTGTTGCGGTCAATTTCGGTATAAAGTGCTTCAGCACGCTCATGAGCACGCTTGTCGGCAGCCTCTACTCCACCATGTTTCTTCAGCCAACGCAGGTTCTCAAGCATTGAATAGACAGGTACAACGGGAGGAGTATTAAACATAGATCCCTTTTCAACATGTGTGCGGTAATCTATCATTGTGGGGAGTTCACGCGGGGCTTTTCCCAAGGCCTCGTCTTTCAAGATGATGACGGTCACACCGGCCATGGCTATGTTTTTCTGTGCACCTGCATAGATAGCGTTATACTTGGAAACGTCAACCGGACGACTCATTATATCCGAACTCATGTCGGCAATCAAAGGAACTTTGACATCAAAGTCCTTGCGATACTCGGTACCATAAATCGTATTGTTCGAGCAAATGTGCAGATAGTCAACGTCAGACGGTACATTTGACTCGAAATTCTTAGGATAGAACGTGTAATTGGAAGCGGCAGAAGAAGCCACCTCTACAACCTCTCCGAAGAGTTTCGCCTCTTTCATGGCTTTCTTTGCCCATACACCAGAATTCACATAAGCAGCCTTCTTGATGAGGAAGTTAGCCGGTATCTGCATGAACTGCAACGATGCTCCACCCCCTAAGAAGATGACAGAATATCCGTCAGGAATGCTCAACAAGTCCTTGAAAAGGGCTACACATTCATCTACAACAGGCTGAAAATCCTTTGCACGGTGACTGATTTCCATCAGTGAAAGACCGCTTCCGTTGAAATCAAGGAGTTGTTTTGCGGTGTTTTCTACTACTTCGCGGGGAAGCATTGAGGGGCCTGCATTAAAGTTATACTTCTTCATCTGATTAAAATTTTAAGTTCTGTTAATGCGTGATATCATTAGTTTTACAAATGCGAATGTACGCCTTTATTTTCAAAAAAGCAAATTATTTCTCATTATTTTACAGCTACTCTGCCGAATTCAACTATTTTATTAAGAAGTAATTACCTTTTGCTAAAATAACCATTGCGCAGACCTCATCTTCCATAGCACATCACTTCAAGCTGCAAGATGAGTCATCTTACACTGTAAAGTGACGCAACTCAGGCGCTGAAACAAGGCACTTTACACGGCAAAATGCGTCATTTCAGAAGTACACATGCAACAAGTTGGCTATCAACGACTTTCAAGTCATCCTACAACAGCATTTCACAATATCAGCGAACCTCCTCAACCACGGTTCTGATACCTTTGATCTTCTCGCCTTTCGTAAGCCGTAACACCTGTTTAGCCTTATCTCTTGCAACGGCAGCATAGGCGTAACGGTCGTTCACATCAATACGGCCTATCTCATCAGCACGCAGGCCTCCCTTCTTACAGAGAAAGCCGACGATATCTGCCTTGCTCACTTTGTCTTTCTTTCCCTTACCGATATAAAGTGTAATATTCCTTGGAAGTGCCGGGCAAAGCGGGGCATCCGAGACGGCATAATCTTCAACTTCGGCATCCACATAGGCTGGTATCTGCTCCTGACTATTCAGGATGAAGAAAGCCCTTCCCTGCTTGTCCCAACGCGCAGTGCGCCCAACACGGTGGATATAGCCGTCTTCACTCTCCGGAATATGATAGTGGACGATATTGTCTATATCGGGAATATCAAGGCCACGCGATGCGAGATCTGTGCTGACCAAGATATTGGCACTGCCGTTCGAGAAGCAATAAAGAGCGGCTTCACGCTGTTTCTGCTCCATGCCTCCATGGAAGAAACTCACACTGAAACCTGCTTCTATCAGGAAATTTGCCGTCCGTTCGACGGAATCACGATAGTTCAAGAAGACGATTGTGCTCTGTCCGCCAAATGAAAGCAACAGTTGTTGCAGCGTTTCGAGTTTGTCTTTCGTCGGACTTTCCACCTTATATATATGCACACGGTCAGGCACCTGCTCTGCCTCGGGTAGGAAATTGAGCACCTTGAAACAGCTGTTGACTATCTTCTGGTCGCCAAGTTCCTCTGCAGGAGTGGCCGAAAGAAGTATGCTTCTGACCTCTTTAGGCACCTTACTCATCAGTGCCTGCATCTCATCATGAAAGCCCATTTCAAGACATTTGTCGAATTCGTCGAGGATAAGAAAGCGGATATCCGATGCAAGGAGATTGCCCTTGTCAAGATGATCGTTGAGTCGGCCGGGCGTTGCAAATACAATCTGTGGCTTCACTTCACGCAAACGGCGATGCTCATCCATTGCAGCACGGCCACCATAGCATGCCATTCCACGCAGACCGGAACCCATATCCTTCAGCACTGTGGCCGACTGTAGGGCCAATTCACGACCTGGAACCACGACAACAGCCTGCACTTCATCGGATTGGGCATCGAGCAACTGTGTCAGAGGCAATAGATAAGACAGGGTCTTTCCAGAGCCGGTAGGCGACAAGACAATCATATTGTCCTTTCCATTCAACATGGCTTCCATGGCCGCCTGCTGCATTTCATTGAGCAGAATGCCTAACTTATGGATTATATTTTCTATCTTCATATCAACTTATCTATTTCATCAAACTGCTTGCCCATATTTAAATTCAGATATATTGTATATAGAGGCAATGCCCATTTATCCTTCTGGTCAGGTGCCATGGCACGATATTTCTCTAAATAAGGCATGGCTTTTCTATACAGTTCAAGTATCTGATTATACTTTTTTGAGCCAGACTGTGTCTTCTTATCCAATTCGACAGCCTGATCAAACAAAGCCAAGCCAGCATTCAGATAGGCATCAGCAAGCGTATCATTCTCGGCTATCAGCGCCTTACTGATAGCAAAACTCTGCTTATAACGCCCCATTGTCAACAGCAAAGAGCTTTTGGCATAACGGAAAAGTGTATTGACCGAGTCTGTCTGCAGTGCCTCATCACACGACTTCATAGCCTCATCGTAAGCACCGATATGGCTGTAATAATCTATCAGTCGCGGGAAAAAGAAGGGGAATTTGGGGTATTTAGAGAAGCCGTCCTTTAGCGTCTGCACATAACGTGCCGTGTCTTTCTCCAATTTATAAGTCTCGGAGAGATACTGTAACATGTAAGGCAGATGCACAGAGTCCTTTAATGCCTGGTAAGTATGACGCAAAGTGAGCTGCGGTTTCTCCAATTTATAGCCACAATAGCTGGCCCAATAAGCGGCTTCGGGCAATCGCTTGTCACGCTCTGCATATTGATAGCGGGCAAACATTGGCTTTACAGCACTGTTGATATAAGTATCGAAGAAATCATAGGCACGTGAGAAATCGTGCTTTTTCATAAAGAACACGCCACCATTGAACAAGTTGGGGCGGTATATGTTCAGCAGTTCTGCACTACGGTCACGATATTTCAGCTTCACCTTTCCACGTGCATCAGGAAGCCTGTCGAGCGAATCAAGGCCTTCGAGCGTATCAAACATGCGCTTTCCCACAAGGAAAAGAGCCGTTGTGTCATATTTTTCTTTCAGATAAAGCTTTTCATTTCCTTGATCATATTGTTTGCGCTGAGACTCGAAAAGCAACAGCCATACCTTTTCATTACCGCGAGATGACGAGTCATTGAGCAAGTCGGTCATCAGATTTTCGGCCTTATCGAGATTCTTTCCGCTCTTGATATAGTCTTTGACTTGGGTCATCGTCTTCTTCTGTCCCCATGCTATGAGCGGTAAACAGATGAACACACAAATAAGAATTTTCTTCATTTCGTTTGTAATCCTAAAACTTTATCTACCTCATCGAGTATTTTTTTCCATTCTACAATCTGCTGTTTTTCATCGAGCACTGACGCTTGAAGCAGCCAAGTCCGTGCTGTTTGATAGAGTTCCTTTATCCGGTTTACGTCTTTTTTAGCTAATCTTCTCCGCTCACTCTCAAGACTGTCACGCAATTCTTCGGCTTTGGAAACATAGCAAATTCCAACATCATAGACCGCCTGTACATAGGTACTGTCTAATGTCACGGCCCGCTTGAAACTCATAATCGCATCATCCCATTTCCGTTCCTGTATCTCAATCTCACCTTTCAAGGCCCATGCACGCTTGTTGTCACGATGCTTCAATATCTCATCTGCAGCAAATTCAGACAATTGCTGCTGCCTATCTTTCAAACCGGCATAGTAATCTATCAGCATCTTGAAATACACATCATTGGATGGCGCCATGTCGTGAAGTGCTGTCAGTGCAGTGATATATTTGGCAGAATCCACATCCGTATAGAGATGAGTCTTCATGCAATTGATCTTGATTTCGGCAGCATCTTTAGCGTAATTGGCATCTTTCAAAGCCACATCAGCATAGCGCTCAGCTTCTGCGAAATTCTCTTTTCCATAAGAAAGCAGGCTTACATAATAAGCAACAAAGCCTCTGTTATTGTCTTTATCATGGAAAAGAGGACTGTCTACGCAATCAAGATAGAGCTTGAATATCTGCATTGCCTCGTCATTCTTGCGCAACCCATACTGATACATGCCTGCATCAACCAACACAGGGAGGTAAGCTGACAGCCGCTTGTGATTGGAATTGCGGTAACGGGGATTGCTTCTGCCTTTCTTATCTGCCGCTGCATCAAAGTGATCGCATATCACCGCATCTTTCATCAACTGTACAATTGCCTTGTAATAGGCTACCGTATCAGACTGAACAGAGGGCAGATTACCTAATTGCCTGTCTATACCTGCATTCAATTTCTTTGCTGTGTTTCGGGCATCCTGCCCTATACATGGCAACGAAACAACCATGCTGAAAACGAGATAAGATAAGATAAGATAACGCTTCATAAAGGAGAAGAAAGAAAAAAGGATAGTGTCATGGTCTAAACCACACACTATCCCCCTTATTAAAGAATATTATTTATTCAGACCTTCCATCTCTTTGGTACGGCTGTCTGCAGCACCATAGAGGCTATAGTAAACGGCATAGAGCGGATAACTCCAGTTAGCCTTTTCTCTGTTAGGGTCGAGGCTGCGTGCCTGCTCAAGGTAGCCTTCGCTCTCTTTGTAGAGTTTTTGTTGGTCAGCCTTGCTTACTCCGTCTTTAGCAGCCTGCGCATTAAGACAGAAACCAAGGTAAGTGAGAACGATAACATTCTTTCCATCCTTTGCAACTGACTTCTTGAAGCAGTCTACTGCCTCTTCTGGCTTGTTGGAATTCATATAGATCTGTCCTTTAAGTGCCCATGCCAAAGCATTCGTCGGGTCAGCAGCCAACTTGTCACTCAACACTTTATCCTGTTCAGCGGTCATCTTCAGACCACCGTACATGGTTACCAAATTAGAGAAAATCTGCTCGTTATTGGTATCCTTTGCATAGAGATCTTTCAACTTGTTGACATACTGAACAGAATCTTCCTTGGTCTTCAAGCCCTGCTGCATAATGTAAAGCTTCAAGTTCAAAGCATCTTTATAAGCAGCAGTATCCTTCATTGCCACGTCAACATACTTGTTGGCGAGGTCCATATTCTTTGCCTGGAAAGCGTAAACACCGGCTACACGAGCCACTTCACCTAAGTAAGTATCGGGATTTTTACTCTTATCAATGCTGTTAAACAAAGGATTAACGGCACTCTCCACATACATACCGAAGAACTTCAAGGCTTCAGCCTGATTGTTCTGCTGGCCTGCAGCTTGACCGGCATTAATCAGATTGGGACGTAAACCATAAAGACGATTGGCATTATTGCTCTCAAACTTAGGCTTTACCTTTCCCTTTTCGTTTGGCTTCTGATCGTACTCGTTGCAAAGCATGGCGTCATTAATGGCATCATAGACAGCTTTGTTGAAACCCAAGGTATCATAAGCTGCTTCCTTTCCCTGTCCAAACTGCTTAGCCATCTGATTGGAAGTAATGGTAGCCTGCTCCTTAGAAACCTTCTCCATAGAAAGGTCTACAAGCTTATTATAAGCCTTAGCCTTCTCTGCATCATTGGCAAGTTGGTTCAGATTAGCCTTCATCAATTCCTGTGCTTCAGCATAGGTCTTTGCCTTGAGTATGGCTTTCAAAGGCTCACTGTCACCGGCAAAAGCTGCTGATGTGGTTAGCAACATCACAGCTGCAATCATTAATTTTTTCATATTCTATTCATTATTAAAAGGTTTATTATTCTTCCTTGTTGTCGTCTTCAAAGTCAACGAGCGGTGCATCTTCCGCACTTTCGCTTGCTTCAGCCTGGGTATCTTTCTTGATTTCTTCTGACTTGTTGGCCCATTGTGCACGACTTTCTTCTTCAACTGTGGCCTCAAGTTCTGAACTCATCACCTTACAGACACTGGCAATGACATCATTCTTCTTGGCCAGATTAATGAGACGGACTCCCTGTGTGGCGCGTCCCATGACGCGAACATCAGCAACAGCAAGGCGAATTACAATGCCACTCTTGTTGATAATCATCAAGTCGTTTTCATCGGTAACGTTCTTAATGCTGACAAGTCGACCTGTCTTCTCGGTTATCGCCAGTGTCTTGACACCCTTACCGCCACGGTTTGTGACACGATAGTCTTCAACCTGGCTACGCTTTCCATAGCCCTGCTCACTCACTACCATTACTGTTTCGGTCTCAGCTTCATTGACTGTCACCATGCCTACAACCTCATCGTCGCCACCATCAAGGCGCATACCACGTACACCAGTTGCTGTTCGGCCCATCGTACGAATGGTATTTTCATTGAATCTCACTGCACGACCATTGCGGTTTGCCATGATCAGCTCATTCCGTCCATTGGTCAAACGAACATCAACAACTTCGTCTCCGTCAGCTATATTAATAGCAATGACACCGTTAGCACGCGGACGACTATAGGCTTCAAGACTTGTTTTCTTCACGGTTCCGTTCTTGGTAGCGAAGATAACATAGTGGCTATTATTGAATGTTTCATCAGTCAATGTTGTCAAACGAAGGATAGCATTGATGGCATCATCGCTTTCAATATTGAGCATATTCTGTATAGCACGACCCTTACTGTTGCGGTCTCCCTCAGGAATTTCAAAGCACTTCAACCAGTAGCAGCGTCCCTTCTTCGTGAAGAAGAGCATCGTCTGATGCATGGTTGCAGGATAAATGAACTCTGTAAAGTCCTGTTCGCGATGACGGGCACCCTTTGCTCCCACTCCACCGCGAGCCTGTTCGTGGAACTCACTCAGCGGAGTGCGCTTAATATATCCCATGTGGCTCACGGTAATCACTACCGGATCGTTTGGATAGAAGTCTTCCGGATTGAACTCTTCGCTTGAGTATTTGATTTCCGTACGACGCTCGTCGCCATATTTATCCTTTACTTCATTCAGTTCATCCTTCATCACCTTCTTACACAATTCGGGGTCATCAAGTATCTGTTGGAAGTAAGCTATCTGGCGTTCAAGCTCTTCATACTCTGCATGCAACTGGTCCATGCGCAGACCTGTCAACTGACTCAAGCGCATATCAACAATGGCCTTGCTCTGCAATTCGTCAAGATTAAAACGTTCTTCCAGATTACGCTGTGCGTCAGCCGGAGTCTTGCTGGCACGGATAATGTGCACAACTTCATCGATATTATCGCAGGCTATAATCAGTCCTTCAAGGATATGAGCACGCTCCTGAGCCTTCTTCAAATCATATTTCGTACGACGAATAGTCACATCATGACGATGCTCCACGAAATACTTCACGCATTCTTTCAGACTCAACAGGCGTGGGCGACCCTTTACAAGGGCAATACAGTTCACAGAGAATGAGCTCTGCAAAGCGGTCATCTTGAAGAGTTTGTTCAGAATAACATTGGCATTGGCATCGCGTTTCACATCAATCACGATGCGCATTCCCTGTCGACCCGACTCATCATTAGCATTGCTGATACCGTCAATCCTACCCTCTTTCACGAGATCGGCTATGTTTTCAATCAGCAACTGCTTATTAACGCCATAAGGAATCTCGGTCACAACAATCTTATCATGGCTTTCATCACTTTCGATTTCGGCTTTGGCACGCATCACAATACGGCCACGTCCGGTCTCATAAGCCTGGCGAACACCCTGTATACCATATATATATGCACCGGTCGGGAAGTCAGGTGCCTTGATATACTGCATCAATCCATCAAGTTCAATATCGGGATTATCAATGTAAGCACAGCAACCATCAATCACCTCTCTAAGGTTGTGAGTCGGTATATTGGTAGCCATACCCACGGCAATACCGTTTCCACCATTGACCAGAAGATTAGGAATCTTCGTCGGCATGACACTCGGTTCAATGAGCGTATCATCGAAGTTGTTGGCCATGTCTACGGTATCCTTCTCCAAGTCGTCCATAACGTGCTCACCCATCTTGCTGAGTCGGCACTCCGTGTAACGCATGGCAGCAGGCGAGTCACCGTCAATAGAGCCGAAGTTACCCTGTCCGTCGACCAGCGTATAGCGCATATTCCAGTCTTGTCCCATGCGAACAAGGGCACCATAGACCGAAGAGTCACCATGCGGGTGATACTTACCGAGCACCTCACCTACTACGCGGGCACACTTCTTATAAGGTTTGTCACTGGTATTGCCGATACCCAGCATACCGTAAAGAATACGACGATGAACAGGTTTGAAACCGTCTCTGACATCCGGAAGCGCACGAGCTACAATCACCGACATAGAATAGTCGATGTAAGAAGACTTCATTTCTTCCTCAATGTTGATTTTCAAAATTCTGTCATTGTCAATTGTCTGATTTTCGTCCATTGATACTATTGATTGTTATTATTTTGCAATTAACTATAAACTACAAAGAAGAGAAAAAACGTCCTAAAGGCCGTTTATTTTCGTTCTAAGCGATTTTCTGGTCTTTTTCAAGGGTGCTAATTTACTACTTTTTTTTGATATAAAAGCCGTCATAGGCCTTAAAATCGCCAAATTTACGATTTATTTACCAACAAAGAGCCACATGTTGGCCCTCCATTCAAGGATACTCCCAGCATTCTCATCTGTCTCTTGCATCATAACCGATGTCCCGAATGCTCCCATTTCGTAATGTTCATACCCAGGGAAAAGTGCCTCACGGAAAGCCGGAAAACAGAAGAAAGGACTTTGCTAAAATGAAATCTACGAACAAAATCAAGGAGATTGGCCGACAAGATAAGTCAAAACACATTGCAATATGACGCATTTCAGCGTATGAAATGACGCAGATGACAACGTCAAATGACGCAAATGGCAACGCAAAATGGACCAGATTGCAGCGTAAGATAAGGCAGATTGCATAACTGAACAGAAGAGACCCGCCGCGCAGAAAGCACAAAACATTCCCTTTTGAACGCCAAGCTGCCCACTTGAAAGAAGGAAAATACAAGAGAACAACCTGTCGTTTGAAACGAAAGATGACGTGTTAGTAAAAAATAAAGAGTCGGGCGTTTGTACAGAACACCCGACTCTTTGTAACAGATATCATAAGGATATAAAATCCTTTATGGGCAAGGAACTTCCTTTATCCATTCTATTTTGCCTTCTCCGCCTTTTACAGCTGTATGCCCATGTCCCGTATAGTCTTTACAATTATCCGACATGTCATCCAGCTTCCAATAACCTTCCAACCCTTTACTGTCTACTTCAACAAAGCAGCGATGCAAGGGATTGCGTAGTTCTGCCGCAGTTAATGCCCTTGTCCAAAGACGTGCTTCGCTGACGGAACCTTTCAGGAAGAAACCGTCTTGCACGCCTGGTGCAGCACCAATATAGAAGTTTTCAGTGAATGAAACTTTCTTTTTATACTCGGCTTCTGCAAACAAGATACCATCAATATAGAGCAGCAGTTTGTTGTTGGAGAATACTCCTGCGACATGATACCACTCGTTCTTTGCCAACGTGAAGCCCAACTTACCGGCATAAACACTCCATTGTTTAACACCGAACATAAATACCGGAACATTACCGGCTCCGCCCACACGGTCTGGAGTACCGTCAACAAAGAGCCAAGCACTTTTCTCTATATTCTCACTTTCAGGGAAGCCGATGATGCCCATGAGGTTTCCACCATAGTATTTCGGGAATTCCCACATGCTCACACGTGCCTCAATGGTAAACGCATCAAGGTTTTGGAATTTGCTGACATCATTGTCTTTGAAATTCACTTTGAAATAGTTCTCACCGTTGAACTTAGGCACATTCATCAATAGTGTCCTGTTGATAACAACGTAAAGCACATCACTTCCCGGCAGGACAGGATATCTCTTGGCATTGCTCACCAAGCGAATGGGCACAAGATAGTTTACTCCTTTTTTCAAAGCTTCAATGTCTTTTACGACTAACTTAACCGCTTCTGAACGATAATTACCATTTACAATCTTGACATGAGTGTCGGAAAGCTCACAAACTCCATTAGGCAATGATTGGTAATCTTCACCATGAGCACTGTTATAACTTGCCACCAAAGCATTTTCAACGAGCAACTCTCCCTCTATATCAGACTTAGCTATCAATGCACTTGAAATCGTAATACCCAGTGCATCACCTGTCTTTTTAGCTGAAAAGTTCGTTGTCGGCGTATTCTCTGCCGCTGTTATATAAATGGAGTCTACAGAAACATCTTCGTTACAAGCCGAGAACATTCCTATACTCAGAACCATTAACAGTATTATTGGATTAAATATGGTTTTCATTTCTATCAAAGTAAAATATTAATAAGTCTTCATTTCTTTCCACTTCCGGCAGGATTCATGATCTGAATTGCCTGTCGTGCATAGAAGTAATTATTAGGTGGAACAGGTTTATTCAAATGATTTCCTTCGGCATAAGCAAATTGCAAAACATATGCCCCACAGCCAGCAGTTCCTTTATCTACGGCAAAATGTGCCATTCCCCATAAGCTGGGAATTTCTTCACCCTTATATTGATAGCTCACACCACCATGCCCAAAAGCGTTACCAACCTGACTGGTCCATTCACAGAATATCCTCTTTTCATTAGGAAAACCCTTGCCGTAGTCCTGTGATTTACCCTCCAATCTATAATTCAAGGAATACTCACTACCGGCATTATAAGCCTGACCGATAAAATAATCGAAGCGATCGGCATAATCTTTGTCAAGCCATTGACCGTCTACTACTAATAATTTATGTTTGCCATTGACCTGATATTCTTTATCACATTTAGGCCCCATGTACTTACTCATTACATCAATAAATGTACGCATCATCTCTGTAGTGTAGGCATCTCCTCCAAACCAAGGTTCATAATCCAAGTCGAAGCCATCCAATCCCCAAGTAAAAATGGAATCAACTAAATTCTTAGCATACACTTTCATTGAATCCAGATTGTTCGTTCCCTCACCGGAAGTACTGAAATAGTGTTCAGGCCACATCGTAAGCAACACTTTTGTTCCCCGATGTTCCTGCAAGAACTTCACGTCGCTTCTGTTCTGTTCGTTGTTAACGTATCCCGTAAAGAAGGAAACAATGTCAAGACTATCGGGAATACCTCTCAATCGCGTTTGCATTGATGACGTTGCCGGACTGTAATTCATCCATGCAAAGAATATCTTATGGTCTGAATTCTTATATTTTATCAAATCTGCTTCCTGCTGGGGTGTTAAGGAATGAAATTGGGTTTGAGGCAATGAAACAGGATCGGCCTCAGTCCAACTGCTGCAACCAACAACTATAACAGTGATTAATAAGCAGAGTGCTGTTATAAAACAATTTCTTTTCATCTCCGTATCTTTTATTGTATTAATATTCATAAGGTTTATTCGTTCTCTTATCCCACCAGAGTTTTGTTCCTCCATTATCTGCTCCATTCAACTGTTGAAGTGCTTCTGGATACAGCTTGGGGTAATCTGATTTGATGTTGGTGGGATAAGGAAGTCTTGCAATTTGTTTTTGTGTATTGATATGACCTCCACTATAATTGATACTATTGGGAATTACTTGCGGACAGCCTGTCCGACGGAACTCACTCCATGCCTCTTGTCCGTCAGGATATAAAGCCAACCACTTTTGAGTGATAATCTTTTCAAGTAAAGCTTCTTCATCATCAGCAGCGTCTTCCCAACTGACAGATACCTGCCCTGCAGCATCATAGCTATATTCAGCATTCTTCACATCAACATAGGGTTCTGGCATTGATGTTCCTTGAATATACTCAGTAGCATCACCGGCTTTAGCATTATTGGCTCCAATGGGTTGTGCAAACGCAGTGCGTATTCCATCCTCATAGAATGATTGAGCACTCTTTCCTCCTACATCCCATTTGCGAAGAGCAGCTTCGGCACATAAGAAGTAAACTTCAGCTGCAGTCATCAGCTGAATGGGAGTACTTGCCGATACATTCAATAAAGAAAACACCTTGTATTCATTACCCTCAAAAGCTATACCGTTTCTCACACCATTGTAATCGGTTCCTCCGGAAACTTCTGATGTCAAGAACCACAGTTTCATTCTGGGGTCTTTATAACCTTTCAAGTAAGATTCCATCGTAGCACCCAATCGTGTATCATTATAGGTATGACTAATCATATAGAGCGGATTTACAGTAGAAGACCCATCCACTTGAATCAATGCATTATCTTCATTAGATGTAAAAACACCAGCCTTGATAGCCTCTTCGCCCTTTGACTTCGCTTTTTCGGGATTGGCATAAACTATACGAATAGCAAGACGTAACTTTAATGAATTAGCAAACTTAATCCATTTATTAAAGTCACCTGCATATACTTTATCATAAGCAGCCAATGGCTTTGCCCCTGGATTTGCTTTTATATAATCATTCAAAATTGCAGTAGCTTCATCAAGTTCATTGAAAAAAATATCATAAATTTCATCCTGTGGTGTAAAGGGAACATCAGAAGCTGGTACAAAATTCTTATAAGGGATAGGCCCATACATATCTGTTATTCGATGCATTCCATAAACCTTCAATATCTGCCCGACAGCAAAAGATGCCGGACTTATATCTTTTTTCTTAAACAGATTATACCAAGGGTTCATGTAGTTTTGGTACGCCACTGTATAAGCAGTCTTACACCA
Source organism: Segatella oris (assembly GCF_900637655.1). Classification (NCBI taxonomy): domain Bacteria; kingdom Pseudomonadati; phylum Bacteroidota; class Bacteroidia; order Bacteroidales; family Prevotellaceae; genus Segatella; species Segatella oris. The sequence continues at coordinate 2,190,959 of NZ_LR134384.1, forward strand.
ATCAGGGGTCATGTTGTAAGTAGTGTTGTTACGTCCATTGTTTTCAAACATGTTTGAAGCACCTTGATGCCCTGAATAAATATCTCCCGCAAGGCTATACATCTTTTGGTAATTGTTTACATCCACGTTCTGATCCTTGACAATACAAGGAAACATCTGATACTGCATTTGTGTAATCAACGAACCAAGTCCCAGATTATCATATCCTAATTCTTCTTGTGTAGCAGCATTGGGATCCGTATTTGTGTCAAAAAAGCTATCTGTACAAGAAGTAATCAACAAGAGAGCAAGCAACAAAAGAATGCCCTTCATCTTGAAACAATTATTTTTAATTGAACTTTTCATCATATAATTTTTAAAAGGTTATAATGAAAATCTTACATTAAATCCAAAGCTTCTGAGACTTGGCATCAAGAAATAATCAATACCTTGATAATAAGTTCCAACAGAAGATGTCAGCTGTGGATCGAAAGGAGCTTTGTTATAAATCATCCACAAATTACGTGCTGTTATTGATAATGTAAAATCCTTAATGATATTATAGAACAGAGGTTTATCAAATTTATAGGATAAAGAGGCTTCTCTTAAACGAATATTCGTGGCACTATAAACATAGTTTGAAAGAACGCCGGAGCCACCTCCTACCTGCTTATAATAGGTTTCAGCATCCATTAACACTCCGTTTACATCTACTCCCCCGCGGTCTCTTGCTTTTGCACTCTGTTTAGATGCGCCAAAAGAATCAAGGATTGCCTGTGTTGAAGAAACAACCTTACCTCCTATTCGAGCATCGAAAAGAAATGAAAGCGTAAAGCGTTTATACTTTAATGTATTATTAAAACCCATACAGAAATCAGGATTGGTATTTCCTGCATGAATTAAATTCTCATTGTCCGTCAACATCTGTTGTGTATTAGGATTAACATAAGTATAACCATTTCCATCTTTCATGAACGAATTTACATAAATGTCTCCTATAGAACCGCCCTCATTGATATAATTACGGAAAGAAGAAAGACCACCCATATCAAAATGATTGATGTTCATAAGCTTTCCTGTAAGTGGGTTAGGGATATTACGTACCAGTTCAACAATTTTGTTCTTATTGTAAGTAAAAGTAAGCATCGGAGAATAATTGAATTCACCAAAGGAGAGATCAGCATCCAAAGAGGCCTCTATTCCATAATTGTTTACTTTTCCTGCATTCACGTAAAAATATCTATATCCACTATTCTCGGGTGCTCTGAATTTAAAGAGTTGATCGTAAGTATTGGCATTATAATAAGTAATGTCAAAGCCTATCTTATTGTTGAGGAAACGTGAATTCAATCCTATTTCAAACGATTTTGTTTTTTCAAACTTTAAGTTGTTAATAGGTAAATCAGGATTAATATTTACTCCCCCACCCGGACTAATTGGATAAGAAGGTATTGTGATACCCGCTAAATACAAAGGAACATTACCAACAGTAGCATATGAGAGACGAAGCTTAGAGAAAGTAAGAATACTCTTAGGAACTTTCACGAATTCTGTGATAATGAATGAGAGTCCTACAGAAGGATAAAAGAAACTTTTACTTTGGGTGTTTGCTAAAAGAGAAGTCCACTCATTACGTCCCGTAAAATCCAAAAAGATCTTCCTACGCCAATCCACAGAAACACTGGTAAACAGAGCCTGGGACTTCATCGCTTTTCCCTCCTGGTATTGAGGTTCGGGTGTCAAGTTGTTAAGACTAAACTTATTGGGGACTGTAGCCAGAGGTGCACCGAATTCTAATTTATTGGAATTTGCCGTATAGTTGAAACTCATATTCTTAAAACTTCCACCGGCATTCACGACAAAGCCCCAGTCTGAAACATTCTTTTGAAAACTTGCAATGATATCACCATAATCTTGCACGCTTTTGTCTGTTGCCAAAAGATAAGAGCCTTTAGTTGAACCCGAAGTCAACAAAGGTAAAGTAGAAGCATAGTTTTTGATTTCATTTATTTTTGTATTCCGGTCTGTTCTGAAACGGGCAGTAATATTCAACCATTTAGTGAAAGTATATTTCAGGCTTCCTCCCAGAATAATCCGTTCATCATGGTTGACATTAAAGTTTCTATTGGTAATCCAATAGGGGTTTTGCAAGCTTCTCTTCTGATCGCCATAAGGCCAGAACTGAGTAGCAAATCCTCTATTGGGATTATAGCGTTCATATGATTTATACTTATTAAAATTATCACCACGTGGAAATAGATAAAGAGGAACTATAGGGTTATAATATTCTCCTTGTGACAACATATTCTGAGCCTTTTTGTCTACATACATAAACATTGCACCCAAAGTAAGTTTGTCTGTAATATTATATTGTCCGTTATATGAGACATTATAACGATCCATTTTATTATTATGAATAATACCACGAGCGTTATAAGCTGCCAAAGAAATATAACTCTTGTTCTTCTGATTACCAAATTGTAGTCCTAAACTATTAGAATAACTCGTTCCCGTATTGAAGAAATCTGATACATTATATTTTGCCGGATCTTTCAATTTAGGCCCCCAACTGGCAAACTCTCCTGTACGACTACCATATGTATTTTGTAATTCAGGCAAAACAAAAGGATGATAGAAATCAGAATAATGAGAGAAGGAGATACGGGGCTTTCCATCTTTCATGCCTCCCTGTTTAGAAGTCAGCATAACAACTCCATTGGCTGCCTGACCTCCATATAATGCTGCAGCGGAAGGGCCGGTCAATACTGTAACCTCAGCAATATCTTCCATATTGATACTCGAAATACCATCACCTTCATCAACACCACCATATCGTCCATTCGAGCTTGATGCACGTTTCGGGAACAAATCGGGCAGAGGAATACCATCAAGTACATACAAGGCATTATTGTTTCCATCTGGATTAACAGACTTATCACCACGCATCACAACCTTGGTAGAGCCTCCTATGCCTGAAGCTCCTTGACTAACAGTAACACCGGCAATCTTTCCAGACAGCGCATTGGGAACACTCGCCTCTTTCACTGCAAGCAATTGACTGGCTTTCAACTTCTGCACATTATAGCTCAAAGCCTTATCCGAACGCTTGATACCTAAAGCTGTGACAACCACTTCATTCAGATTTCTGCCTTTCTCTCTCATTTTCACATCAATGGTGCTATGATTATTTGCCGTAACCGTATGATTGGAATAGCCGACATACGTGAATTCCAAAACTGATTTCTCACTGACTCCGGCAATTGAATAACATCCATTAATATCTGTAATTACGGCATTCCCCGTAGCTTTATCACGAATACTGACACCAATAAGAGGCTCACCTTGCTCATCAATGACCTTTCCCGATATCGTACGTGGCCCTTTCTGTGGATGCTCCTCTTTCACTTTTTCCTGTTTCACCTTATTATAAGTAAGATAAATCACATTACCAGAGATACGATAACTCAATCCTGTATCTCTGAAAAGCTTGTCGAGCAGCGTATTGATAGAGACGTCTTTCACATTGGCTGCATTGACCATGACCTCTTTCAATGCGTCATTGTAAAAGAAACGATAGCTCGATTGAGAGGTTATCTTTTCTAAAACAACTTCCAATTTCGCACGACCCGAACTTAAATTCAACTGTGCATATCCCCCTTGAAAGAAGAAGCAAAGGAAACATGTAAGCAGAATTACCCTACAACAAACAGGAATTCTTTCATTCTTTTTTTTCATGTTAGATTTAGTAAAAATTAGACATTGACCCCACCCTAAGGGCAGAATGTTCTTAGTTATTATTCATATAGACAACAATTAAGGTTATAAGACTACGTATCCTTTTATAGCTTTTTCTTCAAATATAGCTGAAAAACAGAATGCAACGAAGCAAACCACCTGTCATCGTGCGTAGAGTTCCACCTTTCCTTTCTTTATTTTATAACTGAAAGGAATAGAATAAGCAAGATCTCTCAACATCGAATCTATTGTCTCCGTATGCCTGATTGCCCCCGAATAAGTGGAATTATCTTTCAGAGTAGGATGAATTTGCACTTTCGTTTGATAGAGTTGTTCTATGATTGTTGCAATCTCATGAATATGAATATTACGGAAAGGAATCAAATGACTGTGCCAAACCGTCTCCAAAGGAATAGGAGTTTCCTCTACTTCCATACTGTTCGTTGATGTATTGAACACGACTTTTTGTTTCGGTCGAAGGGTTATGCTGCCTTCATCATGATTACCCTCTACCCTCACTTTTCCCTCAATGAGAGTCACCTCTTCAGTATGGTGTTTCCTGTCATCCGTGTTGAAATTAAATACCGTTCCAAGCACTTTTGTAGTAAGATGAGTGCTTTTCACAACAAACGGGTGGACAGTATCTTTAGCAACTACAAAATAACCTTCTCCTTTCAAGACCACTTTCCGCTGATTATCACCAAATATCTTGGGGTAAGTCAAAGTCGTGTTTTCATTCAACCACACTTTACTTCCATCTGGAAGAACAACTTGTTTCACCTCTTTTGCAACCGTTCTCACCTCTATCTGCCCAACAGTTATGCGAGAAAAATAAACAGCTGTCACAGAAAGGAATATCAACAAGGCAGCTGCTGCATAATAAAGAAAGCGCTTTTGACAGAAGAAAGTACGCTTTCTCTCCTCATGAATTCTGCGAAAGACATTCATCTCTACCTTTTGCTGCACCTGCTTAGCGGTAAAGCGTGAAGCCTTTCCTGTCTTATAAGCATCAACCTGATCGAACAACCAGAGTGCATGCTCTTCACTTGAATTTATCCACTCATATAACTGTTCGATTTCTTTTTGTGAACAACGACCAAGTATATAGTTCTTTATAATTCTGTCATTTATCTCTTTCATCACGTTTTACACCTTTTATATATAATACAATTCAAACCGCAAAAAGACTTACTTGAAACAAAAGAATAACAAAAAGGAGGTCAGATAACCAAGTCGCACACGCAGGTATTTAAGAGCTTTGTAAATCTGAACTTCAACCGTGCGAACAGATATATTCATCATCTCTGCAATTTCTTTATTACTGATACCATGCACATAACCCATGATGAAAATCTGCCTTCTCTTGTCTGGCAATTCCTCAATTGCCTCTTCTATCTGGCGTCCCAGCTCCATGTTTTCAACATATTTTGCCGTCGTATTATGAGCCGGATTATAGTATTCCAATCTCTTCTTCTCAATACACAAGTATTCCTTTGAATACTTATGGATGACACTTCGATGCTTAAGCACATTCAATGCGCGTGTATAAACAGCACGAAAAAGAAAGGCATGGATATGCTTTTCCTCGGTAATCTGCTCTCGTCTGCGCCACAATTCAACAAAAACATCCTGCACTACGTCTTCAACATCATCATCATGCAGGATCTTGGCAGCATAGAGTGCCACGGCAGGATATTGTAGTCTGAAGACTATTCGGAATTCATTAAGTGTCATATCAGCATAGATTTATTCACATTATTTTGTTCATTGCCACAAAAATACAATTATTTTTTCAATTTATATGACATTTCTGAATAAGAATATCACTAAAAACAGCTGCCTGACTTGCAGGAACTCTCTACATAGCGCTCATAGAGAGAGAATGATAAACTATAAAGGAGGCAAAGCATAAATGTAAATTTTATATCACAAAAAAGTATACCTCAGAAAGTAGGCAAATAGAAAATGAAAAACAGAAAAAATGGAATTTACAGACAAAATCAAGGAGATTTTCCCACCATCTCAGTTGAATAACCGCATAACATGACCTACTTCAGCGCACAGAATGAGGCAGATGGCATGACAAAACAATAGAAACAAGCGTCTGTAAAAGCACAAAACACGCACTTACTGATGCACAAAACACGCTGCAAAAGAAAAGAAATTACACGATTTTGTTTATTAAATCATGCAACCAACTCATTGACAACAACTTACGGAACAAGCCGCAAAACTCGCGAATTTGAAGCAAACCACAAGGTCGATTGGCTACACGCGAGATATAAAGCGCCTTTTGTAAGATTAATTCAGAATTAATAAATAGAGGTAAATACCATTGCCCGGCAACAGAAAATCGCTAATTTCAAGCTGCAAAACCCCAATATTCAACACTCATCTACATAGTAACGTTGCATCAACCCCACTAAAGGACTCTTGTCAATACCATTGACCTCATAGCCGAAGTCATGGCACACCTCGGTCAGAAGTTCAGCAAATCCATAGGCAACACTGCCGACAAAGCCGATGGGAAGGCGGCTATGATAAGGCTCAATGTTACGTAAAATGAAATCAGAGAAATTGTCCTTGACCAACTTCTTCAGGCATTCTTCCTCCAAATGACGGCTGACAAACAAAGCCACGGAAGCCAAATAACGGTTGGCAAGCGGCTCACGATAAACCCGACGGATAACATCTGCATAGCTCTGCCCTGTTTCTTCTAAATATAAATCGCGCAGACTTGCAGGCAGACTCCCCTTGAAAATGCCATTCAAGAAACGTTCTCCAAGTACGGCTCCACTGCCTTCATCACCAAGAATATAGCCCAAAGGAGGCGTATTCTGCACAATGTGTTGTCCGTCGTAAAGGCAGCTGTTGGCCCCTGTTCCAAGTATGCAGGCGATGCCTTCCTCGTGACCACAGACCGCACGGGCAGCTGCCAACAGGTCGCCGGCAACCTCAATGCTGTCGGTGGACAATTGAAAACTATCGGCCAACAGAGTCGTCATCGTTGGTATAAGGTCTGCCGTGCAACCGCTTCCATAGAAAGAAAGCTGAATATCGGATAGTGACTTGCCGTCTGATAAAGGAAAAAGCTCCGTGCAAAGCACCTGCCGGATTTCTGCCGGTTGCTGATGACAAGGGTTGATACCCTGCGTTTTCCAAGAGCCGACTATCTGTCCTTTATCTGTCAAGACCCAATCAGTTTTCGTGCTTCCACTGTCTGCTATCAATCTCATGCTCTATCTCTTTTACCGCACAAAAGTAGGAATAAAAAAGCAAAAGCAGGCGTAGGAAAATGATAAATATTTCAAAATTATGGCAACAGTGACGCATTGAGTCTATTCTTTTTATTATTTTTGTAAACCAAAAAAAGTTATAAGAAGTCATGAACAAAAGGGCCATACTACTCATATTATTCACCTTATTAACGCTTTTCCAGGCGCATGCAGTGCTAAAAGAGCAGGACTTAGAGAGCACATTGTCGATTTTGCGCACCGAACTCACTAATTATCACGCAGAACTCGAACGTCAGTCGGGTTATATGAAAAGTCAACAGGCGGCCATCAGAGACAAGCTGTTCAGCATCATGGGACAAAGTAATCAGAACGCACTGATGCTTTATTCGCAGAAACCTGAATATGTGTTTGACATGGCCTATGCCTGCCATGAGGCCACAGAACAATATGATGATTTCAAGAAAAACGTGCAACCTTTTCGACTTCTCATTGAAAAGAACAAGGCAGAAATTGCCCGTTATGACTATTTAATCAACTCTTTGAGCACCATGAATGTCTCGACCTTGAGCAAGAAAGCACAAACAGATAAAAGCGTTTGTCTGACTTTTGCCGTGAACATTCGACACACACTCAACGACAACAGCAATCAGTTTAAAGACTACATCAATTACTATCAGGAAATTGAACAACAGCTGAAAGCACTCAATGACTATGCCAACAAGCGTTATAAGAATATTCAAAGTGGCATATTCAACAATGCCGGTGAGAACTATTTCAATATTCTTACCAAGTTTCGTACAAACTATCAGGAGACAAAAGAGGACATCACGACAAAATACTTTGAGGATTCCAACGCAGAATCACAGTGGGATGCAAGTTATATCATCGGTCTGTTTATCCTTATTATCTTTTATGCTGTCATTGCCGGACTCATCAACCTATTGGTTATCCGCTTCTTAATTCCGAAGCGTTTCCGCACACCAGCCTTTATCAGTCGACGCACCTGTATCACCATGACGACCTCAGTCGTATCCTTAGCTCTGCTCTTAGGAGTGATACGCATGATTTTCTTCGGTCAGAATTTCATTATCATGGCCTGTGGACTCCTTGTGGGCTACACGTGGTTGTTGGGGGTAATTCTCATCTCGTTACTGCTGCGTCTGAGTGGCGAACAGATTAAAAGCGGGTTCCGCATCTATCTTCCACTGATGGCAATGGGGTTCATTGTGATTGCATTCCGCATTGTCCTCGTTCCTAACAGCTTGATACATATCGCCCTCTGTCCTGTGCTTCTTGTTTGCACAATATGGCAGTGGATAGCGATTAGACATAACAATAAGAATGTTCCGAAAAGTGATGTCACCTATACTTACATCTCCCTGACGGTCTTTCTCATCTCATTTGTCTGCGCATGGATGGGCTACACACTGCTCAGTGTGCAGCTGTTGATATGGTGGATCATGCAGCTGACTTGTGTTCTGACCATTACCTGTCTGCGCGGATGGCTGAAAAAACTGGCTGAGAAACGCGAATACGAGAAAAAAGATATCACGCAGACATGGTTCTTCTATGCCATATATCAAGTGGTTCTACCTATACTTTCCGTTGCATCTTTCCTGCTTGCACTCTATTGGGCAGCCGATGTGTTCAATCTGAGCGATAAGATTTGGGACATTTACAGGGAGAAATATATCAACACAAAATGGTTTGCAGCAAATATTCTGTCGATAGCAGAGGTCGTTGCCCTATACTTTATTTTCGCTTATCTCAACCGTACAATAAAAGCATTCCTGAAGATTCACTTCGAGAACTCTGATCTCAGTACGGCTGCAAGCCGTAACATCATGGCCAAGAACGTTGTGCAGGTGGCTGTGTGGGGCACGTGGTTGATTATATCCTTGGCCATGTTCCATATCGACAACACATGGCTTGTTGTCGTTTCAGGTGGCTTCTCCACGGGTGTCGGATTTGCCATGAAAGACATTCTGGAGAATATCTATTATGGCATTTCTCTCATGGCAGGACGTGTGAAGATCGGCGATTACATCGTTTGTGAAGGCACACGTGGGCGCGTGAGTTCTATCAATTACACTTCTACAATCGTTGAAGCCACAGACGGTTCTATCATTGCATTTCAAAATAGTCAGCTGTTTACCAAGAGCTATAAGAACATGACTAAAAATCATGGTTACGAGCTTGATATCTTGGAAGTTGGCGTGGCTTATGGCAGCGATATCAAACAAGTGAAGCAACTTCTTTACGATGCCATAACAGCATTGAAGATTACGGCTAAGAAGCGAGAAGTAAAGATTGTTCTGAAGGAATTCGGCGATAATGCCATTACTTTGAAGATACTTGTTTGGGTTTCTGTCATGACACAATATGTTGACGACGGCCGAATCATGGAATGTGTTTATGACACTTTGAATGCCAACAACATTGAGATCCCATTCCCGCAACGCGACATTCATATCATTCATGCAACTCCCGAACAGATGGAGACAGCTGCAAATGGAGGTGCCATATAGTATGAAAAGGAATAACTTCCCTTTATAAATATAAGGGGAATGTTTGTTATTTATCCCCTTTTTACGTACCTTTGCAAGACAAGCTAAAAAGAAAACGATATGCAACCCATATTTATCGCAGGTCCCTGTGTCATAGAATCGGCAACTTTACTGAACACTGTTGCCCATGAATTAGTAAGAATAAACCGCAAATACGGTATCAATATTATCTTCAAAGCATCGTTCGACAAAGCTAACCGCACGTCAATCCACTCTTTCCGTGGCCCGGGATTGGATAAAGGTTTGCAAATGCTTGCAGACATAAAAGCCGAATATGGCCTGCAAATACTAACTGACATCCATGAAAGCTATCAGGCTGAAGCAGCAGGAGAGGTGTGCGATGTGCTTCAGATACCGGCGTTTCTGTGTCGTCAGACCGATTTATTAGTTGCAGCAGCAAAGACAGGAAAAACAATAAATATCAAGAAAGCACAGTTCTTAAGCGGTGCAGACATGCGTTATCCTGTAGAGAAAGCTATGGAAAGCGGAGCCAAAGAAGTGTGGCTTACAGAACGTGGAAACAGCTTTGGTTACAACAACTTAGTGGTTGATTTTCGCAATATTCCAGATATGAAAGAGATTGTTCCGACGGTAATCATGGACTGCACGCACAGTGTGCAACGCCCTGGTGCAGGCAATGGAAAGACCTCCGGTGACCGAAGATTTGTTCCTTCAATGGCTTTAGCAGCGAAAGCTTTCGGGGCAACCGGATATTTCTTTGAGGTTCATCCCAATCCTGACAAAGGACTTAGTGACGGCCCGAACATGCTGGAACTTGACAAACTGGAACAATTAATAGGACAATTATTGTAGGCAAATGAACAATATTGACATTGAAAACAGGCTAAAGAACGTATGTGAATGGGGGGCACAAGCACTGAAAGAAGAGGCACAAGCCATTCTGGAACTTATCCCCCAATTAGATGACAACTTCACGAAAGCCGTTGAGATGATGGCACATTGTCATGGAAAAATTATTGTCACAGGCGTAGGAAAGAGTGGAAACGTGGGTGCAAAGATTGCAGCAACGCTTGCTTCGACAGGTACTCCGGCCTTTTTTATCAACCCTTTAGACGTGTATCATGGCGATTTAGGTGTAATGACTTCAGATGATGTTGTGTTGGCATTGAGCAACTCCGGGCAGACCGATGAACTGCTTCGTTTCATTCCGATGGTGCTCCACATGAACATACCCATCATCTCCATGACCGGCAATCCCAACTCCTTGCTGGCCAAATACAGCAATGCACATATAAAAGTTTATGTCAAGAAAGAAGCCTGTCCGCTCAATCTTGCGCCTACAAGCAGCACAACCGCGGCACTCGCCATGGGCGATGCATTGGCTATTGCACTGATGCAAGTGCGTGATTTCCGCCCACAAGACTTCGCACAATTTCATCCGGGAGGAGAGTTGGGCAAGCGACTGTTGACCACAGCTGCTGATGTTATGCGCACCAACGACTTGCCTGTCATTCCGCAAGAAATGCATTTAGGTGAGGCTATCATATGCGTCAGCAAGGGTCAGTTAGGCCTCGGAGTGTCGCTTGGAGCAGACAACAAGGTCATAGGATTAATCACAGATGGCGATATCCGACGAGCTATGGAACGCTGGCAAGCTGAATTCTTTGACCACACGGTAAGCGATATCATGACGAAAACACCTAAACTGGTGTTGCCTACAACCAAGATTACGGAGATACAACGCATCATGCACAACCATAAAATACATACGGTGCTGGTCGTTGATGAAGAGAAACATCTGCTGGGTGTTGTCGATCACTACGCTTGTATGGTGTAAATTAAGATTTGAGAGAATTGAAACTACTGCTGTTTTTTATAACGATGTTCATAGGCTGCACACCTGACTGTGCCGCCCAGACCGCAGACTCTTTAATTGCTGAAGATCTTCGTGATCATGGTGTTACGTTCACGACGAACAACGCAGTGACACTACTGATGACCGGACAAGAGAAGTTCGACGACATGTTCAAAGCCATCAGGCAGGCAAGGAAGAGTGTTCATTTGGAATATTTCAATTTCCGTAATGATTCCATTGCAAACCTCCTGTTTCATATCTTAGAGCAGAAAGCACAGGAAGGAATTGAAGTCCGTGCCCTCTTTGATGCTTTCGGCAACGCTTCGAACAACCGTCCTCTGAAAGCGCATCACCTCGATGAAATCCGCAAATCGGGCGTGGAAATCTATAAATTCGACCCGATTACATTTCCTTGGATCAATCATGTCTTTTCACGAGACCACAGGAAAATCGTTGTCATAGACGGCAAGACAGCCTATACAGGAGGCATGAACGTGGCAGACTATTACATCAAAGGGACTGAGGTTGTAGGTGAATGGCACGACATGCACTGCCGTATTGAAGGCGATGCCGTTAATACCTTGCAGGCTATCTTTCTCAACATGTGGAACAAAGTGTCCGGACAGAAAGTGCATGGCGAACAATATTTCCGTGGTATTCATAATGCCAACTACATTCAAGGACTAAAGAAAGACACGTGCAAAACAGCCTGTCATAAAACGGTCGGCATCATCAACCGCGAACCGGGAACAAGCAATGCCATCATTCGGCAGTTTTATCTGTCGGCCATCAACCGCGCAAAAGACAGTATAAAGATTATCAATCCCTACTTTACGCTTAATCATAAGCTGAAGAAAGCACTGAAAAAGGCTGCTCAGAGAGGAGTCAAGGTAGAAATCATGCTCAGCACAAAGAGCGATATTCCATTGACCCCCGACTGTGGTTTCTACAATGCGCACAAACTGATGAAAGCCGGTTGCCACATTTGGATGTACACTCCGGGCTTTCACCACACCAAGATTATCATGGTTGACGGACGAGTCTGTACGGTCGGAAGCGCCAATCTCAACGCGCGAAGCCTCAGTTGGGACTACGAAGAAAACGCCGTCATCCTCGACAAATGCACAACACAGCAGTTGGACAACCTTTTTGACAGTGAGAAAAAAGACTGCTTCTATCTCACAGAAAAGACATGGAAAGCCTGGCGTACACCATGGCAGCGTGCCCGGGGGTGGTTCAGTCATCTGCTTGCCCCTTTCCTATAAATATCTGTCAAATAACAAATTTCGATATGGAAGAGAACATAAAACACAGCATACCACCGCACCCTGTGGAAAGACATAAGGCAGGCAGACCGAAATTGGCTATCATCGACAATAACATCCTGGCCATGGTCGGCTTGAAAACCATACTGCAAAACGTCATGCCAATTGCCGACATAGAAACCTTCTGCACCTTCAACGAACTTGAAGCAGCCAATCCAAACCAGTTCATGCACTATTTCGTAGCTATCAAATTCGTACTTGAAAATCGTAATTTCTTTCTCAACTATAAGCAGAAGACCATCGTACTGACGACGTCAACCAATCCAAACGCACAGCTCTCCGACTTCAAAAGCCTTTGCATCAACACCTCTGAAGAGCTTTTGGTGAAGTCATTACTGCAACTCGAGCAATACGGACATGCCGGCGGGAAAAATCTTCCCGACATGCCAAGAGCACTGAAAGCCAAGCTGCTCAGCGACAGAGAAATCGAAGTGCTGTCGCTGATTGCACAAGGATATATCAATAAGGAAATCGGCAATCAACTCAATATCGGCCTTACAACGGTAATCAGTCATCGCAAGAACATCGTGGAAAAGCTTGGCATGAAAAGCGTCAGTGCCCTCACCATCTATGCAGTCATGCATGGATATGTAGACATCAACAAGATATAAAAAACTAAACAACAACGGTTATATAATAGAAAAAGGATGCACCATGGTGCATCCTTTTTCTTTATCTCGTTTCAAAGAATTACTTTGCATAGGCAATCGAACGCGTCTCACGAATGACGGTAATCTTCACCTGGCCTGGATAAGTCATCTCATTCTGGATTTTTGTGGCAATCTCGTCACTCAGTCTGATACTCTCTTCATCGGTCATCTTGTCGGCACCGACAATCACACGAAGCTCGCGGCCAGCCTGAATAGCATAGGTTTTTGTTACTCCCGGATAACTCATTGCAATGGCTTCAAGATCGTTCAGACGCTTGATATAGGCCTCAACAATCTCGCGACGGGCACCCGGACGGGCACCGGAAATAGCATCACAGACCTGGACTATCGGTGCAAGCAAAGTCGTCATTTCCTCTTCATCGTGGTGGGCTGCTATAGCATTGCATATATCCGGTTTCTCCTTATACTTCTCTGCAATCTTTGCACCATACAGAGCGTGAGGCAATTCACTTTCTTCATCCGGCACTTTCCCTATGTCGTGAAGCAATCCTGCACGCTTTGCTTTCTTAGGGTTCAAACCAAGTTCACTGGCCATTACCGCACAAAGATTTGCGGTTTCACGAGCATGTTGCAACAAGTTCTGACCGTAACTTGAACGATATTTCATCTTACCGATGATGCGAATCAATTCGGGATGCAGGCCATGGATACCCAAATCAATAGCTGTGCGCTTACCCGTTTCAATGACTTCATTGTCGAGTTGCTTCTTCACTTTAGCCACAACTTCCTCAATACGCGCAGGATGAATACGACCGTCGGCCACAAGTTGATGCAGGGCCAAACGGCATACCTCGCGACGAATTGGATCGAATGCACTGATAACAATTGCCTCGGGAGTGTCATCAACAACAATTTCTACGCCGGTAGCTGCCTCTAAAGCACGGATATTCCGACCTTCACGACCGATAATTCTACCCTTGACTTCATCGTTATCAATATGGAAAACGCTGACCGAATTCTCAATGGCTGTCTCCGTCGCTACACGCTGAATGGTCTGGATAACGATTTTCTTTGCCTGCTGATTGGCATTCAGTTTTGCATCGTCCATAATCTCATTGACATAGCTTGCAGCATCGAGTCTGGCCTGATCTTTCAGACTTTCAATGAGTCGGTTCTTAGCTTCTTCGGCACTGAGTCCCGAGAGTTCCTCAAGCTTAGCTTGCTCCTGCTTCTGCATTTTCTCTAATTCCTGCTGCTTTACAGACAGGAGTTTTTTCTCATTATCAATACGTTGCTGACTTTGATCAACCTCCATCTTGCGGCGTCCTAATTCTTCCTGACGCTGATTTAAAGAGATTTCACGTTGCTTCAAGCGGTTTTCACTCTGCTGTATCTTTTGATTTCGCTGCTGAACTTCCTTTTCGAGTTCACTCTTCTTATTAAGGAATTTCTCCTTCACCTCCAAGAGTTTCTTTTCCTTAACAACGTCCGCTTCCTTGTTAGCGGCCTCAATCATCTCATTGTATTTTCCCTTAATGACATAACGGAAAACAGCATATCCAATTGCGCAACCGGCCAACAGAGCAACGCAGGCAATTATAATAGTCACTACATTCATTATACTTTAGATTTAAATAATATTCCCGTTCAACTATTTCAACGCTTCTTCAATTTCAGAAGTCAACTGTCCGAGAATATTCTTAAAAGGCTCCGTATCATTACGCAAGGCCTCGCGCTCATAGCGTAAAGCTATATCTATGAGAGCCATATACAGCAATTCCTTATCGCTCTTGCGGCCTTTGAACACGCCTGCGTAATTATTAACGGTTGTCGTAATAAGCTTTGCAGCATCACGATACAGCTTCTCGTCCTCACGAACAATGTTCACCGGCAACTCTGTATCATAGACATGCAGTCTTATATGCAACTTATCCTTATTCTCTTCTGCCATCGCTTCTGTTATCTTTCACTCAGTAGCGTTATACATTTATTCACGTCTCTGATCAAGCGTTGCAGTCGTTTCTGGGCGCTTTCCACGTCACCATCAGTCACTTCCAACATCTTGGCCATCTTGAGACTATTGTAATCATTCTGCGCCTGAGCAAGCTTTGCATTAAGCGTTTTGATTTGTTCTTCCCGCTCGTCTACCATGGCATAAAGTTCAGCATTCTCCTTCTTCAGTTCCTTGTACTGAAGAAGCATCTGCCTTACGCGGGTAGAAAACTGGTTGAGAGCATGCTC
The DNA here is from genome assembly GCF_900637655.1 of Segatella oris. Taxonomy (NCBI): domain Bacteria; kingdom Pseudomonadati; phylum Bacteroidota; class Bacteroidia; order Bacteroidales; family Prevotellaceae; genus Segatella; species Segatella oris. The sequence goes on from NZ_LR134384.1 coordinate 2,206,469, forward strand.
AGTTGCATCCATAAATTCACAATTTGGTTACAAATTTACTTGATTTAATTGATATATCCAAATTTTAACTCAACATTTTACAGCATCTATATACAACATGATTACCCCCTGATTTCCAAGTAAGAACAATGGAGTTTCCCGGGAATCACATAGATATGGAACAAGAAAACGGCCTTGACCAACATCAAGACCGCCACGAACTTCATTTCTTTTTCACGTCTGCATCTGACGGACGTGGCTCTTTTTTAGCCAACATCACGACTTGGAAGACAAAGTCAGTAATCCATTTCAGGCTGAAACCCAAACGCTTGTCATACTGTCTTACAGCCATCACAGCCTTGATAACGCCAGGATCGCTGTAGTCATTCTTCGTAAACAAGTCTGAAACAGTCTTCTCCGTCATCGTATAAAGTGCTTTCTTCATGAACGAAGGCAGGCGGAGCTTAAACTTCATGAGGTTGCCGACAAGCATCATCAAATCTTGTGAAAAGCCCTGGAACTGTATCATATAAGGCTGCACATCCTGCAACTTCCGACAGTTTTTACGTATGCTCTGATCTATTTCCTTAAAGAAATTATCGTCCATTCCGTAGATTTCTTTCATCATCTTCCGACAATGATTCTTCTCTCCAAGTCCTAATTTGTTGTTCAATGTAGGCACATGAAGTGTCGCCTTGAACGTGCGCAAATCAGGTAACATGCCTAAATTGTTGATACCAAGATTAGCTGCTAACGATGCTTCGAAATACACGCGTATCAGCGTCATGAAGTCTTCCATACCGCCAACCTTAGCTTCAGTTTCCTTCTTTCCTAAGAGTTTAGAAAAAAATCCCATACTATCTATTCTGTCAATAATTTTAATGTAAGTTATAAAATGCTTTGCAAAGATACAATATTCCAAGCAATAAACCTAATTTTTCACACAAGAATATTTCTACACTAAACGCGACATATCTCTCTACAAAACAAAGAAAGAACGCCATTATACCTGCGCACGAATTATATGTTAATTTTTATCATCAATCTTTACAATTCAGATTACTTTTCCTGTAAATTTGAAACAGAGCCCCTCCTCACTCCAAACACACCCCACTTTTTAGCAATTCACAACGCATTGACAATCAATTTATTACAAAAATCAATAAAAATCAGAATGTTAAATCACGCTAAAAAGCACTGTGTTTTACATTGAATTACCCTATAACTCACATCATATCAGCGGATATTCTGACGCAAACAGCCACGCAGTTTGAGTCAAGTGACAGTGCATGATGACCAGAGTTGCATTGCAAAAAGCCTGAAATTGGAAAACAAGCTCTATTTTCCTGATTTTCTTTTCCTCTTTGGTCGTACATCGAAGTGTTAAAAACAAGCAACAATATTTACAAAGAAGAAGAAACAACAGACAAGAACTTTCCACTTCATGAAAGGCTTGTAAAGAAACATGATAAAACGAAGACAGTGTACAGAGTTGCTGAAAAGGCACGAAACGCCAAGTCGACAGCGACAGAACAGCACAATTCATGGAGAATATGAAGCAAGTGAAACTCAATAGACATGAATTTCCATACAGAACAACCCCATTCAACAGAGAGAAGCATGCCTTATTGAATAAAAAACTGTTTCAAAGTTTCCGAATTGCATTATTTTTTGTTATCTTTGCACAATCGCATATAACAACAACAAACAAAAACGTATATTTTAATAAAATAAGTACACGATGAGCCTAAACCTTAGTAGGAACGAATTCGTGCGTCGGTTGGTTACATTCAACGATTTCATGATTATCAACATCATTCTCGTTTGTTTTATCCTGCTGCTTCCCAATGATGTCCCCGACTATTTCCATAGTGCGACAAAGATAACCGTGTTCACTGCCAATGCAGCTATGGGGGTTGCACAATACTTCTTCAATACAATCGTGCACTATCGCAAGATTGAATTCGACAGGATTATACTCAGAGTGTCGCAATTAGTGACGACACATGTAATTCTCACTTACGCCTTTCTGAGTTTTCTCTGCCCACGCGAAAACTTCTTCCACATATCGGTACTCTATGCTTTCACGAGCTTTGCACTCATCATGCTCAGTCGTTTTGCCGAACGAGGAATACTGAATTATCTGCGACAGACTGGTCACAACTCACGCAAAGTGCTGTTTGTGGGGCATGACCGCTCGCTTGCCGAGCTTTACAAGACAATGACAGGAGACCCTACCATGGGCTATTCTGTACGTGGATATTATGCCAACAAAGAGATTGAAAACTGTCCGAAATCCTTTCGATATTTAGGTTCACTCAAAGACTTCGGCACTAAAATGGAACAAGAAGACAGGGCATTTGCCGAGGAGATATTCTGCAGTCTGAGTCATGACTACAATGATTTCATTGCACAGATTATGAAATTCTGCGATGCCAATGTCATCCGCTTCTACTATCTCCCGCGTACATTTGGAACCTATCGGCTACGCTTGAAACCTGAATTCATGGGCGACACACTGCTATATACAAACCACATTGAGCCACTTGCAATCATGAGCAATCGGCTCATCAAACGGTCTTTCGACATCGTGGTATCAGCAATTGCATGCCTTTGCCTGCTCCCGCTCATCCCTATCATTACCATCATTATTAAGCTCCAAAGTCCGGGGCCGACGTTCTTTGTGCAAGAACGCACAGGGTTTGAAGGGAAATCATTCAAATGTTACAAGTTTCGAAGTATGCATGTCAACAAGAATGCCGACACAGAACAAGCTACCAAGAACGATCCACGCAAGTTTGCTTTCGGCAATTTCATGCGGAAAACCAATATTGATGAACTGCCACAATTCTGGAATGTGCTGAAAGGTGACATGAGTATTGTCGGGCCCCGACCTCACATGTTGCATCATACTGAAATCTACAGTGACTTGATAGACAAATATATGGTACGTCATTTCTGTAAGCCGGGCATCACCGGTTGGGCACAGGTTACAGGCTACCGAGGGGAAACCCGAGAGCTATGGCAGATGCAAGAGCGCGTGGAACACGATATCTGGTATATCGAACACTGGACTTTCCGGCTTGATATTTATATCATTTTCAAGACAGCCTACAGCATTATCGTACCCGACAAGCACGCTTATTGACAAAGAACAGAGTTATAAACTAAATAGAAACGAACATGAAAGGGATTGTTTTAGCCGGTGGTTCTGGCACCCGTCTCTACCCCATTACAAAGGGTATCAGCAAGCAATTGCTACCTATCTTTGACAAACCGATGATATATTATCCGGTATCCGTACTGATGCTTGCCGGCATCAAGGATATCCTGATTATCTCTACTCCATTTGATTTGCCGGGCTTTAAGCGCTTATTAGGCGACGGACACGAACTTGGCGTGCACTTTGAATATGCAGAACAGCCCTCTCCTGATGGTCTGGCACAGGCTTTTATCATTGGAGAGAAGTTCATCGGAGATGATGCTGTGTGCCTTGTTTTGGGCGATAACATCTTTTATGGAGCCGGCTTCACAGGACTACTCAAAGAGAGTGTTGCCGATGCAGAACAGAGACAGCAGGCCAGTGTCTTCGGATATTATGTCAATGATCCGCAACGTTACGGCGTCGCAGAATTTGATAAAGCAGGAAACTGCTTGAGCATTGAAGAGAAACCAGAGCATCCGAGGAGTAATTATGCCGTTGTTGGCTTGTATTTCTATCCCAACAACGTCATTGAAATCGCCAAGAACATCAAGCCGAGTGCACGCGGCGAGTTGGAAATCACTACCGTAAACCAAAAGTATCTGGAGCTGAAGAAACTCAAAGTAAAGTCTCTTCAACGTGGTTTCGCATGGCTTGACACCGGCACGCATGACAGTCTTTCTGAAGCAAGTACATTCATTGAAGTGATTGAAAAACGTCAAGGTCTGAAGATTGCATGCCTCGAAGAGATTGCATACCGACAAGGCTGGATCAGCGAAGAACAATTGATTGACAACGCAAAACCCATGTTGAAAAACGGTTATGGGCAATATCTCATGGAGATTGTAGAAAATAAAAGAGTTTAGAACTAATATTTATAAAAATCTAAATATAACTGACATCATATACAGTTAATTGTTGATTTATGGACAATAACAAAATAACAACAGCTGAAGAAAATCAGCAACAAGAGGTAAAACGCCTATTCAATTTCCGGGCAATATATACTTCACTCATATTGAATTGGACATGGTTCGTTGTCTCTATCCTTGTCTGTCTTGCAGGTGCTTATATCTATCTGAGATATTCAACTCCCGTATATCAGGCTTACGCAAAACTTCTCATTAAAGACGAACAGAGTTCACGCAGAGGCAACAGCATACAGAATTCCAATAACCTTGGAATGATTTCAAACTCCAACGGCATTGATAATGAAATGGAAATCCTGACTTCTCACAGCCTGGCACAAAGTGCTGTGAGAGACTTGAAGCTGTATGTGAGCTACAGCATAGAGGGTAAGTTTAAGAATATATTATTGTATAAAAACGAGCCTCTCAAGGTGGATTTTGATCCGATTAACTTAGAGAAAATCAATAATCCGTTTGAGATGCTGCTCACATTCGACAACGGTAAATATCATCTTACAGGTACTTATTATGTCCCAATTGACGACATTCACGCCAAAGGGCCTTACTATATTGACAAGACTTTCAGTAAGTTTCCTATTGCAATCTATACGAGAGCGGGCATCTTGACAATTACGGAGAACCTTGCACCCGATGCCATGAAAATGACACCTGGCATGAAAGTGCACATCGTTCTCAACTCTCCGAATAATGCAGCCTATCAATATCAAGGAGCACTGTCTGTCAATCAAACTTCAAGGTCAACAACTATTGCGCAGTTGACAATAACAGATATCAATCAACAGCGGGCTGTTGACTACCTGAAACAACTGTCCATTTGCTATAACCGACAGGCCAATGAAGATAAGAATCAAGTGGCAATCCGTACGGAGAAGTTTATTAACTCACGCTTGGAGAAGATCAATTCAGAGTTAGGACTGACAGAAGGGCAGCTTGAGAACTTCAAGAAGCGAAATAATATGGTCGAATTGAAGATGAATGCAAGTAGTGCTTTCGACAATCAGACACAGTTCAGCCAACGCCTGACCGATGCAAACACACAGATTGTACTGCTTGATGAAATTGCAGCCTATCAGAACAAGGTGGCCAATCGCTATGAACCCATTCCTGAAAACATAGGCCTGTCAGACCAAAGTACCAGTTCTTTGATCAATAAATACAACGAGATTTCATTGGAGAGAAAACGCCTTCTGCGCAGTGCAAGTGAGAAAAGTCCAATCATTCAGCCTCTGACCTCGCAACTTGATGACCTTAACAACAGCATACGTCGGGCTACAACACAAGCCCGAAAAGGTTTGGAAATCCAACGTAATGCCATTATGAGCCAGTTCAACAAATATAGTGGACAGGTTGGAGAAACACCTGAACAAGAGCGAATTCTCACTCAGATCGGAAGACAACAGGAGGTGAAATCAGGCCTGTATCTCATGCTGTTACAGAAGAGAGAAGAGAATTCTATTTCGCTTGCAGCTACAGCTGACAAAGGAAAACTCATTGATGAACCTGAATTCGGAGGCAAAGTCAGCCCGAATAATTCCATGATTTATCTCATTGCGCTCATTATCGGCCTCTCCATTCCTGCCCTTATCATCATCATTGCCGAGTTCTTCCACTACAAGATTGAGGGCAGAAACGATGTGGTTCAACTGACAAAGCTGCCTATTTTGGGTGACGTTCCGATTGCAAGTGACCAAGCAAAGACCAAAGCAGACATCGTTGTTCATGAGAATAAGAACAACTTAATGGAAGAAATCTTCCGTGGAATGAGAACCAACCTGCAGTTTATGCTCAAGGAAAATGAGAAGGTTATTGCATTCACTTCTACCACTTCAGGTGAAGGAAAGACGTTTACAGCCGCAAACTTAGCTGTCAGTTTTGCACTTTTAGGCAAGAAGGTTATCCTCGTTGGTCTTGATATCCGAAAACCTCGTTTGGCCGAATTGTTCGAAATTAAAGACCATCATCATGGCATAACAACATTGTTAGTACATGAGCATCCAACACGCGAGGAAATTCTTTCACAAGTATTACCCTCTGGTATCAATAACCGATTAGACCTGCTGATGGCAGGACCTATTCCTCCCAATCCTTCAGAATTGCTGGCAAGAAAGAGTCTTGACTATATCATTGATGAACTAAAAGAAACTTATGATTATATCATCATTGATACTGCACCGATTGGTCTGGTAACAGATACACTGCAACTTTCACGTGTTATAGATGCCACCGTATACCTCTGCCGTGCTGACTATACTACGAAAGATAGTTTCATGTTGATTAACAGTTTGTCTGCTGAAAAGAAACTTCCCAATATATCTATTGTCATCAATGGTCTGGATATGACGAAGAAGAAATATGGCTATTACTATGGATATGGCCGCTATGCACACTATGGACGATACGCAAAATATGGCTATGGTTCATATCATAGCGACTCATATATGGGAAAATCGTATAATTCTTATAGCAACTATGGAAGCTACAGCAAGAGAGATGGTGCATATAGAGGTAAGAACGACAAATCAATCAAACAATAATGAAAATCGCAGTCGATTTTGATGGCACTATTGTAACCCATGAATATCCAGCTATTGGCGAAGAGATTCCTTTTGCAACAGAAACTCTTCGCCAACTCACAGCAGAGGGGCATCAACTCATTCTATGGAGTGTAAGAGAGGGAGAAACATTAGATGAAGCTGTAGAATGGTGCAGGCAACGGGGTGTTGAATTCTGGGCTGTAAACAGAGACTACCCTGAAGAGACCGTTGAAAACAACAACCACTATTCCAGAAAGCTGAAAGTTGATTTATTTATCGACGACAGAAATGTCGGAGGATTACCCGACTGGGGGCAAATCTATCGAATGATTCATAATCACATAAGCCTCTATCATCTTCTCAAAGAGCAATTCGCACAAGGACTTCCACAACATTCTTACAAGAAAAAACATTGGTGGCAGTTCTGAAATAAAAATAAAAAAAGAGTTTTGTACAGCATCATTTGGATAGCTGTACAAGCTTTTCTTCTTTTTTATTCTGGCGTAAATTCATCTTGAAAGGGCTTTGCATTTGCTTTAAATCCCTTACCAGCTTCCTCTGCTTCTGAGATATCAAAAATGAGCTCTTCACTTTGCCCACTCGCATCCGCACTACTTGAATGAGGACCGGAAGCAGATAATAAAGAGGAACTAAATGCTAAACTATGGACCGAAACTACAGGCCGTAAGTATGTTTTATTCATGGATTAATAAATTGATTAAGTTAAAATCAGGCGTTTCATGGCATAATATATTTTTTTAGGAATACCATAAAATAACATGGCAAGGTTCTCCCTACGTGATAAAACAAAAAACTTTAAATAATGGCGCAACTTCACTAAGAAGGCCTCTGCATAATATCCTATCCCTGAACGAACACTGTTTTTCCTCCCGTGCATACCGAAATTACCCCGTTTGAATACAACCTCCAAAATTGCATGTTCATAAGAACGCGCGCGCTTCGTGAGCTCAAACGGATATTCAGAAACAGGCAAGCCCAAGACATCTACACACACAGCTCCGAAAGCATGAAATGCCCTATAGAAAGCGAGCTGCTTAAGCCAATAAGTCAACTGCGCTTTCCCTTCATCACTATTCAACACGTCTCGATATTGATGCAACATCAGAGCCATGTCACAAATCTGCCGCAATCCAACACCAAGTTCGATGAAATGATGATATAAATGCAAAAAAGTGAAAATGACATTCTCAACAGGAGACAAGGTCGGTACAAGCACATCGCCAACCTTTATCATATAGGGAGCGCTGTGGCTCACCATCTCGTCAAAACAACGCTGCACCCTTGGTGATATGAAACTAAGCAGACAGAAATGCAACTCGAAAAGAATTCCCTTATATTCGAACCCAATATGCTGCGCCCTATCGTCCTCGTCATCATCATGAAACGTTACGTTCCAGGCTTCACCGATAAGCTTCCGTGCTTTCTCAAAGTTCGTTTCGTCACAATAGAAATCAATGTCGCCGGCCTGTCTCATTAAAGGCTGTGGATAAAACTGAGCTAACAGTTGCCCCTTTACAACTATGAAATCTATAGAATGCGCCCGCAAGAGACAACAAAGTTCAGCCAAGACCGCATTAACCTTAAGATTCAGACTTCTGATTTTATTCTGATAAACGAATGCATTGATTGCATCTGACTTTGCAAGACGTATTTGATAACGCTCTTCTGACAACGCCTGGACGAATAAACCAACCACGGTCTGCCGCTTTGCCTCATGCATCAAATGCTGAAAACAATCCGTAGGCATCAGTCCACCCTTCAGGTCTTCCCCCCAAAGAGCGGCCCGAACCACCGTCAAAAGTGCATGTTCATTTGTCATAACAACCAAGTAAACTTATTCAATTCCAGCATCACTCATGTCTTTCCTCCACGTGAACATCAAGGGCTGAATACACAGAATTCTTTGAAACAAACTCCGGAACGATTTCCTTCATCTTGCTCACAATCTTCATTTCATCATAGGATTTTGCAAGCTCTACTAAAGCATCGATTTCCTTACTGACCTGTTCAAAGTCGTATTCCTTTACCTTTGCTATCCTGATCTTTTCATGGAAACTTGGTAAAGTGTTCTCCGTGTTGCTCAAGACTTCTTCATAAAGCTTCTCACCAGGCCTCAATCCCGTATAGACAATCTTCACATCCTTAGCTCCACTCAACTGTATCATGCGGTGTGCCAAATCTGCAATCTTAACAGGCTCACCCATGTCGAATACGAAAATCTGTCCACCTCTGCCGTGGGTTCCTGCTTCAAGCACGAGCTTGCAAGCCTCCGGAATCAGCATAAAGAAGCGAATAATCTTCGGATCTGTTACTGTTACCGGACCACCTGCCTTAATCTGTTTCTCAAACAGTGGGATAACAGAACCTGTCGACCCCAAAACATTGCCGAAACGTGTCGTGACAAACTGTGTCGGAGGAATGCCCTTACAACCATTAGCCTCGTAATCTCTGACGAGTTTTTCATTCAAAGCCTGTGTGTAAATCTCGCAGATACGCTTTGAACATCCCATTACATTCGTTGGATTTACAGCCTTATCCGTACTTATCATGACGAACTTCTTCACGCCGTATTTCACACTTAGGTCTGCGATAACCTTCGTTCCATAGACATTGTTCTGAATACTTTCACTCGGATTATCCTCCATCATGGGCACATGTTTATAAGCTGCTGCATGGAAAACATAGTCTGGACGAAACTCATCAAACAATCGTTCCATGCGTGCCTGCTTAGTGATGCTCGAGAGAACAATCTTACATTCCACGCCCTGAAACTTGTTCATCATCATCAATTTGATATCATGTTGCGGTGTCTCTGCCTGATCAATCAGCATCATTGCAGCAGGCTTGAACGAAGCTATCTGGCGCACCATCTCACTTCCAATGCTACCGGCCGACCCCGTTATAAGGATTTTCTTATCCTTCAACATGTCACCAACAGATTTCATGTTAACGTTGATTTCATTACGAGGAAGCAGATCGTTGATACTCACCGGCTGCAGATCATGCACATCTGTCTTACCGTCCCATTCCTTCGTTTCAGGCAGCATTAAAATCTTTATGCCCGCATCTATCAGCAAATCCTGCAGAAACGCATCCTTACGGAAACGCTCATTCTGCAACGGGGAAACAAGAACAGTAGATATACCTTCCTTTTCTATCACCGAACGAAGCCCCTCGCCTACTTGATAAACATGTTCCCCCATGAGCAAACGCGACTTATATCCCGGATTATGACTGATAAAACCTTTCAGCAAATAGCGTGTAGGTTTCTCGCTCCGAATGTTCTTTGCCAAGGCAACACCACCATCTCTGACACCATAAATCAGCGTTTTGGCCGCCCCCTCATTGGCAAACGAAACATCATATATTGATTTGATAACAATACGAGCAGCCCACATTGCCATTGTTGCCAACAGATACATGGCCACAAGCTGACGCCCCTGAAGACGTACAAACTCAAGATCCCAACTGTAAACCACGTAGTGCATTATCTCTGCTACTATCAAAGAAACGCCCATAGCATAGCCCACCCGCTTCAAATCAACAAAACTTGAATAGCGAATAATACCCGAATAGGTATGGAATATCTTAAAACCTATGAGGTTGAAACACATGTAGGTGAATATTGTTTTGGTCAACAAAGCAATATTGCCTAACGTGACGGCACCACGGTAATAAAGCCAGAAAACAAGAATACCTGACAGATAACAAATCAAGATATCCATTGCCAATATCGCCCAATAGGGCAATGACCTCTTGGAAAAATACCAATTCGTAATCTTATTGAAAAACTTCATATACGAAATATCAATTAGTTTAACAGCAAACAGAATCCTTTATCGTGTGGATTATTCTGGCCACATCTTCATCTGTAACCATAGGGCCACTCGGCAAACAAAGTCCGCAATGGAACAATTCTTCACTGACACCATTGAGATATGCCGGTGCATCCTGGTAGACAGGTTGCCTGTGCATGGGTTTCCATAACGGTCGACTTTCAATGCCGGCCCTATCAAGATAGAGCCTCATTGCCTCCACATTGGCGTTTGGTTCACAATCCGTATGTGCCGTTGAAGCCTGATGAACAACGCCAGCAGCACCCCCTACGGCCCCTTTTACGATTGTTTTGTAGGCGTTCTCCTGCCCTTTCACCTTCAAATCGGGGGCTATCGTTATCGTATTCAGCCAGAAATTACTGTCTGTGCGCTCATCGGGATTATCATGAAAATCTATGCCTTCAACTTCCTTGAAAGCCTCTCTGTAAAGCTGGGCAATATGCTGATGATGACGGATATGCTCGTCTATAACCGTCATCTGCCCACACCCAATGCCCGCACAGATATTACTCATGCGATAGTTATAACCGATTTCCGTATGCTGATAGTAAGGATATGACTCACGTGCCTGCGTTGCAAAATACATCACCCGATTGTAACTTTCGCCGTCAGGACATACCAATGCACCTCCACCTGAAGTCGTAATCATCTTATTCCCATTGAAACTAAGCACACCATAACGGCCAAATGTGCCGACCATCTGACGGTCATAACGCGAGCCAAATCCTTCGGCTGCATCTTCTACAACAGGGATATCATAACGTTCGGCAACGGATAAAATCTCATCAATCTTAGCCGGCATGCCATATAAATAGACAGGAACAATAGCCTTAGGTTTACGTCCCGTCTTTGCAATTCTGTCTTTGATAGCCTCTTCAAGAAGTTCAGGAGACATGTTCCAAGTATCGCTTTCAGAATCCACAAACACCGGTTTAGCCCCTAAATATGTAATGGGATGCGAGGAAGCACAGAATGTAAACGTCTGCACAATGACCTCATCCCCTGCCTTTACACCGCAGGCTATCAATGCCAAATGCACAGCTGCCGTGCCGGATGAAAGCGCCACAATGCGCTTCTGCTGCCCCATAAAACTCTCTAAATCTTTCTCAAAACCATTTACGTTTGGACCAAGTGGTACCACCCAATTGGTGTCGAAAGCTTCCTGAATGAACTTCATTTCTTGGCCACTCATATGAGCCAAACATAAAAAAATGCGTTTTTGTGTCATATATTTAACAATGTTTATCATCAAAAAAGAAACTACACATAATCTCTTTTCTTATCCAAAATCCTGCAATTCTATTTTTATCTTATTCTCTCCGCCAAGCCATGACAATGCAACCTATCTGAAACTGCCACCTATGTGCATGTTTCTAAAAGAAATAATCTCCCTTTCATTGCATCGTCATAAAGCGTTAATCCTTTCATTATGTATGATTTTACAAAGTTAAGTTTTTTTAATGTAAAAGACAAATTTACACATAAGTTTCTGATATATAGCGTCTGTTTTTGTCATAATTATAAAGGAATCTCCCCTACAAAGAACAGAAAAGCTTCTATGAAAGCTAAACAGAACGTGCTTCATTATACGCTTATGAACAAACCAACACCGCTGGAAACGACCCTCATTTTGTAAACATTATCACCCTGTTTTTAACTTTTCTACACATCGACAAATAGAAAAAAGAAAAGCAAAAAATGAACATAATATCGCAATCTCAAACTGACTGACTTGAAACTCCATGCACAATGTACTGTAACTTGACTCAAACCACACTGCTTTTTGAGTCAAATCACACGCTAATCTGATGCAAATCGCAGTGTCATTTGATGCAAATCGCAGTGTCATTTGATGCAGATTGCAATGTTTTTCAACGTAATTTCACCTCACATTTCGGCTTAAGTTCAGCAATCATCTGATTACCAAAGTATTACAACATCAAGAAAAACAGCACGTATTTGGAACGAAGGCGACTTCCATTTCAAATACGCGAGTTATGAGAAAGCAATTGTAAATATCCTTGAAATATATTAACACATTATCCGCTTACGAGGATAACACAAATTACGACAGTCCTTATCAGATAGCATTTCTGCGTCAGAGAGTTTCGTTTTCCAATCATCAAGAGATGCGAAAAGGCGCAGTCTACTACCTCACTGCGACTTTCTTTCCTCCTCTTATATAGATACCTTTCGGCAGCTTCTTTAGAGAGGAACCCACATAACGCCCCTCCAAAGTGTAAATGCGCTCTGTTCTTTGGCCCAAAAGAGATACGGAAGGCAAGCTCAAAGGAATGTTGCTCAAACGCAAAGCGCCGGCCTTGAGAGGTGCTTTGCAAGAGAGATACCACCTGAAAGCATCCAATCTTATCTTCTCTTTGCCTTTCGGCTGAAAGAGTTTCTTGTCACCAAAGAGATAATCTCCTTTGAAAAAAGATCTTTTATCAGAATGATATACCCCATGAAAAGTTACTCCGGACACCGTACGCTCTAAAGAAACATCTTTCTTAAAATAAATCTTGCAGAGTCCAAAATCATGGATATCATCTTCAACATCATCTAATTTACCACAAAGAAGATAGGGCGTATGGGCTTTAAGCGAAGCTTCAACCTTGGTAAAATGGAGCTTTCCATCGGTGAATTCCGAAGGAATGTAGGCTACAGCACCCTGCCCAAACACCTTCTTATAATCGGGCACATCGAATGGAAGGATTAATGTGTTGAAGCAATCCGACTTGAAATGGCGTTTCAAACGCACATAGGCTGTTGCATCAATGCAATACAATTGAAGCGTATCAGACAACAACAATCGGGTGTTCTCTATGTGGTAAAATTCTACCCGAGCATATTTGGCTGCATTTTTATCTAAAACATAACGCATCTTTTCCCTGTCATAACCCAATACTTTCCCTCCAATGGAGACATTCAAGACACCATTCTCTTTCGCAAAAGTCACACGATTACCCTTATTGATAAGGTAATTGGCTTTCAAAAGCTGAGGAAAATCCGAATCATAACAAAGAAAGCGATGAGATTCATCGGCATGTTCTGCTGTGAGATTTCTTATACACCATTCGCCCTCTTGTTTCTCGAAACGCAACAGATCACAATAAGGTAAGACCTCACGAAACGAAGAATGTTCCTTATTTTTTCCTTCTAAGAAAGAGGAATAAAAGAAAAATGCACCCATTTGTTGATAATGAGAGCCATAGAACTGATGCCCCACACGCCCTGCCATGACATATAATCCGCCATCGACAAGTTCACTTTCATCGGTCAGTAATGTCCCTATAGGCTCTGAAGAAGCTTGTCCCCAAGAGTAAAATGGGAAGAGGGACATCAAAAGAAATAATAAAAGATTGTGTTTCATGTTATGGTATTTTAGACAAAAACTAAAGGCCTTCGCAACACCAACGCGTCACTTTAATCATAATGGCCATGCCCGGCACCTCCTTCAACAGATAGTATTTCTTATTAGAACGTACCAATCGCCCGGTAAGTCCTTTCAACGGCCCATGCTTCACGAGTACCCTGTCGCCTTTTTTCAAATGGGCCTGTTCCTCACTGAGATACTTTCGCATCGTGAGTTCAGGATTACACATGGCCCGAAACTCAAACATCTGTACGGCAGGAATCTCATAATAGCTTTTGTTTTCACGGCTCTTTGTGACCACACTCATCTTGAATGTCGATGCCAAGACATATTTGCGGATTTCCTGTTCGTCCCTATCTTTCTTCAGAAAGATAAGATTACGCACGACAGGACGCAACACCCGCTTGACCTTATGGTTCTCATCTTCGATATCAACATACTCTTCAGGGATGAAAGTTTCAAGTCCTTTTTCATTGAAATAAGCCGCTACCGCTTTCTGCCGAACAGTGAAAAGCTTGATTGCATACCATGGAGTATGATCGCTCATAGCCGTTTCGGGCTTCATTTCTTTATTCGAAAGTTCTGTCGCTGTCACTTTTTCGTCCATCGTATGCAATCAGATTTAAGAGGATTAGAATTCACTTGTGAAGTGGAAACGAATGTTCTTGAAGTCTTGCTGGGCCATAGAAAGTACATAACCACTGTCAGCAAGGAACACATCGCGCCCCTCTGTATCCTTGGCCATATACTGATATTTACGCTTCTTGAAGTTGTCTAATTCGGTTTCATCATCGGCTTCCACCCAACAGGCCTTATGCAAATGCACAGGTTCCCAGCGACATTTGGCATTATATTCATGCTCCAAACGATACTGGATGACTTCAAACTGCAACTGACCGACAGTGCCTACAATCTTACGACCATTGAACTGATTGACAAACAACTGGGCTACGCCCTCGTCCATCAACTGTTCAAGCCCTTTCTGGAACTGCTTGCTCTTCATCGGATCATCATTTTCAATATATTTGAACAATAACGGAGAGAAGCTTGGAAGACCGCGGAAATGCAACTGTTCACCTTCAGTCAACGTGTCGCCTATCTTGAAAATCCCATTATCCGGAAGTCCGACAATATCGCCAGGATAGGCTTCATCAACCGTACTCTTACGTTGAGCCATGAACTGAGTAGGCGAAGAGAAACGGACTATCTTACCCTGACGCACATGCAGATAGGGCTGGTTGCGGACAAACTTGCCCGAACAGACCTTACAGAATGCAATACAACTGCGGTGATTGGGGTCGATATTGGCAGTAATCTTGAAAATAAAACCAGTGAATTTAGGTTCTGTAGGCTCAACCATTCGCTCTTCGGCCTTAGTTGGTTTAGGGCTTGGAGCAATATCAACGAAACAATTCAATAGTTCTTGTACACCGAAATTATTGAGTGCCGAACCAAAAAATACGGGAGCAACCTCAGCACTACGATAGGTTTCCTTATCGAATTCAGGATATACACCGTCTACCAATTCAAGGTCATCACGCAGCTGTTGTGCCTCACGTTCACCCACTTTTTCATCCAACTCGGCAGAAGCTATGTCTACAGCTGCCTTTTCTGTCACACGCTGTTTATTCGGTGTGAAGAGATTAAGCTGCTGTTCATAGATGTTATATACACCTTTGAAACGCTGTCCTTGACCTATTGGCCAGGATAACGGACGCACTTTTATCTGTAATTCTTCTTCAAGTTCATCAAGCAAATCAAACGGATCACGCCCTTCACGATCCATTTTGTTGATGAAAATAATAACAGGTGTATTGCGCATGCGACACACTTCCATCAATTTTCTGGTTTGCGCCTCTACACCTTTTGCACCATCCACGACAATGATTGCAGAGTCTACAGCTGTCAATGTGCGGTAAGTATCCTCGGCAAAATCCTGGTGTCCTGGAGTATCAAGAATGTTCACTTTGTAAGGTTCGCCTGTTTCTCCATCAGGAAGATAATCAAATTCCATGACAGAAGTAGACACAGAGATACCGCGTTGCTTCTCAATATCCATCCAGTCTGACGTGGCTGTCTTTCGGATTTTATTGTTCTTAACAGCCCCCGCCACCTGTATCTGCCCACCGAAGAGCAGGAATTTTTCTGTCAACGTAGTCTTACCGGCATCCGGATGAGAGATAATGGCGAAGGTTCGCCTTCTTTGTATTTCGTTCATATCAATTATTCTGAATTGTAGAGCAGCAGCCAGAATAGACTATAATCAATGTAATGCTGCCATGCACTTTTTCAAACTGTCGGTCCAATATGGTATTTTGATACCAAAGGTCTCCTTAATTTTCGTCTTGTCAAGTACCGAATAAGCAGGACGTGTGACTGGGCTGGGAAATTCATCACTATGACATGGCAGAATATCACAATTTGTATGACCCGCCAAACGAGTTATTTCTTTCGTAAAATCAAACCAAGAACAAACACCTTCGTTGCTGAAATGATAGATTCCCTCATTGCCATCGAACTTACGGTTTTCTATGATATCTAAAATAACATCAGCCAAGTCGCCCGCATAAGTAGGAGTTCCACACTGGTCGAAAACCACTTTTAATTGAGGTTTTACAGCTGTCAAACTTAACATGGTCTTGACAAAATTCTTTCCAAACTCAGAGTAAAGCCAGGCTGTTCTGATGATGATATGCTTCACACCTGTAGCTTGTATCTTCTGCTCGCCATGCAATTTGGTCAGCCCATAGACACCTGTCGGAGTGCCTTTCTGGTCTTCCTTGCACGGCGTATTATAGGGGTCGCCTCCAAAAACATAATCTGTACTGATATGAACTAACAAGCCGTCTACTTCTTTCATAGCCTTGGCGAGGTTCTCTGGAGCTGTTGCATTCAGTGTCTCAACAATCTCACCGGCGGTCTCTGCAGCATCTACGTTAGACCAAGCAGCACAGTTGATGATACACTTCACATCAAACTGCTTGACCATCTCTTGAATAGCATTGAGGTTTGTAATGTCTAACTTTTGATAACCTTCACAGACATCGGTGAAGATATAATGGTCGTGACTTGCTTTTGCAACCAATTGTATCTTGTTTCCCAACTGTCCGTTTGCACCCGTTACTAAAATATTCATACGCTTGACAATCTATATCATAAATTCGCAAGGCCTATTCCTCGCCGAAATCCAAGCCCTCGGTTTCGTCCTTTATATAATAATCACTCAAAAGACCGATAAAAGTTGTAATCTCCTTAATGGCATGTTCTGTGTCAGGAGAAATTTCCTTTTGCTGCATTCTCAACATCATAATGCCATAAAGTGCATCAAGACAGGTTTCTATCTCACTTATATTCTTGTCTCCCTTGTTGCGCAATTCAACGACGAAAGGCAACACCTTATAATATTCAGCATTATAAATAGGAAACTTATTGCTTTGTAAAAGGCGATTATGAAGGTCGACCATATCGCGGACAACAATAGCATTGATATTCAAATGCCCCACTTCGCGTTTACCTTCTTCATTCATCATACGAATTAAGTTGCCAAACCAATCGGCCTCTTCCTCCTTTTGTTCATCGGTATAATCCGTAAACTTACTGATATAAGCCTTTCGGATTAATGGAAGAGAACATCCCATCGCACGAATGACATCCTCCATCTGCCACATATAAAGCAGATATTCTGCAATAGATTTCTTTCTTAATTCTTTCGCTATGAACATATTGAAAAAATGCTATTTGTTGTTTTAAGAAGCCTACTTCAACGAAGCAAGTTCCGGGAGATGATACAAATTAAAGATCGTTCCGATAAGAGCTATCAATGAGAAAATAATGACTATGCTTCCTATTACCTTGTTAATAATGACTATTCCATTGTCATCAAACTTGGTTCGAATCTTGTCTACCAACCATGTCAGACCATACCACCAGAGCAATGCACCAAACAAAACACTCACATAACCTATGCACATTTCTACCTTATGGTCGGGAATTACAAAAGCAAACAGGGCAAAAAGCATCATGAAATAAGGCACTATCAGCAGATTACTAAATGTCACAGCAAAAGCAGTCAATGCATTATGCCATAAAGATCCACGGCCATTTCCACTACTCTTGTGTGCATTCTGCATGGGATTACTCCGATAACTGTAAATTCCAAACAGCAATATAAGCACACCACCGAATATCTGAAGATAGAACTTTGTATTGGGATTTTTGACAAAATCAATAACAAAGCTCATCCCTACGCCTGTTAATACAGCATATATCAAATCACTAAATGCCGCACCAACTCCAGTAACAAAGCCAAACCAACGACCTTTCTTAAGAGTACGGTTAATGCAAAGAATACCTACAGGCCCCATTGGAGCAGACGCAAGTACTCCTATTAAGATACCCTTGAATATGAGTTCCAGGATGTTTATCTGAAAAGGAAGTGCCACATTCATAACAGGGTACAAAGTTAAATAAAAAAAAGCAGATTGCAAAAGGCAATCTGCTTAAATATTAAAAAATTACAATTCCCAACCAACAGCACTGGCACCAAGCACTGCCGCACTCGATCCTTCAAGACCGCTGATAAGGAATTTCGCCTTATTCTTGAACACTGCTAAAACATGCTTATTATAGCTTTCAAGCAATGGTTTCATCAATAAATTACCGGCTTTTGTCAGTCCTCCAAAGAAAATGAAAGCTTCAGGACTTGAGAAAGCGGCAAAGTTTGCACAAGCTTCTCCAAGCATTTCGCCAGTAAACTCATACACACGATTGGCTAAAGCATCACCTTTTTCAGCAGCGATACTGACATCCAAGGAAGTAATATCATCGGCATTCATATCACGGAGCAATGAAGGCTCATCGCTTTTCGACAGGAATTCACGTGCCGTACGAGCTACACCTGTTGCTGAACAATAGGCTTCCAAGCAACCATTACGGCCACATCCACAAGAACGTCCATCTGTTGGACGCATGATTACATGCCCTAATTCACCGGCAAAACCATCACAACCGTAGACCATCTGACCATTGATAACAATTCCAGAGCCTACACCTGTACCCAAAGTGATAACGATAAAGTTCTTCATGCCACGTGCTACACCGTAAGTCATCTCACCAATTGCTGCTGCATTCGCATCATTAGTCAGCCCAACAGGAATTCCACCAAGGCGTTTACTGAACATATCTGCCAAAGGGACAATACCATTGCGTCCCCAAGAAAGATTTGGAGCAAATTCAATTGTGCCCGTATAATAATTGCCATTAGGGGCACCTATCCCCATCGCTTTAATGGTATCAATACCGCCAACCTGGTCAATAATGACTTTCAATGCCTCAACCGAAGCATCAACATAATCCTCGACATTATCATAACCTTGCGTTTTGATAGCAGTTGTAGCTTTAATTTCACCGCGTGAGTCAACAATTCCGAACACAGAATTGGTACCACCCAGGTCAAGACCTATTACATACGGTTTGATTGTTTCGTTTGCGTTCATGTTCTTCTTATTATATTGTTTATTATCTATTGTTAGCAGGTAAACTCTAAGCAAAGATATTATATTTCTTCGATTATTGCAAATTTTTCGATAAAAAACATTATTCAGAACTGAAGTCTGCCACAAGATGACGATACATGCTATACATACGAGTGCGCGACACATAGCCTTTCAAATGGCCATTCACATCTACTACCGGCAGATAATTACAATTAGCTTTCTCAAATTTATGCATCACATCAATCATCTTATCTTCCTTAACAAGAGTCGCAGGAACCGGAGTCATGATATCTTTCACCGTAAAGCGATTATACAATTCAGACCTGAACATGATGTGACGAATCTTGGTTATATCAATTTCTCCAAGTAAAATTCCGGCATTGTCAAGCACAGGAAGGAAACTCGTATGACTCTTGCTTATGGCATTTATCAACTTTCCAAGTGGCATATCCGGGGCTACAGAAGTAAACTGACGGTCGATAATACTATCTAAACTCATCAATGTAAGGATAGCTTGATCGGTATGATGTGTCAGCAACTTTCCCTCACGAGCCAATCGCATGCCATAAATACTATGCTGTTCGAAGATGTTAATGGTCAGATAAGCACTGATGCAAACTATCATCAGTGGGATAAACAGCTGATAACCTGCAGTAAGTTCCGCTATCAGGAATATCCCCGTAAGGGGTGCTTGCATCACTCCTGCCATCACTCCTGCCATACCCATGAGTGCAAAGTTCTTTTCGGGGGCATACACTCCAATCTGATAGATGTTCCATACACGGGCAAAGAAGAAACCTGAAAAACCTCCGATAAAAAGTGAAGGGGCAAAAGTTCCACCACAACCACCAGCCCCATTGGTTGCCGAAGTCGCGAAAACCTTTGTCAAGACCACTAATCCCACATACACAACCAGCAGATTACTGTGCCCATAGAACATTGAACCATTCATCACCTGCTCCCAATCGGCGATAGTTCTTCCGTTTAGAAAGACATTGACCATGCTATATCCCTCACCATAAAGCGAAGGAAAGAAGAATATCAACACACTAAGCATCAAGCCACCCACTATAAGTTTCAAATAAGGATGACGCTTCATGCCTGCAAACATATTTTCACATGCTGTCATTGTACGCATGAAATAAAGGCCGACAAACCCGCAGAAAATCCCTAATACAATATAGGGTGGAACACGCTGAATATCCCAAGCGCTATCCATATGATAGGTAAAGAGAGCTTCACTGCCTACAAAGATATAACTAAAGCATGTTGCCGTGACACTGGCAATCAATATTGGAAGCAATGATGCCATAGTCAAATCGAGCATCAATACTTCAAGTGTGAACACCAGACCCGCTATCGGAGCCTTGAAAATACCCGCAATGGCAGCAGAGGCACCACATCCAACCAACAGCATTGCAGTACGGGCATCCATTTTAAAAAGCTTAGCAAGGTTGCTTCCTATGGCAGAACCCGTGAGCACAATAGGTGCTTCAGCTCCCACCGAGCCGCCAAAACCAATGGTAATGCTGGATGCAATGACCGACGACCAACAGTTATGCGCCTTCAAGCGCGACCGTTTTGTGGCAATGGCATAAAGCACTCGTGTGATACCATGCGAGATATTGTCCTTGACAACATACTTTACAAACAGGGAGGTAAGATAGATACCTACAATAGGGAAAAGCAAGTAAAGCCAGTTAAAGGTCGTAGTATCGAAACCCGCTGTAAGCAGTTGCTGTATTTCTTTGATGATACTATGCAGCACAAAGCCCGCCACCGAAGCGAAGAAACCTATGACAAATGCAAGAATGAGCGTCATCTGTCGGTCTGACAGATGCTCCATTCTCCATTTTCTTAATTCTGAAATCTTCAAATCTACTGTATCTTTGGGGTGGAAAACTACTTCCTAATCACTGTCACCTCACCATTACGCCCCAGCTTGATGATAGAACTCGGCGTGTGAGGTTTATGTTCCTGTCGGCGACTCCAACATACATAATCAACAGCATTCAATATTTCTTCACTGATATCCTCATAGTTTGCAGCCGCCGGCTCACCACTAACGTTGGCACTTGTACTGACAATCGGTTTCTGAAAACGATAGCAAAGTTCCTTGCTGAAAGGTTCCGACGTGATGCGCATGGCTAAACTTCCGTCTTCAGCCACTAAGTTTTCAGCCACGTTCACGGCATCATCAAGAATCACAGTCGTAGGCTTTATGGCAGCGTCCAACAATTCCCAAGCCACATTGGGCACATTCCTGAAACAGCGTTGCAGGCGCGCATCCGAGTCAACAAGACAGATCAAAGCTTTCGAATCATCGCGTTTCTTAATAGCGTAAACTTTGGCCACAGCCTCCTTATTGGTAGCATCACAACCAATTCCCCACACAGTATCCGTCGGATAAAGTATCACACCACCTTTCCTCATACATTCAACTGCATTCCTGATATCTTCTTCTCTTGTCATATCCCAAGTGATTTTCTATCTGCAAAAATAATATTTCTTTTTATCTTCTCCTAAAAACAGCGACCTACTTTGTCAGCATTCGAAAGCTTTTACCACGCATACCATTCAAGAAATCGCGTGCATTCATGCGCTTCTTTCCTGCCATCTGCAACTCCAACACCTCCAACCAAGCATCGCCACACATCACATAAAGATGTCCTTTTTCAATCTTTATGCTCCCCGTTTCCCCGCTTCCTGTGGCTGAAGTCTTTGCAGTCTTGAAGATTTTAAGCACACTTTGCCGACCATTCTCTTCTAAATGCGTCCAAGTTCCTGGGTAAGGACTCAGTCCCCGCACGAAATCATAGACACGTTTTGCAGGCAAAGTCCAATCAATCTGACAAGTTTCCTTGAAGATTTTAGGAGCAATTTTCAGTTCATCCTCACTGAATTGTGAGAAATCTCCCTGCGAAATACTGTCGACATTCCCATTGTTCTTAAGCATCTTGTCGATAGTTTCAATGGCAATCTCAGCTCCCAAGTGCATCAACCCATCATAAACATATTCCACATCTGCCTCATCGGGAATGGCAAAATGCTTCTGCATGATAATCTTTCCTGTATCGATATCCTTGTCAAGAAAGAAAGTTGTAACGCCCGTCTCGGTCTCTCCATTGATAATCGCCCAGTTAATCGGTGCTGCACCACGGTATTGTGGCAACAGCGCGGCATGCACATTGAAGGTTCCAAAGCGTGGCATTGCCCACACAATCTCGGGTAAAATGCGGAAAGCCACCACCACCTGCAGGTCTGCTTCATAGCTGCGCAGCTCCTCAACAAATGCAGGATCTTTCATCTTTACAGGCTGCAACACGGGTATTCCCTGTGCCACAGCATACTGCTTCACCTGCGAAGGCTGCAATTGTTCCTGGTGTCTGCCAACCGGTTTGTCGGGTTGTGTAACCACAGCCACAACATTATATCCACCTTCTACAAGTCGCCGAAGAGATGCCACGGCAAACTCGGGGGTACCCATAAAGACTATTCTGAGCTCTTCCTTTTTCATTTCAAAAGATGTTTATACCGCAAAAGTAATAAAATTCTTCTGATAAACCATGCTATTGGGCGTTGATTTTTGGAGTTCAGAAACAAGCTTTTCAGGATATTCGAACGCAAAACTTCAACTGTAAAGACAGAAAAAGACCTTTGAACTTTATGACTATCAACCCTTTTCAAACGGGTTATATCATAAAACTCAAAGGTCTCAATCTATTCAGCTCATGAAGCGCGAACCGCTAAGTCCAAGCTTCCATGAAGTATATAAGCTTAACCAATCTCGATCTTGCGCTGCACTTTCTGCTCGTTCTTTACGACTTTCGGCAACTCTATTTCAAGCACACCATTCAGCACCTTGGCACTGATCTTCTCGCGATCTACATCTTCCGGCAGAATATAACTTTGCTGATAGTTGGAATAAGAGAACTCTCTACGAAGATAATGCTCCTTCTTATTCTCTTCCTTATGCTCCAACTTGTTCTCAATGGCAATCTCAAGATTACCGTCATCATCAATGTTCACGCGGCAGAACTCTTTCTTTATTCCCGGCACTGCAACTTCCATCACATAGGCATTCTCGGTGTCTTTGACGTTAACTGCAGGCGCAGTAGAATTCATTCTTGACAAAGCTGAATCGCTAAACAAATCATTAAATGCATTGTCCAACCAATTGTTACTTGTACGCATTACTGGAAACAACATATTAAATACCTCCTATTATATTTTAATTCTACATTTTTATCTTTGACCTCTCAGCCTTTCAGCTTTGAAATCCACTATCTAAAATGCAACTAACATGCCACGGCACAAACCATGACAGAATGGCTTAATTGTGAATTTATTTAATCGTTTTGCTGACAATATGCGCAAGATTGGCAGAATATATTAATATTTTTAAGGATTCCACTGTGTTGTCATCGCCTCACTTCGGCTATGAACCGTTTGAGAAGGTTGACGTCTTTCATGCCCGGCGCTGTTTCAAACCGCCTGTTTACCTCAATGCCAATGCACATCGGATGCTGAAACTTGCGCACCCGCTCTGCATCTTCCAACCCTATATTCCCATTCAACAAGAACGGCAGTTTGCCCGCATAGGTGTTGAGCAACGACCAATCAAACTTATTCTCTTCACTGTCATTATCCTCGCATTTGGCTGTAAAACGCAGCAAATCAGCATGCCCTTCGTAAGCCTTGCATTGCTCCAAATCAGCTGCAGAAGCCACACTTATCGTCTTGATAATCTTTATTCCCGCCCTGATATCAGGGTCGACACTCCGCCGAAGATTATCAATCATCACCGGACTTTCCGCTCCATCCAACTGCACATCGTCGAGATTATAGTTATAAATGCGTGTGATGATATTCTGTGGCATGTCATCCGAGAAGACACCCACACGCTTTATACGGTTCATATCATCGGTTTCCGTGAGCGTTCCGCATTGTTTCTGATAGCGATCTCTGCTGTAATCAGGAATAATTCCGGCCATACTCGAAATCATCTGCACATAGCGTGGCGAGTCGGTACAGAACACAAAGCCTATCATATCAATGTCTAAAGCCAGCAACTGCCTGATGTTTTCTTCATCACGCACCCCACAAACCTTTATCAGAAATCGTTTTTTATCACTCATATCGCATGGGGTTTGAGTTCATGAACAAATGCTTTCAAAGCCAATCCAGGGTCGTTCTGCCTCATCAGGCATTCACCTATCAGCACACCTTGATAGCCGACAGCATGCAACCTATCCGCAGTTTCGGCATCACAAATACCACCTCCACTCACCTTGCAAGTCTCACGTGGCAGCTTTTCAGCTAATCTGAAACTGGTTTCGACATCAGTAATCCATGTAGAAAGGTCGCGGTTACTGACACCCAAAACGTCTGGTTCAAGCGCTGCATAGTCTAAACTGCACTCATTGTGCACCGTCAACATCACTTCCAATCCCAACTGATGAGCCAATGCCAACAGGCGTCTGCACTCATCTTTCGACAGACCCTCCGCAATCAGAAGCACGGCAGAAGCTCCGCAAAAGCGTGCTTGAAGGAGCTGATAATCGTCAACAATGAAGTTACTATATAATATAGGTAGACTCACCCCGACAGCCCTTGCCTCCTGCACAAACTCATCGTAGCCTGCGAAATAGTCGATATCGGTCAATATGCTCAAGGCCGTAGCCCCATTCTTTTCATAATCCAACGGCACCGTTGAGGCCTTGGCATGCTCATTAATCCAACCTTTACCGGGCGACTTGCGCTTGAACTCAGCAACAACACCTATCTTGGAAGCTTGCAAAGCAGCCCGAAAACTATTGGGGAGCAAGCCATTCTTCTCCTCTTCATCTATCTTCTGGGCCACCAGAGCATAAAGCTGGCGCGGCGAAACAAACTGCTTGCGCTGGTCGGTCTCCATATGCTTGTGGGCGATAATTTCCTCTAATATATTCATTTTTCAATTTGTTTTATCTGAAATTCCTTGCAAAAGACACCACCTCCTGACAGCAGGAGTATCTTACAGACTGTGGCATCGTGAACCCTCGGCATTCTTTTTATCATGCCAGAGACAGCATATCACGGGGTAAACACCACCTATCAAATACGTTTACAAATATACATTGTTTTTTCATATCTGCCGACAAATTCAAGAAGAAAATAGGCATAAAATCAAAACCCGACAGAGTTCAACCGATTTTTCCCGCCATTATAAAGCAAGAGAAGTACGGATATACCGACCATTTGAGATTTCCTTGCAGCGTATCAAAAAAAAGAAAAACAAGGCATACATGAAGCTTTTACCACCCCATTGATGTCAATATATTTCATATAAGATTTGGAATCGCCTTCAAAAAACATTATCTTTGTGTCGGGGAGAGCAGCAAACAGTTCTCCCCTTTTCTGTATCTAATCCCTTCATCTCTTGGAAAATGCAGACAAACTCATATCAAATCATCTTGCAAAACCTATCGAATCACGGCCTAATCTGCGTCAGAACACCACGTAACTCAATAGAGAACACCTGACGATTTGATGCAAACAAGAAGCTGAAAGAATTGACATTGGCTTACAGTCAAAATCATATTGTAAAGTTATCTGAGTTTTTCCTTAAATAAACTTAATGGATTTCCTCATGTAAGAACAGTTCCTTTCATCCTCCCCTAAAGTCCTTTCTTGTAACAATCAGCACTGTCAGCCCATCATGGAAGACTCCACACAGCTGCAATTCTGCAAGGCAAAACAATTCAATCTGTTTTTTCAATCTCTGCACAATATAACCACATGTAAAACGTTTTTAGAGTAAAAGAACCATAATTAGAATGCCTATGAAGTATTTTACTCAAAAAGAAACCTTGCCATCTGAAAAGACCTTGCAGATTATCCGACAGATAGCCTACACCTATCGGGTGATTAAAGTGAACGGAAAAAACGAGGTATTCTGTCTGAACTAAGCTCTAAAAACACTCACAGATGAAAACATTAGTATCGCCATCACTGTTGGCAGCCGACTTTCTTCACCTGAAAGACGAAATCGAAATGATTAACAACAGCCAGGCAGATTGGCTGCATATGGACATCATGGATGGCGTATTCGTGCCCAACATCTCTTTCGGTTTTCCCGTTCTTGAGGCTGTAAGCAAGGTGTGTAAAAAGCCTTTGGATGTGCATTTCATGATTGTGCATCCCGAACAATACATTGAACAGACTGCCAAACTCGGTGCCATGATGATGAATGTGCACTATGAAACCTGTACGCATCTGCACCGAACCGTACAGCAAATCCATGCTGCCGGCATGAAAGCGGGTGTCACCTTGAACCCTTCAACGCCTGTAAGCATGCTCGAAGATATTATCTATGATGTCGACATGGTATTGCTGATGAGTGTCAATCCGGGCTTTGGCGGACAGAAATTCATCGAGAACACCATTCGCAAAGTGAAGCGTCTGCGCAAGATGATTGACGATGCAGGAACGCATACGCTTATCGAAATTGACGGTGGAGTGCAAGGCGAAACAGCGCCACGATTGGTGAAAGCCGGCGCAGATGTACTTGTCAGTGGAAGCTATGTGTTCAAAAGTGCTGACCCTCATGCGACCATTGAGGCCTTGAAAAAATTGGAATAAGCTTCTATAAGCATCTGTTTCAACAAACAAGAACCCTCATGCAGGCCTGCCACCAACAGCTAAACCATCTGCAAAGTGATTTGGTTGTCTCTCACCATCCTGCGGAGATTGAGGATAGCATAGCGCATGCGACCGAGACTTGTGTTGATACTTACATTGGTCATTTCAGCGATTTCCTTGAATGAAAGCTGCTGATAGAACCGCATATATACGACTTCACGCTGTGTTTCCGGCAGGAAATTCATCAGTTTTCTGACATCTTCCAGCACCTGTGTGTTGACATATTCACTTTCTATGTCAAGCGAAACGAAGTCTTTGGAACCGATGTTCGAAAGGTCGTTATCAGAGGATGTATCAACAATCTTCTGCACTTTCACCCCCCGATAATGGTCCATGATGACGTTATGAGCAATGCGCATGACCCAAGCTCCAAACTTTCCACTCGGTGAATACTTACCTTGTTGCAGCTTGGTAATGACTTTTACGAACGTCTCTTGAAAGAGATCATCAGCGATTTCGCGGTTATGAACGACAAATAGGATATAGGAAAACAACTTGGACTGATGGCGTAATAACAGTTCATCAAACGCCCGATTATCGCCATTGACATAGTCTACGGCCAACTTCTCATCAGTCATTACATTCAGATTCTTCATTCCTTAAAACTTTAATTCTGAGTAAAATTGTTCCTATAGGCGTCGTATTTATGATGTTTCAAAATTATTTTATCCTCATGTAGACCACGCAAATACAAACTGAGAAAAGTCAACTTTTCTCATCGTTCAATGTGGCTTACACGCTGCAAAGATAGATGAAATTTCATTTACTGCCAAATATTTCGAACAAAAAAAGAGGTTGGAGCAGGAAGCTTCCAACCTCGAGGGCGATTTAGAAAAGCTCTAAATCATCAAAAAATATGTGACAAATATAACCCTTATGAATGAGAAAAGCAAATTTTTCATAAGGAAAAATCATTTTTTTAACATCTTAAGTGCATCCCAAAAGACAGAACATCCATCACACAATGAGTTTATGCCCAACACATCAAGCCACAAAATACGCCTTAACCAGCTTATAATCAATATATTATCTCCATAATAAACCTTTCTGTCTCTCACTTTCCCGAACGATAGAAAAATACATTTCAGCCCATGACTCCTTTCAACTGATAATGCCAGACAATCCCCTTCAAAAGAGAGAAAAAAACATAATAAAACATTAAAACAAAGCCATAAAGGAACAAAATGTTTATTCCGACAAAACAAAATGCAATATTTTTTTAGGTATATTATTGCAATCTATAAAATTATTTATTAATTTTGTCAGTGCAAATTATACTAATCTAATAAAACAAAAAAAGTATGCTTATCCAATTGAAACCAATTCGCATTGCGTTTATTGGAGTCCTATTGCTATTTGTAGGAAATCTATCTGCGCAGACAATCAAGGGAAACGTGAGCGACAAGTCCGGCGAACCTGTTATCGGAGCGACGGTGATGGAGACTGGAAGTCAGGGAAATGGCGTTATCACTGACCTTGATGGAAACTTTGTTCTCAATATGAAAGGGAACATGAAGAAGATTACCGTGTCTTATGTGGGCATGAAAACTCAGACACTTGGTGTTGCAGGAAAGAACACTGTCAACGTCGTTCTCGAAGACGAAGCAACAAGTTTGAACGATGTTGTCGTTATCGGCTATGGCTCAGTAAAGCGCAAAGACATCACCGGTTCGGTGTCGACAGTCAGTAATGAGGCCCTTGCAGCCGTACCGGTTGCCTCTGCTTCCGAGGCTTTGACCGGCAAGTTAGCCGGTGTTCAGGTAACAACATCAGAGGGATCTCCTGATGCAACGGTGAAAATTCGCGTGCGCGGAGGTGGCTCTATCACGCAAAGTAACGACCCACTGTTTATTGTTGACGGCTTCCCTGTTGATGACATCAGCAACATTCCGGCTACGGATATCGAAGATATTACCGTGCTGAAAGATGCTTCTTCAACTGCAATTTATGGTAGCCGAGGTGCAAATGGTGTTATTCTTGTCACGACCAAAAACGGTAAATCAGGTAAAGTCAACGTGAGTTATAACACGTATTACAGCTGGAAGAAACTTGCCAAGAAGATGAATGTGCTCTCTCCTGCTGACTATGCAAAATGGCAATATGAGCTTGCCTTGCTCAAGAACGACAACAATCCAAACAAAATCAACTCCTATACAGACTATTTTGGAAACTACAGAGACATTGACCTATATAATAATGTGAAAGGAAATGACTGGCAAGACATGACCTATGGTCGTATCGGTCATACCTATAACCACAATCTCAGCGTTACAGGTGGCAATGAAAACATAAAGTATTCATTCAGTTATGCACACATTAACGACAAGGCAATCATGGTAGGTTCGAGCTTTAAGCGTGATAACTTCAGTCTGAAGCTCAATACAAAACCTTCTAAAACAACGACTTTTGACCTGCAAGCCCGCTTTAGTGACACTGATATTCGTGGTGGCGGTGCAAATGATTCACAGGGGAAATTCGATACTGACAAGCGCTTGAAAGATGCCGTTATCTATCCTGTTATCCCATTGCGAGGCCTTGATGAGGCCAACACTTCATTCGATGACAGCGACATGAACATCTATGATCCGCTCACTTCTGCAGCTGATAACGATAGGAAAAAACAGAATAAGAACCTGAATATGGCTGGTTCTTTCGGTTGGGAGATTATCAAGCATCTCACATTAAAGACCGAATTCGGCTATGATTATTATACATTGTACGACAAACGCTTCTTTGGTTTGACCTCTTATCAGGCTCGCAACTATGCTGATCAGGCTTTTGCCAATCATCCATTAATCAGTCTTGACAATGATGTTCGCGAAAGGTTCCGCAACACCAACACGATTAACTATGACTTCAAAAGCCTTTTCAAAACGAAAGACCACAGTCTTAACATGTTGCTTGGACATGAATATATCATCACAAAAGAACATGAAAATATCAATCAGGTTGTAGGATTTCCGAAGACTTATGACGCTGCTACAGCATGGCGTTTGTCTTCACAAGGAACAGCATCTGCAACAAGTGACTTCTATTATCCTGACGACAAGCTGCTCTCTTTCTTTACCCGTGCCAACTATAGCTATAAAGATAAGTATCTGGCCAGTGCCACATTCCGCGCTGACGCCTCCTCAAAGTTCTCGAAAGGAAACCGTTGGGGCTACTTCCCCTCAGCTGCTTTAGCATGGCGAATCACAAGTGAGAAGTTCATGAACGGTACGAGAAAGTGGCTCGATGACCTTAAATTGCGTTTCAGTTTGGGTACAGCGGGCAACAATAATATCGCTTCGGGACAGCTCATTCAGGAATATATGCCCTATGAAGCTACCGCTCCACAACGTACTTGGGTGAATGGTTTCACCAACCCATTGAGACCATCCAACTACATGGCTAACCCTGATTTGAAATGGGAGACCACAATCACTCGCAACATCGGATTGGACTGGACACTGTTCAATGGCAAGCTGAATGGAAGCTTTGAGTTCTATAAAAACACCACAAAAGACTTGCTGATAGCTTTCCCTGTGTCAGGAACCGGCTACGAATACCAGTATAGAAACCTTGGAAAGACTCAGAATGTAGGCTTTGAAACAACGTTCACCTGGCACGTCATCAATAAGAAGAACTGGGGTATTGACTTAAGTGGAAACATCAATTTCAACAAGAATAAGATTAAACAACTCGGCATTAACGACTTCTATCAAGAGACACGTTGGGCGTCAAGTGAAATTGATCCCGAGTACATTGTAGCTGTTGGAGGTCATGTCGGAGAGATTATTGGCTATCAGAATGCAGGTAGATATGAGGTTTCCGACTTCAAAGGATATGATGCTTCGACTGAAAAATGGATATTGAAAGACGGTGTTGACGATGCAAGTGCTATCGTTGGCAAACTTCGTCCGGGTTCTTTGAAGCTGAAAGACTTAGACGGTGACCATAAAATTACCCCTAACGACAAGACCAAGATCGGTGATGTGACTCCAACTTGCTTTGGCGGTTTCAACATCAACGTACGCGCCTACAACTTCGATTTGGGTGCACAGTTCAACTATTCTATCGGCAATCAAGAATACAATGCCAACAAGATTGAATACACAACGACTGGAAAATACATCTACCGCAACATGATTGACGTCATGGCTGAGGGCAAACGATGGACTAATCTCGACCCAGAAACAGGTTTGTTGTGCAATGATCCCGTGCGTTTGGCAAAGCTCAATGAGAACACAACCATGTGGTCTCCCTACATGAGTAAGATGGTGTTGACCGACTGGGCCATTGAAGATGCATCGTTCCTGCGCCTCAACACACTCACCTTGGGTTACACCTTGCCAAACCACTTGACTCGCCGTGTCGGTATAAACAGCCTCCGTCTATATTGCACAGGCTACAATCTGTTCACGATTACAGGCTATTCCGGCTTCGATCCAGAGTCTGATACGGTCAAGAAGAACGCCCTCACGCCTAATGTTGACTATTCAGCATACCCCAAGAGTCGTTCATTTGTCATCGGTATGAATCTTAATTTCTAAACGAATTCTTATGAAAAAATATATCAACTATACATTATTGTCGGCCCTCATTGCTGGCATGACACTGACTTCTTGTGATATAGATGCGCCCACGCAATCGTCACTTGACGAGTCAACTACCTTTTCAACATACTCTCTGGCAGAGGCCGAAATCATGTCGGTAAACGTTTCTTTCGGTGAAACCAATTCCTATCGTGGTCGCTTTCTGCCCTATTATGGTTTGAACAGTGATGTGGAAGTAGGCAGTGGAACCTATCCTTCAAAGACCAATGCTACCAACGAGAAGCAGGCTTTATGGAACTATGACACGCCGGCAAACAACCCACAAATGAATACCGACAATAACGCTTATGCCAAGTTCTACGAAGGAATTGAGCGTGCAAACCTTGCTATTGTCGGCATCAGAAAATATGGAAACATAGAGAAGAACCCTGATATGGCGCAACTCTTAGGCGAAGCTTTGACCCTAAGAGCAGTTATCTATACAGACTTAACGAAGGCTTGGGGCGATGTTCCGGCACGTTTTACGCCCAACAACAACGATAACATCTACCTGCCACGCACCAACCGTGACTCTATCTACAAGGTTCTTTTAAATGATTTGAAAGAGGCCGAAAGCTATTGCTACTGGCCAAATCAAAGTTCAATTACCAAGACGACAGAGCGCGTCAGCAAGAGTTTTGTAAAGGCTTTGCGTGCCCGTATAGCGCTTTATGCAGGTGGCTATGGACTGCGTGGTGACGGTTTCAGACTTTCAAAAGACCCGGAACTTGCTCCCGAAAAGATGTATGAAATTGCACGACAGGAATGTGAAGACATCATCAATGCCAAGAAAAACGAACTTGGTTCATTCAAAGAGAACTTCACAAAACTCTGTCAAGACAACGTAACGGCAGGCGGAGAGAGTCTTTGGGAGATACCTTTCTCCTCGGGACGAGGCCGTGTTCTCTACACTTTGGGCGTCAAACACAATACCAAAGACCAATATACAGGCCAGGCACAAGGTGGCGTAAACGGGCCTACTCCTACCCTTTACTACGACTATGACACTGAAGACGTGCGCCGAGACATCACTTGCGTACCCTACGAATGGAGCAAAGAGCTTGACAGTAAGGGGAACGCAGCCGTGCAGTTGAGGGCTATCAACAAATGGTGTTTCGGCAAGTTGCGCTATGAATGGATGAGCCGTATTGTCACATCTACCAATGACGATGGCGTCAACTGGCAATACATGCGCCTTGCCGACGTCTATCTGATGGCAGCAGAAGCCGAGAACGCACTTGGTAATACCGCGAAGGCATGGACCTATATGGAGCCAATCTTGACGCGTGCCTTGCCTGCAGCTAAGGTTGCTGCCCTCAAAACAAAGTACACTGCAAGTAAAGAAGCCTTCTTTGAAGGCATCGTGGAGCAGCGTGCTTTGGAGTTTGCAGGAGAGTCATTGCGCAAGGCTGACCTCATCAGATGGGGTATCATCGACAGCAAGATGGCTGAAGAAGTAGGAAAACTCAATGCCCTTGCCAACCGCACCGGACGTTATGCAGGCCTGCCCGACAAGGTATATATCAATGCCACTACCGATGCCAAGAACATCAAAATCTATGGACTCAACAAGGGAGAAGACGACAACACCAAGATACAGGAACTGAAAAATGCCGGTTGGACATCGAAGAACTGGTTCACAGACAACAAGACCGGGCTCAACATCCTTACTGAAGACTACATTCAGGGCCTTTATGTTGTCAAGCCAAGTACCCACTGTCTGTGGCCTATCTGGGAGACATTCATCAACAAGAGCAATGGAGTGCTCAACAATAATGGTATCTACGGACAATTGTCTGACTAATAAAACGCAATAAAATGAAAACAAATCATATTATCACCACATGTTTGTTGGGCCTTTCCTTAGGCCTGACATCCTGTGACAGTCCTATGGAGGAAATCAAGGATATCATTTTCGACAGAGTTTTCTCTCCTATCGGACTCGAAGCAAAAAACATCGGAGAAAGTAATGCAACGCTGAATTGGACAGCCTCATCAGGCGTGAAAAGCTATCAGGTTGAAGTCTATGCTGACGACAGTCTCACGTTTACAGGCAGCCCCATACTCACAATAAAGGTAAACAATCCGACGCTCGAACTGAAGAACCTTGTGTATGATACGAAATATTCTGCACGCGTAATGGCGCTCGACACCGCTGATGTTTCGCGCAATTCCAAATGGAGCGAGGTTTATTTCCGCACCAATGCGCAGCAGCTTCTTACAGCCTTTTCGCTCGAAGACATTGGCGACAAGGACATCGTTGCACATTGGCCTGCAGGCGAAGATGCTGACAATATCATCGTCTTCAAAAAGACCACGGGAGAGAAAGTCACAGCATACGCGCTGACAGAAAATGATAAAACCAACGGCCGTGCACATGTCACAGGACTGCAACCTGAAACAGAATACACGCTCAAACTGTATCGCAACGGCAAGGAACGCGGTTCAAAGAGCTTTAAAACTATCGTTGATCTCTCGGGCGCAACTATCGTTCGCTCTTCTGACAACTTCAGTGAAATGCTGGAAAATGCCACAGCCCATCAGATTTTTGCACTCTACAACGGCACCTACAAGATTAGTGCAGGAGCAGGAGAAGACGGTGCCGGCGCTGCGGTTATCAACAAAGACATCACTATCAAGGGCATCTATCCAACCTCAAAGCCCAAAATACAGGGGCGTTTTCAAATGGAAGACGGTGCCGGACTGACGCTGACTAACGTGATTGTTGACGGAACAAAGAACGCCACCAACGACCAATTCTTCAACTATAAGACAGCAACAACCTACAAAGCACTCGACATTAACAACTGCGAATTCTATGGCGCTGTGAGCGGAGGAACGGTCATGAAGGGTTTCTACTATGTCAACGTAGCTGCTACAATCGAGGCTGTCAACATTCGAAATTCATATATTCACGACATCACCTGCGATGGAGGAGATATGTTCGACTGTCGAAAAGGCTACATCAAGACCTTGAATATCAACAACAACATCATCTACAACTGTGCCAAGGAGCGCGACTTCGTGCGCTATGATGATGCTGCAAAGAGTTTCAACAATCCCGTTCCGGAGATTAATATCACCAATAACACGATTGATAACTGCATGAATGGTGCGAACGGCAAACGCATTCTCTACGTGAGATTTAACGGTAAGAAAGCAGGCCAGCACATCAAAATGGCCAACAACCTCATCACAAACACGCAGGCAGTGTACACCAATCAGGCCACGACTTCCACGCCCGAGTATAGCAACAACTACTATTTCAACTGCACGAATGCCAATATCTTTGCGCCAAGCGACAGTGGAAACAGTCTCTACTGGAATGGAGATACGAGTGGCAGGAACGGCAGTGACCCGAAGTATAAAGCCCCTTCAAAAGGCGATTTCACTATCGGCAACGAGGAAGTAAGTAAGCTGAAAGTAGGTGCTACACGCTGATTTATTTCATAACGATATACATGTCAATCCGAAAAGGTGGCTCATTGAAGAGTCACCTTTTTTCATATCAACAAACCAAAGATTGCAAAGCAGATTTCAACACACGGCAAACAAGCTTCTAACTTGCGTCAGATGAGCGCATGATTTGACGCAGATTACAGTGTATTTTGACGCAAAACACACGCTCATCTGACGCAAATCAGAAAGCAACTCTTATCCGATTGATTTCCAACTTCTTACAGCATAGAATTTCAGTATGCAGGACTCACCTTATAAAACTGTATAGGTCATACGGCTATCCCAAAGAAACCGTCAGCAAAAATCAAACTGAATAATGCGGAGGTTATCTGCACAGACAGGCCGATTAACTTTGAAAAACGCCATGAAGACATTGGACTAAGGCCCAATAAAGACGTCAGCACATAGATAACAGATATTGGTGTCCGACAATATAAAAAAGGGATAAGCCTTTCAGCCTATCCCTTTTTCGTATCATGATAATAGAGGAAGCGATTTACTACTTATCTTCTTTCGCCTCTTCTGCCTTTTTTCCACTCTTCTGAACAGGCTTTTTCGCAACAGAAGTCTTCTTGACAGCAGGTTTCTTTGCCGTTGTCTTAGCCTTGCTCTCCTTCTTATTGGCATTCTCAATCTTTTCGATTTTAGCTAACAGACGAACGATTTCCTTATCCTTCATGGCTAATTCATCGCCTTGATTCTTGATGGTTGTCAGCAGACTTTCAAGCTCATCATTGTCGATTTCCGTAGGATAAAGGTTGTTTACACGGGTGATGAAGTCGCCCAGAATATTCATATAGTTGGTGAAAGCATCGAAAGGACTGCTGTAAATACCACGGTCAACGCCCACGTGTGAAGGCTTCGTAGTCATGAACCTGAAGTTGTTGCTGGCCTGAAGATAGTCCCAATCCTGATTAATCCGTGCATCGTTGGCTATACGAACACGGTCGGCAACGCTATAAAGCTTATTGAAAGCCTCGCGCTGCATAGGATTTCCAAGCCACGTACTGACGTCGCGTTCCTCATCTACCCAACTCAAAGTATCGGGCACATTCAAGCGGTCAACGGGCTTAAACTTATCGCATATCTCGGTCGGAGTAGAGAAAGTGATGTCCTTTTTCTTTGCACAGGCCGGTAAAGCCTTGATAAATTCAAGGATATTACTTGATAGTGGCTGTGCAATTCCCAATGCAGAGAGTTCCATAAAGATATTAATGACCTTCTCTTGCTCGGGGAATGAAGCAATTTCGTCAATATAGTTGTCTGCAAAGAGCGGATAACCAGACCAACTGCTGTTGTTGAAACGCAGTGAAATATCATCGCTCAAACGGATGTCGCGCAGTAATAATTTCAGGTTAGGAGCCAATGCACAACTATAAACATAATGCGGAGACTTCCAGCCTAAGACATGCTTTGCCCCTTCTGTGAGCATTCCTTTGAAGCCCATCTGAGCCACTTGAAGGCCGATGTCATCGCTATAGATGAGTGAAGAGTTGCGGAGTACCTTCGGAGATTGACCGAAATATTCCTTTATCTTGGCACACTGGCGCTTCACTTCGGCTGCAAAACACTCCTCATTGACAAGTGATGAAAGGCCGTGTGAATAGGGTTCAGCCAAGAACTCCACACATCCTGTTTCATTAAGTTCCTGCAATTTCTCAAGCACTTGGGGTGCATGCACCTCCAATTGCTCCATACCGACACCACTAAGTGAAAAGGCAACCTTGAAATAATCGCCGTTATCCTTGATCATTTCAAGCAGAGTGTTGAGTGCCGGCATGTAAGAACGTTCGGCAATATCCGTGATACTGTTCTCGTTCTCATAGTCATCATAATAGTAATGATCAGTTCCGATATCGAAGAAACGATAGCGTCTCAGATGAATAATATGATGTATTTCGAAATATAGGCAAATTGTTTTCATATTCTTTTTCTTTGATGATTATTTGGTCAAATGTTTATTATCAAGGATTATTTCCAACCAAGTGTACGCTCGTAAAGTTCGCGGATCCATACTCCTACCTTATCCCACGTAATCTGGTCAACCTCTTTTTTACCCTCAACAGAGAGATAATCGAAGAGACTTTCATTACGGCAGATGCTGTAGATAGCGTCGGCAAGTGCATGAATATCCCAATAATCCACCTTTATGCAATTGGTCAATATCTCGGCACAACCACTCTGTTTAGAGATTATCGAAGGCGTGCCGCACTGCATGGCCTCAAGTGGCGAAATGCCGAAAGGCTCACTCACCGAAGGCATCACATAGACATCGGAGTCCTTCAGGCATTCATATACCTCCTTTCCACGCATGAAACCGGGGAAATGGAAACGGTCGGCAATGCCACGTTCAGCCGCAAGATATATCATCTGATCCATCATATCACCCGATCCTGCCATGCAGAAACGAACATTACGTGTGCGGTGTAATACCATGTTGGCAGCCTCGACAAAATACTCCGGGCCTTTCTGCATCGTCAGACGACCAAGGAAGGTTACGACTTTCTCTTTGCCCTTATGGTCCGGGCGAGGGATATCTTGCCATTCTTTCTGTAACGGATAGACAGCATTATGCACCGTAAAGACCTTGCGAGGATCTTGATGATACTGATTGATAACTGTCTGACGAGTGAGTTCACTGACGCACATAATGCAGTCAGCATAATCCATTCCGTTCTTCTCTATACCGTAAACCGTAGGATTTACCTTGCCTCGACTGCGGTCGAAATCAGTGGCATGCACATGAATGCACAATGGTTTTCCACTCACTTGCTTGGCATGTATGCCCGCAGGATAAGTCAACCAATCATGTGCATGGATAATATCGAAATCGAGAGTTCGAGCTACAACGCCTGCAATTACAGAATAGTTGTTAATCTCCTCATGCAGATTTGAAGGATAACCACCGGCAAACTCCATGCAACCGAGGTCGTTCACATGCATGTAATTGAAATCCCCATAGATGTGATCACGCAGTTGATAATAGAGTTCGGGAGACATAATATTTCCCACTCTGCCTTTCACATAGTCATAATTCACATCACGCCAAGCTATTGGCACACAGTTCATGGCAAGGATATTTGCAGCCGTACGGTCTTCATCTCCAAAGGGTTTAGGCAGGCAAAGCGTAATATCCATATCACCTTGTGCATGCAATCCCTCTGTAATTCCATAGTTGGCTGTAGCCAAACCACCATAAACATGAGGAGGATACTCCCATCCAAACATCAAAACTTTCATTTCTTTCCCTCCTCTGAATTAAAGTTATAACGTTCCAAAAGTTCGAGTGTACGTAGTATTTCCGCTACATTCATGGCGAAAGAGATTGCTCCGCGCCCATTGAACGGTGGATTTCCATCAAAGAGTTCGGGGATTGTTCCAATGCAATGCTGGAACATCTGATCTTCATAACCTACCATCTGACGTTCAACAAAGCTTTGCCGTGTACGCTTATAAAGCTTCAGACAGGCCTCCATGTAAAAGCCTCCGAGCCATGGCCAAGCCGTTCCTTGGTGGTAAGCATAGTCGCGCTGAGCCTGTGGACCGGTATACATTGGATTGTAACCTCCGCTTTTTGGAGAGAGCGAACGCAAGCCTTTCGGCGTCAGAAGCTCACGTGTACAGACATCAAGTACGCTCTTCTTCTGCGCTTGAGTCAGTGGAGAATAGTCAAGAGCCACGGCAAAAATCATGTTAGGACGCACGCTCCAGTCTTGTGGTCCGCCATTGACATAATCAAACAGATAGCCGTATTCGTTGAAGAACACCTTGCTAAACGACTCTTCACACTTCGCTGCAAGCTGTTCGAGATGAGCTGCATAAGTCTTATTACCGGCTGATAAAGCCATCGAAGAACAGAACTTCAAAGCGTTATACCACAGCGCATTAAACTCTACAATATATCCCGTACGGGCAATAATAGGCTTTCCGTTAGCACAGGAATTCATCCAAGTGACAGCCTTTCCCCGTCCGTCGGTATAGAGAAGTCCATTCTCTTTCACTTCCAAATTAGGGTGCTGGCCAGTTTCTATGAACTGAAGAATGGTCTTTGTCAGCTTTCTATAGCGCTTCAAGCACGCCTCAAGACCAACATCCTTGGCATATTGCTGCAGACACCAAATAACCCAAAGCAATACATCGGGTTGTTCTATTTCTGCAATTTTCACAGTCAGTGGCTTACCTTCCATGAATTCCATGAGTCCCCGTTCAGCCGTTTTGAGGACGAGTTCAAAGTATTCCCGCTCTTCAATGGATAACGTCAAGCCAGGCAAGGCTATGAACATGTCGCGCGCACGGCATTTGAACCATGGATAACCGGCAAGGATATAACGGTCGTCATTCTTCTCATGAATATGGAATTGATGGGCTGCATTGACCAAACAATGAAAGAAGTTGTCGCGTGGGGTGCGTTCTTCTGCTTCTTTTTCAAACAGTTTTTTCAATGTTGAAGACTTGATTTCTGACGTTGATGCAGCGAAAACAATACTCTCCCCTTTCTTGATATTCATTTCAAAATAGCCGGGAACATAGAGGTCTTCGTTTGAAGCATAGCCGCGTTCCTGCTCTTTCGGATATTCAATTCCACGATACCAATCTGGCTGGAAGATAAATTCATTACGCTTGCTCAACTGCATATAAAGCTCGGGATAACTCGAATACATGCATGTTTTAATTCCATTGTCTACCAATTGATAGTCACGATTGGCAATAGAATTCTCATGAGTAAACTCTCTCACGCTACGAAAAGCCAAGAAAGGACGCAGCCGTAATGTCGTAGCAGAATGCGCATCAACGAGCGTATAGCGGATAAGAATGCGGTCTTCATAGTGCTGAAACACTACTTCCCGCTTCAGAACAACGCCTCCAACACGGTAGACGGTTGTCGGAACCTTGATACAATCAAACTCACGGATATACTTATGACCGTTGGGACTGTAGTTATTACCTTGGTATTTGTGCAGACCAAGGTTGAATTCTGCACCATGCTGAACAACTGTAACATCCAAAGAAGACAGCAAAACATGGTTTTCATCGTCAAGTTCCGGTACGGGAACCACCAACAAACCATGATACTTCCGGGTGTTACAATCTACAATTGTAGAACAAGAGTAGGCACCGGAACGATTCGTTCGAAGCAACTCGCGTTGCAACGACTCTTCTAAATTCGTCATTAATGCCTTTTCAAATTTTAGATAGCTCATAGTTATGTACTAAGGTTTATAATTATTCTATGTGTTTTGGTAAGTGGTAAGACTCAATGTCTTTACTTGTCTTCAAAGTTAATTAAATTCATCAAGAACACCAATAAAATAATAGTCTTTTTTAAAGGAAAATGTTTCTGTTTCTGCAAATAGCATATTTTTGTCAAGAAAAGACAATGAATTCAAAAGAATTTTATTAAATTTGTAGCGCTAATAATTAAGATTGTACTTTACAGAAGGACGATGATGCTAAATCAAGATAACACCAAGAACGAGGTTGTCAAGGCTCTTATATATCTATGGGGACCACTTCCTGTAAACCAACAGAAGACATTTCTGGACAACATGCATATCAGAAAGTTTGCAAAAGGCCAGATAATCTATAGAGATATTGACGAACCCAACCGCATGAAACTGCTTATCTATGGCAAAGTGAAAGTGTTCAAAATGGGCATTGGGGGGCGCAATCAGATTATACGTGTAGTCAAACCGATGCAATTTTTCGGTTTCAGAGCCTACTTTGCAGAAGAGCCTTATATGACCTCGGCTATGGCTTTGGAGGATTCCACCATTGCTTATGTAGATATGGAGGTCATTGTCAGACTGATGAAAGACAATTTCAACATCAATCTTTTCTTTCTCAAAAACTTATCAAAAGAATTGGGACATATCGCCGATCGTATCGTTAACCTTACACAGAAGCACATCCGAGCACGATTAGCTGAAGCATTAATACTACTGAAAGATAACTATGGATTAGAAGAAGATGGTTACACGCTGAGCATATATCTTAGCCGAGAGGACTTGGCAAGCCTTTCAAATATGACGACAAGCAATGCAATCCGCACCCTTTCTGCCTTTGCCAACGAAAAACTCATCGCCATTGACGGACGTAAAATCAAACTCCTTAACAGCGAAGAACTCAAGAAAATCAATAAAATGGGATGAGAATAAGTCCGTGGAATAACCATCTAAGAGAAGTTAAACAAGACATAGGAAACAGCATTTAGACTATGCTCTTCAAAAGATTTCAACCTATCAACGCCAACACTTCCTTGATTTTCTCCTCCATGGGCAACAAAGCATCAACCCAATGGATTACAGAACCACGGCGTTCCATACCTCTAAACCAAGTCATCTGGCGCTTGGCAAACTGATGAATAGCTATCTCAAGACCACGAAACATGTCTTCATAACTTGTCTTCCCCATGAGATATTCTGTGACAAATTTATATTCCAAGCCATAGTAGATGAGATTTTCTGCGGGAATACCCCTGTCAAGCAATCCTTTAACTTCAGCTACCATACCATTTTCAAGACGCATCTTCAGCCGTTCACTAATCTTGGCACGCCTTGCATCGCGGTCAATATCCACCCCTATAATCACAGAATCAATCGAAGGGAACACACGATTTTCCATGGGATGTTCAAGGTTGTAACTTTCTATTTCAATAGCACGGACGGCACGTTGGCAAGAGTCAACATCTGTCTTATTATGCATCTTGCTCCCACTCTGTGACTTCAATTCTGCCAATATTTCTGTCAGTTCACCAAGTGATTTGCCTGCAAGTTTATCACGTAAAGCTTGATTTTGAGGCACCGGTGAAAGATGATATCCCTT
Organism: Segatella oris; assembly: GCF_900637655.1. Lineage (NCBI taxonomy): Bacteria > Pseudomonadati > Bacteroidota > Bacteroidia > Bacteroidales > Prevotellaceae > Segatella > Segatella oris. Next base: position 2,248,376 of record NZ_LR134384.1, read on the forward strand.
GAGAACCGACTCAATATAGAGTCCGGTTCCACCACAGAGAATCGGCTGTTTGCCACGCGCTACAATATCAGTATACGCGCTAAAGAAATCCTCCTGATAGCGAAAAAGATTATATTTGGTGCCTGGTTCACAGATATCTATCAGATGATAAGGTATTTCCCGCCCATGAACCATATAATCATCTAAGTCTTTTCCTGTGCCAATAGTCATGCCGCGATACACCTGTCGGCTGTCGGCACTGATGATTTCTGCATCAAGTTGATAGGCCAAATGAGCTGCAAGGTCAGTTTTCCCGGAAGCCGTCGGGCCAAGAATTGTAATCAATGGCCGAACCCGTTCACATGTATTGTCATGACATTCATTCTTCATGCGGACAAAGTTAATAAAAAAAATCCCTGCCAGCAAACTGATAGGGATTATATTTTATCCGTCTGTTACCCTCCTCTCCGGAAAGAACAGCAGATGAATTTCAAGCGAGTATTACTTCAATTCAGCGAAGTACTTGATTGTACGAACCATCTGAGAAGTATAAGAGTTCTCGTTGTCATACCAAGAAACAACCTGTACCTGATAGGTATCATCGTCAATCTTGCTTACCATTGTCTGTGTAGCATCGAACAAAGAGCCGAAACGCATACCGATGATATCAGAAGAAACAATCTGATCCTCATTGTAACCGAAGCTCTCTGTAGCTGCAGACTTCATTGCTGCATTGATACCTTCAACCGTAACATCCTTGCCCTTAACAACAGCAACGAGGATTGTTGTAGAACCGGTTGGAGTTGGAACACGCTGTGCAGAACCGATCAACTTACCGTTCAACTCAGGAATTACAAGACCGATAGCTTTAGCTGCACCTGTTGAGTTAGGAACAATATTGCATGCACCTGCACGAGAACGACGAAGATCACCCTTACGCTGAGGACCATCAAGAATCATCTGATCACCTGTGTAAGCGTGAATGGTTGACATGATACCACTCTGGATAGGAGCATATGCATTCAAAGCTGCAGCCATAGGAGCCAAGCAGTTGGTGGTGCATGATGCTGCAGAGATAACAGTATCAGCTGCAGTCAGAGTCTTGTGGTTTGTATTGAATACGATTGTAGGCAGATCGTTACCGGCCGGAGCAGAGATAACAACTTTCTTTGCGCCTGCTTTCAAGTGAGCAGAAGCCTTTTCCTTAGATGTATAGAAACCTGTGCACTCGAGAACAACGTCTACTTTATTAGCAGCCCATGGGCAGTTAGCAGCGTCTTTCTCAGCAGAGATTTTGATTTCCTTACCATCAACAATGATAGAATCTTCTGTTGCCTCTACAGTGTGCTTGCCCTCACCGAACTTGCCGGCGAAGCCACCCTGAGCGGTATCATACTTCAACAGATGAGCAAGCATCTTAGGACTTGTCAAGTCGTTGATAGCAACAACCTCATAACCTTCTGCCTCAAACATCTGACGGAATGCGAGACGACCAATACGGCCAAAGCCGTTAATAGCTACATTTACCATTTTAATTTAATTTTTTTATAAAGGTTTATAAAACAATATTTTTTATCTTTTATTTCGTAACATTTCGTCTGTTACGATTGCAAAGATACAATATTTTTTTTATTTTTGCAGGCGCAAGTTATATTAAATATATTAAAAATATGGACTACTTTTAGCATATGGCAACGTGATTGGAGATTACAGCAATTATTGTAAACCCGATATGACAAAAGCACACCATACGTTTTACGAAGTAAGGCATACATTATTAATATTATAAATATGGGTAAATTTATTCAAGAATTCAAAGAGTTTGCCGTCAAAGGCAATGCAGTCGATATGGCTGTCGGTGTTATCATCGGCGGTGCTTTCGGCAAAATCGTTTCCTCTATCGTTGATGATATCATCATGCCACCGATAGGTTGGCTCATCGGCGGTGTGAAATTCAGTGATCTGAAAATAGAACTTCCGGCTGTAAAGCTCCCTGGTATTGAAGAAATGCAAAGCGTTTCCATCAACTATGGCAACTTCCTGCAGACCGTTTTAGACTTCCTCATCATTGCTTTCTGCGTGTTCTTGCTCGTGAAAGGCATTAACAAACTTGCAAAGAAGAAAGCCGAAGAGCCTGCAGCTCCTGCCCCAGAACCAGAGCCGACAGCCGAAGAGAAGTTGCTTACTGAAATCCGCGACCTGCTGAAAAACAAGTAGACATATACTGATTTCACTAAACATAAGAAAGTCTGGAGCCGTCAGAAGCTTCAGACTTTTATTTCATTGCACCCCCCTTCTATTACAGAACAGATGGCATCAGAACCGTAATCTTTCTACTCTTCAGCCTTGTTCGCCCGCTTTTGCTCGGCAAAAGAGTTGCGTTCCCAAAACACACCATCGGCATATCCCTGAATAGTTTTATCCATATCTGCCTGCAGAAGACGCTTAGCCGCCCACAAACAATATTCCTCATTGATTTCAACACCACAGAATTTCCGGTTAAGTTTTCTTGCCACGACAGCCAATGTGCCACTGCCCAGAAATGGATCAAAAACCCTGTCTCCGCTTTTTGACGAAGCAAGCAACAGCTTGGCATAGAGTTTTTCTGGCTTTTGAGTGGGATGTTCTGTATTCTCCGGCATCGACCAAAACGGCACACTGATATCATCCCAGAAATTCGACGGACAGGTAAACCGATACTTTCCATCCTCCGACTGCTCCCAATCTTTAGGCTGTCCCTCTATCCGATAAGGCGCTCTTACCCTGCGCTTAACCTTCACTGCATCAATATTGAAATAATAATCTTTGGGATTTTTCACGGCAAACCAAATGTCTTCCATGCCGTTTTTCCAATTCATCCGTGCTCCTCTCCCCTTTTCCCGCTGCCATGTAATACGATTTATAACCGTCAACCGCTCTTCAATGACACGCTGCATCGAAGCACTGCACTTCCAATCGCCACACATATAAAGTGACCCATCAGATCGCAGTTTATCGCAAACCTGCCCAAACCAACTACGCAGATAGTCCTCATAACCAGCCGACTTCATAGCAGAGAAACGGTTACCATTGAAATCTTTATCCAGATTATATGGCGGATCAATCACGATAAGATTGAAATATTCATCCGGAATAAGCCCCAGACAATCCAGCAAGTCGCCATGAACTATCACATCATCAAAAAGTCCCGACTTCAGATCTTCAATGCTGTTCACCTTTGATTGCAGCAACATGCGTTCACCGCCCGATATCGTCAGCGTCTTATTCCTACCTGCCTTACTCTTTTTTATTACTGTCATTCCAACGTTACTAAAGCCATTTGAAACTTCCACATGCAACATCTTCATCCATGACACACGTGCATTTCATGTAGCAAAAATAAGAATTTATCTCGAATTATGCAAATGAAGAGAGGGACATATTGTAAATTTATAATACTGTTTTTTACCCCTTTCAGAGCAGACCAAATAGAAATGAAAAACGCATTAAAAAGAGAAAAACAGGCATCATCTTGCAAAAAGAAGAGCTATTTCAGCCAGACAATTTGCTGAAATAAGTCAAATCAGCCCCTCACTACTGTCATTTCATCGTGCAATCTGCATCATCTTGTTGCTTAATATAAGTCAAAATGCAGTGTAATTCTATATGAGATGACTTGATTTTTCATTATTTCTTGCAGCGCAATCTTTATCATTTCACGTAACCAACTGATAGCCAGCATCTTGCTTAAAGCGCTCAAAACGGGCGTATTCACAGCCAAGAGATTTTGTTTTTCAAATACGCGAGCTATGCAAAGGCAATTGTAAAAGATTTTAAAGGTAAAGAAGTTAAAAGGAAAAAGCATAAAAAAGAAAGAAAAAGAAAGCAGGAAGAGAGAAGTAACATGCAGGTACACACATTGCATCACACACCCTCTTCTTGCTTCTTAACCTTTTTATCTTTTTAGTTTTCCTTTATTCCCACTCGATTGTCGAAGGTGGTTTTGAGGATATATCATAGCAGACGCGGTTGACACCCTTTACCTTTCGAATGATTTCATTAGACACTTCGGCCATGAAATCATAAGGAAGATGTGCCCAGTCTGCCGTCATTGCATCCATCGAAGTCACTGCACGGAGGGCAACAGGATGCTCATATGTACGCTCATCTCCCATCACTCCAACCGAGCGAATGGTTGAAAGCAACACTGTTCCTGCCTGCCATACATGGTCATAGAGCGGGCTTCCGTCAGGCATCTTGTAGTTGTGCATCTTCTCAATATAGATGTCATCAGCATCTTGAAGAATACGAACCTTCTCGCGAGTGATGTCGCCAAGAATGCGAACTGCCAAGCCCGGGCCGGGGAACGGATGACGTTTGATGAGACGTTCAGGCATACCCAATTCATAACCCACACGACGAACTTCGTCCTTGAAAAGCCACTGCAGCGGTTCACAAAGCTTTAACTTCATCTCTTTGGGCAGTCCACCTACATTGTGATGACTCTTGATCACCATGCCCGTAATACTCAAACTCTCAATACGGTCAGGGTAGATTGTGCCTTGAGCCAACCATTTTGCATCGGTAATCTTCTTGGCTTCAGCATTGAACACCTCTACAAAATCACGGCCGATAATCTTGCGTTTCTGTTCAGGATCAGTCACTCCGTCAAGGTCTTTGAAGAACTTTTCACTGGCATCAACGCCTACAACGTTGAGTCCTAAACCCTGATAAGCCTCCATGACCTTGGTAAATTCGTTCTTGCGAAGCATGCCATGGTCGACGAAAATACAGGTAAGATTATTTCCTATGGCTTTATTGAGCAGGGTTGCACACACAGAAGAGTCGACACCTCCCGACAAACCGAGGATTACGCGGTCGTTACCCAACTGCTTTTTCAGGTCTGCAACGGTGCTTTCCACGAATGAAGCCGGGCTCCATTCCTGCTTGCTTCCACAGATGTCCACCACGAAATTGCGCAACAACTGCATGCCTTGCAGGGAATGATATACCTCCGGATGGAACTGAACACACCACACACGCTCTGCTTCATTGGCAAAAGCGGCATACTTTACATCGGAGGTTGAGCCTGTAACCTTAAAGCCTTCAGGGATTGCAGTGATAGTATCGCCATGGCTCATCCATACCTGTGAGCCTTTTTCAAAACCTTTGAAGACAGCGCAATCGGTATCAATGGTCTCAAGATTTGTACGACCATATTCGCGCGTTCCCGTCTGTTCGACCTTTCCCCCGTTAGCATAAGAAATAAACTGAGCACCATAGCAGATACCCAGAACAGGGTATTTACCAATGAACTGGCCAAGATCTACCTTGAAAGCTTCCTTGTCATGAACCGAATAAGGGCTGCCACTCAAGATGACACCAATGATATTTGGGTCGTCTTTGGGAAACTTGTTATAAGGCAGAATTTCGCAGAAGGTGTCCAATTCACGCACACGACGGCCGATAAGCTGTGTGGTCTGTGAACCGAAGTCAAGAATAATTATCTTCTGTTGCATAGTAAATTGATATAATTAGTATTACTTTTTGTCATTGTTTCAGACGCTCGGCGAAGGCTTCCGCCTGTTCAAGCGTGTCGAGTTTACCTACATCCATTAATTCAAGATCACTCTTCACATAGCCTTTAATGGCCACCTTGTCGCAGTTCTGTAAATAGAAATCCATGATTGGGAAACGGTCAGGATAAGCATCCATCAAAGGAAAAAGCTGCGGAGAAAACGAGTGAATGCCTGAAAAAGCATACATATGGAATTGCTTTTGCAGGTCATCTACCGATGCCTCCTGCACCTCTTGATAAGGGCTTTTCACCTCACCTGTTTCGATATTTACCCATCCCACAAGTCGCATTTCATGATTAAAAAGCAGATAACGCTTGGTCTTTCGCCAACTGACGAGCAACACCGCACCTGCCTCTTCCTGAGGAATGCCACATGAAGCGCACATCAACTTACGGTCTGATTTGTAGAATTTCCGAAGGTCAACATTACTCAATATGTCGACATTATGGATTAAGATAGGCTCATTAAGCTTAAAAAGAGAACGGGCAAACTTAATGCCTCCACCCGTCTCAAGCAGTCCGGCAGTTTCATCACTGATGCAAATATCAAGCTGAAAGTTATTGTTTTCTTTCAAATAATCCGTTATCTGATTGGCAAAGTGATGCACATTGATGACTATTCTCTTAAAACCTGCATCCTTCAGTCTAAGGATAACGCGCTTCAACAGAGGCTCTCCTCCCACTCTTACCAAAGCCTTTGGTATGCTGTCAGTAAGCGGTTTCAGGCGTGTCCCCATGCCTGCGGCGAAAATCATTGCTTGCATCATTCAGAATTTTAATGCCTACAAATTTAATTGTTTTCTATGAATTGGCAAAATTAATCTATGCTGTTAACGTCTCATTTCCGTGCTTCAAGCACCTGTTCTATGCCCTGTTCACGATGCCGGATGCGCACTTCAATGCCAAACTTGTCATGAATATGCTCTGCAAGATGCTGTGCACTGTAAACCGAACGATGCTGTCCGCCCGTACAACCAAAAGAAAACATCAGATTGGTAAAGCCACGTTGCATGTAACGGGCAACGTGATGATCGGCCAGTTTGTAGACACTTTCAAGGAAAGTGAGTATCTCTCCGTCGTCTTCGAGAAAGCGAATAACGGGTTCATCCAAGCCCGTTAACTTCTTGTAAGGTTCATATCGCCCAGGATTATATGTACTGCGGCAGTCGAAAACATAGCCACCACCATTGCCCGATGGGTCTTCTGGAATGCCCTTACGATAGGAAAAGCTATTCACCCTGACTACCAAAGGGCCGCTACCATCATATTTTGAGAACGTAGCAGGGCCGTCTTGAGGATGCGCTTCATATACTTTACTGTCGCTGGTTTTATAGCCATCAGAACGTGACACGGCCGATTTCTCAATCTGTGCAAACTGAGGAAGCTCAGTCAAACGGCGCAACATATTCATCATATAGGGGTAAGGAAAGAGTTCAGAATTCATCTTTAAGAGTTCCCGCAGATTATCCATTGCGGGCGGAATTGAGTCGAGGAAATGCCTCTTACGCTCAAAATAACCGCGAAACCCATATGCTCCAAGCACCTGAAGCAAGCGAAACAGCACGAAAAGACTAAGTCGACTCACAAAATGACGCACACTTGGAACCTCGGTATATTGCTTCAAAGCATCGTAGTATTCATAGACCAACTTGCGGCGAAGCTTAAAGGAATACTTGGCAGAAGCCTGCCAAAGGAACGATGCAAGGTCATAGTAGAAAGGTCCTTTACGGCCACCTTGGAAATCAATGAAGTAGGGGTTGCCCTCATTATCAAGCATAATGTTGCGGGCTTGGAAGTCACGATAGAGAAAACTATCCCCCACTTCAGCTGCCAAGTCCTTGGCAAACATATGGAAATTGGCTTCAAGTTTCAGCTCATGGAAATCGAGTCCGGTGGCTTTCAAGAAGCAATATTTGAAATAATTAAGGTCGAACAGCACACTTTCCTCATTAAACTCGGGCTGCGGATAGCAGTTATTCCAATCAAGACCACGGGCACCCCGTATCTGGAAATTAGGCAAAGCACGGATTGTTCTTATGAGCAGCTGCTGTTCATTTTGATTGTAACGTCCACCTGCTTCACGTCCTCCCTGAATGGCATCAAACAGAGATGTATGTCCCAAATCAGTCTGCAGATAACGTAACTCGTCTTCACTCACGGCCAGAACATGAGGAACCGGAAGCTGACGCAGCATGAAATGGCGGTCAAGATAAATGAAAGCATGATTTTCATCTCGGCTCGTTCCCACCACTCCAATAACGCTTTCGCCATCATTTCCAATGAAACGATAGTATTGTCTGTTGCTTCCTGCACCCGGCATCTTCTCTATAGTAGCAGGCTTCTCACCTTTATACTGCACGTAAAGTGCGGTTAGTTTTTCCATGATTATTTGAATCTGTCCTTGTTCTTACGGTTATCTTCCCATTGTGCAAGCAATGCATCGATGAGCAGAAGTATCATCATGATGCCTAATGACATAAAGAATGACTTCGTGATATAAAGCAACAAAATGGCTACAAAGGCCAACAATGCCACGCGTTTCCAATCAATTTTCACTTTCATATTGCAAAGATAGGAATAAAGAAATAAACCTCAAAGCGAATAAACAAAAAATCGGATGTCATCACGACAACCGATTTTCAAAAACAAACTACTTAAAAACTAATCTACTAAAACAAATCAAAAAATATCTTTCTCGGATTTAACATCCAATACTTTTATATCTCTGTTTGATGCAAAGATAGGCAAAATCCGAATAGGTTCAAAGATATAAATCGTTTTTTTTATTTTTATTAACCCTGTAATCTATATTCAGTGACATTTTACCTACGAACGGAATAAAAAACCGGTTCACTCTATCATAGAGTGAACCGGTTATATTTTGGGGATTGTTCTCTAACAAACAACCATGCGGTTGAATGTTCAGAACAATCAGATATCATTTACATCATACCGCCCATACCAGGCTGTGGTGCCGGCATTGCTGCTGACTGAGGCTCCGGTTTTTCTGTAATCAAGCACTCTGTTGTCAGGAACAAGCCTGCAATAGAGGCTGCATTCTCAAGTGCAACACGTGCAACTTTCGCCGGATCAATGATACCTGCTTTGCGCAGATCCTCATACTCATCAGTGCGAGCATCGTATCCGAAGTCACCTTCACCCTCAAGAACCTTGTTAACAACTACAGAACCTTCACCGCCTGCATTGGCAACAATCTGACGAAGTGGCTCTTCAATGGCACGCTCTACAATCTTGATACCAGTCTGCTCATCGGCATTTTCTCCCTTAAGATCTTTCAAGGCTTCGAGTGCACGGACATAAGTTGTACCGCCACCTGCTACAACACCTTCTTCCATGGCTGCACGAGTAGCACACAAAGCATCGTCAACACGATCTTTCTTTTCTTTCATCTCAACTTCAGAGTTGGCACCAACATAGAGCACTGCAACGCCACCGGCCAACTTAGCCAGACGTTCCTGCAACTTCTCTTTGTCGTAAGAACTCTTCGTATTAGCAATCTCGTTCTTGATCTGAGCCACGCGATCTTTGATGCTTTCCTTGGCACCTGCACCGTCAACAATCGTTGTGTTATCCTTTGAAACCGTAACTTTCTTGGCAGAACCACACATTTCAAGCGTAGCCTGTTCAAGCTTCAAGCCCTTATCTTCACTGATAACAACACCACCTGTCAACACGGCAATGTCTTCCAACATGGCTTTACGACGGTCGCCAAAGCCAGGAGCCTTGACAGCACAGATCTTCAAACCACCACGCAAACGGTTTACAACCAATGTCGTAAGTGCTTCAGAATCCACGTCTTCTGCTATCACCAACAATGGGCGACCGCTTTCAGCTGCGGGCTGAAGTATAGGCAAGAAGTCTTTAAGATTACTGATTTTCTTATCATAGATAAGGATATATGGATTATCCATCACACACTCCATCTTGTCGGCATCAGTTACGAAATAACCACTCAGATAACCGCGGTCAAACTGCATACCCTCAACAACACCGATATTGGTATCACGGGTTTTGCTTTCTTCGATAGTGATAACACCGTCCTTTGAAACCTTACGCATAGCATCAGCAAGCAGCTTTCCTATTTCAGGATCATTGTTGGCAGAAACCGTTGCAACCTGTTCTATCTTGTCATAGTTGTCACCAACCAGCTCTGCATGCTCCTTTATATAGTCTACAACAGCCTTAACAGCCTTGTCAATACCGCGTTTCAAATCCATAGGATTAGCTCCTGCAGTCACATTCTTCAATCCTTCCGTAGCGATTGCCTGCGTAAGTATCGTTGCAGTTGTCGTTCCATCACCGGCATCATCGCCTGTCTTGCTGGCTACACTCTTTACAAGTTGTGCGCCAGTGTTCTCGAAATGATCCTCAAGTTCCACTTCCTTGGCTACGGTAACACCGTCTTTGGTAATCTGAGGAGCACCGAATTTCTTTTCAATAACAACGTTACGGCCTTTAGGACCAAGTGTAACTTTCACTGCATTTGCCAACTGATCAACGCCTCTCTTCAAGAGTTCGCGTGCATCTACATCATATTTTATCTCTTTTGCCATAATGAATTATTTCTTAAAAAATTATTTTTTGACTTTTGAACTTCATGATTTGAGGACTTAACCCACTACTGCCAGCACATCACTCTGGCGCATAATCAGATATTTCTCACCCTCATATTCGAGTTCTGTTCCTGCATACTTGCCATAGAGAACAACGTCGTTCTCTTTCAGAACCATAGCCTCATCTTTCGTACCCTGGCCTACGGCAATGACTTTTCCACGTTGAGGTTTCTCCTTTGCTGTGTCAGGAATAATGATACCACCTACTTTTTCTTCTGCTTGTGCAGGTAAAACCAGCACTCTGTCTGCTAATGGTTTAATGTTCATAATGATTATATATTTAATGTTTCACTTTCTTTTTGACACCTGCCTATATGCCAAAAATGTGCCAACATGATATATATGACAATTTTGGCAGTGCTATATGCCATATCTGGCAGCAAGAGAAAATGAGCTGATGAAAGCTCAATCACCCTGATCGGACTTTAGTTTTGCAGAGATAAACTCTGCCATTTTCGCTGCTCCTTCAGCCGTGGGATGAATGCCATCGGCCTGCATCAAGTCACCATATGGGGCAAAGGCTGTGTGCAAGTCAATGACCTTGCAATGCCGTTTGCGTGCAACGCTGCGGATAACAGGCACAATGGCATTCACAATCACAGAGTCGTTGATATTCCAAGTGGGTTTGAATGCAGGGATTGGCGTTGCCAAATACACCGCAGGACGAGCCGGGAGAGCTTGCAAAGTATCTACCATTGCCAACAAATCAGCCTCGAAGTCCGCACCAAAGCGCCAATTTTCGGGCTTAGAATCATTGGTTCCAAGCTTCAACACGACAATATCGGGATTGAAAGCCTGCGCATCCCGCCATGCCAACTCGTTGACATAAGGCCAATCTCCACGGCGAAGCATCGTGCGAGAACTGACACCAAAGTTTCTCACAGTATAGCGCTTGCCAAGCAGTTTCTGCAACACTGCCGGATAACCATTGGCATCTGCCATGTAAATGCCATACCCATCAGTGATGCTGTTGCCTATACAAGCCACACGAACAGATTGCGGAGTGGCCGAAGCCTGATGAAGATTGAGCCATGAACTCAAATCACCCAACAATTGCAGACGACAGGGAGAAGCCGATGAACTCCCGAAATCGTGCCCACCTTTGGGATAGACAAAGAGTGCACAGGCATTGCCGTTACGATGCATGGCTGCATAGTAGGCTATACCATTCAACAAAGGATTGACCGCTTTGTCATCATTGGTAAGGAACAGAACTGCTTCAGAAGTGAGATGAGGCCTCACATATCGGTCGGCAGAGAAATGCTCATTTGTTTCCTTTCCAACCACCTTTGCCGCATTTCCTCCATGGGATGGCTGAATTGCTGCATTCATGGCATTGGGAGAAATGACAGGATTGAGCAGCAAAGTAAAGTCAGGGCGCACGGCAAATGCCGATTGTGTGGAAACGACAGAAGCGGCATATCCACCCATGCCCCAACCCATTATACCCACATCATAGGGGTTAATGTGCCAGACAGCAGCACTGTCACGCACCATTTTCACGGCCTTTTCTGCATCAACAACAAGTTGAGAACGTGCAGCGTCAGGCAGACTGTACTTCACGACAAAGAATGAAATGCCACGCTGAACAAAAAAACTTGCCCAATCTTTAGCCTTGATTTCCTGCACATTCTGTGTGTCAACATCGTCCCACAAAGCCACAACAGCACGTCCCGAAGGCTGTTCAGGGAAGAAAGCCACGAGTGTTGAAGACGAACTTTCGGGAAGAGTTATCTCCTTCTTACATACATCATGTTGTGCATGCAGCGGTATAACGAACCACAACAACATTAAATTCAGCAGGTGTTTTACGATGATTTTCATTGTTCAATGCGATTAGAATATCCCTCACAAAGGTAATTGTTTTTATCCGAATAAAATGAAACTGCAGCATAAAAAGCCAACGACTTATTGGAAAAAGGTATTCCTTTCATAGACGAACAGCGCTAAACCACCTTACCGACATACATGGCACAAAGACTCAACAAAAGTCTCCGCAACTGTAAACTTCTTTCAACTCAGATTTGCATTCGCCTCGAAAATTCATTATCTTTGCATCGGGGAACGCAGAAAGGTGCGTTCCCCTTTTTTGTGCTTACCGCCAAACGGCATTGCAACATGGCTTGAATTGGAGTTTAATCTGCCTCATATCACGTTGTAACTTGCATCAAATCACCGCATAAGATGCCACAGATTACAAGTTGTTTTGACGCAAATCACATCGCTTCCCAGACGATATGAACAAGTAAGGAGATTGCCCATAGCAGACGACTCCGCCTGTCTTGTAAAATGATTTGATTATTTTGTTAAATAATCATAACGCACCTTTCTGTCTTTCTCCATTTGACAAGTAAGAGCAAGTGCCTGCCTCTGTGGAGTCATGAAAAGGCCGAAAGCACGTAAAAAATGTCAGTGTAATTCAATAAATATAAATTAATTTTCCTATCTTTGCATCTACATATATAATAATGTGTCGCTACGAGCAGGCTGAAACCATTCTTGAAGCAAGCCAATGCGATGCAGATAAACTTCATTTTACAACTATTCATCTGATTAAGGTAGACGTATGAAAGACTTTTTCAAGAATGTATTCGCCACCATGTTGGGGCTTTTTCTCTTCGGTATCGTCATGAGTTTCATGGGGTTCATGTGTCTTATAGGCATCATTGCATCCTCTTCATCAACCACAAAGATTGAAGACAACTCGGTATTGGTGCTGAAACTCGATGGCAGCATGACCGAACAGGAAGAAGAAAACATGATGAACAGCCTGCAAGGGATATCATCATTGAGTTTCGAAGGCACGATGAAAGCCATTAAGAAAGCGAAAGACGATGACAAAGTGGCAGGTATCTATCTTGAAGCCGGACAGTTTGGGGCTGATCTTGCACAAGCAGAAGAAATAGAGAAAGCATTGCTTGACTTCCGAAAATCGGGCAAATGGATTATTGCCTACGGTGAGAACTACAGCACACTGGGCTATTATTTAGCCTCGACTGCCAACAAAATATACCTGAATAAAGACGGTATGATTGAATGGTCGGGTATTGGAGGCGAGAAAGTATATTATAAGAATTTGCTCGCAAAAGTAGGTATAAAGTTCGTCACTACAAAGGTGGGGAAATACAAGAGTGCTGTAGAACAGCTGACAGCCGACAACATCAGTGATGCCGACCGCGAGCAGACTCAACGCTATCTTGACGGCTGGTGGAACACCATTCTCGCGACTGTAGCCAAGAACAGAAGCCTCAACAAAGACAGTCTCAACGCTTATGCTGACCGCGTTATCACGCTGGAGGCTCCTGAAAACATGCAGAAATATAAGTTGGTTGATGGACTTATCTACAACGACCAGATAGCAGACATCGTCAGAAAACAATTAGGAATAGACAAGGAAGATGATATCAATAAACTCACAGTTGACGACATCAACGCCGACGATACACCTGTAACGGGAGAGCATATTGCCGTCTACTATGCCTACGGAGACATTGTCGACAAGGCGTCTCCACAAAGTCTTTTCCAGGACGATCGCCAGATTGTAGGCAACGACATGTGCAGAGATCTGGAGGATTTGGCTAAAGATGACGACGTGAAAGCCGTGGTTATCAGAGTTAACTCGGGGGGTGGTTCAGCCTATGCATCCGAACAAATCTGGCATCAAATCAGCGAATTGAAGAAAGTAAAGCCCGTAGTTGTGTCAATGAGTGGTGCAGCTGCCTCCGGCGGATACTATCTCAGCAGCAATGCCAACTGGATAGTTGCAGACCCAACGACCATTACCGGCAGCATCGGTATCTTTGGATTGTTCCTTGACAGAAGTGAACTCTACACGAAGAAATTAGGCATTAACTATGCAGAAGTGAAGACTAACCGCAATTCTGTGTTTGGAGCTTCGGGCCATCCTTTCACTCCGGAGCAGCTTTCATTGCTTCAGAATAATGTGAACCGAGGCTACATGCTTTTCAAAAAGCGCGTGGCAGAAGGCCGTAAGATGACTATGGAGCAGGTGGAAAACATCGCACAAGGTCGCGTTTGGTTAGGGCAAGACGCTATCAAACTGAAGCTTGTCGACCAGCTTGGCGGGTTGGATGATGCCATTGTGAAAGCGGCCAAATTAGCTAAGATGAATGACTATGAAACCGCTTCCTACCCATCTCCGTTGAGCACATGGGAGCAGTTGTTAGGCAGTTATGTAGGCGGTGATGACTTGCTCAACGGTAAGATGCAGGCTTACTTGGGCGAGTTCTATGAGCCATTCAAAATCATCAACGATGCCAAACACATGGATAAAGTGCAGGCACGCATGCCTTATATCATCAAAATAAAATAGGGATGAGGACAGAAGGAGACTTCATACACATCAACGAATGGCTGCTGCCACTGAGCTGGTTTTATGGACTTGGCGTAGGAATTCGCAATCAGTTGTTCAACATCGGATTGCTGAAACAACACGACTATGACATTCCTATCATCTCCGTGGGGAACATCACAGTAGGCGGTTCGGGTAAGACTCCGCATGTGGAATACTTGATTCGCTTGCTGAAAGATAAGGTTAAAGTGGCTGTTCTGTCACGGGGCTACAAGCGAAAGAGCCATGGCTATGTGCTGGCCGACAACGAGTCGACAGTGCAGGACATAGGAGATGAGCCTTATCAGATGAAGAAAAAATTTGCCGATGTGCACATTGCAGTTGACAAGAAGCGTGTAAATGGCATTGAACGCCTCACGGGTGATGCCCAAACAAACGACACCGACGTTATTCTTCTGGATGATGCTTTCCAGCACCGCTATGTGAAACCGGGCATCAACATCCTGCTTGTAGACTATCACCGACTGATTATCTATGATAAACTTCTGCCTGCCGGCAGACTCCGTGAACAGCAGTCGGGTAAGAACCGCGCAGATATTGTCATCGTTACAAAATGCCCTAAAGACCTTAAACCGATGGAGTTTCGCGTCCTTACCAAGGCCATGAACCTCTATCCCTATCAGAGTTTATTCTTTACAACGATAGAATACGACAAACTCAAGCCCCTCTTTGCAAAAGAAAAGCCTCTGCTTGACAAGTGCGAACTGGCCGACAAACACATTATGTTGCTTACAGGTATCGCCTCACCCAAGCAGATGATTGTTGACATGAAACCTCATGTGAAAGAGATTACGCCACTGACATTCGCCGATCATCACCGGTTTAAGAATAAAGATATAGTGAACATCAACGATACTTTTCATGCCATTGAGGGTGAAAAGATTATCGTGACAACAGAGAAAGATGCTACTCGACTCGAACAAATCGAGGGACTGAGTGAGGATGTAAGGCAAAATCTCTATGTGCTTCCTATCAAGGTGAAGTTCATGCTTAATCAAGAAGAAGAATTTAACAATAAAATCATAGACTATGTACGAAAGAATTCAAGAAACAGCATCCTGGTTAAAGGAAAGGATGACCACAAGTCCAAAGACAGCCATTATCCTGGGAACGGGCCTCGGACAATTAGCTTCAGAGATAACAGATAGCTACGAATTCCCTTATAGTGAGATACCTAATTTCCCGGTATCGACGGTTGAAGGACATGCCGGAAAACTGATTTTCGGAAAACTTGGAGGCAAGGATATCATGGCCATGGAAGGTCGTTTCCATTTCTATGAAGGCTATAACATGAAGGAAGTGACTTTCCCAGAGCGCGTAATGTATGAATTGGGAATTGAGACTTTGTTTGTCAGCAATGCTTCAGGTGGTATGAACCCCGACTTCAAAATCGGTGATCTGATGATTATCACTGACCACATCAACCTCTTCCCGGAACATCCTTTGCGTGGCAAGAACTTTCCTACAGGGCCACGTTTTCCCGACATGCATGAGGCCTACAACCATGAACTGATTGAGCTGGCTGACGAGATTGGCAAAGAAAAAGGAATTCGATTGATGCACGGTGTCTATATGGGTGTGCAGGGACCGACATTCGAAACGCCGGCAGAATATCGCATGTATCACCACATGGGAGCAGATGCAGTCGGCATGAGCACTGTTCCAGAGGTGATTGTAGCTTGTCACTGCGGTATTAAGGTGTTTGGCATCAGCATTATTACTGACCTCGGTGGCTTCGACGTTCCTGTTGAAGTGAGCCATGAGGAAGTACAGAAAGCTGCCAATGAAGCCCAGCCTAAGATGACAGAAATCATGCGTGAGATGATTCGTCGCTCGTAAAACAAAACATAAGAGAATGACAGAAATCTCAAAACTTGGTGAGTTTGGCCTCATTGACCGACTCACCAAAGATATTCAGATTAAAAATACAAGCACCCAATATGGTGTGGGCGATGACTGTGCTGTGCTCAGCTATCCCAATTCCGAAGTACTTATCACTTCGGACATGCTGATGGAAGGTATTCATTTCGACCTCACCTACACCGACATGCACACGCTGGGGTATAAGGCTGCAATGGTCAACATCAGCGACATATTCGCCATGAATGGAACGCCACGCCAATTAATTGTCAGCATTGCTTTGGGCAAACGGTTTACGGTAGAAGACCTTGATGCTTTCTATATGGGAATGCGTGAAGCCTGCAGCAAATGGGACATTGACATCGTTGGTGGCGATACCACATCTTCCAGAACGGGCTTAGCTATCAGTATAACCTGTGTAGGTGAGGCTCCGAAAGAATTGATTACCTATCGTAATGGTGCGAAGGAAACAGATCTTATTTGTGTCAGTGGTGACCTTGGTGCAGCATATATGGGATTGCAAATTCTTGAACGAGAGAAAGCTGTCTACTATTCACAAATTGACGACTATAATAAAAAGGTACGCGAGGCACAGGCTCATAAAGATGAAGCTAAACTTAAAG
The DNA here is from genome assembly GCF_900637655.1 of Segatella oris. Classification (NCBI taxonomy): domain Bacteria; kingdom Pseudomonadati; phylum Bacteroidota; class Bacteroidia; order Bacteroidales; family Prevotellaceae; genus Segatella; species Segatella oris. The sequence continues at coordinate 2,265,401 of NZ_LR134384.1, forward strand.
CGTTGCGTGAACAGCGTCAAACTGTGGAGGAATTCCAGCCTGACTTTGCCGGGAAAGAATACTTGCTTGACCGTCAGTTAAAACCCGAAGCAAGGGGAGATATCATCGAAAAGCTGCGCGAAGCCAATATCAAACCTACTGCCATGATGGATATTTCAGATGGATTGAGCAGTGAACTGATGCACATCTGCAAACAAAGCCAATGTGGTTGCCGTGTCTATGAGAAAGAAATCCCTATTGACTATCAGACGGCTGTCACTGCAGAACAATTCAACATGAACCTCACTACCTGCGCACTCAACGGAGGAGAAGACTACGAACTGCTTTTCACGGTTCCTATCGGAGACCATGAGAAGATTAAGAACATAGGAGGTATTCGGCAGATAGGCTATATTACAAAGGAAAATCTCGGTTGCATGCTCGTCACACGTGACAACAACGAGTTTGAACTTCAGGCACAAGGTTGGAATCCACTGCGCGATGAAAAGTAAATAACAACGGCTTGGATATAAAGAAAATACAATGATTTTATGGGTAATGATCCCTCATGTAGTTATGTTAATAAATATAAACTGCAAGTATTTTCTTTATATCCACTGCTTGTTTTCGATAAATATTTCCTACCTTTGCACGCGCAAATAAGCGACATGGTGCCATAGCTCAGTTGGTAGAGCAAAGGACTGAAAATCCTTGTGTCCCCGGTTCGATTCCTGGTGGTACCACATATTAAGCAGTCAGAAATGACTGCTTTCATTGTTTTTACACCCCTTATATAACATAACAGGAGAGCAAAGAACAACTATCCTTACTCTCCTATCCCCGAAGATAACCATGGTTCATTAGCCAACAGCTTATCTTTTATTCACTATATTGAGCTTCAAATTTGTTCTCCGGCATACTCCATTCGTTTCCCTAAGACCGTACAGACAATCATCTGAATATCTTTTATGAATGAATAATGATGAAGATAATAGCGGTTAAGCCGAACTTTATCGGGATAAATCACATTGTCATTATATTCTTGCACTGTTGTAATACCAATTGGAAGTCCGCTTCTCCCTTTTTGTAATGCTTCATCAACAGCTTCCAAAATATCCTCTTCATTGCGATATTTCAAACTGGCAGGGCCTGTAATACCTGGGCGTAAGAGCAGAACCTCACGGTCTTCACCCTGCAATTGGTCTGCATAGCCCGGCACATCTGGCCGTGGACCAACAAAACTCATATCGCCCTTCAACACATTCCACAATTCAGGTAACTCATCAAGTTTATATCTCCGGAGTTTTTCTCCTAATGGTGTAATTCGACTTTGCTCTTGAGAAGCAATAGAAGTTGCTTCAGAATTGCGACTTGCAACAGATGCTTCAGCTTTCACAGTCATTGTCCTGAACTTATAAACCGTGAAAATCCTACCATAACGGCCAACGCGTTGCTGACAGAATAATATAGGCCCAGGCATCTTCCATTTGATAAGTAAGGCCACTATCAATAGAACTGGACTAAGAATGATTAGCCCGACAAGAGATACAACCTTATCAAAAACAATTTTAAGCATCATGATTTCGGTAGATATTCCACTAAATAATCGCCGTTACGTAGTACTTTTATTATTCTAATATCATTAACAGCTTGGGCAGATTTCATGCTGGCAACATTATTTGGAGCAATAGAACCAAACATACGCAGATGTAGATGTCGAGCCATCTTCGTGGCCTCTATTCCCATTAAGCGATTAATTCCCTGCCAACGATGTGCATAATCGGTCATATATCCACGATAACATTTCCCCCAAAAGAAACAACGCAGAAAGAAATATCCTATGATTTCCCCATTATCATCAATGACAAGATATGCTAAAAAGGCCTTATTCCTTACCAAGGAATGCAAAGTTTTCACATCAAAGGCATGAGGACGAAAATAAATAAATGCATCTTCGGGCTGTCGTTTGAAGAATTGAGCCAATGCTTCTATGCGCTCTACAGTCAATGGTACAATGTTTCCCGCTATCACTACTGGTAATTTATGAGCATATCGCAGCACGAAAAGCCATGCATTGACAAGCTCAAATATTGTCCATATCCATGAACAATGTGCACGCAAAAAATGGGCAAGATTATATAACATGATGAGAGAGGAATATATTCAAATATTAAATGACAGTATCTTGTTCTACTTTATTAGCATCATTAAACTTCTTTTCTGCTTTTAATTTCTCATCTTATTTCAACTCTTGATACATCTTTATCAGTTCTTTCCATACATCTTTCTGCTCATATTTTGCTTGCACAATCTCTCTTGCATTACATCCCATTCTCAGACCTTCTTCCTTATGCTCCAGCATCCACTTCATCGTCATATACAAGGCATCTGCATCATGTGGCTGGATAATCTTTCCATTCAAACCATCTTTGATAATTTCATTGCAACCATTGATATTGGTTACGATACTTGGTAATTCCATACAACCGGCCTGCAAGGGCACATTCGGAAATCCCTCCCTATAGCTGGGGAAAACCAGACAGTCTGCTTGTAACATATAGGGACGCACATCATTCTGCCAGCCCACAAAAGTCACTTGAGAAGAGTTCATCAGATAATCTTTATCCGAAACGGCAATAGGGTCTCCTTCCTCAAAAGAGCCGACAAGCAATAAGCGAGCCTCGGGAAGCCGCTTCATAGCCGACACAAGTTCTGCTATTCCCTTATCCCGTACGATGCGGCCAACAAATATAAAAGTATAACTCTCATGTGGTATGCTTTCCTCCTTCTTGAAAAACTCGGTGTCAACTCCATTTATATTTCCATTGTATATCACCCGTAATGGCTTATGAGTAATACCATCAGCCTGCAAACAATGAAGTACGCCATGCCCTTCGGGAATTACGTTTGTTGCACATAAACATGTAACTCGTTCCATCATCTTAAGAACAGAGCGCAATACCCCGGATGCACCTTGATAGCGTAACCCTGTAACCGTGTAGATGCGATGAGGGACTCGTGCAAAGTATGCAGCAATCATAGACAGCAAACTACCTTTGGGAGTATTGGCATGCACGCACCAAGGTTTTTCTTTACGGAACAACCTGTATAGAAACCACAAAGCTCTTATATCTTTTATTAAGCTTATCGGCCTTTCTAAAGGAGCATCAATAACCCGTATTCCCTCACGCTTCCCGACTTCCTCTAATACGCCTGTATCTTTTGTAACTCCAACAACTTCAAAATATTGATTTAAGTATTTCAGCTGACCTTTCAGCAGACCATCTAAAGAGATATCTGCTGTTGTTACTCTAAATAACTTTTTTCTACAGGTATTTTCCAATGTTCTTGTATGTTATAAAAATCATAATATACCGACAACACGCTTATACATTCTTTCGTAAGCCATTATCATCTTGTCAATATCAAATTGTTCTGCCCTCTCATAACAGGCATCTGCTACTTGCTGATAATATTGGCTATCCATACTTAAATGTTCAATCTCGGCAGCTAACCCATGAGCATCCCCGTGTTCAAAAAGAATACCATAGTCTTCTGTCACTTCTCTTAAACCATTCACCTTACTTGCGATGAAAGGCTTATGTGCACTCATACCTTCAATATTCGACAATGATAATCCTTCCCAATGGCTCGACATCACAATCATATCCGCAGTTCTGAGCACATTCGGTATGTCCGTACGCAGGCCCAGAAATCTCACTCTGTCACTAACACCAAGTGTATCAGCCAAATGCTTTACAATATTTTGGCGTACGCCAATACCTGCAAACCATACTTCAAACTCATTCCTATCCAATAAACTCAAAGCCTTAACGACAGTATCTTGATCCTTTGCCTCTCTAAACCCTGCAACCATCAAAATCGCCTTTCTATGCTCTTTCAAAGACAACAATTCTGCATCGGGAGTTGCCTCACTGATACTCTTTACATCTATACCATTATTAATCGTAGAGATACGATGATATCGATCGGAAGATTTATCTAACCATCTCCCCCCGATATATTCCCGTAACTTCTTTTCTGCAACTTTACTGATACAGGCCACATGAGCATATTGTCCATACATCCAACTTTCTATAGGAGCATACCACTTCCAATCGCGTTTGCGATTGGAAGTGGTATGCTCGGTGGAGACAAGCTCCACCGAGCATAACACTTTAGCAACAGCAGCGAAAAGCTGTGGGGAAGAATTATGTGTATGAACGATATCATATCTTCGCATTATCTTTATCAAATTCAAGATATATAAAGGATTATAAACTCCACGCCCCAATGCATATATCTTTGTCTGTGGACTCTCTCGCCTTAACCTTTGCATCAATGGAGTTTCCACACCATTAAAGACACATAAATCCACGATATGCCCTAAGGACTGCAATCTTGGAATCATATTAACGATCAACACCTCTGCTCCTCCCGTTTCTAAAGACGTAACGACTTGCAGTATTCTCATCATGAACAGTTTCTATAAATTACGCGAATTCGGTTTAAGTATCTATCTTTCTACTTCCAAGGGGTTGGAAAGCTGTTTTTTCAGTTTTTCACTCATCCGAGGCCTCGGACGGTCATTTTTTCACCTCCGTCGCCCCATCGAAACTTAACAAACTTTCGAACCGAATCCACGTATAAATCAGACAAAGCCTAAATCCAATAGTCTGCACTATTGTTTAGAAATGAAACGTTGATAAAGCCGTCTCCACCTAAATCTCATAAAATTTCGGAGTCGGAAATAGAAACCAATACTCCGTTTCAACCAGAAAATATTGGTTCGTAACAAAACAACATAAACCCAAGGCAACCGGAAACCAGCCTGCTCAGCATCATCGCATATCCGTTTCACAAATGGATGTTTCATTGTTAATGAGTAAGTGTCGGACACGGCAACTTCGTTAAGACCATTGAGACGTGACAGAAGAATATCATTCATGTATTCAGACAGAAAAGGTTTAGGAATGGAGGCTATCCGATACTTGTCAAAAAGCGCCTCATAATCCAGACTGGCCGAAGACGTGTGGGTAATGCTGTCCTGCCTGAGACGATAAGTGTACACATCAGCATTGACAAAATGGGGCAAGCGATTAATCCGAAAAGCCACTTTAATATTCAGCAACATATCTTCCCCTTTATAACATTCGCGAGGCACATCAAACACAGCATCTTCAAACAAACTCTTACGGTATAATTTACCCCAAACTGATATAGGCCAATTACCTCCCGTGATACTCTGTTGTCTGAAGGCATGCAATGAGTTCACTGGGGCGGCACATACCCCCCCACCGCAAGCACCAATAACCATGTCGGTGTACTCCGCAGCTGCATGAAGCGTTTTCAAGGAGTCCTTTGGCAGCATATCATCAGAGTCCAGAAACATCATCCATTCACCGGCAGCATGTTTCCAACCTTCCCGACGGGCAGCAATCAGTCCTTGATTTTCTTGGTGGAACACTTTAATCTGGGCATACTTCTTTGCCCATTCATCACAAATTTGGGCAGACTCGTCGGTACTCCCATCGTCAATGACTATAACCTCAAAATCTTGGTATAACTGGTTTATGACACTGTTAAAACAATCTGCCAAGTAAGAAGCTGTATTATAAACTGGAATTAATATAGAAATCATAACTTTATTTTTATAAAAAATACTTCCTCTTCCAAAACCGATAAAGTAGATAGCCCGGAATGATATTCAAGAGAACGAGTACATGATATCTGCAACAAAGTATTTCCCTCATAGTCTGCTTTCCAAATAAAGAATAGACTATATATAGCAGAGCCTCTTTCACACGTATCTTAACAGAAAACTCCCTTGACATTGTCATCAATGAACCATAAGCCATCAGATGAGGACACTTAAATCGCAAAATCCTCCCCACATCAGACAGTCCTCCAACAAGATACTCTGTGATGTAGATGATCTTATTAACAAAGAACATATCGTATTGCTTTGCCAACCAAATCCATGCAACCGACTCGGAGATAAACTTTTCCCCCTCTACTTCCGGATATTGGAAGCCACGCAATTTCTCTGTGACCCACACTTCGGCCTTATCTCCATCCACTCCCTTATTATAACGCTCGGTGATGAAATTACTTAAAAACCGATCAGCAGAATAGGCATCTCCTATTCGGGAATATTCCGAATAACCACGGAGATAGCCTATACCACAAAGTTTATCACGATTGATAAGCCGACTCCAATCCATACTGATCGTCTCTATGGCATCGTCTGTCAATACATCATCGGAATCGACAATGAAGAGTAGTTCGGTATCAACCTCCCTAAAGGCAATATTCAAGGCAGAATGCTTACCGCCATTCTCTTTCTTTATGTATCGGATCTGAATACCATTCGCTATGTCTCGTTGCTCACGAATAAGATTCACTATAAGTTGCTCTGTGCCGTCCGTACTTCCATCGTCAATGCAAAGCCACTTGAAATCTTTGGATGTTTGACCGCACAAGCTCTGAAATAATCTATGCAGCTTGTCAGCCCGATTATAAGTAGGAGTAACAACTGTGATTGTCTTATTTTCCATCTTTCAAGTTCATTCTTAATCTTGGCAATACACTTTTGGAAATAATCCCATTAAATACCCAACAAGCCAATTTATAGAAAACAAAATACTTGATAGTCAGATTCATGAGTATACTCATGACCTTTCCTTTCAGTCCATGACCAACCGGCATTATCGGATAAAACCTGTATTGTCGAGCTCTTTTTGAAACTTCACAAAACATATGATAGTCATATTGGGCTGACAACATCCTACTGTAACCAAACATTTTTTTCCCATTCAAAGCCTTATAAACTGATGTCCGAACTTTGTTATCAACCGTCAGCTCTTCTGCAAGCATACAGATATCATGATAAGAAAGCAGATAATCATCGACGCATCTTCTGGTATGAAAAATATCACGCTTTGTCGTGGCACTGTCGTCATGAACGACATAGCGATAGAGATCCGTAGAGACTGCGGCTATTCTCGGGTTATGCAGGAACACATTCGCAACAAACAACTGATCTTCGCCGACAATATAATGATCATGAAATCGAATACCGTTCGTTCGTAGGAATTCTCTCCTGTAGAAACACAACCAACAGAATGATACAAACCCATACTTCAAAATATACTCATGCCCACTTCCGTTAAACACAAGTTCTGAAGACAATTTCTTTTTAGGCCAGAAGTCATAACTACTACCATATTGTATAACATCAAATGAATCAGGAGAACAGACCGCTTCAAAAGCAGCCTTTAATCCATTATCCAACAGATAATCATCGGCATCCACTAAAACAATCCATTCGCCAGTGGCATGCACAATACCATTATTCCTTGCAGCACATACCCCTTGATTGTCTTGATAAAGTAATTTAATATTCGAATAGTTATCTACATACTCCTGACAGATTTCTGATGAAGAGTCTGTGCTGCCATCATTCACTAACAAAATTTCAACATTATCTATTTCTTGTCGAAGTAGAGATTCTATACACTTACGGAGATACTTTTCTACATTGTATACAGGAACAATTATACTGAATTTCGGTATTTCTATTTTCATTTATAAGGATTGAAAATAAGTTTTCATTCATCAGTTGAAAGAACAAACTTGGGTAAACTGAGATATTTTTTGCTCTTAACAAAATTACGCGCAGCGATATTTCCTTTTATATGGGCCACCAAAAACCGTGGTGAAAATCGCAAGACAGAATAAAGAGACCGTACCCCACAACTCAATACAAACCGATAGCCATAAGCCCATTTGTCTTTTATCCTATCCATTCCCGTATTCCTTGGCAAATCATAGACACAACGATACCACGTCAGATATTGTGCCATAGCCCGATAATAAATCTTGTCATAAGTCTTCTGACTTGCCTTGTTGCTATTCGCATCTAAATGAAGCACCCCAGAGTCATACCACATCAAGAGTTTATAACCATTCTCTATTATCTTTTGATACATCAGCTGATCTTCACCAAAGGTACCGGCAGGGAACTGATCAATCCATGCCTCTTGCTCATAATGAATAGCTTTCCACACCGATGTTTTCATAAACACAGCAGTTCCGGCAGCACTCTCGGTTGGATAAATAGCCCCCTTTTCAGGTTTACCATTGAAAGAGAACGCTCCGGAGCGCTGTATACGGATTGCCCAACCATCATTCTTTCGCTCTCTAACAGTATTTGAGACATAAGCGCCTATTTTAGAGACCAAACTCAAATCCTGCGAGGGGAAAGTATCTGGAGCAATTCCGTCGGCATTGTGTTCCACTAACGCTTGATACATCTTTTCTACAGCATCCTTTGGGAAATATACATCATCATCAATAATCAATACGTACTCCTCTTCAACCATATTGGCTGCGGCTCGTTGATGTACCAATCCTTTAGGAGTATCAATATATTCCTCTATACCGACTTGCTCCTTAGGACGCTCAAATCCATGAGCAAGATGCACATAGATATGGCTCGGCTTTATGGTTTGTGTATGAAGCGATTCTAACTCTTGAATAAACTTGTCGCCTGCTTTCCCAACGGTGCGAATAGCAACACTATAATAGAATGTATCTTTTTCCATAATTAACGTGGAATATAGATATCAAAAGGTTTACGATAAAACTTATCTTCATCATAATGATCGTCATACTCAAAAATTTCATATATAATATCTCCCTGCCGATGTCCATTTGTAAGGAACGTTTTATATGGAGAGATTAAAATGCCCCAATTAAACACAAAACGCAAATAAAGTATCGTTGCTACAATATAAACAGTCTTAACATATTGATCAAAACCATCACTTTTCGTAGACAAGAAAGAAAGAAGATAGATAATCCCCATGATATAATACCAACTTTGCCGCCCAGCATTGGATGATTGAATAAACGCAAACAAAATAAAACAGAACATCAGAGAAGCATTTAGATATACGATATTTTCCCTGTCCTCTGGTATCTTATCATATCTATTAAAAATGAGATACATCATTGTTACAACCTCAAAAACATAATCATAACGGAAACCGGGGTGGTCATCTGCATAACTCATGGAACGTGAACTATCCGCAGCATTGCCATAAAGATTATACAAAGACATAGGTAGACCAGTTGCACCTATGACCAATAATACAGCAAGCACTATTACAATAGTCGTCTTACTCCATTTTCTCTGTGGCATAAAATAGAATATAAGAAAGATAACGGCAGAGTTATGAAACTCATAGGCAATGAACCAAACAATCAAAAACTTCAGTAAGTCACGCTTTATAACATAACGATAGCCCAGCCAAGTGCAGCTGGCAGCCATTGCCTGACGTAAATATGTGAATGTAAAGAAGAACCATAATCCCATAAACAGTAAAACAGAAATAGGATACTCCATGAACATTCTGCGAAAAGAGAAAAATAAGAGAATATAGATAAAAAGCGTAGTAAGAAGAATAAATATATACCGATTAGGTGTTATATAAGCAACAAGAGAATTCCATATTACATAAGACATCTCACTTTGATACCCCATAATAGGGCTTTCTAAATTTATAAAAGGCCCACCATTACGAATCAAATCGGCATTTCTATCAAACAATTCTCCATAAATGTATCGATCATAGCCCCCCAACATATCGCCTAAACCAACAATTAGAGCTAAAACCGTTAGGATAGATATCAGTTCTATACGATTTATTTGTTTATGATTAGCATACGAACGAAAACAAATAACAGATACTATTATATATAAGAAAATGAATAACATTTTTATTATTTTATATCTAATGGTTAATATTGATTACCAAACAAAAGGAAGTCTAAAGGTTTGCTTCTTTTTAATATTTGTATAAGTACATAACATAAAAACACAGAGATAAAGCCTACAAACGGTACTATAATGAAATCAAGCTCCCAATCCATAAAAAAAATATTATTGATATGAATTCTTCCTGTAAGCAACTTTTCCAAAACAATTACTTGCAATCCATAAATTCCCAAGGTATATGTACCTATTTCGGCTAAGTTATTGATAAGCCAAGTCTGTTCTTTCAACCACTTACACACATAATAAGTACAACCAATCAGCGACAAAGAACCGGACAAGCCCGTGATATATTGCCGTGGAAGCTGCAAAGGATGATGAAAGAGCACTTCATAAGTAAGCACTTGTGGAACTATATGATCGCATAATAAAACAAATATAAGCAAAGAACTTATTGTCACTATCAAGCGATATCTTTCATAGGCTTTGGAATATGACCTGAGGAAAAATCCTGTCCAAAAGAATATCAACATCCAGTTAAACTGCAGGAAATATCCATGAGGAAACAATAATGCAAAAACTATTGAACCGATTGCGGTTACCAAATCATTCTTTCCTATACGCTTTGCAATATAAGTAAAGACAAAACAGCAAAACAATGTTTTCAGAAACCACATCCCACCGATCAATTCCGACTTTACTATTATCGAAAGATTAGGAACCTTCATAAAATAACAGACAAATATAGTCAATAAAGTGATAGAAGCGGCAGGAACTAATAGTTGAATGGTCTTTTGTTTCAGAAAGACCAAGAATGTTTTCTGAAACGAATTCAAAGAGAAATACCCACACAGCAACATAAACAACGGCATGTGAAAAGAATATATCCAACGATTTAGAATTGAGGGAGAATCCATAGTTGCCAATCTATAAGAATGCCCAATGCATACCATCCAAATAGCAAGAAACTTAACCGTATCGAGATAAACAACTCGTTTGGATTTTCCTTTAACCATTCTTAAAGCTTTATTTCCTCGTAAGGAGCATTGTTCAACATGGCAGCCCGACGTGGGAAACCACTTCTGAACAACCGTTTATCTGTCATTTGATGCACCTTCTTCGCATAACTCAACATAAAATAGTCTATAAAAGATTTCATATAAGCATCTTGACTCGCGTCAAAGGTGAAGCCCATGTGGACAACCATACCGGGAATAACATAGACATAATCAAGCACAGAAAGTCGGTCTAAGAACGTCTTACTGTCACTGGTCACCAAGACATGCTCATCAGGATATTTCGAATGCAGCTTCTTAACGCCTTTTATACATTTAAGAATATAAGCCTCTCTCTCCCGCTCCGGCAAGATTTCTCCGCCTTCCTTAAAATCTCCCAGCAACTGTCTGAACCGAAAAGTCAATGAGATATATTGCTTTTTCCCTCCCAACTGGCCAAGATGATAATCAATATGCCTTTGCAGTTGTTCAGAAGGTTGAAAGAGTTCGTTGAATAAAACACTGAATTTCTTATCCGCAATTGCCATGTTTGAGTAGATATGGATTTGCTGATAAGGCTTTCTCAAATAGTAACGAAGAATGGTTCTTTGTGCAAATAGTTGCAAACAATTACGAAGATTATGATGATAAGTCAGAAGCGTGCAAGGATAAACCTCCTCCGTATTCCAACAGATATCTTTCTCATCAATCTGCCAATCATACAGATTAGGCACTAAATAATCCTGCAAATGCAATGGTTCAAAGACTATCTTAAAAGGCAGATTCCGGCGTTTACATTCTGCATAAACAGAGGTAATACCTCTGAGACGATCAGACAATCCACCGGAGAATGTCGTTTCCGGCTGCACCATGTAAATGATAGTTTTTCTGTCTTTGGCTTTTCTTTTTCCCGTTTTCTTACGATGATACAAAGGCAGAAGCAATTGACGCCTGCACATATAATTATGACGTAATATTGGGGTAAAATATAAAAGAGGCAGAAAAAAATTGAATATCTTCTCTAACATTAATCTTACTGTTTAACAAAATCTATCAAATCCATCCATATAATTACATATAGTAAATTATATATGATAAGTTCTTAAAAATATTTACAATCTCTTTCACAAAACTCGCACATTTCAAATAAGACGCTACCTCGCCCTAAATAAGTGCTGTTTTCCACGAGTTCGCAACTCATTGATTATTAAAACATTAGAAAAATCACATGAAAACATGGCATAAAATCACGTAAAAAAGCACTGCAATCTGCATTGAGTTACGAGGCAATCTCTATGATTTTATCACACATTCTGACTCAATTGGCCCTGTCATCAACATCAAGTTACGGCATATAATGCCTCAAAATCTGTGGATGTCACAGCCAAATCGTAAAATCATTCCTCATTTTTCATCTTTTATATTCTATAAGGCTGCATTCTAAAATGTTAAAATTCGGATAATAATACTTACAAAACCGACACGTTAAAGCAATCTTAAAGGTCGTTTTGTATCTTGAAAATGAAGCTGTTCTATGGTTTAGATGCGACTTATAATCATCTGTAAACCTCAGAGAGACAAACCAAAGTCTCTACTTAAATATTCGATATAGCTTGACCAACAGAAGATAAATCTTCTCATGATTGGCAAACATCAAGAACAAATCAGCTTTCCTACGCCCTGTTTTCCCAACCGGATAAACCCCTTTCTCTCTGAATATCTTGATGTCGTTTTTTATCTCCTCCATGGCATAATCAATCGGGAAGAGACTATAGAGATAGCCGGCTGCAGAGAAATTCATCCATTGTTCATAGGCTCTGCTATAGGATTGGTCACGATGACTATCTATAAACCTCTTGAAATTACAAATGGTTTCTCGGGAGTCGGCCACATTCCTTCTTGTATGTTCTGCATGCGCTTCTCGCATCACGGAATTTTCATTGTCATCGCAATAGACATATGCCTGCAGCGTAATCTGCTTGATATTTCCCAATAATGGATAGACCTGCATCAGGAAAAACCAGTCTTCTTGAGAATATCTTTGGGGGTCAAAACGGATATGAGCGTCTTCAATGACACTCCGTCTTATTATCTTCGTCCAAAGATAACCATTGATATATCCTTTTTGTATATATTCGGTGGCACTCCCTTCAAAAGGCGTAAACACACCGCCATTATATGAAACGCTCAACAAATCTATCGTGCTGTTCAGCTCCGAAAAAATGTGCCGAAGAGCGCCTTCGGCAATATAATCATCCGAATCGACAAACCAGATGAACTCTCCGCAAGCCTTATCTAAAAGATAATTCCGGGCTGCCCCCACACCTTCGTTATGCTTAGAAAACACCCTGATGTCATTCCACTTCTCAGCAAATTCATTGGCACATTGCAATGTAGTGTCTGTGGAACCATCATCTACAATGACGATTTCAATATCATCCTCTACTTGACTTAATATTGAATTCAGACATCGGGGAAGCCAACGTTCTACGTTGTAAGCAGGGATTAATATCGAAAGTTTTTTCATGCAACTACAGACTTTATTACACTTATCATCAATAAAGATTTTAATTCTTCCTTGAATTCCTTACGAACTTACCAATTGATTATAAAGTTCAATCCACTCAGTAGCAATATTTTCAAGCTTAAACCTTTGGGATAACTCTAATGAACGTCGTCCCATTTCCTGTCGTAAAGACTTATCAGCCATTAACTGCATGACACGATTAGCCATGGCATCAATATTACCAACTGGGCTGACTAAAAATCCATTTCCTCCATGCTCAACAATCTCACTCGGTCCACTGGGACAATCAAATGAAACGATTGGCAAGCCACATGCGCTTGCTTCTATGAGAACCAAGGGGAAGCCCTCGGAGCGAGAGCTCATCAAATAGATTGAATGTTTCTGATATTCTTTCACAATATCGTTTGTAATGCCTTTCAAGTTTATAATATTAGCTAATCCTTTTTCCTGGATTTTTGCTTGTAACTCTGACCTCAATGCTCCTTCACCAAATATGTCTAATTGCCAATCAGGGAATTTTTGATGCACTCTTTCCCATACATCTATGAGATAATCAAAGCCTTTTTGTATGTTAAGACGACCTACGGCAATGGCTCGCTTATTTTCACATGTAGTTGCTTGCTCACATGTAATTGTAGAAGGATTATAAATATATATTGTCTTGGGAAGCCATCTCCTCCATTTATTACAATCGGCTTTATTTAACACAACTACCTTATCATAATGACTTGCTACATAGATGCGCCCAAACTTCTGATACTGGATTGCAAGAAAACGTCTTATAGAATTCTTTATGCCTTTCTTCCAAATCTTAGACATATCATAAGAGAAATGGAACTCATATATTTTCTTACTGCCATCTTTAATCTTATACAGATAATGAGATTCTATACCTCCCGTAGCAACAGTAATATCATACCTGTTCGCTAACAAAATCTTTTGCAGTCCATCCTTATAAGGAATATTGTCGGATATATCAATTCTATGAATACGCTTATCCAACTTAAAATAATCAGGTCTGCCTCCCTGTCCTTTGGTAATAAAAGTTATATCGAAATAATTACAAAGAAAGTTTGCCCGTACCGTAAAGACTCTTTCCATGCCTGCGGAATTCCATAAACCATTTATAATGTATGCGATTTTCACAAGAAATATATTTTTAAAAAACTCTAAAGTATGTTATGTACACCAACTGAGCATAAAAACAGAATTCAAATTAAGAGGTTTATATGCTCTCTACACTCATCTATTAAAGTTCCTTCAATAACTACAAGTTAAATGATATTTAAGGATTAATCTCTCATGGGACTACTCATGAACCTACCAATTGATTATAAAGTTCAATCCACTCGGCTGCGATATTTTCAAGCTTAAACCTTTGGGATAACTCTAATGAACGTCGTCCCATTTCTTGCCGTAAAGACTTATCAGCCATTAACTGCATGACACGATTAGCCATGGCATCAATATTACCAACAGGACTGACTAAAAATCCATTTCCTCCATGCTCAACAATCTCACTCGGCCCACTGGGGCAATCAAATGAAACGATTGGCAAGCCACATGAACTTGCTTCTATGAGAACCAAGGGGAACCCCTCAGAGCGAGAACTCATCAAATAGATTGAATGTTTCTGATATTCTTTCACAATATCGTTTGTAACACCTTTTATGTTTATAATATTAGCTAATCCTTTTACCTGGATCTTTGCTTGTAACTCTGACCTCAATGCTCCTTCACCAAATATATCCAATTGCCAATCAGGGAATTTTTGATGCACTCTTTCCCATACATCTATAAGATAATCAAAACCTTTTTCATAGCTTAGACGTCCTACAGCGATTGCTGACTTAACTTCACATATTGAAGTTTCATGACAAATTATTGTTGACGGATTATATATATATAAGACTTTCGATATCCATTTTCTCCACTTCTTCCAATCTGTCTTCGTCAAAACAATTACTTGATCATAATGACTCGCAAAATATATACGCCTAAACTTTTGAACTTCAGCCCATATCTTTCTTTTTATAGGATTCATGATACTGCGCATCCACACATTGGATATATCATAGGAAAAGTGGAATTCAAAAATCTTCTTACTGTTATCTTTTATTTTATACAGAAAAAAAAAATCTTCACCACCAGTGGATACGGTAATATCGTATTGATTCTCTAACAAACATTTTTCCAACCCATTAAAATAGGGTATTTTATCATCTATATCAATCCTATGAATACGCTTTTCTAAAGGGAAATAATCAGGTCTATGTCCTTGTCCTCTCGTAATGAAAGTTATATCAAAATATTTACAAAGGAAATTTGCCCGTACCGTAAAAACCCGTTCCATACCTGCAGGATTCCATAGCCCATTTATAATATATGCTATCTTCACCATCTGTTATGGAATTTAATGAGAAAATCAAACCATCGATAAGAAAATAACAATTTAGCCACCCTGTCCATTTTTTTTGATCTTGTTCTTCCATGTATTGGGATTAAGCCTAATTCTTTTGTCTTTTGTGAAATCTGTATTATAGAAGAAAAAGCAATATGATTTCTCAACTTCATCAACTGTAAAAACACAGAAACTACCAATGAATTTGATAATTGACAGAAATATTCTACCAAAGCTGGAGACAAAGTATACTTATTTTTCAAATGTTTATAGCTATGTGCTATAACCAAATCCGAAAGGATTGATTTACACTTCTTATCATCATCCATCAGTCTATCTGTAGATATAGGATTCCAATAATACGTATAGGTGACTATATTAGTAAATTCTATTTCTGTGGCTATAGCAAAACTTCTTAAATTCATTTCAATATCTTCATGAATTATATTTGGTAAAAAGCTGATAGAATTCTTCTTTAAGAATTTTGCTAAATAAAATTTAGACCATACAGATGCCGGAAGATAGTTATCTAATAGTAATTTTTCTCCTATATATTTTTCTCCTATAGCATATTTATATTTTGGTTGACATATACTTTCTCCATTACAATTCATAGCAGTATTACGACTTACCAAGATCTCAGGAGAATGGCCCATTAGAATATTACAAATATCTTTCAAAACATTGGGATGAAAATAATCATCTATATCTACAAAGGTTATATACTTCCCTTTTGCTATACTCATTCCAAAGTTTCGTGCAGTACCTTGTCCACTATTAGGTTGATCTAATACAATAATATGACTATACTCCCGAGAGAGAGCATTACAAATATCTAATGATTTATCTTGTGATCCATCATTTATCAATATAATTTCATATAGTTCTTTACTTAATTCCTGTGATAGAATGGACTTAATACATCTCAAAATATATTTCTCTCCATTAAAAACAGGAATAATGATAGAGAGGAATAGGGATTCTACTTTTATTAAGCTTTCCATGAGTAACCTCTCTTTATTATTTTAGCAGGTACACCTCCTATAAGACAATGTTCCTCACTAAATTTACCTGTAACTAAAGTTCCTTGAGCAACAACACACTCAGAAGCCACTTCAGTATTCTTTGCAACAATAATATTTGTTGTTAGCCACACATGCCGCCCTATCACAATAGTTCCTTCCAGAGGGCGCTCCGCTCCACTGTCAAAAGTGTAATGTCCATCTGAAGTGTTTAACATGATGTTCCATCCCCACATATTATTATCTCCAACCTTAATCGAAGAAGTACACCTAATGAAACAATCCCCATTGCAAAAGAAATTACATCCTAACTCAACATTACCATTATCAATGATTAAACGGCTTCCTTTTGCCAAGGTTGTCAACCCTGAAATAATCAATTTTCCAGTTTCTGATATACTTAAAATCGATTGACAATTAGACTGCCCTATTGTACCATTAAATCCTATGATGAGACGTGCAGTATCATTCTTCAAGACTATTCCACCTCTATGTATCTTTTTTACCCTTACACAAGGATGTATCAAGACAGGTCTCCTTACAGCTACCAGAAAGGGGAAAATCCGAAAACAAAATATTAAAGAGTATATATTATAGAATACTAACTGAAAGATATTCATAGAAAAGAAAAAAAGCTATTCATAACTCCGACGTATCAATATTTTTCTTGCTTATCAAAACTTCACACTTAGATATTAGACAAGATAACATGCTACCATTAATGTAAACTAATAATCTTTTATATTCAGTGTTGGAAGTCTCTACATATGCAGTTTTATTTCTGCATATGTAACTTTTTCAAAATGTAATTTTTACAAACAGTCTTTGTGGTAATATCCAAAATATACTTATAAGAGACTAAGCACGTATAAATAGTACAAACCAACAGAGTAATAAATAATTTTACCCAAGCATTAACAGGACACAATGCTATTCCCCATGCTACGATCCCTGTAGATAAGCATAAAGCCATTATTGGCAGTATTGAAGAAAAAACAAACTTATAAACTTCAAATTCTTCCAAATTCTTCTTCAAAACAAAAAGATAAACTATTGTTGAAATTGGCGATAATAAAAGATTTATAGCATAGGTAAGAATATAGGAATCCGTAAATCTCAGAACCAAATAGAAAATCCCAATAAAAGCAATATACATGATTCCTAAGATAATATTAAGTTTCTTAATATGTCCTGTTGCTGAAATTCCAAAACTAAGGAAAGGATTGAACCCATTAAAAATATTGGTTAGTAGCAGGACTTGACATATTTCAACTGCTCCCTTAGGAACATTATCCAGCCACAGATTCATCAATAAATCAAGGTTAAAATAAACAGGAACAATACTTAACAGGGACACAATGACCATAAATTTAGTTCCTACCTGTATTAAATAATTAAAACGGGAATAATTCCCCACCGCATACTCTTTTATAATTTGAGGACGAAAAGCTATTGTTATATTTCCTGTAAAAGCAGATAGAATTCCTTGAACCTGACCAGCTATTCCCGCAGCTGCATTCAATAATGTTCCAAAAAAACGATTTAAAAGCACATTCAGACCTTGTTGCATAAAAGTATTAGTAACACTACCAAACATACTCCAGAAAGAAAAGGCCATCATCTGCTTGAACAACTTCTTCTTAAAAGTTAGAAGAAGAGTGCACTCTTCAAAATTTTTCTTACAGTAATACCGATAATAAAGCAAAAATGCAATAGATAATACAACATAGAGTACACTATATAAAATTAAATGATCAATAATAGTAGTTATAAGAACGACAAAGGCAATTCCTAATTTTAGGATAGCATTGAGAATTTGCAAATAGGCAAAAGTTCCCATCTTCTCATGAGAATTTATGGAAGCATCATAAGGGATCTGCGTTATACTTAATGCCGTACTTACAACTGCAGACTGAAAGACCCAATTAGCAGCCACCATGCGGTCTAAAGGAATAACAAGCTGTGTATTAACAAACCACACCCCCAAAATTTCCGCTATCAGTAGAAAAACTATAGCCAGAATAAGATGGATATAATAAGCTGTGGAGAATGCTGTCTGAAGGACAATAGGGGTATCTTTTCCTAAAGAATATGTCAAAAAACGAGAGGTTGCATTTCCTAATGACCCAGTCAGAACATTAATCATTACAATTACACCGCCAACAACGTTATAAATGCCATAATCAGATACACCTAATGCCTTTAATACTATTCGGGAACTATAAAAGCTAATTGCTAATGTAAAAAACATGCGAACATATAACATAGTCGCATTCTTAGCAATCAATTTGTTACCTGACATTTCTTGTGACATTCTTATATGCCTTATTTACTGCAAGTGAAGATACCCTTAAAAGTGTCCATACACGTATTTCCTTATAAGATTACTTTGCTTTAATAGCTTCCCTGAATATATGCATAAGAGAGAGATACCAGAGGCAAATACAACCAACATAATACTTTCGATCAATATATTCCCTGTACTCTTAAACCACAAAGCAAGTCCACGAAGGTTGATGATAAGGAAGAAAAAATAGTGCAGAACATAAACATCCAAAGAATTTTTCCCTATAAATGCCAAAACTTTCTCCATATAAGAATCATCATTTTCTCTCTTTTTGAACACATATAAAATAACAATAAGAATAAGTATTATCAGTATCTGAATGAAATGCTTGAATACACTTTCGTGAAACATAACATATACCGGGATAAATGATAATAAAGCAATCGTAAATAACCAATTATTATTCACCAACCATTCCATCCAATTATATTTCCTGGCAAAATACCCGAGTATGAAAAAAGGATAATTTGCCCGACACAATCCCAAACTTAATAAATCCACAGAATTTGAAGGCAGATGTTTAACTGCTATAGATAAAATAAAGTAGACTACAAATGGAATAATAAATTCAAACCATTTATTCTTAGCTGATTTCTGCAAAGTAAGCAAACAATAGAACATTGCAAGCACCATCAAATACCAATAACCATTCTTAAACTCATTAATAAGAGCACTTTCTATTGTCCCGTTGCTCACATAGGTATATATCCCACCAAAGAACAAGAAAGGAAGTAAGAAACTATAACACTTCTTAGCTAATTTCTTACAATTTGGGAGAGTATGGATTACAAAACCTGACAAGAACATGAACAAAGGCATGTGAAACATGCTCACAAAAGCCAAATTGATATCCTGTACAGCAATATCCCAAGTGTCATACATCGTGAAACATACGATATGTCCCAATACGACACATAGCATCGCAAAGCCTTTTAATCGGTCAATATATTCGAAATGTAATGTCATACTTCAATTATATGAATCTAAAAGAAAAATTATGTGTCTCTCTATGTTCTGCATCAGGAATAGTTTTCCAGTCACCATACATGGTTTTCAAATATTCATCTACATTATTAGGTGCTGGAAAAAATTTTCCCTCGAACTTTATCTCTGACAATGGAAATATAATTCTCCGCTTCCATTTCCAATACCAAAACATACCATTAGCATAAAAGAAAGAATCTTTTGAAGGAAATGTCATTAGCCGAGCTATTGGTAGGATAATTTTAGAAAAGACGAAAAAAGCAATTGGAACATTCCAACGAATATACTTTGTCAATCGACCTTCAAATAAGGGGGCATTAATAAGGTATGCAAAATAGTGACGACACAATCTCCATATCAGCTTATTACCCCTGTCATCTATCAGAAAAATATCAATCTGCAATCCTTTGTATTTGAAATTGTTTAATCGATTACCTCCTCCGGAGCATTCTGTCTTTAAATCACGTAATACTCCCCACGTTCCATAATAATGCTCATCGGTTTCATGACATTGCAAAACAAAATCTTCACTTAGATTATTATGTAACATTATATCTTTAAACCTGATATAATCATCCCGCAACATACAGACATCTAAATCATCATCCCAAGGGATAAAACCACCATGACGCATTGCCCCCAGCAATGTACCGCTATCTATCCAATAAGTAATACCATTATCCTTACATACACTATCAAGAAATGACAGCATCTCCAACATCCGACATTGTGCCCTACGTAAAATAGAGCCCTGAGGATTATATTGTGCCCGCAATTGTGATTGAATCTCGTTAGAAACCATTATCTTTAATTATATTTTATTCATGTTCATAGCATATGGTGTCTAACAAATAGTACTTAAAATCATCTAAATTATAATCTTTACGAGAATAAAAGGCTTGAATAAAATATCATTTATCCTCTGCCGGATTTTCAAATTTCAAATCAAAAAATCAGGCTCCTATCAAGGTATAGGAACGATAGACTTTTTCATATTCTTAATCATTGAAATTTATTCTTATCTACTATTTCTTCTACACTTGGAATATCTTCATCACACACTCCACAATCGGAGCCATGTCATAATATTTATATTCAGCAAGACGTCCACCGAAGATAACTTTCTCCTCTTTTGAGGCCAATGCACGATACTGTTGCGCAAGGCGGTTATTTTTGTCGTCATTCACAGGATAATAAGGTTCCATACCATCTTGCCACTCTGTTGAATATTCACGAGAAATCACTGTCTTTGGATTGTCATAGACAGCTTGGCCAAATAATGCAAAATGTTTATGTTCGATAATGCGCGTATATGGGACAGCAGCTTCTGTGAAATTTACAACCGCATTTCCCTGATAATTCGGCATATCAAGTATTTCTTGCTCGAAACGCACTGTGCGATAATCCAACTTTCCAAGTTGATAACCGAAGTATTCATCAATCTTACCTGTAAAAACAAGCTGTCTGCATTGAACATCAAAGTTTGAATTTCTAACCTTATGAAATCCCGAAACATGATTGTAGCTATGCTCACAATCAAAGAAATCAACGTCAGTCATCGTATCAACGCCACAGAGCAAAGCTTCAATCAATCTATTGTATCCGCCAATAGGGATGCCTTGATACTTATCATTGAAATAATTATTATCAAAGACAAATCTAACAGGCAACCGATTAATGATAAATGCAGGAAGCTCGGTACATTTCCGGCCCCATTGTTTCTCAGTATAACCTTTGATCAATCGCTCATAGATATCTTTTCCTATCAGTGTAAGCGCTTGTTCTTCAAGATTACGCGGTTCGCCAACACCTTCAGCTTTCATCTTCGCAATCGCTTCAGCACGCTGTTCTTCTAATTTGGTTCGAGCCGCAGCCGGTGTAGTCACCCCCCACATCTGATAAAAAGTATTCATGTTAAAAGGAAGATTATAAAGCTTCCCTTGGTAATCAGCAACGGGAGAATTTGTGTAACGATTAAATTCTACAAATGAATTTACGAAATTCCACACTTGTTTCGAATTCGTATGGAATATATGCGCACCATATTTGTGCACATCTATTCCCTCAACAGTCTCACAATATAGATTTCCCCCAAGGTGATTTCGTTTATCAATGACCAAACATCGCTTGCCCTGCTGACGGGCAAAGTGGGCAAATGTTGAACCGAAAAGTCCGGCTCCTACAATAAGATAATCGTAAACAGACTCCATTACTAATCCAAATAAACCTGCACTGAAATCATACAACTTTTCCTCCTCCTTCAACAAAAATATCAAGGAGAAAATACGATACTCATGCAGTTATCCGCATCTGACTGATAATTTAATACCAAAAGTCCGCAGTAGCTACTATAGTGAATACAAACACCATAAGCATGAATCGTAAGTTGACAGATTATGCGTAATTTAGTCTACAAAGATAAACTTTTATTATGAATACGACAAATTTATCCATAAGAAAACGAAATATTGACGAAAACAGACAATACAAACAAAGTTTAACAAGCTATTAAAAAGCAAACGCACACAATACTGTTTCATTCTCAAACGACCTCATACACCAAAGACACAAGCTTCTGTAAGCTCCAACTGTCGTTTCATAAAGCAGCACCCATATATTCAAAGAAATCGTTCAAATCAAGTGGGAAATATTTGTATATGTCAGGAAAAAATGCGAATATTGCAACTGAAAACGGACAACGGACACTCGTCCGCTCTCCAACAGCATTATCAACAGAAAGAAATATCTTTGGGAAATGGAACAGACAGAATTTCATCATAAACTGCAAATTCAATTGAGATTTACCGATGCCGATCAGTTCGGACACATCAACAACACGGCCTATTTCCAATATTATGATACGGCAAAGATTGACTATGTGCGCAAAGTGTGCAACATTCCCAAAGGCAATCATGCCATTTTTGCAGTTCATGTAGAAGCCGACTTCCTTGCCCAGGTGCACAGTACCGACCGAGTTGAGGTGCAAACCGCCATTACCGAGATTGGGACAAAGAGTTTCACGCTTATCCAACGCCTTGTAGACATCGACACACAAGAAGTGAAATGCATCGGTCGCACTGTCATGGTAGCCTTTGATCTTGAGCGGAACGAGTCTATTCCCATGCTGCCCGAATGGATTGATGCCATTTGCAAGTTCGAGGGGCGCGATGTTAGGAGAAAGCCTTGAATGGGGCAAGCTATCCGGAAATTAAGATATTTTACAGATTTTCCACGCATCATTTGTGAGAGCCGCAAATAATGCTTAACTTTGCGAAATCATTCATTATCTGAATGAATATGCCGGAGGCAAAGACTTATACAAGGTATGACCGTCGGGCAAGAAAACAGAATACAAATGCTCTGTAAACGAACAAAAAAGCAGCATGGGCAGATAGTGGAGACATGCACATGCTTGTATAACAATAGTCTCCAACAACATTAAACACATGGACAACGAACAACTCAACGAGCAAAATTTCACACCGCAACAGGAAGCTCAAATCGAAAATGAAGTAAAAACCGCATGCCAGGAAACCACACCTCCCATGCCTAAACCCAACAACAACCTTGCACTTGCCATCTTCACAACCGTGTGTTGCTGCCTTCCTTTTGGCATTGTTGCCATTATCAAGGCCAGCAAAGTCGACAGCCTCTATGCAACAGGACATTATCAGGAAGCAATCGCTGAAGCTGAAACTGCCAAGAAATACAGCACTTACGGTATTGTCTTTGGCTTTATTATTGGGGCCATTTATACTATTCTGCAATTCTTCTTGGCTTACTCTAAAATGCACTGATTGTGAGTAAGATAAAAATTGGGGCAGTCATCTCTGCGGTGGCTGTCGCAATCTTCGCTCTATACTTCGCCAATCCTTCATCTTATCAGCTTTGGCCCAAATGCCCTTTCAAACTTCTTACCGGGCTTGATTGCCCTTCATGTGGCATACAACGCTTTTTCCATGCCTTTCTGCATGGAGACTTTTTGCATGCCATCGCCTACAATTATTATCTGATTTACGCCCTGCCCTATGCACTTTCGTTCCTCGTAGCGATGGCCCTACCGCAAGGAAAATATAAAAACAGTCTGAAAAAAATCATTGAAAGCAAACCTGCCGTATGGCTTTATGTCATTACGTTCTTTGCATGGCTGATTGTCAGAAACCTCTATCACATTTGAAACATGGAACAAAATCAAGCAGAACAACTCATTTGCATCTACGCTAATCGCCTGCCCCTGATGTCACTTGATAGCATCAAAAACCAACTGACACAAATGGACTACAGCCATGCCAGCTTGTTTATGTCACAGCTGAAAGACCCAACCATCAGTATCATTCTTTCGATTCTCACAGGTCATTTAGGTATAGACCGCCTCTACGTTGGTGATATTGGCTTGGGCATTCTGAAGCTCTTCACCTGCGGAGGATTGGGCGTTTGGTGGCTGATTGACATTTTCATCATCATGGACAGAACTAAAGCGGTCAATCTCCAAACCTTTTTAAACCACAAATAAAAGGGATGAAAAGCTCCTGTCACTCCTAAAAGAGAAAGAAAAGGCAAACCGCTTTATCGAGATTTCTCTGCCTTTTCTTTTCTGAAGTGAGGCTTACAAGCCACATGCTTAAAGCCCACCGACAACGAAATATCCTTTTATCATTTTTCCGTTACAGGATAGCTTTCTATTCCACCTTTTAGATTAACCACCTTAAATCCCATTCCCACAAGAATATTTGCCGCCGTCATACTGCGTCTTCCAGAACGACAATAAACATATGCCGGCTTTGAATTATCCAGCATTTTCCCTGCTTTTTCCTTGAAATCGGGTTGCAGGACATCGATATTCACCGCATAAAGAATATGCCGGGTAGCATATTCGCCGGCCGTACGCACATCAACAAGCTGCACACTGTCTTTCGTAATTGCCGATTGAAAGGCCTTTGCGTCCACACTTGTGATATTCTCATTCTGGGCACATGCAGTCAATGCCGAACCCAACAAAGCGCCTAAAAACATTTTAATCTTATTCATTTCTATATTCAATTATTCATAAATTAATCCCTTTACTCTACCGCCAGCCCCTCAAGTTTCAATGCCATTGGAAACACAACTTCGTTTTCAAGTGCAATATGTTCGTCAAGTCCTTGGCGAAACTGCTTCAGAAGTTGCATCGCTTCAACGTAATCTTCATCTGCACCTTCGGGAGCTTTATAATTATCGGTCAATTCAGCGATACGATTATGCCGGTCGAGTTCATCACTGTGATCAGCCATCATCACGCCTATCGGCCCTTGAATTGTGCCGCAATGGAATGGTGTAACCGTTTGTCCGATACTGTGTGCACTGAACATCTCAAGGATATAAGGATAGAGCACACGCTCTTCTTTCATGCAATGTGTATCCAAATCGTAAAGCGAATTGCGAAAATGATCCGTCACTTTCAACAGATTTGGATTGTCTTCCCGGTGTGCCTCAGCCACTTCTATCAGCTTATTGAGGATAACAGGCCCTTGTTCGCGCGTCCCCCGATGATGCACTTTCAACACATAGTCAACCAGTAAATCAAGTGGCCACTGCTCAAATGGATAAATAGAATTCATTGTTTTGTACCTTTATTTATTATGGATGCAAAGGTAAATAAATCCCCAACAAAATGAAGTAACAATTGTGTCCGAAAACCGGTTAATAATGGTTAAGGTATGTTTTATAACATATATATGTCACATTTCAAAGTAATTCATTCTTTCATCAAATTAAAAATCGTTACCTTTGGCAAAAACAATGGAGGACACTAATATGAAAAAGATAACCGCAGAGAATTTTGATGAGCTTTATGTCGACAAGATTGAGTTGGCAGAAATCGACAAATTTGTATGCAACGAGATGAGCCGACAGATTCATCGCTATATTAAAGGCATGTCAGGTTCAAAGACTATCATGCTTAAATTCGAGGAATCACTGTCGAAATTAAGTATTCCGGAGAAAGAAAAAGCTATTGCCCGCTATATTGATTTGAACCGAAAAGCCATCAGCGGACTTGATTGGAAGATGGTCATCACGCGTGCAGCTGCCAACTATTGCGACACCTACAGCTACTGGCATCGAATGATTAACAATCCCCGAAAGATTGTAGCTTACCTGCAACGCATCAAGAAGAAATACATCAAATTCCATGAAGTGTTTGAGGAAAACGGGAAGTTTGGCATCAAAGACCATGAAGGAAACATCCTCGTTCACCCGCTTTACGATTTTCTCCGCACGCCCTACGTCTATGTCGATGACCTCTGCATGATGCCTGTCATCGCAGAGAAGAATGGGAAAATGGGGCTTATTCTGCCCGATGGAAAAGACACCATAATTGCCGAATTCATTTATGATGACATGCAATTGCGCAGTGAACCGCCTTACTTCGAGGCCATTCAAGGGAAAAAACATACGCTGATTGACAGATATGGAAAGAAAAGATAAAAGCCAACAAGCCTTCTGCGCCCTCTCCATTTGGAGCGGGCGCAATTGTTTTTCTCAGCTTCATATGCCATAAAAAGCCTTTGCCTGCTCCTCTATTTTGTAAGAATAAACTACAAATAAAACAGTACTGATTTTCGGAGCAAATAGAAATGAAAAGTAAAAATATAAGACATTTTTCTATCATTTCACACATATAAAATCACCATATCCCTCACTTGAACTTGCAACATGAGTCATTTCAGACTGCCAAATGATGCATTTCACCCCCTAAAAGTACATATAAAATCTGAAAAACGGAAAAATGAAGCGATAGCGTTATTAATCAAAGACTTAAAAGGGCTTTGGAAAGCAGCGTAAAGCCAACCGTGTACGGTCTTTATGCCAAACAGTGACAGCGTTCCGTCTCCTATTCGTAACCCCTGCAAGGGGGATGATAGACAGGTGGAAAATCAAGGAAATTCGCTCTGAAATAGGCTGTTAGGCTGAAAATTTCCATCCGTCGGTTTCTTATTCCTCGTTCCCCTCGATTTGCTTAGTGGACAACCGCTCCACAGTAAATAATTTTGCAAACGAAAGGAATAAAAGCAATGAGAAGTACATTTTCAGTCATCTTCTATTTGAAGAAAGACAAGGTAAAGAAAGACGGTACGTCACCCATCATGGGGCGCATCACCGTGGACGGTACGCAAGCGCAGTTCAGCTGCAAGCTCTCCATCAAGCCGAATCTCTGGGGCATCAAGGGTGGTCGTGCGGTTGGCAAGAGTGTAACGGCACGGGAAACCAACCGGATGCTCGACAAACTCCGTGTAGGTATCACAAGGCATTATCAGGAAATCATGGAGCGCGACAGCTTTGTCACGGCTGAGAAAGTCAGGAATGCTTTCCTTGGTTTGGAATATCGCTGCCAGACACTCATAAAGATTTATGGCCACTTCATAGAAGATTATGCCAAGAAAGTCGACTGCGGCATGAAGGCAAAAAGCACGTTGACGAAATACCATGCCGTATACAGTCACTTAAAGGACTTCCTGCAATTACGCTATCATGTGAGTGACATCGCCCTAAAAGAAATTCAACCAACATTCATCACCGATTTTGAGACTTACCTGCTTGCAGAAAAACACCTGCATTGCAATTCTGTCTGGGTATATTCCTGTCCCGTCCGCATGCTGCTGCACAGGGCGGTAGAAAACGGCTGGCTGATGCGTTATCCATTCCCTGACTGCAGTGTGCCGAAAGAGGAAACAGAAAAAGGATTCCTTACCAAAGAAGAACTCGGACTGCTTATCAACGCCCCGAAGATGAACTTCAAGCGGACATTCATCCGCGATCTGTTCCTTTTCTGCGCTTTCACGGGATTGGCTTACATAGACCTGAAGAACCTTCGGGAGGAAAATATCGTGTCCAACCCGCTCGACGGCAGTGTATGGATACACACCCATCGACAAAAGACCGGTGTGGAAACAAACGTCCGCCTGCTTGACATTCCCCTTCAAATCATGAAGAAATACAAAGGCCTGTGCGAAGACGGGCGTGTCTTTCCCGTTCCGTCCTATAATTCCTGCAAAATGATACTACGTACCGTCATGAAGAAATGCTGCATCCGCAAACACATTACTTGGCACATGGCGCGCCATACGATGGCAACGGTAGTATGCCTTTCCAACGGCATGCCTATCGAGTCTGTCAGCAGCGTATTGGGGCACAAATGTATCTCCAGCACACAGATATACGCCAAGATTACCAATGAGAAATTGAACAAGGAAATGAATGTGCTCTCGGAGAAACTTGCCGACATCGGTGAATTCGTCACCTCGGAGACTTTTGCGTAATGGTACGAAAAATAAAAATGCCTTTATTATGACAACATCCAAACAATATATACCCGTTGGCGGAATTAAAATGTAGCTATAATGATATATAAAAAGTTGCACATATCGTTGATTTTTAGTAACTTAGTGAAGTAAAACCATTAAGTACAAATCCTCGTATGTGCAACTTATACACAAAATTCGTCAAAATCCTTGAGATATGCAAGCAATTCTCTCACAACCTTGTCAATGAGCAGGGAAATATACCCCGTCGTGGTCCCATGCCAAAATTTTCAGATTTGGAGGTCGTTGCCTTGTCCTTGACAGCGGAATCAGAGAGCATTGATAGTGAAAAATGGCTTTTTGATTATAAGCTTCAGGAGTACAAAGACAAAATACCTAACCTCATATCTCGCAGGCAATTCAACGACCGTAGAAAGAATACCGCAGGATTATGCGAAGACATACGAAAGAGAATCGCTGCCCAAATGGACGGTGGGGAAACTCAATTCTTCGTAGATTCCAAGCCGATAGCCGTATGCAGGGTTGCCAGAGGGAAGCGTTGCAAGATGGGGCGAATGGGAGATTTCTCACAAGCACCGGATTTCGGCTTCTGTGCATCTCAAAATATGTATTACTTTGGCTATAAACTCAATGCACTCTGTGGGTTAAGTGGGGTGATACCTATGACTTGTCAAAGGCCAGCGTGCATGACCTCAATTATATGAAAGATGTCAAGCTGGTCTATCATGACTGTAACATCTATGGCGACAAGGGATATATAGGGGCTGATGTTCAACTCGATCTTTTCCAAACGGCTCACATTAGATTGGAATGTCCATATAGGCTGAACCAAAAGAATTGGAAACCAAAATTAATCCCTTTTGCCAAAGCCAGAAAAAGGATTGAAACTCTCTTCTCACAACTCACAGATCAATTTTTGGTTATCAGGAATTATGCGAAAATAACAAATGGTCTGTTTGCCCGAATAATCGGGAAAATTAGTGCGCTGACCATATTACAATATGTCAACTTTATTAATAACAAACCCATCGGAAGAATTAAATACGCACTAAATTAATTCCGCCAACGGGTAAGTAATTAATAACTTAAAAACTATCCTTGAATAATCGGAGACTATTTTCGCTTTTGTGCGATAGTCTCCGATTGACTTTTAATTCATACTCCTGTCTGAGAAGGCAGCCTATATCATTATTTCAAGAAACCAGACCAAGCATAGACTAAATACATCTCAAAAGCAGCAAAACGCGGGTACTTCAATGACAATTCCTCACTCTTTGATTTAAGCACTACAAAAAATGACAGAGTTGATTGGCTATACAAAAAAATACTGCATCTTTGATTCCGATAAAGAATGGGGGCTACGCCTGATAGCCAAATACATATACCATTTCACTAACAACTAATACCTATTTAATATTTATATATAGCATCAAGAAATTATTAACTACATAAAACAAAAATAGAATCATCATGAAAGATAATCAAATTCTCCAAGCCTATGAGATTGCAAAAGAACGCTATGCTGCCATTGGTATAGATACCGACAAAGCAATCAGCTTATTAGAACGTATTCCTATCTCGCTCCATTGTTGGCAAGCAGACGACGTGATGGGCTTCGAACGCAATACGGCGCTCACCGGCGGAATCCAAACAACCGGGAATTATCCCGGCAGAGCAAGGAATATAGATGAGGTACGCCAAGACATAGCTTATGTTCAAACTCTTTTGGCTGGTAACCATCGCTTGAATTTACATGAAACATATGGAGATTTTGGCGGAACGTTTGTTGATCGCGACCAAGTAGAGGCAAAGCACTTCCAAAGTTGGATAGACTGGGCAAAGGAGCATAAGCTGAAATTGGATTTCAACTCAACAAGTTTCTCTCATCCGAAGAGTGGAAACCTGACACTATCTAATCCAGATAAGGAGACTAGAGACTTTTGGATAGAACATACAAAACGTTGTCGCCATATAGCAGACTACATGGGGAAAGAGCAAAACAGCCCTTGTATAATGAATATCTGGGTACACGACGGTAGCAAAGACCTAACCGTCAACCGTAAGTATTATCGCGATATCCTAGCTCAATCGCTCGATGACATCTTGGAGGAAATGCTTCCAAACATGAAGACTTGTGTCGAAGCAAAATTGTTTGGTATAGGACTGGAGAGCTATACGGTTGGTTCGCATGATTTTTATGCGGGCTACTGCGCTAGTCGCAAGGTAATCTACACATTGGATACAGGTCATTACGAACAAACAGAAAATGTATCAGATATGGTTGCATCCTTGCTACTCTATGTTCCCGAACTCATGCTCCATGTGAGTAGACCGGTACGCTGGGACAGCGATCACGTTACGATTATGAATGACCAGACCTTAGACCTTTTCAAAGAAATCGTAAGAGCGGATGCACTAAACAGAGCATACGTGGGACTAGACTATTTTGATGCAAGTATCAATCGTATCGGAGCCTACATCATAGGCACTCGCGCTACTCAGAAGTGTATTCTCCAAGCCTTGCTCGAACCGATTGCCAAATTACGCGACTATGAAAGCAAGGAACAATATTTCCAACGTCTGGCATTACTGGAAGAGGCTAAAAGTCTTCCTTTTGGTGCTGTCTACGACTATTTCAATTATAAGAACAATGTCCCTGTAGGCGAAGATTTCATTCCGCAAATTGAAGAATACGAAAGGAAAGTTCTTTCTCAGCGTTAATACATGAGAAATAAACTTTGAAGCGAACCTTTTATCGTCACACTACTTATGGATATAAATATAATTATAGGACTATTCATTATAGCAATTGGCTCTTTTTGCCAATCAAGCTGTTATGTCCCCATCAATAAGATAAAAGAATGGTCATGGGAAAGCTATTGGCTGGTTCAAGGTTTTTTTGCATGGTTGGTCTTCCCATTTTTAGGAACAATTGCCGCAATCCCCGAAGGAAACAGCATTTCCGAGCTCCTATTGCAAACCGACACATTCCATCTCTTGATGACAATCCTTTTCGGAGTATTGTGGGGAGTGGGCGGATTAACATTCGGTCTATCTATGCGCTATTTAGGAGTGGCTCTCGGACAGAGTATCTCGCTAGGTACCTGTGCTGCTTTAGGAACCATCATGGGACCTGTCATTCTCAACACCTTTTATCCAGAATTGAATCCGATGAAACAGCTTACCGGGGCAGTCATGATTGGAGTTCTTGTCACGCTCATCGGCATAGCCATTATTGGTATTGCAGGAGCTATGCGAGCAGCAACCCTCGCTCCAGAGACATCGAAGGCCAACAAAAAGGGAAACAGTTTCTACAAAGGTATCATCATTGCTTTGCTATGCGGCTTTATGAGTGGTTGTTTTAATGTAGGACTAACTTTTGGTCAAAATATTCACTTTACTGCAACGCCGGCGCTATTCCACACATTACCCGCCACCTTTCTGGTAACTTTGGGCGGATTCTTCACCAACGCAGTCTATTGTCTGTACCAAAACAATAAAAACCATACGTGGGGAGACTATGCCAAAGGCAACACATGGGGTAATAACCTTGTATTTTACATCTTGGCCGGTGGGCTGTGGTATAGCCAGTTTTTCGGGCTCTCGCTAGGCAAGAACTTTCTTCTGTCCTCGCCGGCACTTCTCACCCTTTCTTTCTGTATTCTGATGGCACAGAATGTCGTCTTTTCGAATATATGGGGAATCATCTTACAAGAGTGGAAGGGATGCTCGAAGAAAGTTATTGCAATCCTCATACTCGGCGTTATTATACTAATGATAAGTCCTTTTATTCCACAACTAATATGAAAAAAATCTTAATTGACTTTAGTCCGTAGAAGCACTATAAAGGCTACTATAATGGAAAATTAAATACAGAAACATTAAGAATAAGCAGAATTTATAGGCCATAAATCAAAAAGAACATGTTTGCTTATTATGATTTAGCCTATTTTTGTAGTACGAACATTAATATTTTTAGCTAAACCATCAAGGGAAGACAATCATTTAAAAATTAGTTTTTTAACTTTTGACCGTGAATTTACTTTAAAAATAGCATGAAAGATGAAAACCAAAATTCATTATTTTACTGGTGGACTTTCTGATTCTTATTGGAGCCGACCATCCTTTAGACTCTCAGGACTCATTTTATTATTGGGTTCGAGTTTGTTGGTGCCTATAACAGCAGGTGCTACAAAGAGCAGTATGCCAATGGCAGTAGAACAACAGACGAAGAAGATTACAGGTACCGTTACCGACAACAGCGGAGAGCCAATCATTGGTGCCACTGTTGCAGTCAAAGGTACCAAGAATGCCGCTGTAACTGACGTTGATGGACATTTTACTCTTTCCGGAGTAACTAACAATGCAGTACTTCGTATTTCCTATATCGGATATAGCGACCAAGAGATTGGCATCGGCAAACAAAGTACTATAAGCATTGTGCTATCGCAAGACACCAAGGCACTGGACGAAGTAGTGGTAGTAGCTTATGGTGCACAAAAGAAGACGACGCTTACAGGTGCTGTTGCCGCTATCGGAACACGAGAATTGAAGCAGAGCCCCGCTGCCAATCTAGCCGTGACGCTAACCGGTCGTCTTCCGGGTTTGATTGCCATCCAACGTAGCGGTGAGCCCGGTCGCGATGTAACCAATCTTTACATGCGTGGTCGCGGAACCATCAATGGGCAAAACCCTCTGATTTTGGTCGATGGTGTGGAGCGTGATATTACCTCGCTCGACCCCAATGAAGTAGACAATGTATCTATCTTGAAAGATGCTTCTTCTACAGCTCTCTTCGGTGTGCGTGGTGCTAACGGCGTTATCCTCGTCACCACCAAACGCGGTACGAGCGAAATTCCCGACATTAGTCTTACCGCAGAAACAGGTTGGCAGACGTTCACCCGTTGGCCGTCGCAAATAGACTCTTACGACTGGGCACTTCTGAAGAATCAGGCTTGGCACAATGACCATCCTAATCCCGGAGTGACCGACGCACCTCCCTATTCCGCCTATGCATTGGAACGTTATCGTCTTGGTGACCAGCCGAACATTTATAGTAATCATCACTGGGTAGACGAATTAACTAACAAGTGGGTGCCTCAGACACGCTACAATCTCACGCTGAATGGTAAAGGGGCTAATGTCAATTACTTTGTAAACGTGGGATACCTGCATCAGGGTGGTCAATTTAAACTTGACAAATCAGAGAAGCCCAGCTATGATGCTAAAAAGTTTATGGACCGATACAACTTCCGTGCAAATATCGACGTAGCTCTCAATGCCCGCAAGACATTGAAAGCATTCCTGAATGCAGCTGGTACGTTTGAAACGGTCAACGGTCCTAACGAGGAAACACTGACTCTTTTGACAAACCTGTTGGGTAAGTGGCCTAACATTCAAGCAGGACCTACCACGCCCGATGGCGAGGTGCTTCTCGGAGGTAGCTCTTATCAGTACAGTCCATGGGCACAAATTAACCGTTCCGGTTACAGAAAAGAGACACGCAGTTCTGTAAATGCTACTTTCGGTATGTCTTACGACCTTGGTTTCCTCTTGAAAGGACTATCTACCAAGCTTACAGCTTCGTACGACACCCAGTCTATCAATTATCTCGTTGGTAAGAAAGGATACCAGTACTGGGAGTCTGTGGTTGATCCGAACCGAAAAAATCCTGACGGTAGCGATTACATAGAATATCACCGTATTCGTACCGACTTCGACAACACCCCTCTTTCTACCAGCAAGTCGGCTACATTTGCTTCTTTCTATGACTTACAATGGCAGATTAACTTCAATCGAACTTTCAACGAGAAGCATACTGTAACAGCTTTGTTACTGGCTCAGAAACAGTCACAAATTAAGGCTTCGGATGTATTACCATTCAATGTGCAAGGTTTGGCAACACGTTTAACCTATGCTTACGACGACAAGTATATAGCAGAGTTCAATGCCGGCTACAATGGTTCGGAACAGTTTGCGCCGAAAAACAGATATGGCTTCTTTCCATCTGCTTCTGCTGCATGGAACATTTCGCGTGAGAAGTTCTTCGAAAAGTGGACTAATGTGGTTGACAAGATGAAGCTACGCGTATCTTATGGTCTTGTTGGTAATGACAAAATTGGCAATACGCGATTCCTCTATCTCGACAATGTAACAAGAAGTTATGGTGGCTATTCACCCTCTTTGTCAAACAACAATACTATTCAAGAGCTGTTCTTTGGTAACCCGAACCTAAAATGGGAGACCGCAAAAAAACTGAACGTAGGTTTCGAACTGGGTCTCTGGAAGTACTTCAACCTCTCGTTCGATATATTCTCAGAGCGTCGTGACAATATTCTGATTACAAAGAACTCCACTCCATCAATTATTGGTGTGGCACAGTCTACAATTGCTCCTTTCAACCTCGGGCGCGTAAAGAATCGTGGCTATGAATTGGAAATGTCATTTAATAAACCCATCACCAAAGATTTGCTCATAATGGCCAAAGCAAACCTCAACTACAACGACAACGAGGTGGTATATATGGATGAGCTGAAATTTGATGAAACTTATGCATATCCTTACCATCAGACAGGTTATAGCATTGGCCAACAATGGGGTATGATAGCAGAAGGCTTCTTCAAAGACCAAGACGAGATCAACGCTTACGCAAAGTACGAAGGCCAACAACCACGCCCCGGCGACTTGAAGTATAAGGATGTCAATGGTGATAATATTATCAACCAAAAAGACTTGTCTCCTATCGGATATTCGGATGTACCTAAATACACTGCAGGTCTAGCACTTAGCATAACCTATAAGAACTTTGATATTTCGGCACTGTTCCAAGGTGCATTTAATGTATCGGGTGCAGTGGGGTCACCCGGCCCTTACGAATGGTACGACTTCCGTGAATTCCACAAGAAAGCATGGACTGCAGAGCGCGCAGCTGCAGGCGAGGAGATTCTTTTCCCAGCCTTGGCTTTGGCACAGTCGCCCAGTGAAATATACAACAGCACCTTCTTTAATATGGATCGTTCGTACATCCGTCTGAAAAACCTAGAAATAGGATATACCTTGCCTAAGAATTGGTCAAGAGCCATTAATGCCAAGGTGGTTCGCTTATATGTCAATGGCTACAACCTAGCGACATGGGACAAGATGAAATTTAAGGATTGGGATCCTGAGGTTATGGACAATAGTACTTACCCTCTACTTAAAGTATGGAATATCGGTGTAAACGTAACCTTCTAAAACTTATAATTATGAAATACAAGTCATTTAAAATATCTTTGGCCCTTGCAAGTGGCCTACTGCTTCTGAGCGGTTGTGGAGATGCATTAGATATTACGCCGGATGGACGTATGACCCAAACCGATGTATTCAACAATATAGATTACACCGAGTCGTACGTGAACTCAATGTATGAAGGCATCCGTAAATATGGCGTCAATTACCATTATTTTACATTCCTTGCAGCCTACGAGGATGACGGTACAGACAGTCAGGTACCTACCGATTCATGGCAACAGTTGCAATATTGGAACCAAGGTAGCTGTACCTCTTCCACCAATCGTCCTTTTAGTCAGGGGAAAACTGGATTGCGTTATACCGATAGGGACTTCTGGGAAACAGCCTATGGGGGTATTCGAAAAACTAACATCTTTTTGGCAAATGCCAATGAGAAAAACATACCTGAAGTTGCTAAGCTAGGACGGTATCGCGCAGAGGCAAAAGTGTTGCGTGCACACTACTACTTCGACTTGATGAAGAATTACGGCGGTGTGCCACTCTTCGATACCGATATTACACTAAAACAAGACTTCACAGACGTGAAGCGTGCAACTTATCAGCAATGTACCGACTTTGTAGTAAAAGATTGCGATGATGCTATCGCTGAGCCCAACCTGCCATTCCGTACGACAGAAGAAGGCGAACGTGGCCGTATGACAAAAGCTATAGCCCACTTCATCAAAGCTTCAGTATTGCTCTTCAATGCCAGCCCCTTATGGAATCCGGAAGGCGATCAGGCCAAATGGACTAGAGCGGCAAAAGCTTGCAAAGAGGCTGTAGACGCCCTAGAGGCAAATGGCTACGAACTATTTCCCGACTACGAGACCTACTTTATTACCCGCCCAGACAAGGCACAGATGCCG
This sequence comes from Segatella oris, assembly GCF_900637655.1. Classification (NCBI taxonomy): domain Bacteria; kingdom Pseudomonadati; phylum Bacteroidota; class Bacteroidia; order Bacteroidales; family Prevotellaceae; genus Segatella; species Segatella oris. Next base: position 2,301,869 of record NZ_LR134384.1, read on the forward strand.
GCTGATAAGGAGACGATTTTGGAGGCTATCGATTCTTGGGGGTATGGTAACCAAACCTATAGAGCATTCGGTGTCATTATGTTTTTGATGAACGAGATTCCGACTTTCCCATCAGAAAAGTGCGGATTGTGCCCATCGCAGGAATTGGTAGATACATACGAGATGGCAAATGGGGAAGTTCCTATTGAAGGCTATAAAGACGAACGTCATACGCAGCCTATCATCAATCCAGCAGCAGGCTATGACGACCAAAATCCGTACGTGAACCGCGACCCGCGCTTCTATGCATCCATTTGGTACAATGGTGCACACTTCGGCGAAGTGAAAGGTGAAGACGTATATATAGAGTCATATGTAGGCGGTGCACACGGTATGGCCGGTATTAAACAACGTAGTCCGACAGGTTACTACCTGCGCAAATATGTCGATAAAACGATGCGTGTGGCAGGTGCCAGTAAGACGCTATACCGTATCTATCGTTTTGGCGAACTTTATCTCTCATTAGCAGAGGCAGAGAATGAAGCGAATGGACCAACAGCAATAGCATACGCTGCAGTCAACAAGGTACGCCATCGCGCAGGCATGCCTGACCTACCAACAGGTTTGAGCAAAGGGGAGTTTCGTGAGCGCATCAGACGTGAACGCCGTGTAGAACTAGCTCTAGAAGAAAATCGATTCTACGATATACGTCGTTGGAAAATTCTTCCCGAAGTATCTAAATTTAAAACAGGTATGCGCTGGGTGAAAGATGACGCCGGCAACCTCAAGCAAACACGCGTAGTGGCTGTAGATTGTCAACCCACAGCAGATGAGAAGTATTATCTGCTTCCTATCCCTCTGAGCGAAATTCTTCGTATGCCGAATGTGGAACAAAATCCTAAGTGGTAAATATAATAATTTCAACAAGTGTCTGTAGAGCCCTAAGCTCTATGGACACCGTTGTTTAAAAATTAATGTATTATGAGAAAATTAACATTTATTTTAGGACTGGTACTATCAGTACTTACTGCATGTGGTAGTAGTGATCCGGAAGCCCCGAAACCTAAGCCTGATACTCCAAAGGAAGAGCCTAAAGGAGAGGAGGAATTACCACCTACCGTACGTGGCTTTATGGTAGGGTCACTGCAATACACTGACAAAAATACTATTGAAGCAGCAAAGTCATGGGGAGCCAACGTGATACGTCTACAACTTAACCCTGTAAATTATGCTGCAAAACAAGGGTCTACATACGACTTGCAGCTTAGCAGTTACATCAGCATGCTTAAGCAACGGCTCAGCGAAGCGAAAGCAGTCGGTATGAAAGTCATCCTAGACTTACATGAAGCCCCCTGCTATATTAAAGGTAAAGTACCAACAGGCGATGATGCTGCCAAAATCGACTTTTGGAAAGACCCAGCGACAAGGACTGCTTTTGTCTCATTTTGGGATCGCGTGGCTAAAGAGCTGAAGGATTCTTACTATGACGATATCGTATGGGGATACGACCTTTTTAATGAACCCAGTATAGGCTGGACACGTATTCCGCCGGAATGGAAGAGTATCGCCACAGAATGTGTCAATGCTATCCGCAAATACGATAAGGACGTTTGGATTGTCTATGAACCCGTTATAGAAATCAATGAATTCCCCAAAGTTACTCCATTGGATGATAAGCGTGTGGTTTACAGTATTCATTTCTACAGGCCTGGTGGATTCACCCATCAAGGTGTGCTTGATGGAATTCATGGTTCTAAGGATATGACGCGAGAAGAAGCTTTAGCAAAGCTCAATATCAAATATCCCGGCTATGCTCCCGATATTTATGCTGTTCCCATCAAATACAATTATTGCGATTTAGACAGTGTGAAAAGAGCCATGAAACCGTTTGACGATTTCATAGAAAAATATAAGGTTCCGGCTCTTATCGGTGAGTTTAGTGTTATCTGTTGGGCACCTGTCGAAAGTGCTGTAGCATGGCTACAAGACGTGATCAATATCTTTGAGCAGAAACACTACTCATGGTGCTATCATGCTTTCCGTGAATGGCAAGGCTGGAGTCTTGAACAACCGGAGGGTTTAGAGGCATTTTGGTTTTCTCGCGACCCAATACCGCCAGCATCTCCAATAGAGACGAAGCGTGCTCGTGTCATAAAGAATGCTTTACTGAAAAACAAGCAATAACTCATTAGTTGTCAAGTTAGAATATATATTCGTTTTTGAACTTATATAGATGTTAGGTAAAGGTTAGATTAGATTGAGAGAATGTTTGTAACTCTTTTGTTCAAGACATTAGTTTTGCAAACATTCTTCTTTTATCTTGGCAATTCAACTCCGCTTAAACAGTCTATCCACAGAAATCCATCATAAAATACTATGAAAAACTATTACTCATTCAAAACAAAAAATATGAAAACAGTCTATACAACCATTATATCGCTCCTATTCCTGCCTGCTTCGATACTAGCTCAGCAGGCACCTAAACTCAATACAAACAATATTGATGAAGTGTTGAAAGCGATGACACTTAGAGAGAAGGCTATGCTGCTCGTAGGCAATGCAAATAATTTTGAGAGTTCTTCGGCAGTTGTCGGAGGCTCAGCAACATTAGTACCCGGAGCTGCAGGCAATACTACTGCCATACCACGACTCGGCATTCCCGAAACGATTCTGACCGATGGACCTGCCGGTGTCCGCATTGATGTAAACCGCCAAGGTTCACAAAAGAAATACTATGCTACAGGTTTTCCCGTAGGCTCCTGTCTCGCATCGACATGGAATACAGCACTGGTTAAACAAGTGGGGCAAGCCATCGGAGAAGAGACACGCGATTATCGCTGTGACGTCATTCTGGGTCCAGGTATGAATCTGCATCGCAACCCACTATGCGGGCGAAACTTTGAATATTTCAGCGAGGACCCTTTACTCACAGGAAAGATTGCCGCTGCGTATGTTCAAGGTGTTCAAGGCGTAGGAACAGGAGTCAGTATCAAACATTTTGCAGCCAATTCTCAGGAGACTAATCGTAGCAGAGTAGATGAGCGTGTGAGCCAGCGTGCATTACGCGAGCTTTATCTTCGTGGGTTTGAGATTGCCATACGCGAAAGTAATCCATGGACAGTGATGAGTGCTTACAATCGTATCAATGGTACATTTGCACAAGGTAATTATGACCTTTTAACCAAGATACTCGGACAAGATTGGGGCTTTAACGGTATCGTCATGACCGACTGGATAGGTCGCCGTGAGGGATTGTCTGTGGCATCGCAAGTACATGCCGGCAATGACCTGTTCGAACCCGGTGAGGTAGAACAAGTGATTGATATTGAAGCTGCTGTAAAAGCCGGAAAGCTGGATATTAAAGATGTAGACAGAAATGTACGCCGCATGCTCGAATATATCGTCAAGACTTCAAGCTTCCGCCGCTATGCAGCCACTAACGAACCAGATCTTGTAGCTCATGCTGCAATTACACGTCAAACAGCATCAGAAGGAATGGTCCTACTCAAGAATACAGCTTCTACACTACCCTTCCACAACGTAAAGACGGTAGCACTATATGGCGTAGGCTCTTACCATTTCTTATCGGGCGGTGTAGGTTCGGGATGTGTGCATACACCTTATATTATAGACTTGGTAACAGGGCTAAAAAATGCAGGCATTAGCAGTACAGCCAACCTAACAAGAATGTATCAGAAGTACATAGACTTTGCTAAGATTAAGCGAGAGGCAGATCGTGACCCTGCATGCTGGTTTGAGAAGCCAGAGATGGGCGATCAGAAACTGCCAGAGTTAGCAATATCCCAACGCCAAATAGAGGCAGAAGCAGATTCTTCAGATATTGCTATCATTACACTTACACGCCAAGCAGGAGAAGGAATAGATCGCAGTATTGAAAAAGAATTCAATATATCTCCCATTGAAAAAGATATGATAGAGCAGGTATGCGCAGCCTACCATCGTATTGGCAAACGTGTGATAGTGGTCATCAATTCTGGTAGTGTCATTGAGACTGCAAGCTGGAATGCCCTTCCCGATGCTATTCTTGTGGCATGGCAACCCGGAGAGGAAGGAGGCAACTCAATAGCAGATATTCTCACTGGCAAAGTATGCCCATCGGGAAAACTTACAATGACGTGGCCTATTTTTGCCACAGACCATCCATCAACAGCCAATTTCCCACAGGATGATAATATGACTGTTTACCACTATGTCACCTTTAAAGATTGGACTAGCAAGGGAGGAGGAATGTCCACTCGAGACTATACGAACCATGCAGAAGATATATGGGTAGGATATCGCTATTTCGATAGTTTCAAACGCCAAGTGGCCTATCCATTCGGATATGGTCTGTCTTACACAAGTTTTGAATACGGACAGCCTCGTGTACGCCGTCAAGGCGACAAGATAGAAGTAACTCTGTCTGTTAAGAACACAGGAAAAAATAGCGGCAAGGAAATTGTACAACTCTATGTTGCAGCCCCCAAAGGTACGATGGCAAAACCGGAAAAAGAGTTGAAAGCATTTGCCAAGACCCGATTACTACAAGCCGGCGAAAGCGAGAATATTACCATGAGTATGCAGGTACGAGATCTGGCTAGTTTTGATGAAGCCGGCAGTCAGTGGCTTGTTGATGCAGGTACATACCGATTAATGGTAGGTTCTAACATCAACGACATTCGTGGTACAGCAACGCTATCACTACCTCGCTATACCGAAACGGTTTCACAGGCTCTCGCTCCTCAGCATCCTATTCATAAGATTGTGAAGTAGAGCATTTCTCAACGGGATTGGAAACTGTATACCAACAGCCCTTTTTACCATATTATAAAGTTGTTATATCAAAAATTTACGTTGAGAATGGAAAATACCATTTATCTTTGTACCACAAACCTAGATAATTTTTCCTAATATCAAATAACTAAAAATAAACAAACAGATATGAGAAAGAACCTATTAACCGCATGCCTATTGATGTTGAGTATGACGACCTTTGCTCAGAAATTCACCATTCCAGTCTTCCCCGACTCACAGAGCGAAATAGATTCTAATATGGGTATGTTTAATAGCCAGTTGGACTGGATTATCCAAAATCAAAAGAAAGAGAATATCCCTATGGTATTACACGTGGGAGATGTCGTTAATTTCGATAATCTCACCCACTGGGATAAGGCTAGCCAAGGATTTGCTCGTCTGGATAGTGCTCATATTGATTACGCCATTACATTAGGTAACCATGATAATGAGGCTGTACAAGAATATAATGGGTCTGCCGCACCCGGCGACACGCATACAAATGTACGTAAGACATCTAAGTTTAACTCTTATTTCCCAACCTATAGATTCCGTGCACAGCGAGGTACATATGAACCCGGCAAGAGCGATAACGCTTATTATACATTCCGTACTGGCAACACCTATTGGTTGGTAGTGACATTGGAGTTTTGTCCTCGTCCGGAAATGGTAGAGTGGGCAAACAAGATTGTCAAAAAGTATCACGAGCATAATGTTATTATTCTTACACACTATTACCTCAATGGGAAGGGTGAGATCGTGAAAAACAATGCAGGTTATGGCGATTCAAGTCCACAGTATATCTTCGATAACTTGGTTAAATTACATCCTAATATCAAATTTGTTATTAGCGGACACGTAGGTTTCTCGTCATTCAAGGTAGATGAGGGTGTGAATCACAACAAAATATACCAGATGTTGCAGAATTACCAAAATGTAGAATATGGTGGTGGCTATCTGCGCCTGATGCGTTTCGACCTTGACAAAGGTACTGTAGATTGCGAATTGTACTCTCCCTACTTCAAGAAGTCTAAACCGGAGAATACCCATTATAAGATAGAAGGTTTCACCACAATTAAACCAAAACTCTAAGTATGAACGGTATGAGAACTATCAACAAGAGTATGAAAGCAGGACTTCTGTTCTGCTTTTTTTTTCCATATGCAGCCACAGCAGGTAATTATGAGAAAATAAAACTGGCAATACAAGACAAGCAACAGCCTATAGAGCATGTAACTTTCATGGGGTATATAGGCAATAGGTTTAGACAATCATACGAAAACCGCGTCTTGGCACAAAGTGTAGATAAATTAGTCGAACCATTCTGTCATCACAACGAGACACACCTATGGCAAAGCGAGTTTTGGGGTAAATGGATGAATTCTGCCGTGTTGGCCTACCAATACCGCCCATCCAACGCTATGATTTCGCGTATACAAGAGGCTGTAGACAAGCTTATTAAGACCCAAGACAGCCGTGGTTACATAGGTAACTACACCGACGAGACACACTTGCAGGAATGGGATATCTGGGGACGCAAGTATTGTATTCTGGGCTTACTTGATGCCTATGGGGTAACTCATGACAAGAAGGCTCTTAATGCCGCGTGCCGTGAAGCCGACTATCTCATAAACGAATTGCATCATAGCAAATCTACCATCGTTGAGTTAGGAAATCAACATGGCATGGCAGCTTCATCTGTACTCAAACCCATTTGCTATCTTTATCGCTATACAGGTAATAAGCGTTACTTCGATTTTGCTAAAGAGATTATAAGCCTTTGGGAGAGCGCCACAGGACCAAAGCTTATTTCCAAAGCCGGTATTGATGTAGCTAGTCGATTCCCGAAGCCCACTGCAGCGAAATGGTATAGCTGGGAACAAGGTGCCAAAGCCTATGAAATGATGTCATGCTACGAGGGACTGCTTGAAATGTATCGACTTACGGGCAATACGGAATATCTATCTGCTGTAGAACAAGTGTGGCAGAATATCTACGATACAGAGATTAATATTACCGGTTCTGGCGCATCGATGGAGTCATGGTTTGGTGGTAAGCACTTACAGTATATGCCTATTCGCCACTTCCAAGAGACTTGTGTCACGGCAACATGGATTAAGTTAAGCCGTCAGCTCCTGCTTCTCACTGGTAACACAAAATATGCAGACGCAGTTGAAATATCATTCTATAATGCATTACTTGGGGCAATGCGTACCGATGCCAGTGATTGGGCTAAATACACTCCGCTTTCAGGTCAACGTTTACCCGGTTCTGAGCAATGCGGCATGGGCTTGAATTGTTGTAATGCAAGTGGTCCACGCGGTCTCTTTGTAATACCCCAAACCGCAGTTCTTACTTCTGCCAAAGGAGTTGATGTCAATCTCTATATTGCAGGAGACTATAAACTGACGACTCCCCGACATCAGCAAATGGTTTTAAAACTAGAAGGAGAATATCCTAAAAATAATAAGATGTCTTTCCTACTTTCACTCAAAAAGGCTGAGAACATAACGATAAGGCTTCGTATTCCTGAATGGAGTACAGCCACAAAAGTAATTGTTAATGATGTTGCAGTAGAGCATGTACAAGCAGGGAAGTATCTGGAACTCTCTCGTACATGGCATCATGGCGACAGAATAAGTATTGAGTTTGATATGCCCGGTATTGTACATCGTTTAGGTCAACACCCGGAATATGTGGCAATTACCCGCGGCCCCATCGTCTTGGCTCGCGACCAACGGCTTACCGGTCCCGGCCTAGAGGCTTTCTTAACACCAGTCGTAGATGACAAACAGCAGATATTGCTCGAAGCCACAAATACACAGAATACCGATATTTGGATGTCGTTTATGGCAAAATTCCAACCAGAAGCATATACAGAAGATGGTGCTCCGGCTATCCTTGTAGGACTCTGTGACTATGCCTCAGCCGGTAATTCTTCACAAAAAGATGATTACCCATTTTTTAAAGTTTGGATGCCACAGTTATTTAACCCTGCAATTTTACAATAAGGAATATAAGACGAGATTTCCCTCTTCTTTTTCCAACATATCAATAGAGAATAAGGGGGAAAGGAATCTGTATTAATCTCGCAACTATCTTTGTAACAATATGAAATGAAATATAAAAAAAAGATATATATACTACTTTGCTTATGGTTCTCTTCTGTACCAACAATAGCACAGGTTACAGCACAACAGAAACTTGAAGTCGTCCGAAATATTATTAGAAGGTTTTCTCATCGTGATGACATAAATCTAAGGCTTATTCCCCGCAAGCAAGGGCAGTTAGAGACTTTCAACCAGCAGGTCTCAAATGGAAAGTTAACCATATCTGCCAATAGTCCTATTGCACTTTGTCACGGATATTACGATTGGATTAGACAAAATGAGTATGGCATCATGAGCTGGACTGGAAATCGGTGTAATATTCCAACAAAGATTGACGGTAGTAAGACTCGCTCTGTTACATCTCCTTTTCAGTATCACTATTATTTCAATGCTGTGACTTTTGGTTATACGATGCCGTATTGGGATTGGAACCGATGGGAACAAGAAATAGACTGGATGGCCTTTCATGGCATTGACATACCTTTGGCGCTTACTGCCAATGAAGCCATTCTTGCAAGAGTGTTTAAGAAAATAGGGCTTTCAGACGAAGTAATTGGTCGTTTCTTTACAGGCCCGGCTCATCTTCCTTGGCTTCGTATGGGGAATATTTATGGTATTGACGGACCACTATCAAATCAATGGCATCAAGACCAAATAGCCCTACAGCACAAAATACTGGATAGAATGCGTAAATTAGATATGCATCCTATATGCCCCGGCTTTGCCGGTTTTGTTCCAGAGGCTTTAAAAGAACTTTACCCAACTGCAGACATTCAATATACTACATGGGAAAAGGCTTTCCATAATTATATCCTCTCACCTGCAGACCCTTTATTTCATAAAATTGGTGTAATGTTCATTCAGGAATGGGAAAAAGAATTTGGAAGATGCGACTTCTATTTAATTGATAGTTTCAACGAGATGGACATTCCATTTCCTCCAAAGGATGATCCCAAACGTTACGAGTTTATGGCTGATTTTGGGAAAAAAGTCTATCAATGCATCAAGGAAGCCAATCCTTCCGCTACTTGGGTTATGCAAGGTTGGATGTTTGGTTACCAGCCGGAAATCTGGGATTACAAGACGCTGAATGCCTTGGTATCTCAAGTACCAGATAATAAGATGATTATGCTAGACTTGGCTGTCGATTATAATAAGTTTTTATGGAAAACGCCTTTCAACTGGGACTTCTACAAAGGCTTCTGCGGCAAACAATGGATCTATAGCGTCATACCTAACATGGGGGGGAAGTCGGCTCTTACAGGTGCGCTTGACTTCTATGCCAAAGGTCATTTAGAGGCTTTGAATTCTCAAAACCGCGGTAAACTTATTGGTTTCGGATTTGCACCGGAAGGTATTGAGAACAATGAAGTAGTATATGAGCTTCTCTGTGATGCCGGGTGGGCGAAACAAGGAGTTGAGCTTCGGCCTTGGCTGCGCAATTATACATACAGTCGTTATGGTTGTTACCCTATAGGCATGGAGCAATATTGGAACGAAATGCTTCAGTCGGTATATGGCTCTTTCAAGAGTCATCCCCGCTTCAACTGGCAATTCCGCCCCGGAAAAGAAAAATATGGAAGTGTAGACTTAGACAACCACTTCTATCATGCCGTAGAAATAATGGCTGGGATGCTGTCTCAGATGAAAGGGAATAAACTCTTTGAAGCAGATTTTAAAGAGATGGCAGCTAACTATTTAGGTGGTAAAGTCGAGATTCTTGTGCGGCAGATTGATAAAGCATACGAAAGCCAAGACACTATCAATGCGAATCAGTTGGAAACAAGATTCTATAGGTTGATGACCGGTATGGATCTCGTTTTACAAGGGCATCCCACGAAGGACATGCAGAAATGGATAGACTATGCGCGTGCTCGCGGTGTAAGCTACAATAAGGCAGATTGCTATGAGAGTAATGCGCGTCGCATTGTGACTGTATGGGGACCTCCCATCGATGATTACTCTGCTCGTATTTGGGCCGGACTCATTCGCGACTACTATTTACCTCGTTGGAAGCACTATTTCAATCAAAAGCGTAGTGGCAAACCATTCGACTTTTCCACTTGGGAATTAGATTTTGTCGAGAATCAAAAAGGATTAAGTCAGCCTGCACTTACCAAAGACAAAATAAGTCTAGCTGTTCAGCTTATTCAAGATGCTAAAAATATTGTAGAATAATAACAAAAAAGAAATATGAGAAATAAAGCACTCTTGCTTACTATAGCATTGCTGTTGGGAAACTATGCCATAGCTCAAGTTCATACTTATTTGGATCGTACGAAGAATATAGAAGAGCGTGTAGAGGATGCACTTAGTCGTATGACTTTGACCGAAAAACTTAAAGTCATCCATGCGCAATCCAAGTTTAGTTCGGCAGGCGTTCCACGCCTAGGGTTTCCAGACTTTTGGACATCTGACGGTCCTCATGGCATTCGTACCAATACACTATGGGATGAGTGGACCGACGCCAACCAGACAAACGATTCCTGTGTGGCCTTCCCTGCACTTACCTGTTTGGCCGCAACATGGAATCCGGAAGTGGCCTATCTTTTTGGCAAGAGCCTTGGAGAGGAAGCACGTTATCGAGGAAAGGATATGGTCTTAGGCCCCGGCGTTAACATTTATCGCACTCCCCTCAATGGCCGTAATTTCGAATACATGGGCGAGGACCCTTATTTAGCTGGACAGATGGCAGTTCCGTATATTCAGGGTATACAAAGCAATGGAGTGGCTGCCTGTGTGAAACATTATCCACTCAATCAGGACGAAAATAACCGTATTGAAGAAAACATCATTGTTGACGACCGTGCCTTGCACGAAATCTATCTTGCCCCCTTCAAAGAAGCAGTGATAAAGGGACACGTCTGGGGTATCATGGGGGCATATCCGAGCTACAAAGACCAATCGTGTACTTACAACGCATATCTCACCAATAAGGTATTAAAAGGCGACTGGGGGTATGACGGCGTGGTGTTGAGCGATTGGGGAGCTACACATGAAACAGAGGGAGCCGTAAGGCATGGTCTTGACATAGAGTTCGGTACATGGACTGATGGAAAGAAATACGGCGATAGCAAACATTATAACCGTTATTATCTTGCTGATGCCTACCGCAAAGGCTTGGAAGAGGGACGCTATACGATGGAAAGCCTTGATAATAAGGTACGCCGGGTGCTCCGACTATTCTATCGCACCACCATGACCTATCGCGAACCCGGTTCATTGACCAGCGATGAGCATTTTGCTGTAGCACGCCGTATAGGCGAAGAGGGAGTAGTGCTCCTTAAAAACGAGCGCCAAATACTCCCTTTGCAATTAAAACCGGGCAAACGCATTCTCGTCATCGGTGAGAACGCCATTAAGATGATGACGGCGGGTGGCGGTTCGTCGTCAATACGTACCAAGCACGAAATTGTGCCACTTGATGCACTGCGTAGATATACTGACAAGGCGAGGGTGCAGCTCGACTTTGCCCGTGGCTATGTGGGCGATACCGTCACCATGTTTAACGGAGCCAGCGTGGGGCAGGATATTCGAGACAGCCGAACGCCACAGCAACTTATGGACGAGGCTGTGACCAAGGCACATGGAGCTGATTATATACTAATTTTCGGCGGTCTCAATAAGAGTGAATATCAAGATTGCGAGGGTTACGACCGTAAGAATTATAGTATGCCTTATCAGCAAGACCAACTCGTAGAAGCCTTGGCCAAGGTTAACAAGAACATTGTGTTTGTTAATATCTCTGGCAATACGGTGGCTATGCCATGGGTAGAGCGTGTATCCGGTATCATACAAGCTTGGTATCAAGGCAGTGAAGCCGGTAATGTGATAGCCTCCATCCTTGTCGGCGAAACCAATCCTTCGGGCAAGTTGCCTTATACGTGGACTGTCAGACTTAACGATGTCCCAGCCCATGCGCTTGGAACCTATCCGGGTACATGGCGTGCCGACCACAAAGTTATTGACGTGGAATACAAGGAGGGCATCTTTGTGGGATACCGCTGGGCTGACAAGCACCATGTACGTCCGCTTTTCGCCTTTGGGCACGGCTTAAGCTATACGGCATTCAAACTATCAGAAGCAAAAGCAGATAAATCTGCAATGACGCCAAGCGATAGCATTACCTTTACCATCACGGTGCAAAATATCGGTCAACGTGCCGGTTCCGAGGTTGTGCAACTATATATAAAAGATAAAGAGGCCAGCCTGCTCCGACCGGTGAAAGAACTGAAAGGTTTCCGGAAAGTTTTCCTACAACCGGGGGCAAGCAGAAACGTGAGTATCACCATTGGCAAAGATGCACTAAGTTTTTACGATGACCGTCAACAGCAGTGGGTGGCAGAGCCCGGACATTTTGAGGCGCTGATAGGAACGGCATCCGACAAAATTGCATCTCATGTAAAATTCACATTGCTAAAATAAAACAAATACGGCATGAAATACTTTCTCAAACGTTATTCAATCCTTAGTTCCATTCTTCTGTTCTCGACTTTGAGCATGGTGGCCATGCAGAGTCCGAAGTGGCTGGAACGCGCTGTGTTTTATCAGATCTACCCATCATCCTATATGGACAGCGATGGCAACGGTATTGGCGATTTGCAGGGTATCATCTCAAAACTCGACTATATACAGTCTGTAGGGTTCAATGCCATCTGGCTTAATCCGGTATTCGAATCGGGATGGTTTGACGGTGGCTACGACATCATCGACTTTTATAAGATAGACCCGCGGTTCGGAACCAATACCGATATGGTGATGCTCATCAAGGAAGCCCACCGGCGTGGCATCAAGATCTGTCTAGACTTGGTAGCCGGGCACACCAGCAATAAGTGTAAATGGTTTCAGGAGTCGGCAGCAGGTGATGCCAACTCTCGCTACAGCGACTATTACATCTGGACTGACTCTGTGAGCGATGCCGAGAAGCGGGACATCGAGCTGCGCAAGAAAGAGGGAGAGAATCTCTTTGGGGCACGCGGCAACTTCGTGGAGGCGAATGCGCCGCGAGGCAAGTATTATCAGAAGAATTTCTTCGAATGCCAGCCGGCCCTCAACTACGGATTCGCCCATCCAGACGCCTCTCATCCGTGGGAGCAAACGCCGGATGCCCCGGGACCGCAGGCTGTCAAGCGCGAACTGCTCAACATCATGGCCTTCTGGCTGGGCAAGGGTGTAGATGGATTCCGGGTAGACATGGCGGCATCGCTCATCAAAAACGACCCCGACGGTTCGGCGGTGCGCAAGCTGTGGAAAGAAATCAATCATTGGAAAGACAGCAACTACCCCAACTCGGTGCTCATTTCAGAGTGGTCGGATCCGATGCAGGCCATCCCTGCCGGATTCAACATCGACTTCATGATACACTTCGGCGTGAAGGCCTACATCCCCATGTTCTTTGCTAAAGGCACCCCGTGGGGCGATTGGGATACGCACGAGTGCTGCTATTTCGATAGGCAAGGCAAGGGCACGCTGTTCCCTTTCATCAAAAACTACACCGAGGCCTACGAGGCGACCAAACATCAGGGCTACATCGCCCTGCCATCGGCCAATCACGATTTCCAACGCCCCAACATCGGTACGCGCAACACGCCCGATCAACTGAAAGTGCTGATAACCTTCCTGCTCACCATGCCGGGCGTTCCATTCATCTATTATGGCGATGAAATCGCCATGAAATACCAGCTCTATCTACCCAGCAAGGAAGGCAGTGGGATACGTTCGGGGAGTCGCACGCCGATGCAATGGACCAAAGGTAAGAACGCAGGATTCTCCGACTGCGATTCCCGACAACTCTATCTCCCCGTCGATACCGAGGAGGGAAAACTTACAGTGGAAGCTCAAGAGGCCGACACGACATCGTTGCTCCACTATGTGCGACGGCTCATCCGACTCCGCCAGTCGGCAGACGCCATCGGCAATACCGGCGACTGGCTGCTGGTAAGCGATGCCAAACAGCCCTACCCTATGGTCTACAAACGCTCCAAGGGAGGCTCTGTCTACTATGTAGCCATCAATCCATCCAGTCGGTCGGTCACCGCCGCCATTCCGTTGTCGAAGTCCGGCAGAGTAACTCAGGTATTGCAGACTGGTCACATCCGATGCCACACCTCAGCTGCCACGCTGCAACTGAAAATGAAAGGCATCAGCGCTGTGGTGTTGAGCGAACAATAATTGCCTACCGTCGAACACTTCGATGGTGACGAACAACATCACGATTTATCTAAACAATTACCATCTTATGGCAAAAAAATATCGTTTCATACTCCTTTTACTCATTCTTACCCTTGTACAGGCACGTGCAACGGCATCCGCGACTGCTAAACCAGCCTATTGGATTGCCGTACCACAAACGTCGGCTCACGACTATGGCGTCTACTATTTCCGAAAGAACTTGAACCTGACGCAGCTACCGGCAGCCATGCGCGTAGAGGTAAGCGGCGACAATCGCTACGAGCTATACGTCAACGGGCAGCTGGCTTCGGCCGGCCCAGCCAAAGGTGATTTACATCACTGGCACTACGAAACAGTAGATTTAAAACCCTATCTGAAGCCGGGTAACAATGTTGTGGCAGCCATGATCATCAACGAAGGTGAAAAACGAGCACTCTCGCTATATACCCATCGTACAGCCTTCTATTTACATGCGCTTGACGCCATAGGAGCAGAGCTCAACACCGATCCATCATGGCTGTGCATACAAGACCGTGGCTATCAACCACTCAATACCAAAGTAGCCGCCTTTATGGCTGTAGGTCCCTGCGACATTCTCAATATGCATCAGCATATAGCTCATTGGTGCGATACCACATGCGACCTGTCGAAATGGCGTCCCGCACAAGTACTCGCCCTCCCCGCCTATGCCGACCGCTCTTATATCTATGGTTATCCATCTGTCTGGCAATTGATGCCCTCCACCATTCTACAGATGGAGCGGCGTATGGAGCGCATGGCAAAAGTACGACAATCTACCTTGAAACTACCCAAAACATTCCTCAACGCTCCAACATCCATTACTATTCCTGCCCACACCAAAGCTACCATCCTCATAGACAACAAGCAAGAAACCAATGCCTACGTACATCTCGCATTCGGATACGGTCGAGACGCAGAAATGTCGCTTACCTACAGCGAATGCCTGTGGGACGATACGAAGGGAACCAAGTCTAACCGCAATGTGGTAAACGGCAAGCTGATGCGCGGTGTCAAAGATAGTATCATTAGCAACGGTAAAGAACGGCAAATCTATCGTACACTCTCGTGGCGTACATATCGCTACGTGCAACTGACCATTAACACGCACGATGCCCCTCTCACTCTGTACGACCTTTATGGTATCTTCACCGGCTACCCCCTACAATTGGCATCTACATTCGAATGCCAAGACAAAGAACTCGAACGCATTCTTCAAACAGGATGGCATACGGCACGCCTATGTGCTTGGGAAACCTACATGGACTGCCCCTACTATGAACAACTGCAATATCTTGGCGACTCACGTATCCAAGCTCTTATCACCCTGTTCAACTCGCGCGACGACCGACTGGTCAAAAGCTTCCTAGACATGGCCGACTGGTCGCGCCGTCCAGAAGGTTTCACCATGAGCCAATACCCCTCTACCATGGAGCAAAATATCCCCACCTACTCGCTCATCTATATCCTCTCGTTGCACGATTATATGCGCTACGGGAGCGATCTCGACTTTGTCCGTGGTAAACTTTCGGGTGTAAGACAGATTCTGGATTATTTTAAGACATGGCAGTTGCCCGACGGTCGGCTCAAAGAAACACCTGGATGGAACTTCATAGACTGGGTAGCCGCGTGGGGAGACCCGGGCGAAGGGCCAAAAGGTTCGGAAGGTGCTACAGCCACAGCCGACCTATTCCTACTCTTGGCCTATCAAGCCGCTGCCGACTTGGAAAGCCAACTCGGCATGCCCGCCATGGCCAAGCTGTACGAGACTGCGGCACAACGTCTTGCTATCTCCATCCGTTCAAGCTATTGGAATACAACGCGAGGGCTGTTTGCAGACGACTCTAACCATCGCCATTTCTCGCAACATACCAACGCACTGGCCATTCTCGCCAAAATAACAAAAACCGACGAAATCACGGCCATCGCACATCAGCTATTAGAGGATAAGAGTTTGGCTCCATGCTCTGTCTACTTCAGCTTCTATCTCAACTCAGCTCTCCACGCAGCGAATCTTGGGGACAATTATCTCCAATGGCTCGATATTTACCGCGAAAACATCAAACAGGGACTCACCACATGGGCCGAAACTTCCGACCTCGCCCATACACGCTCCGACTGCCATGCATGGGGTGCCGCCCCCAATATTGAGGTATATCGCATCATGCTCGGTATTGAAAGCACTTCGCCGGGTTTTGCCAGCGTGCGAATAGCTCCCCATCCGGGCAACTGCAAACAATTGTCGGGCAGTATTCCGCATCCTCAAGGCAATATTCGTGTAAACTATCGACTTTCCGGCCAAACACTGAAAGCCGTGATAGAACTTCCTGAGCACGTAAGTGGCGAATTCGTATGGCGCGGCAAAATCTATCCGCTACATGGCGGCCGAAACGAAAACAACTATGAATAATATTACCTTTTAATACACCAACGGTCTTTTGAACTCCTCATCAGCGTTCAAAAGACCGTTTTCTTTTACACAAATCGCAGATTAATTTCGTTTTTTCTTGTATTATAAAAATATTTAGCTAAATTCGTATCATCATTAGAAACCTAAACAGAACGAAATGCAAGAAAGTAAATATCTGATAGCCAACTTTCGTGATACACAGTGGGGACTGACGGTTTCTACGGTTGGCTACGAACATATCATTCCGGGAGAGGATTATCCTACTCACGGGCATGCAGACGGCTATTACTTCAAAGTAGAACGAGGACGCATTCTCAACGAATATCAGTTATTATACATCACAGCCGGCGAGGGCGTGTTCAAGTCTTCGTCGGTAGAGGAGCGAAGAATTAAGGCCGGCGACTTCTTCTTGCTGTTCCCCGGAGAATGGCATACATACCATCCCTCCAAAAACATCGGATGGCAAAGCTACTGGATAGGATTCAAAGGCGAGAATATGGATGCACGCGTAAAAAACGGCTTCCTCTCCCCTACCAAGCCCGTCTATCACGTGGGCTACATGGACCGTCTGGAAGATTTGTATCACTATGCGCTCGACACGGCTCAAGAAGAAGCCGTTCACACGCAAAGGACACTGGCCGGCGTGGTCAATTTGCTCATCGGCATGATGTATAGCTTGGAGCGCAACATAGAACTCGGCAAGAACCAAGAGCATGTCAACATGGTCAACCGAGCCCGCAAGCGCATCAGAGAAGCGCTGGAAGAAAATCTCACCATACAGCAGATAGCGACAGACATGGGCGTGAGCTATAGTAATTTCCGTAAACTGTTCAAAGAGTTTACAGGCGTCTCCCCCGCCCTCTACCAGCAAGAACTGCGCCTGCAACGAGCCAAGGAACTACTTTCTACGACAAATTTGAGCGTCAAACAGATTGCCTACAAACTATGTTTTGACTCTCCGGATTACTTCTCTGCAAAATTTAAAGCAAAAATAAATCTGAGACCTAGTGAGTTTAGAGAGCAGACGAAATAACCAAAGTTCTGTACGTTGTCAAACAAAAGTGCACAACTGGGATCTCAATTAAGTTTGGGGTTTTAGTTATAATTATTAATAAAAAAACCGTTGGCGGAATTAAAATGTAGCTATAATGATATATAAAAAGTTGCACATATCGTTGATTTTTAGTAACTTAGTGAAGTAAAAACCATTAAGTACAAATCCTCGTATGTGCAACTTATACACAAAATTCGTCAAAATCCTTGAGATATGCAAGCAATTCTCTCACAACCTTGTCAATGAGCAGGGAAATATACCCCGTCGTGGTCCCATGCCAAAATTTTCAGATTTGGAGGTCGTTGCCTTGTCCTTGACAGCGGAATCAGAGAGCATTGATAGTGAAAAATGGCTTTTTGATTATAAGCTTCAGGAGTACAAAGACAAAATACCTAACCTCATATCTCGCAGGCAATTCAACGACCGTAGAAAGAATACCGCAGGATTATGCGAAGACATACGAAAGAGAATCGCTGCCCAAATGGACGGTGGGGAAACTCAATTCTTCGTAGATTCCAAGCCGATAGCCGTATGCAGGGTTGCCAGAGGGAAGCGTTGCAAGATGGGGCGAATGGGAGATTTCTCACAAGCACCGGATTTCGGCTTCTGTGCATCTCAAAATATGTATTACTTTGGCTATAAACTCAATGCACTCTGTGGGTTAAGTGGGGTGATACCTATGACTTGTCAAAGGCCAGCGTGCATGACCTCAATTATATGAAAGATGTCAAGCTGGTCTATCATGACTGTAACATCTATGGCGACAAGGGATATATAGGGGCTGATGTTCAACTCGATCTTTTCCAAACGGCTCACATTAGATTGGAATGTCCATATAGGCTGAACCAAAAGAATTGGAAACCAAAATTAATCCCTTTTGCCAAAGCCAGAAAAAGGATTGAAACTCTCTCCTCACAACTCACAGATCAATTTTTGGTTATCAGGAATTATACGAAAATAACAAATGGTCTGTTTGCCCGAATAATCGGGAAAATTAGTGTGCTGACCATATTACAATATGTCAACTTTATTAATAACAAACCCATCGGAAGAATTAAATACGCACTAAATTAATTCCGCCAACGGGTTATAACTTTATTTATCTATGATTAAAACAATTGCACTTACAGCAATGCTTGCCGGCTACATCGGACTGCAAGCACAAAACCAAAAACCGGTTTATCTGAACCCGAAAGCGCCCATTGAAGAACGGGTGAAAGATGCGTTGAGCCGAATGACGCTCCGCGAAAAAATTGCCGTTATTCATGCACAGGGTAAGTTTTCGTCGCCCGGTGTTCCCCGCTTGGGCATTCGACAGCTGAACATGGACGACGGACCGCACGGCGTACGCGCCGAAAACGATTGGAACAGATGGGGCGAAGCGGGCTGGACCAACGACTCTATCGTAGCCTTTCCGTCGCTCACTTGTCTCACAGCAACTTGGAATACCGACCTCAGCGCGCTCTATGGCAATGCCGTAAGCGAAGAGTTTGCCTTTCGCGATAAGCATATCATGCTAGGTCCTGGTACCACAATAGCCCGTACACCACTGAACGGGCGCAGCTTTGAATATATGGGAGAAGACCCTTATCTGGCCGGAGAGATGGTGGTTCCTTATATCCGCAGCGCCCAACAAAACGGTGTGGCCTGCTGTCTGAAACACTTCTTTCTGAACAACCAGGAAACTGACCGCTTTAAAGTGAATGTTAATGTGAGCAAGCGCGCCGTGAATGAAATCTATCTTCCGGCCTTTAAAAAGGCGGTTCAGCGCGGTGGAGTATGGACGATGATGGCCTCGTACAACAAGTGGCTCGGTGTACACTGCTGTCAGCACGACTCGTTGCTCAACGGTATTTTGAAACGACAATGGGTCTTTGACGGAGTTGTTATCAGCGACTGGGGGGGCGTAAACGACACGTGGCAGGCGGCAACAGGCGGACTTGACATTGAGATGGGTTCGTTTACCGACGGTAAGTTGAAAGAGTCGGAGTTTACATACAACGACTATTATTTGGCGCGCCCGTTCGAACAGTTGCTCAAAGCCGGAAAAATTCCCATGAGCGTGCTCGACGATAAGGTATCGCGCGTGCTACGCACGATATTCCGCACAGCTATGAACCCCAACCGCATCATCGGCAACCAATGTTCTGAAGCCCACTACGACGCCTGTCGGCAAATAGCCGAAGAGGGCATCGTGTTGCTCAAAAATACCCGAAACCTGCTACCGCTCGACACAAAGAAATACGGCAAAATTCTTGTTGTGGGTGAAAATGCCACTCGCTCGCTCACCAAAGGCGGCGGTTCGTCTGAGCTCAAAACTCTTTACGACATCTCGCCACTCGAAGGTTTGAAGGCGCTTTATGGCGATAAAATTGATTATGCGCAGGGATACGAGTCGGGTGGAGCACATTACGACAAGATAGACACCATCCCTGTTGCCGTGCAAACACAACTGAGAAAAGAGGCCTTGGAGAAAGCACGCAAAGCCGACATCATCTTGTATATCGGCGGATTGAACAAGAATCACTTGCAAGATTGTGAAAACGGAGACCGCGAAGACTACAACCTATCGTTCGGACAGAACGAGTTGATTGCCGGATTGGCCGCGCTCAAGAAACCGGTTGTGGTGATAACCTTTGGCGGAAACCCTTACGCCACACCTTGGATTGATAACGTCGGCGCATTGGTTCACTGCTGGTATCTCGGTTCCGAGTCGGGAACAGCCTTAGCCAATGTACTCTCGGGCAAAGTCAATCCCAGCGGAAAACTTCCCATAACATTCGCCGTTAAACAAAACGACTATCCCTGCTTTGCTTACGGAGCGGAAGGATTTCCCGGCGTTAACTACGAGGAATATTACCGCGAGGGCATCTTTGTAGGCTATCGCCACTTTGACACGCGCGGTATCAAAGCTCGCTTTCCTTTTGGTTACGGACAAAGTTATACCACCTTTAAATACGGACGGCCTACCCTTTCATCGCGCACCATCGCACCCAACGGACACCTCACACTCACTGTTGCTGTAACCAACACAGGAAAAAGAGCAGGCAAAGAGATTGTGCAGCTGTACATCGGCGACGACAAAGCCAGCGTAGAACGCCCGCGAAAAGAACTGAAAGGCTTTAGAAAAATTGCACTGATGCCGGGCGAAACCCGCACGGTAACATTCGATATTACCACCGAAGACCTGCAATTCTTTTCAGAGAAAGAGCACCGTTGGGTAGCCGAACCCGGCACTTTCAAAGCCTATGTATGCGCTTCGTCTGAGGATGTACGCGGTACGGCTGCTTTCGAACTGCGCTAAACCTTATCGAATAACAAAATAATCATCAAACAATGAATCAAACAACCTACATCCGCTTCATCAAGAAGCAACTTTTTACACTTCTGTTTTGCCTGCTGGCCGCTACGACGGCGCAAGCACAAAACACCGTACGCAAAATACAAGTTCCGCTCGGCAACGAGGGCGCACAGCTTTTTGGCTACCTGCCCGAGAAGCCTACGGGACGCGCAGTTATCTGTTGTCCGGGCGGAGCCTACGAAAGTTTGGCCATCGACCACGAAGGTCATCAATGGTCGGCCTTCTTCAACCCACGCGGCATTGCCTTCTTTGTGCTTAAATACCGCATGCCGCGCACCAATCATATCATTCCGCTGACCGATGCCGAAGCTGCCATGCGTCTTGTGAGAGATAGTGCCGCAGCATGGCACATCAATCCCGCCGATGTCGGCATCATGGGCTTTTCGGCCGGCGGACACGTGGCCAGCACCCTCTCAACCCATGCATCGGCTGCCACACGACCCAACTTCGCCATTTTGTTCTACCCCGTTATCACGATGAAACAACCCGGAACTCATCTCGGTTCGCGCCATCACCTTCTGGGCGATAAGCCCGACCGTAAGTTGATAGAACGTTATTGCAACGAGCTGCAGGTACGCAGCGGCGAAACACCGACAACCATTCTTTTTCTTACCGCCGACGACGATGTGGTGCCACCCATAGAAAACGGTGTGGCTTACTATTGCGCCATGCAACGCGCCGGTAATGCCTGCACGCTACACATTTACCCCATCGGCGGGCACGGCTTCGGCTATCTGTCCTCGTGGCGTTATCACAACAACGCTCTTTACGAACTTAACGACTGGCTTACCCGTCTACCTGCTCCCACGCGTTGAAGAATATTACAGCCCGCGCACGAGTTGGTAAGATAATAAAAGATGTGAGTTCTGCTGCTTGTTGAACTCACATCTTTTGCGTATAAGGATAAAAAGATAATTGTAGCAAACGGCTGATAAAACGACAGAGCCGTCCGGTCACCATTTTAGGCATTCCAACACTCCGAACGTGCAATCTGGTCACCATTTTAGATATCCCGACACTTGCAATGCTCAAAATAATTTATTACAAGTGTTTCGATTAAAAATGTCGCCACATCCCAAAAGGATGCGGCGACATTTCTGTATGCCCCTCCACCCGGCAAAAAGATTGGTGGAAATGGGAAAAAAGCGCAACCCGCTAATGCTCAATCGATAGCTCTACAGGACCCAGTAAGCCCGATGGCAATAGGGGCGAATCGGCCTTATAAAAGGGGAAACCCGTGTAGGTGTAACGCTTGGGATTATTGGGCTGGCAATCACCGATAAGCCGATTGGCCCAAAGGTTTATCACCTCTACCTCAATGCGGTTATCACCCTTCTGCAGCGCGTCGGTAATGTCGACGGTGTAAGGGGTCTTCCACAGTATGCGCTGCCGCCTGTCATTAACGATAACCTGCGCCATGCAGCCTACCTTACCCAGATTTAAAACATAGCGAGCTGCTTTGAGGGGGGAGGACGGAAGTAGGAAACGATTGCGATAAACGGCGCGGCCCGAATAGTATTTGATATCGGGGTCAGACTGTTCGGTGTACGATTGCAGGCGAGGCATAACAAGGGTTTTCTCGGTCGGCATATTATCGCGGAAAGTTACCTGCCAATTGGTTTCGATTTGACACACGGGTGTTATACGACGAGCGGGCAACTGCTGTTCGGCCGGTTGCGCCTTTCCCTGAAATACCACGAAAACGGCATCGTTGGGCACCATATCAAGATAAATAGTGGTTGCATCGCGACCCACACGGTAAGAAAGCTCTTCGGTCTGCCCCGTTTCGGGATGCCAGAGAAGGGGTTTCATACCTGCCGTGCGACAGGTAACGGTAAGCGAGCGCGACCGGTCGGTGCGGTTGTTGAGCCAGTAAACCTCGGCGTTGTCGGTGGTGCGATGCACATATCGCCAATGCGCAGCGGCTCCTTCGGCTCCATTGCCTTCGCTCACCACAACATCGGGAAGTATTCCGTTAGCCTTCAATACAGTGGCGGCCGAGGCATAGTTGTAAACGTTGGGGCGACCCGAATAAAACACCTCGCGCACCAGTCGGGCAAACTCAAGGCTATCTCCCGTTAACGAGGGCATCAGCTCGGGCACCTGTCCACAGATAAGAGCTCCTTCACGGGCCAATCGGGCAAAAGTTCGCAATACGGGAAGCGACATCTTGCGGGCATTCTTATCCAGCACCAGCAGACGATACTGCATTCCGCTGGGAGCGGTGAGGCGACCATTGCGAAAGGTGATAATCCGGGTGAGGGCGTCGGCATTGATGTAATCGAAATTGTAACCTACGGGTATATCGGGATGAACGTGAGCAAAGAGACCGGTGATATTGTTGTCTTCACCGTAATAATACAAGATGTCGGCCACGCTACGTCCCTGTTGCATCATATAACTGCTGCGCGCCAGATAGTCGGTCCACGGCTTAGCCCATTCGGCCCACGTGTC
The DNA here is from genome assembly GCF_900637655.1 of Segatella oris. Classification (NCBI taxonomy): domain Bacteria; kingdom Pseudomonadati; phylum Bacteroidota; class Bacteroidia; order Bacteroidales; family Prevotellaceae; genus Segatella; species Segatella oris. The sequence goes on from NZ_LR134384.1 coordinate 2,325,220, forward strand.
GTGGCGGTTAAACCAAGGTCCGTACATCATCAGTCCCAATCCGGGTCGCTTGTCGTCTACCGGTTGATGAGCGCATTCCTGAATAAAGAAACGATTCACGCCGTTAGCTATTTCGAGGTCGGCAACCGGTTTCAGATTGCCCGGATAAAATACGTAAGCACCGGAGTAGAGCCCATTGGCGGTCATCGATTCGGCAGCAACAATGGGTTTTCCGTAAAGATGAGCCACAGACGCCGACTCACGAATGTCGCTTTCAGACATTGACGTAGTAGCGGCATCGGTGGGCTGATACCACATGGCAGCCATCGGAATGTCTCCTTTGCTCTTGGCTTCCATACCGTCGGCAAGGTAAAGCCGCCCGTTCTCGTGCGTTTCATAATAGGTACTCATCCCCCAAGCAGCCAATATGCTGTCTACTTGAGCATACAGGTTTTCGGTAATCAGTTCGCCAATAGTCTTCCGCCAATCCCAAAGAAAGCGTTCACTGCGGTCTGCACTATCAATAAGTTGTCCGGTAAGAACGGGCAACCACTTTACCAAACTATATCCACGCCGACGCTCAAACTCTTGTTCCATCTTCGGCGTCCACGTTTCCCAGCCCGATTCGTAGCTGTCAATAAGCATCGATCGCAAACCATTCTTTCCCAACATCTGTTTTGAAGCATCGTCGTAGGTCGAGAGATAATAATTGAGATAATCGTGCACAGCCTGCGCATCCAGCTTGTCTACCTCCAATCCCGTAGCCTCGGGCGATGCAGGATGATTTTTCTTACCTGTCAGCGAATACCCGAACCGATAGATACGCCAATTTCCTTTGGGCACTTTCCATACCAGTCGCCCGGTCGAGTCTACTTTATCGGTGAGCACAACCACCTCATTGAACGCAGTAGCAGACGCATCGGCAGGCGTGGGATAAAGCTCCAAATCGGGTGGTGTTGCAAAACCTGCCTTTTCTTCAGCATGGTTCACACGGTCAATGGTGTAAAGCTGAAGCTCCGCTACCTCTGTAACTTTCTTTTGGGGAACATTGTCAAAACGAATGCGAAAATACTTCGCCCGCGTGGGCGGAATGGTTATTGTTTGTTGCGAAGCACCTCCGCTGGGGATATCACACACCTTACGGAAAACGATACCGTCATCGCCAGCCTCTAAATGCTTGTTAACATCGGCAGGCGCAGAGGCCCATTCGTTACGAAACCGACCGTCTACAACACTTATTGCCCGAATGGTTTGTGGCTTACTAAAGGCATACTGTATCCACGTATAACCATTTTTTTCGTCGCGCGGAAGCTGCACGGCAGTAGTTAGGTCGCCATCGGTAAGCGTGCGTAACGAAACTTCTCCGCCCAGCGTTGTTGCAGTAGCTCCAAGTGAAACCATAGAGCGGTCTATCGGCAAACATTTCACAGCCACAACGGCAATATCTTTATAATAGGTCACCTCGTTACCACTGACAAAAGGTGCATGTACCGATGAGTTGAAATTCTGAAAATAACCCGTTGCTGTATAAGGTGGTGGCAGCATTCCACGATAGGTTATTCCCCCTTTCACATCCAGCTCTCGCCACACCAATTTCTTCATCGCCTGTTCAGGCGTAACCCACGGGCCACCGGTAGAACTCCAACCGGGCGAACTGGCCACAGCCATCTCCATTCCCAATGAGTCGGCCAAATGAACGGCATAAGAAAAGGCGTCTTTCCATTCGGGAGACATATATTCAAGTCGTTTTTCAACAATCTGCGGCGTTTCCAATCCAGCATCGAAATGATGAAATCCACCGATGCCGATACGGTGCATCCACATCAAATCCTTATAGATGCCGTCTTTGGTAATATTTCCATTCATCCAATGCCACCAAAGATGCGGCCGTGCCACTGCCGGCGGATTGACAAACGATCGATAGAGTGACGTTTCCTGTGCCTGCGCATTCTGTGTGGCGAAGAATAGGCACACCGTTAAAAACATTTTAAGTAAATAGTTCCTAAGAAATTTTTTTGACATTTTTATAGATTTATGAGCGTAGCAAATAATGCGTATGAGTTATTGAATTAAAGAAGAACCGACGACACGTGCCGACATTCAAGACACCTTATATATATAAGAAGTATCCATACGCCGGAGGTCCGACGCATGGATATGCTTCATTGTTATTCCCATCCGGGATTTTGTTTCACTAAGGGCATACGTATGATTTCTTTCAACTGAATGGGTAATAAGTAACTAAAGTTTCCCACCCTAATAAATAGATAGGAAAATAACAGTTTGTCGAATTTTCTTTGTAAATTAGTAATCGCTAAAGAACTGATTTTAAAGACAAGACAACAAAACTGTTATGGAAGCAAAAATAGAGAAAATAAGCGAGTTATCCAAACTTTTGAGTGTTAAAAACCGAATGAGTGATGATTTGTTTCATCTTTTTGGCAAGTTTGGCATCGGTCACCTGTTATCTCGTCTGTCATTGGAGAAACAGGACGGAGTTTCCGCTTCGGAGCTGATCCTTTCTCTTTGCCTCTTCCGCATTGTTGGTAAGAGCATCCACAGTATATGCAAGCATAAGATATATGAGCTTTCAAATCATGGCAAGAACTGTTTCTATCGCATGATGATTCGCCCGCAGATGGATTGGAGACGCTTGATGAACCACTTTGCCCTGCGTTATATGTGCCTATTGCGTAAGTATGGCGAAGCTCCTCTATCCGACACCACGACATGTTTCATCATAGATGACACTGTGCTTGAGAAGAGTGGCGTGAGAATGGAGGGTATCAGTCGTGTTTTCGATCATGCAAAAGGCAGATGCGTATTGGGCTACAAACTGCTACTTTGTGCCTTCTTTGACGGCAAGACAACCTTACCCTTTGACTTTTCACTGCATCAAGAAAAGGGGAAGCAAGGCGACTGCGGGCTGACAAGACAGCAACGCAGAAAGGCATATCATACCAAGAGGAATGATGGTTGCCCTGATTTTAAGCGCTTTCAAGAGTGTAAGATGTCCAAGATGGAAGTCGCCATGGACATGCTTCGCCGTGGATGGAAGATGGGGTTGCATGCGAAGTATGTGATTACCGATAGCTGGTTCACTTGCGAGCAACTTATGGCGTGTGTCAGAAGCATAGGTAAAGGTGCAATGCACTTTGTCGGACTTGCAAAAATGGGAAAGACGAAATACGCTGTATCAGGCAGGAAGAAAAATGCTGCAGAACTCATTGCCGCCTATGAACGCGAACGAGGAAGGAGCTGTCGTAAGTATAAATGTCGATATATTCAGCTCAACGGCAACTTAGGAGATATACCAGTTAGAATCTTCCTCATCAAGTATGGTAGAAACTCCGCATGGAACGTCCTGCTCACCACGGATACTACGATGTCTTTCGTAAAAGCCTTTGAAGTGTATCAGATACGATGGAACATAGAGGTGATGAACAAGGAGACTAAGCAGTATCTCGGATTAGGAGGTTATCAAGGTTGCGACTTCAATGGTCAGATAGCCGATGCAACGCTGTGTTACCTTACATATACCGTCATGGCCTTGGAAAAGAGGTTCACAGAATATCAAACCATGGGGGAACTCTTTTCGGATATGGAGAGCGATCTCATGGCACTCACGTTATGGAAGCGAGTGCTTGCCTGTATCGAACGCATTCTTCGTGTTTTAGGAGAAACACTTGGGTTTGTACGTTGTCAAATAAAAGTGCACAACTGCAAATATAGTTATTTACTCTGATATTTCATTGTTTTTGGATAGAAAATTCTTTTGTTGATTGAATTTTGCTTTATTATTTCTCTTATCTTTTTGATTTTCTCCCCTTGCCCTAAATATACGTCTCTAGGTGTAAGATTATCCAACGATTCATGAAATCTGCTCTCATTATAGTATTTCACCCACCCATCGATAGCATTTTCCAATTCAGAGGGGCAGAAATAATGATTTAGCTTAATTACATTTTTCATTGATCTGTGATATCGTTCTATCTTTCCTTGCGTCTGCGGATGCAAGGGCTTGCCATGAATATGCTTGATATTATATACCTTACCGAGATACTCCTTGAGCGAGGAAGCAATATAGCATGGCCCATTGTCCGATAGTAAGCAAGGAGGATTCTGAAGTGTAACCCCAGCCTTTTCAACTACCTTGTCTATTGTTCTGGATACATCTTCAGAGGTCATATTCGAGCATAGCTCCCAATGGATGATATACCTGCTGTAGTCATCGATTACCCTAGAGAGATAATACCAGCCCCAACCCTTGACTTTGAAATAGGTAAAATCGGTCTGCCACATCTCATTGGGGAATTTAGTCTTATGATGGAACTCATCGGCCGCAAGGACGAAATCATGCTCCATACGTTCCAATAGACCTCTTTCATGCAGAATACGATAAAAGCTTGATTCTGAAACGAATATCTGACTTTCTTCCAATAAAAGGACGGACAATTCCCTGGGGGTGAGCTCAGGATGCTCTAAAGAAAGTTCGACCACTATTTGTCGAATTTTGTCGGGGATTCGGTTCCATGTCGTCTGCCTCCTATAAGGCGTTTCTCTAAGAGCATTCACTCCCCCTGTGGCATATTTCTGATACCAGTTATAAAAAGTACGCCTTGGAATACCTAAGCGTTTGAGGGCCTGAACAATACTTAACTCTGAACGCTTTACTGACAGAACTATAGTCTCTTTCTCTTCCGCACTATAACGTATATACAATTCATGCATAGGGCTTATTCGATGAGTTTCAAGCTTTTTTTACAACGTCATATCTCACTACCAAATCGGCAAGGGCTTCCTTTAAGCGAATATTTTCCTGACGAAGTTCCTTCACCTCATCACTTGTTGCTTCACGGACGATGTCACCATCAAGGCGAGCTTTACCAGCCTCAATGAATTCCTTATTCCATTTGTAATAAGTACTATCGGATATGCCATACTTACGGCAGAGCTCTGCGATGCTCTGTTCGCCACGGATTCCTTCCATCACAATCAATACCTTTTGTTCTGAAGTGAAAATTCGTTTCGTGTTACGACGAATATCCTTTAACAAGGATTCTGATGTTCTCTGCTGAGAACCTGCTGAAAGATTCTTTTTTGTTGTCATTGTGCAAATATACTTTTTTATTAATATAATTCATACTAAAACCCCAAACTTAATTGAGGTCCCAGTTGTGCACTTTTATTTGACAACGTACAATCATAGACATACATCGAATACCCCTTTTCTATTTGCTGCTTGATGAACGAGTTGACCACGGCATAGGACTTTCCACTGCCCGGTGTACCCAGCACGATGGTGGCACGGAACGGGTTCACCACATTGATCCACCCATTGTTCCATTTCTTCTTGTAGTAGAAGCGGGTGGGCAGATTGACGGAATATTCATTCTCCATATACCGCGTTTCCTGCATAAAACTCTCGTTCTCGGTGTTGAATACATCGTCCATCAGGTTGTGCTTCAACAGCCGGCTCATCCACAATCCTGCCATCAGCAGACAGGCATACCCCGCAGAAATCGTAACGACATAAAGCCCCACATTGATGGTAAAAGGCAACGGCAGATGGAGCAGCCATCCATTGAGAAAGAACAGCACACCGCCCATGCCGAGTGCGACATATATCTTCCTCCATGTTATCTTCTCACCCTTCACGCCTTTCGTACCTAAACACGAAAGCCCCAAGAGCACCACGGCAAAGAGTTTTGTATAAAGCATGGAGGAGAAGAGCCCTGCCGTTCGCTGGAAGTTCATCAGGATGCGGTCTACCACGCCGATGCCGATCCCCCACGTGCGGATGGCTCCGTAACCATACCAATACACGTGGATAACCACCAAGATAATACTCACGGCACGCAGAAAATCCATGATTTTCGCCAGTGCCCTTAAATCGTCTTCCTGTTGCATAGTTATTTTCTTTGTTGATTGTTTTTTATTGTGTTGCTGCTTACATCGTTCGTCCCTTACCCTTACGCTTCTTGCGGCGTTTCATCTTTCGGATAAAATCTTCCTCTTCGACGTTTACAGCCTGCCCGGAAGGATTGAAAAGTCCGAGACCGAAGGAAGGATTTTCATTGTCATCTTGCGTGACGAACTCTTTCTGTACCGTCTCTTCGGAATGAAGAACAAACGGTATCGGCTTTTCTTCGGCGTAGGGCAGCGTGAAGTGTTCTTGCAGGGCATTGGCGGAGAGGTCCTTACCCATACGCGAGCCATTGAGCACACAACCCGTGCGATGGTCAATGAAGGTGACTCCGTAGATACGCCCCTCGTCGGTAAGGCGCAGCACCGTGTCGATACCCTTGCCTTTGAGCAGACTAACAAATTTGTCCTTGTGATAAGTCTCTCCGAGTGCTTGGAACACTGCCCGCTTGGTGGGTTCGGTGAATTTCTTTTCGGCTATCTGTTTCTTCGATAAAGAAAAACGTTTCTCGATGGCGGCATAGCCTGCGGACTTGCCGAAGAGCGATGCCTTTGAAAGGATTGCCCACCTTGTTGCCTTTATCGTCCGTTGCCGAATAGACCAACCCGTGATACTCCCGTTCTCCGACTTTTCCCCATGTCTCTTCCACGTGGATGTTGTAGAATGAAAGTAGGGCGCGGTATTCACCCATCGTCTGAAAACGGTAACGGGTAGCGACGGAAAGAAGTACGCTTGCGATTTGTTTCTTAACATCACCTTTACCAATGTCAACCTTGTGTGCAGCCTCATGTATCTTGTCCCGTTTACGTTCGGCAGGAAGTAATTGGTATTTCTCTTCGAGCATCCGGGTGATACGCTTACTGCGATGAAAGTTGAAAGCGTTATCGAGACACTTACCATCGGTATCTACACGCATGGAAACGATGTGCAGGTGATGGCGGTCGATGTCCTCGTGTTTGACTACCATGTAAGGCTGACTGCCGTAACCCATCTCTTCCATATATTCACGGGCGATATTTTCCATCTCGGTGTCCGTGAGTCGGTCTTCGGGATGCGGATTGAGCGAAACGTGTAATACGGGCTTTTCTGTCCGGATTCCTTTGGGCAAGAGTCTGTCGAAATCCTTAAAAGTTCGTGCAAGGTCGATCTTTCCCGTGCAGGCATCGAACACTCCGTTCACGGCAAGGAGTTTTCCTTCACCCGCATTTACCTTCTGCGCGTTGTAGGCAAGTACGCCGTAGAGCGAGCTGCCGATGTTTATCTTTGCGACCATTGCTGCTCGAAGGTTTGGGTGAGACGGATGATTTGCTGCGTGATGAGCACCAATTCCTGCGTGCATTTCTCCAATTTATAGAGCAATGCCATTGCCTTTTTCTCGGAAAAGTGTACGCGCAGTTCCTTGACGACTTGGTTGTAGTTGTTGCCCACGGCGCGGTATTGCGCGTGAAAAGACGAAAGCTTGGTGTAATAATCGAACAACGTCTTGTCTGTTTTTATCACACGGAAAGGCTGTGAGAAGAACTGCTGTTTGATAAAAACGGAACGCGCAGCTGCACCGGACTCATCGAACATTGCAAGGAAACGTATATGTTCCTCCGCATTAAAACGGACGGTGTAGCGGTACACTGCCGGATCATTCTTGGGATTTCTCCCCGTTTTCTTTTTGTTTTCTGTCATTTTAATATGGATTTAGTGATGATGCGACTTAGACTGCCGTCGTATGTTCTTTACCGTCAGGTATTCTTCTTGGGCTTCCGACTTCGGAGGTAAAGCCCGCCCCCTGCCAAGGGCAAGGCTTTTCAGGGATGCTCGAATCGTTTCGAGCGGCTGAAAAGATACCTTGCTGTGTCTTTGAGGACACAAACATCCGCCTTCGGACGGATGAGGGAGTTACCTTCAGAAGCCGTCAGGGAGAACACCGACCGACAGAGCTCGTCGCTCGGGTGCAAAATTAGGCAGAATATCCACCCGAAAACCCGCAGGAACGACGCCACAAGCTGCCACAACGACGCCACAAGCTGCCACGTGGCTGAAAAACGATACAAGTACCGACATTTTGTTGTTTATTTGCACCGACAAACCAAAAGACGTCAGTCAATCTGCCGGTTGGTTGAGAGAGACTCATGCCCCAATGGCCATTGGTTGGTTGCAACCGAAACTTGGTTGTCCGTTTCTCCGGCAGTATCTCTGCAAGGAGAATAGGCGGTCACAACCGACGGACGGCGAGAATGTGGTTGGAACGTCAAGCGGAAGAAACCGACAAACCGACAAACAAATGTATCAATATATGTATCACCCATAAAACCAAGAAGACAATGGACAAACAAAAAGACAAACCACTGTATGTTGCTTTCTCCACCCAGAAAGGCGGAGCAGGCAAGACGACGCTCACGGTGCTCATGGCGAGCTACCTGCATTACGTAAAGGGATATGACGTCGCCGTCATCGACTGCGACTTACCCCAGTACAGTATCCATGACATGCGCAAACGCGACATGGACACCATCATGAAGGACGACTATTACAAGGTACAGGCGTATGACCTGCTCAGACAGCTGGGCAAAAAATACTATCCCGTCGTCTGCAGCCGCGCCGAGGACGCCATCACCTCCGCAGAAAGCCTTTGCAGAGGCGGGAAGATGCCGGACGTCATCTTCTTCGACCTGCCCGGCACCATCAACAATGCCGAGATCGTCAATACCGTATCTCGGATGAACTATATCTTCACGCCCATCATCGCCGACCGCGTGGTGATGGAAAGCTCCATCAAGTTCGCCACCGTCATCAACGAGCAGATGGTCGTAACGGGCAAATCCGCCATCAAGGGGATTTACCTGATATGGAACATGGTGGACGGGCGCGAAAAGACGGAGCTCTACGGAGCTTATGAAAAGGTGTGCGCGGAGTTCGCCCTGCCCATCCTTTCCACCCGCCTTCCCGACAGCAAGCGGTTCCGCAAGGAGATGGCATCCGAGCGTAAGGCGGTGTTCCGCTCCACGACATTCCCCACGGACAAGAGCCTGCTGCGGGGAAGCAATGTGGACAGGCTCGCAGACGAAATACTTGACATTATAAACCTCAAAAGATAAAGACAATGGCAAAGAAAACAAGAGTGGAAGACATCGACAGCAATTTCATCATCAACTCGTTCCGTCGGGACGACATGAGTATCCCACCCGAAGCGAGGACGAACGGAGTGGAATGTGAAAAATCGGAAGAGTCGGAAGATGAGGCGCCTATGGAAAAAGAAGCAGGCAAGGAAGAAGAACAGAAGACGGAGGAAATGCCGGCACGCCGCAGACGGTCGAAAGACAGGGAGCAGGAATACCTTGCCGCCTTTCACAAGGAAGTGGACATCCCTGCCCGTATCGGCAAGACCGTGTACATCCGCAAGGAGTACCACGAACGGATACAACGTATCCTGCGCATCATCGCCAAGGACGAGGTGTCACTGTTCAGCTATATAGACAATGTGCTGACCTACCACTTCGAGCATTTCGGCGAAGAAATCAAAAAGTTATATGAAAACAACAGTTCAATATTCTAAAAACAAAAGACAATGGAAAAGAAAGACAACCTCTCCCTTTACAGGGAAACATTCTTGAAGAAGACGCATTACACAGCAAGAGACGGCAAACAGGTGTACATTCCGGTCGTCTATCATGAGAAGATGCTCAAAATCGTACAGCTTATATGCAGCAACAGGGTTAACATCTCGGATTTGCTGTGCAACATGCTCGAAGAACATTTCAGAACGCACGGAGAAGAACTCAAAGCCCTCTATGAGGAAGCCCTGCTTAAGAACATGGAGCTATGACGACCTTTCTCATCATTGCCCTACTGGCATACAATGCTTGGCTGGCCTATCACCTTTTGAGTCGGCCGTCTGCCTCCAAAGGGCAAACGGCTTCACAGGAAGAAACCAAAAAGAAGCGCGAAGCGCAGGACGAGGCTGCCGATATCGTGGGTAAGAGCCGTTTCAAAATGGAGGCCTCCGTACCCGCACAACAGGAAAGGACGACGCCACTCGCTGCCACTACGGCGCCACAAGCTGCCACGCAGGAAAAAACGGAGGCGGTAGACATCGAAGACACTATCTTTGCCGACGAAACGGATGAGAAGCCTTCCCTGCAAATTCCCGCCGACCGCCTCGACGAAGCCTTTACCGACATCAGGATAAATGACGTTGCAGACGGAAACGAAGACGCAGAGGACCCAACACACCTGCGGCAAGGGGCACGAGCTTCGAGGACATCGGCAGGGCGGTGAAGTCCGTGAGAAAGCCCGAAGCGGACGAAGCAGAAAAGCTCCACGCCGGCAAGACTTTCAAGGACATCGCCGAGACGGAACTCTTTCAAAAACTCACCGATAGCTTCGCCGGCCTCTCCGACAGGGTCAACGAGGTCATCGACCTCTATACCGCCCATGTCGCACAGGCAAAACCGCTCGTCCTGCCCACGCGCATCGAAGACTTCGATATCCGCGATTTTGTATAACCCGTTAACAAGAAACGACAATAAAAGAAAAGGACTACGGATAGGGCACACCTGCTGCCACTATATCCACAAGAAAGTTAAGTAAGACAATTTCAATTCAACCCCGACGGGCGGTGTATGACCGTTTTTCATGTACGCCCGTCACCAAACAACGCTTTATGAACAACAAGCAAAAACTATTTCTCTCGCATTCTGTGTTGGGACTGACCATTTCAAAGCAGAATGCGACAAACTCTTTTCTTGCTTCTCTGCGCAACTCCTTGTACAATGTTTTCAGTTGCGAATGATTGCCGTTGATGTAGGTTTCATACATATACTCGAAGATGTCGTCCACTTTGTAGTATCGGCATTGCTGGCTGGGCGTCTTACTGTGTCTTATTTTCATCTTGATTTATGTTTATAGGGTGAATATCCAAAGAATAAGGGCGAGAATACTTACGAGGGTGAGCACGTAGAGGACTATTGCCCAAAGGGTGCGGAGAATGCCTGCGACGATTTCCGCAAGTGAACCGACAACCACACCGACCGCCCAAAAGACGATGCTTAGAATGCTTGTGAGCAGCAGGCGAAGAATTGTGCGCAAGGCTTGGCGAATGTTGATTGACTTTTCCATTTTTCTAAGGGTTTTAATGTTTAATGCGGATCCAAGAGCTTGAGGGAGTTGAGTTTCACTGCTTATCTGTCTCTCGTTTATCCGATATTTTTTAATGCATCTTCCTGTCGCATCGGTCGTTTTCGTTTCAGGTGCCCCACAAAGGTAGGGATGAGCAAATGCAAGGTTTTTGAGGGAAAATACTACCCGGAGCAAAACGTAGTGGAGCGCAGGCGTGGAGATTTTCTCCAAAACCGAAGGTACCGACCTTGCTGCAGCGTAGCATCCCGGAATTACCTTTGCGCCTGAACGGGGACGACCAACGGATGCGATACGGTGAAGACCGCATCGAAATGGAGGTAAACGGAAAAGAGACAGATTCGGATAAAAAAGTAAAAAATCTGATTGCATGCCATACAATCAGATAGTAAAAAGCGTAATGAAGCGGGCATGTAAAAGCCACCTATAGAAGACAAAGACGGAAGAGGAAAGGTATGAAGTCTGCCTTTCGGGCTTGCTGCGATGGGCAGGCGTGTACTTTTCCTACGGCTTTGTCAGACAAGTCGGAGGTGTCGGAGATAGACGGGTGAGGAATTTGTCACCACCTGAATAGCTCCGACTTCTCCGACGACAAACAATGCGGCTTTTACAACTACTTCCAAGAAAAGAAAAATACCGAAAGGGAACAGCTCTGAAAAATTGTCTTGCTGAAATCCATACCTTAGAAAGTATGGCCGATACACAGAAATGTGGCAGAAAGCAGATTTGCCGAAGCTCTTTCGACAGACTGCTCCCTGCCTCTTTTCGTCGGCCATACCAAAGGTAGGAATAGGTTATGCCGATAGCGAAGTTTGCGAAGAAAGAGGTCATAACTTGTTTCTGCCGAAGATGATGAGAATTTCAGCAAGACAATTAAACCATCAAAATGACAACAGAAAAGTCTGTCCGGACAAGAAAAAACAAATGTTTTCTTTGGGTGTACAGCATATTTTATTTATCTTTGCACCAATAACAAGAGCTGTTTGAAACGACAGCAAATCAAGGAAGTTCAGGGAATTTGAGTAGTAACCAAATCGCGACCCTTTTCCTTTTTTCAATTTTATAAGTACTTATAATCAAAGAGTTATAAAGAACCGACTCTTTTACAGCCCAAAACAATGCAAATCACGAGGTAATCTCACGTTATTTTGCAGCATTTCTCCATATCAAATGATGACAACACTCGCCTAAGAATACATAATAACCTGATTGTCAAGGCTTTGATTAAACCACTCAAAAATCGCGTATTTGAAGCCAGGGAGGTTTTTATTCAGAATGAAGGCACTCCTGAAAGGCCTTTTGTCAAATAAAGCGTCTGAATTTCATCACAGTTCAAGAAGCCTTAAACAACATCCATGCAAGCCTTTTTCTAACTCTTCTTGTCCTGCCTTTCGTGCATTCTGAACATTGAATTTTCCATGCCATTGATACCAATATGGCAAATCATAAAGCAACAGACCATGGGGAGCTCACCGCATAAACCGAAAACAGACCTTGCGAATATCTCTGCGATATGCACAAGGTCTGCTTCTGTTTTATTTCTCTTAGTTTCATGAGAAAAATCAAAAGATGAGACATTCTCTTTGCCTTCATCCTTGAGCCTCTTGTCGGATTCGAACCAACGACCCCGAGATTACAAATCACGTGCTCTGGCCAACTGAGCTAAAGAGGCGGGGTGGGCAAGCTATCCTTATCGCGTCGCTACAACCAAGTACCCTTGCTACGTTCCCATCCTGGGGGATTCCGAGGGAGCTGACCGTAAGGGACTTGCCCATGTTTGCCTTTGAAAGCGGGTGCAAAAGTAGTTATTTAATTTGTAAAAGCAAAAAGAAAGATTGGTTATCTCTATTCTTTTAACGTCTGTTTACAAATCAACCACCGTTATTCCGGCACCTCCAAACTGCACATGTTCATCTGCATAATGCTCTACATTGGGCACAGTGGCAAGATATTGCCGAATGAGATTGCGCAGAATTCCATTGCCTTTTCCATGCAGAATGCGCACACGACTCATGCCAACCAGAATGGCATCATCAATGAAATACTGCACTGCATTCAAGGCTTCATCGCCTCTCATGCCACGAACATCAAGATCTTGATGGAAATTCTTCTTATGGTCATCAATCGTATCGCGTGTTGCACGGCTTACTTGATAGGCTGTTTCGTTGCTCCGTGAAGGTTCTTCGTTGCTTGGTGTCACCGACTCCAAACGATGAAGCCGCATCTTCGAACGCATATCTCCAAAGACAACCGTACACATCTGGCCATCAATCGACTCAATGACACCCGTGGACTTCAATCCCCTGATGCGCACAGTATCACCCACAGCCAAGGTCTTTTCCGCCTTATCGACAGAGAGTTTTGCTGTAAACTCCGTCTGCTTTTGAGGCTGCAAGGCCTTTTCAGCCTTCTCCTGTTTGCGCTTTTCCCTGCGCTCCTTGCGTTGACGAAGCTGCTCAACTTTCTTTTCAAAGTCATCATCCGACAGCAATCCATGGGCTTTCTTGCCTCCGAACGGCTGCTCATCTTTTACTACCTGTTCAAATTGATGAAGCTCTTCACGTATCTTCTTCGTAGCTTCTTTTTCGGCTTGGCGCTCACGAATTTCACGAATGGCATTCTCTATGCGGCGGTTACTCTCACGAAGCAGCTCCGAAGCATCGGCTTTTGCTTTCGCAACTATCTCGCGACGCTGTTGTTGAAGCTCCTTGATTTCCTGCTCATAGCGGGCAATCGTCTTCTCCATATCCTTTTCACGCTGATGAATAGTCTGGCGTTTTCCCTCCCAATAGCGCTTATCACGCACAATGTCCTGAAGATACTTGTCGCTCTGAATGTAGTCACTGCCCACGATTTCCGAAGCTTCAGCAATGACGTCTTCGGGCAATCCTATTTTCCTCGCAATCTCAATGGCAAACGAACTTCCCGGTCTTCCTATGGCCAATTGAAAGAGAGCACGCATCTCATGGCGGTCGTAGAGCATGGCACCATTGGCTACTCCAGGATGCGTATCGGCGAAATGCTTCAGGTTTTGATAGTGGGTCGTGATGACTCCCCACGCACCTTTACTGCAGAATTTATCCAAGACACTCTCTGCAATGGCACCTCCAATCTGAGGTTCCGTACCTGTTCCAAACTCATCTATCAGTATTAAAGTGCGGTCATTAGCCTGCTTCATCATGTTTTTCATGTTGAGCAGATGCGAAGAATAAGTTGAGAGGTCGTTCTCCAAGCTTTGTTCGTCGCCGATATCAATCATCACATCGTTGAATATTCCACAGGTGGAACGCTCACTGACAGGCACAGGGACACCGCATTGCAACATATATTGCAACAGTCCGACTGTCTTCAGACACACTGATTTACCTCCTGCATTAGGGCCGGAAATCATCAGGATATGCTTCTCTGGCGTCAATGTGATACCTAAAGGAACAATCTTTCCACCACGAGAAGCCAATTGTTTTTCAAGCAAAGGGTGGCGAGCTTCTATCCAATCTATGTGGGGAGTGGCTTTCAGCTGAGGAGATATAGCACGTAAGTTTTTACCCAACTGCACCTTAGCCTGCAGGAAATCCATGACACCTAAGAAGTGGAAAGAGTCGAGAATCTCACGGACATTCGGACGAACATGCTGTGTAAGCGCCGTTAAAATGCGGATCATCTCCTGCCGTTCCTCGCTTTCAAGCTCACGGATATGATTGTTGGCCTCCACAACTTCTGTCGGTTCGACAAACACAGTGCGCCCCGTTGCACTCTCATCATGCACAATTCCATTGATACGACGCTTCAATCCTGGTGCTACAGGGATAACCAAACGACCATCACGCACGGCAGGCGTGACATCTTTATCAACAATTCCTTCAGCCTGGGCAGCCCGAAGAATACCATGGAGTGTACGTGAGACCGAGCCCTCGGCACGCACTAATTCGCGCCGAATGCGTTGTAACTCCGGCGAAGCAGTATCACGCATATGACCAAACTTATCAATTATCTGGTCAATACGCTGCACAAGATGGGGGAAAGTGGCTATACCATCAGCCAAAAGAAAGAGTGCCTGCCCTACTCTTTGCTCTGGATTGTCGGGATGAAGTATCTGTACAATCCGATGAATTGTGTCAAGAGAGCGACGAAGATCAAAGAACTCATCCTCCTCCAAATGTGTATTGGCTATGCGTGCACGGCTGACACTCTCGCGCACATCATAAATGTTACTCAATGGAAAATCTGGATTTGCTTCAAGAAGCAGGCGCAGTTCGTCGGTCTGTGCATGCCACTCGTTCACGGTCTCTGCATCAGATGAAAAGGTCATCTCATCAACCTGGCTCTTTCCCAAGGACGAAAGGCAACGTTCACGTAACATGGAACGGACTTCTGTAAATCCAATCTTCAGCTCAAAATTTTCAGGATATATCATAACGCTTTTTATCAGTTGCAAAGGTAATAAAAAACTAAAAATAAGACAAAAAGTAAAGATGATATGTATATATATGGTAGAAAAACCTTATCTTTGCATTGTTTATAAACGTAATTTCAGTTGATGATTGATTTTAATGCCATTACTCAGACAAAGGCATTTGCTCGACAGGACGGCGTGTTCTTGAGTATGTTATGGATTGTAACCTTTGCATTGGTGATTTATGCGCCTCAGACAGACCTCGGCGGATTGCTTGTTTTCTCCACCCCTCTCTTTGTAGCGTGGCGAATGATTAAGTTCCGCAACTATGCGCTTGACGGCGTTATGAGTTATCGTAAGGCCCTTGTCTACTGCATTTACACATTCTTTTACGCCTCTCTCCTATTTGGAGCAGCTATCTTTATCTATTTCAGGTTCTTCGATAACGGCCGCTTTCTTGGTATAATGAATACTGCCGTGCTTCAGATGATGCCTCTTTACAAAGAGAATGGTATCAGTACACAAGGGCTGACCGATGGCTTGACGCTTCTTGAAGCCCTTACTCCCATGGAGTTATCATTTCTGATTATCGTCTATGGAACACTGATAGGTTGGTTCAGTTCTATCTTTATTGCGTTCTTTGCCAAACTCAAACGTTGAATTATTTATTTAGAACAAATGGATATAACAGTTGTTATCCCTCTCTATAATGAGGAAGAATCGTTGCCCGAACTCCATGCGTGGATTAAGCGTGTGATGGAAAGTTATCAGTTCAGTTACGAGATTATTTTCATCAATGATGGCAGTACAGACCATTCATGGAACGTAATTGAGGACTTAGCCGGCAAAAATCCGAATGTAAAAGGCATCAAATTCCGTCGCAACTACGGTAAGAGTCCGGCCCTCTATTGTGGATTTGCCGAAGCTGAAGGTGACGTTGTCATCACGATGGATGCTGATCTTCAAGACTCACCGGATGAAATTCCAGAACTCTATCGCATGATCATGGAAGAAGACTACGATCTTGTTTCGGGCTATAAGCAGAAGCGATACGACCCATTGTCAAAGACATTGCCCACTAAACTCTTCAATGCCACGGCACGAAAGATCAGTGGTATTCATAATCTTCACGACTTTAATTGTGGACTGAAAGCCTATAAAAAGGCCGTCGTAAAGAACATTGAAGTCTATGGAGAGATGCATCGTTACATTCCATACCTTGCAAAAAATGCTGGCTTCGACCGTATCACAGAGAAAGTAGTGCAACATCAAGCACGCAAATACGGTAAGAGTAAGTTTGGTTTGAACCGCTTCTTCAACGGCTATTTGGATTTGATTACACTATGGTTTCTGAGTAACTTCGGCAAGAAACCGATGCATGTATTCGGCTTCTTAGGCAGTGTGATGTTCTTTATTGGTTTCATTGCGATTATCTGCATCGGTGCAGATAAGGCTTATGCGTTGTTCTATCACATTCCACAACGGCTCATCACCGACTCTCCTTATTTCTTTATTGCGCTGACAATGATGCTTTTAGGCAGTCAGTTTTTCTTGGCCGGCTTCATCGGAGACCTTATCAGCCGACAGAGTCCAAGCAGAAATGATTACCAGATTGAAAAGAAAATCTAACATAACAACTTTGAAGTAATGGAAAAGAACAAATATAGCCAAAAGAAAAGTCTCATGCTCTTAGTGGCCGGAGCACTTCTTATTGCCGGTTGTTCTACGATAGACTGTCCGCTCAACAATCGCGTATACAGTAAATATAAGTTGGCCGGTGATGTGAAAACGCTTAATAGTAAGATGACAATCACAGCCAACCTACACAATGGGAACGACTCCGTCATTATCAACCAAGCAGAGAAAACCGATAGTTTTGAACTGCCCATGAGCTACAGTATGCCCATAGATACTTTCTATCTTGATATTAAAGGGAGTGCACAAAGCTACAGAGATACGATTGCTGTAACGAAGACCGACATGCCACATTTCGAGTCTGTAGACTGCAGTCCGGCTATATTCCACAAAGTAACGGCAATCAATTACACACAACATACTATCGACTCGATTGTCATTAACCAACCAAACGTAACCAACAATGTTACAAAGAGCACTTTCCTTATCTATTTCAAGAGCGCTGATTTTTAGTCTGTTGCTCATGCTCCCAGTATCCGTTGGTGCACAGCAGAAAAAGAAAATCATTGCGGTTGAACAAGACACAATAGCCTTGTTCCGTGGCATTGCAGTGTCTACCGACTTGGTTGGCCCCGCGCAATTGGCTTTTGGCAGTTACGGACAGTATCAGGCTGCAGTACGACTGAACTTGAAAGATAAGTGGTTTCCTATTTTTGAATTCGGTTATGGCAAGGCCGATGCCAAAGATATCACGACGAAGTTGGCTTTCAAAACGAATGCACCATATGGTCGTGTCGGTATGGATTGGAACTTAAATAAGAACAAGCACGACATCTATCGCATTTATGGCGGACTGCGATACGCCTATACTTCATTCAAATATGATGTAGACGGCCGTGGTATTACTGACCCCGTTTGGCGTAACCAGATAGATATTAACGCACATAATCAGCAAGCAAGCTACCATTGGTTAGAGTTCGCATTCTCTATTGACGCAAAAATATGGGGACCATTGCGAATGGGTTGGAGCGTACGCTACAAGCGAAGACTCTATCACACCCATGCAGATATAGGCGAGCCATGGTATGTTCCCGGATTTGGTCGCAGCGGAAACAGTCGCTTAGGCGGTGAGTTCAACATCATTATGGAATTATGAGAAAGGGAAAGAAAATATATATTCAAGCAGCATTCCTGTTATTTTTGGTCGTTGGTACTATCCTAATTATTCGCCAACAGCAGGATATGCCTTACCAACACAATGAAGGCTTTATCTTCGGTACGGTGTATCACGCTACTTACCAGTATGACAAAGATCTCAACAAAGAGATTGTTACCGAGCTAAATAAGGTAGACGAAGAGTTCTCCATGTTCAACAAGCGGTCTATGGTGACTGCTTTCAATCAAGGTCGACAGATAGAAGCCAGCAAGATGTTCATGGAAGTATTGACTCTTTCACAAGCAATCAATAAAGAGACTGACGGTGCTTTTGATATCACTGTAGCTCCTTTGGTGAATGCCTGGGGCTTTGGCTTCAAACATCAGCAGCTTCCCAATCGGCAACAGGTTGATAGTTTGCGTGCTTTAATGGGCATGCAATATATCAAGGTGGAGCATACAGGGGAAAAGAATATCGTTAAAACCGATCACAGAGGCTTGATGCTCGACTTCAGTGCCATTGCAAAAGGCTATGGAAGTGATGCGGTTGCTGCCGTGATGAGACGTCATGACATCAAGAACTACATGATAGAAATTGGTGGAGAAATTGTAACCAGTGGTATAAGTGAGAAGCGCTTGCCATGGAAAATAGGCGTTACCAAACCAAGTGATGACAGTCTTAGCACCAATCAAAACCTACAAACGGTACTGAATGTTACCGACAGAGCAATGGCTACAAGTGGGAATTACCGAAATTTCTATTATAAGAATGGCAAGAAACTTGCCCACACCATTGATCCACGTACAGGCTATCCCGTACAGCACAGCCTGTTATCAGCAACCGTTCTTGCCCACAGTTGCGCCGAAGCCGATGGCTATGCCACTGCTTTCATGGTACTTGGCATAGAGAAATCCAAGGCTGTTTTGGATAAACATCCCGAGCTGTTGGCCTACTTTATCTATGCTGATAAAGACGGGAGAACAAAAGTTTGGTATTCGCCTTCTTTGGAGAAAACGCTTGTAAAATAACAAACAATGGAGAACGACCTGCAATTATACAGTCAATTATTAAGTCTGCCACTGTTCCAAGGACTTGGCAAAGCAGACTTAGAAGAGGTCGTGACCCACACAAAATTAGGCTTTCACAAATTTGAAACCGGCCAGATTATAGTCTGTGAGAATGACATCTGCAACCAGCTTCATTTTCTTTTGAACGGTCAAATAGAAGTAACAACAGTGTCTGCCGGGCACAGTTATCAGATTACAGAGTCCATTATGGCTCCTGAACTATTACAACCCGAGCGTCTGTTTGGTCTGACACAACATTTCTCCAAGACGTTTAAAGCTTTGTCTACCTGCAACATTCTGACTGTTGAGAAAGATGAAGTCATACGGTTAAGTGACAAGTTTCTGATTTTCAGGATTAATCTTCTGAACATCCTTTCCACCTATGCTCAAAAGAATGAACGTATGTTGCTTCGACAACATTCCAACTCTCTTGAAAGTCGCATTATCCGCTTTTTTGCCGACCGTTGTTTACGGCCTGCAGGACGAAAGACCATAAAAATAAAGATGACACAGTTGGCATTAGAACTCAATGACAGTCGACGTGATGTATCGAAAGCATTGAATCATCTGAAACTAAAAGGCATTTTAACACTCAGACGCAATTTTATTGTCATTGAAAAAATTGAAGATGCCTTACAACAAACCCGATTATAAAACAAAAGTTAGTATGAATGAAATAAAAGAGAAAGAAAGAAAGAATCCATTCTTTATAGATTATGGTATGCCACACTACACCGTACCTTTCGATAAAATACAGACTTCCGACTATGAAGAAGCTTTCATGGAAGGTATACGTCGCGACGATGAAGAAATTGACAAGATTGTCAACGACCCAGAAGAGCCGACGTTTGAGAACACAATAGCCCGTGTTGATTTAGAAAACGGCGAGCATTATTATGACCTACTCGACCGCGTTTCAAACGTATTCTCGTGCATGCTGAGTGCCGAAACCAATGATGCACTTGACGCTTTGGCCCAGAAAATGAGTCCTATTCTCACTAAACACGCCAATGATGTCAGCCTCAACAAGAAACTTTTTGAACGCATCAAACAGGTATATGACCATCCCAATCGCGAGTTAACCCCCGAAGAGCAGATGTTGCTCAACAAGAGTTACGATGGCTTTGTCAGGAGTGGAGCACTTTTGAACGAAGCCGGTAAGGAGCAACTCCGCAAGATTACCGAGGAAACAAGCATATTGGCATTGCAATTCTCACAAAACTTACTGAAGGAAACCAAGGCCTATGAACTGCATATTACCGATGAGAAGCTACTTAAAGGACTTCCCGATACAGCCAAGGAAGCAGCCGCACAGACTGCAAAAGAGAAAGAAAAAGAGGGTTGGATATTCACTCTTGACTTCCCAAGCTATACTCCTTTCATGACATACGCTACGCAACGCGAGCTGCGCAAGCAGATGTACATGGCTAAAAACACAGAATGTACACACGACAACAACGAGAATAACCTCGAAATATGCAAGCGACTGATTAATCTCCGCCGTGAGATGGCACAGCTGTTAGGCTTCGAAAACTATGCCGACTACGTTTTGAAACATCGCATGGCAAGCGATACAGCCCACGTGTATCAGCTGCTTAACGACCTCATTGATGCCTATAAACCGACGGCTCTCAATGAAGTGAAAGACATTGAGAACTTGGCTCACAAGTTAGAAGGCGATGATTTTGAAGTAATGCCATGGGACTTCGGTTACTATTCGCATAAACTCCAAATGGAGAAATATAATCTTGATGCCGAAATGCTACGTCCCTACTTTGAGCTTTCAAATGTTATCAAAGGTGTTTTTGGCCTTGCCACCCGTCTCTATGGCATCACTTTCAAACCCAACGACAATATTCCTGTCTATCACCCTGACGTAAAAGCGTATGAGGTTTTCGACAAAGACGGCAGTTTTCTTGCTGTTCTCTATGCTGATTTCCACCCTCGCAAAGGTAAGCAAGACGGTGCGTGGATGACTGAATTCAAAGGGCAATGGATTGATCATAAAGGCAACAACAGTCGTCCTCATGTCAGTTTGGTGATGAATTTCACTAAACCTACAGCCGAAAAGCCTGCACTTTTAACTCTCGGGGAGGTTGAAACGTTCCTTCATGAGTTTGGTCATTCCCTCCATGGAATGTTTGCCAACACCCGTTTCGAAAGTCTCAGCGGTACCAATGTATGGTGGGATTTCGTAGAACTTCCGTCACAATTCATGGAAAACTATTCGGTAGAGAAGGACTTCCTCCGCACCTTTGCTTTCCATTATCAAACGGGAGAGCCTATCCCCGACGACCTCATCGAGCGCATAGTCAAAAGCCGTAACTTCATGACCGCTTATGCCTGCTTGCGCCAAGTGAGTTTCGGACTCCTCGATATGGCCTACTATACCCAAAAGAAACCCTTCAACGAAGACATTATTTCCTTTGAAAAGAAGGCATGGGAAAAGGCTATGCTCAACAAGCAATTACCTGATACATGCATGACCGTACAATTCAGTCACATCATGGCAGGAGGCTACGCTGCCGGTTATTACAGCTATAAATGGGCTGAAGTACTTGATGCTGATGCATTCAGTGTATTCAAGAAAAATGGTATTTTCGACCGAAATACAGCCCAAAGTTTCAGGGATAACATCCTCTCAAAAGGCGGCACAGAGCATCCCATGACACTCTATAAACGCTTTCGCGGGCAGGAACCGACAATTAAAGCCCTGTTAGAAAGAAATGGAATCAAATAAAACACATCACAATATGACCGCTGAAGAAAAACAGCAACAATTAGACAACCGCTATCTTCGTATGGCACGGATCTGGGCAGAGAACTCTTATTGCCTGCGTCGGCAGGTGGGAGCCTTGGTCGTGAAAGACAAAATGATTATCAGCGACGGCTACAATGGAACTCCGAGTGGCTTTGACAATGTCTGCGAGGATGCCAACCAAGCAACTTTTCCCTATGTTCTGCACGCCGAAGCCAATGCAATCACGAAGTTGGCTCGCAGCAGTAACAACAGTGACGGCAGTACGCTTTACGTGACAGCTTCACCATGTATCGAATGTGCAAAGCTCATCATACAGGCTGGTATCAGGCGTGTTGTATATGCAGAGAAATACCGTTTGGAGGACGGTATTCATCTTTTACGCAAAGCAGGAATAGAAGTGATTTACATGGAACAAAAGAATAACTATGGAACAGAAGAAAAATAATCGGTGGATGCCACTCATTATGGCCCTCTGTGTCATTGTGGGTATCTTCATTGGAACCTTTTATGCCAACCATTTCTCGGGCAACCGACTCAACATTATCAATTCTGGCAGCAACCGACTCAATAATCTCTTGCACATCATTGATGATCAGTATGTCGACAAAGTGAATATTGATTCGCTCGTAGACAATGCCATTCCGCAGATACTAAGCGAGCTTGACCCTCACTCTGTCTATATCAATGCCAAGGATGTACAGGCAGCCAACGACGACTTGAAAGGCTCTTTCTCGGGTGTGGGCATTGAATTCACCATCCGACAAGATACCATCCACGTGCAGAATGTCATCAAGAATGGGCCTGCCGACCGTGCCGGCATCTTGGCTGGTGACAAGATTGTGAGTGTTGACGGCAAGCCATTCGTGGGCAAAACCGTTACCAATGAAGAGGCCATGCGCCGCTTGAAAGGGCCTAAAGACACGAAAGTGAAGATTGGAGTAAAGCGTTATGGGCAGAAAGCCATTAAATATTTCACGGTAACACGTGGTGAAATACCGACGAAGAGTATTTCGGCAACCTATATGCTTGACGATAAAACAGGCTATATCCGCATCAAGAACTTCGGCGAAACAACCTATCCCGAACTGCTCATTGCATTGGCCAAACTCTCTCAAGAGCGTTTCAGCAACTTAGTCATAGACCTTCGCGACAACACAGGTGGCTACTTGAACAGTGCCGTGCAGATAGCCAATGAGTTTCTTTCGAAGCATAAACTCATCGTCTACACCCAAGGGAGAAAGAGTCCCCGACAGGATTATTTATCAGACGGACGCGGCAGTTATCAGAACATTCCACTCGTTGTGCTCATCAATGAGGGTTCTGCTTCGGCGGCAGAGATATTTGCCGGTGCCATGCAAGACAACGACCGAGCCACGATTATCGGTCGACGTTCGTTTGGAAAAGGCTTGGTACAGCAGCAGATTGGTTTCCCCGACGGCAGTATGATCCGTCTGACGGTAGCCCGATACTACACTCCTTCCGGGCGTTGTATACAGAAACCATACACTAAGGGAGAGGATCCTCAGTATCAACAAGACCTCATGTCACGCTATCAGCACGGTGAGTTCTTCTCGTCAGACAGTATCAAACACACCGGCCCTGCATATCATACGGGCATCGGACGCGTCGTCTATGGCGGTGGCGGTATCACCCCCGACATCTTCGTTCCAGAAGACACTTTGAATATCACCTCTTATTATAAGCAGGCTGCCATGAGCGGACTGATACTCCAGTTTGCCTACACCTACACCGATGACAACCGCATCAAGCTCAACAACTTCAAGGAAATGATGCAGCTTAGTGACTATCTTGCCAAACAGAACATGGTAGATAAGTTTGCCACCTATGCCGACCGTCATGGTCTGAAGCGTCGCAATCTGATGTTACAAAAGAGTCATAAACTCCTCAACCGCTACATCAACAGCCGTATTATCTACAACATGCTTGACGAAGAGGCCTGGAATGAATACATCAACCAAGACGACCCTGTCATCTCAACAGCGCTACGCGTGTTCAGAAACAATGCGGCTTTTCCTAAAAAACCAGAGAAAAAAAGCGCCAAAGGAAAGGTAGCCATAGTGCAAGGCTACAATCATTTCAGCCTGCAACGCCATTTCATCGCCCATGCTTAAAAGCGAACTGCGACAGCAAATGAAAGTCCTCAAGCGACAGTTCACCAGTAACCAACTGCGTGAACAGTCGCTTGCACTCGTCAACAAAGTGCTCAATCACCCACGTGTCAACGCTGCAAAGACCATTCTTCTTTACTATTCAATGGCCGACGAGGTTGATACACACAACTTGGTTGACCTGCTTCGCGAGCAAGGAAAAACGGTTTTGCTGCCCGTAACATTAGCGCACGAACTTGAAATCCGACGCTATGAAGGGCCAAAGAGTCTGCAAGAAGGCAAGGCTTTCCATATCATGGAACCCACAGGAGCTGTTTTCACACAACTTCACACCATTGACCTCGTGATTGTTCCCGGTATGGGTTTCGACTCACAAGGCAACCGATTGGGGCGTGGGAAAGGCTATTATGATCGTTTTCTGAGGCTCGTTCCCCAGGCTTATAAGCTTGGTCTGTGTTTCGATTTCCAAAAAGTAGCGTCTGTTCCAACCGAAGATACAGACGTAAGAATGGACGAAATCATTTGAAATCTTACTTGGTAAAATTCATATCCCTATGAAGAAAAACATCATCATCATCTTTCTCTTAGCCTGCTTATCAACAGCAATGAGTGCACAAGAAGAAAAGGGAAACTTTTACATTCAACCCAAAGTAGGCTTCAACATGGCTAAGTTCGTCGGCAGCGGACTTGTCTACAAGCCCAAATGGAAAGTGGGTTACGAGGTAGGAGCCGAGGCCGAATGGTTTGTTTCCAACCACAATTCACTCTCTTTCGGATTGGAATATCGCCAGATTGGTTGCACCTTCGATTACAAAGAGACTGCCAGTGACTACAATTTCGAGAGGACAAGCGAATTGGAACGCCTCAACATGAACTACATTGCACTGCCCATCATGTATAACTTCTATATAAAACCCCACCTTGCTCTCAAGATAGGAGTAGAAGTCAGCGGTCTGCTTTCGGCCAAACTGCATGAACATGATTATGGGAGAATGGCTGATCCGCTCCCCGGGCACAATGGATACAGTCCAGATGATGATGTGTCTAAGTACGTTTGGCACGACTATAACGTTCATCAGACCATTGAGAAGAAAAACGATTTCAAGCGGGCTTGCCTTGCCATACCTATCGGTATCAGCTACGACTACAAGCAGTTTGTGATGACAGGCATCGTGCATATCGACCTCAACCGCCTCTATACGTATGACAAAATATACATTCCCGGCGGTGGAATGTCTGACAAACATGGCCTGCGCAACTTATACATTGGCATCACGGCAGGCTATAAATTCAAGCTCTGAAGCAAACAGAAAAGTCTGAATATCGGCTGATATGGGGTATCAACTGCGACATATAGGGATTGTTCGCCAAGCATTTAGGGATTTCCCCTCGCCCTTAAAGCCTAACAATTCCTATTTTTGTAGAAAATATAACTGCACTCGACAAATTATGAATTCATTCACTTTGCACTCGTTTGCAATATCTTTGTAAAACATAAAATCATTAGACTATGAAACGAAAACTACAGATTTTAGCATTGATGTTCACACTCTTACTGACGGCTTTCAGCATGGAGGCTACGGCAAAAGACAAGCGAACCGTTGAACGAGGAATGACAAAACAGGAAGTGATGAGCATTCTCGGCACCCCGAAAGCCTCAAGTTTTAACCAGACAGGAACACGTTGGGAATACATCAAAAGCAAGTTGTTGGATCCCTACGATGTATATGTGCGCATCGAATTTGACAACCGCGACCGCGTTGTCAACTATCAGGAGACCATTATCCCAAGGCAAATGGACAATCAAAACAACACGATCATCGGCAACCCTACTGATGAATTCCGCCGTCCCTACCCCGGTTTCTACGATGATTGTCTAAGTGAAAACGAGTTTACTATACTCTACGACCGAATGAACAAAGCAAACTTCGACGACAACAGAATGGCACTCCTTGAAGTGGCCTGCTTGAGAAGTCTTTTCACTTGCCGTCAAAGTGCGCAATTATTGAAGTTGTTTTCATTCAGCGATGGCAAGTTGAAAGCTCTCCGTTTCATGGCCCGACAGATTGTAGATCCACAGAATGCCTACGTCATCTATCAGAGTTTCACTTTCGACAGCGATAAAGATAAGGCGGCAAGAATTATGCATGAGATGCAGATGCGATAAAGAATGATGCATGATGAAAGCCTGATGAATTTTCAAGTCCCCAGAAACAATTTCAAAACTCAAAATCAACTGGCAATCAACTACTTACAAATAGCATTCTGATTTGCGTCAAGTTAGCGTGTAATCTGCATCAAATCATCATGCCATCTGCGTCAAGTTACGCGCTGACTTGACGCAAATCAGAAACTAAAGTAATGCACATTGAAAAACGATATCATTCACACTGCTTTTTCATCTCAAAAACACAGCCTTGCTTTTCCCAACAAAACGCAAATGAAAACCATATGAAATGTCTGACAGAAACGTAGGGAAAGAAAGGCGAGACACAAGCTCATCGCCTGTTGGTCAATAGAACTTGATGTCGCTGATGATGAAGCTTCCCACCTGACTGTTAAGCCGTTGCACCAACTTTTGACGCATCATGCTGAGATCCTGGCGTAAAGCGGGATTGAGTATCTTTATAAACAGCGTCTGATTCTTAATGAACTTATCACCTGTATAACGGGCTACCGTGGGACCAACCACCGCATCCCATGACTCAATCAACCGCTTCTGCAGGAGCGGAGTCTCAAATCCTTCCTTGCGAAGTACGGTCTGAAGGATATCAGCCAATGATTTTACGTCGCGCTTGAACATCAGTCTTTCAATTCAATTTCACCCTTGTTGACCGAGAAAAGCCTGTAATCGAAGTCGCCATTAGCAAGAATTCGGTCAAGATGATCACGGTTGGTGTCGGTAATAAAGATTTGTCCGAACCCCTCTCCCCCCACAAGTTGCACAATCTGTTCAACGCGGTCGGCATCAAGTTTGTCGAAGATATCGTCGAGAAGCAGCAGCGGAGTACTGTTCGAAGTATGGCGAAGGAAATCGAATTGTGCCAGTTTCAAGGCCAAAGCATAAGTCTTGTGCTGTCCCTGACTGCCCTCTCTCTTCATCTGATAACCATCAAGAAGCATCTCAAGATCATCACGATGCACGCCATGAAGTGAGTAGCCCACTGCCCTGTCTTTATAGCGGTCGCGCTGTATGATATCGAGCAGTGAGCCGCGCTGTCCATGCGAAACATAATTCAAGGAAACCGTTTCATGGTCACCGGAAATATGACTGTAGATGTTCTGAAACACCGGAACAAGTCGCTTAACGAAAGTATCACGCTTCTGATAGATAACTTCTCCGTTCGTCGCCATTTGCTCTTCCCATATCTCAAGCAGTGCTTTGTCGGGCTCATCCTCCATTTTCAACAACGCATTACGCTGCTGCAAAGCCTTGTTATAGGCTGAAAGAGCCTCAATATAAGCATGGTCATACTGGGAAATCACAAGGTCGAGAAGGCGTCTGCGCTCCTCACTTCCTCCCTCAATCAAAACAGAATCCGAGGGCGAAGCAAACACAAGCGGTATCAAACCGATGTGCTGTGACAGTCGGCGATACTCCTTTTTGTTGCGCTTGAAGTGTTTCTTTGTGCCACGCTTCATACCGCAATAGATCTGCTCTTCCTCTCCTTCATCCGTTGTATAGTTGCCTTCAAGCACCAGGAAATCCTGATTATGCATGATTACTTGCGAGTCAATGGGATTGAAAGCACTGCGACAAAACGAGAGATAATGCACTGCATCAAGCACGTTTGTCTTGCCAACTCCATTGCTTCCTATAAAGCAGTTGAGTTTCGGAGACAATGAAATTGTTGCCTCACGGATATTCTTATAATTGAGGATTGAAAGTCTATTGAGTATCATAATCTTGCTTGCAAAGTTACCGTTTAATAGCTGAAAAACGAAAAAAAGAATGAATAAATTTCAATATGTGAGAATATTTACGTAATTTTGCGACGGTCTATGCCTCCCTATAAAAGGGAAGAAACACCGCAATTTGAGAAATAAATAAAAACAACAAATAACAATGGCAAACAAAAATGAACAGGGAGTGCTCGACAATGAGACTCTCATCAAGTCGGAAGCTTTCTTTGATAAGAATAAGAAAGCTATCATCATTGCTGTCTTAGCAATTATCATTATTGTAGTAGGTGGCTTCCTTTACAAGGCTTATGTGGCTGAACCACGCGAAGAAAAGGCCAGCACTGAACTTGCAAAAGGCCAGGAATACTTCAATGCTGAACAGTTTGACAAGGCTCTTAACGGTGATGGTGCAGGCTTTACCGGCTTATTAAACATCATCAACAACTATGGAAGTACTGATGCTGCCAATTTAGCGAACCTCTATACCGGCCTCTGTTATGCCAACTTAAATAAATGGAACGAAGCTGTGAAGTATCTTGATGAATACTCTCCTGCTGATGATGCCATGGTAAGTCCGGCTGCCGTAGCAGCTCTCGGCAATGCCTATGCACATGTTAATCAGTTGGACAAGGCTGTCGACAACCTCAAGAAAGCAGCTGACATGGCTGACAGTGAGGGCAGAGACGGCGTCAACAACTCGCTTTCTCCTACTTTCCGCCTCCAAGCTGCAATCCTTTTGGAGAGCCAAGGAAAGAAAGATGATGCACTGAAAATATATCAGGACATCAAGAAGAAGTACGTAAACTCTGCGCTTGTTCAGAGCCAGGAGATTGACAAGTACATTGAAAGAGCATCAAGATAACATGGCAACTGAATTACATCATCTGTCTGATTACGATGTCAACACGGTGCCTGATGCAAGCAACATGTGTTTCGGTATCGTGGTGGCCGAATGGAATCCGGAGATTACTGATGCCTTGCTTGACGGTGCAATGACAACACTGAAGAAGCACGGGACACTCCCGGAGAACATCCATGTGAAGACAGTTCCGGGAAGTTTTGAACTTATCTACGGTGCACATCAAATGGTGTTGCATGGTGGTTATGATGCAGTCATTATCTTAGGAAGTGTTATTCGTGGTGAAACTCCACATTTCGACTATATCTGTCAAGGTGTAACCGAAGGCATTGCACGCCTGAATGCCACGCAGGAAATCCCTGTTATCTATGGTCTTCTGACCACCAACGACCTGCAACAAGCACAGGATCGCAGTGGCGGAAGACTGGGAAACAAAGGCGATGAATGTGCTGTTGTCGCAATAAAAATGGCTAAGTTCTAAGCAATAAGATGAAACTGCACCAATTGTTACAAGCTTATGAGTTCGATGAACTCATGCCGGTAATCAACGAAATGTTTCCCGGTACGGCCAAATATCGTGCACCTTTGAAGGTCGCTTACGACATCATGGTCGGTATGCGCCCTGTTTCTTCGAGCAAAAGTATTCGCTATAAGCTCATCAAAGGCAAGGGAGAAGAACAGTATATGGGGGCCGAAGATGCCAATTTTAATGGCACTTGGGAAGTTATTCTCGGCAAAGAAGTTTCTCGCGAGAAAGGAGTTGACCTCAGTGATGTAGAGATTTTAGCCAACTGTTTAGTCAACATGTGTTTCATCAGCAAGTATCCTCGCCCGTTTGAGGAAGCACACAAGGCGCTCTTGAAAGAATAAAACGAACATTATCTACATAGAAAAAGAGATGAAAGTCGATGCTTTCATCTCTTTTTTTGCTGTTATACCCCACTCAACGGACTATAAAACATCAGAACAAATCTAAAACCTTATAGCTTAAGAAACAGAAAGACAGCATCCGCTCTTGGGCAAAATGCTGTCTTTCAACTATCTTTCGGGCATCCAAAAAGCCCGACTGTTCATTGCTTAGTCCTGGCGACGGCCATACTGTTCATCAAGATTGAACAGAGAACTATCACCCATTCGCTTAATACGGTCTACGATTCCGCTTGCTGTAGCCTCTTCATCTACCTGCTCACGAACAAACTGCCAGAGGAAATCCTGTGTTGCATTATCTCCCTCTTTCTGTGCTTGAGCGAGCAAGTTATTAATGCTTTCACTGATCTTACACTCGTGGGCATAAGCATCTTCGAATGCATTGAGGGGACTTTCCCATGTTTTCTTCACGGCTTCAATAGTGTTCACCTCAGCCGTTCCACCACGTTTAATGATGAAACTTGCCATTTGATAGGCGTGATCCATTTCCTCTGCACTCTGCTTTTTCATCCAAGTAGAGAAGCCATTATAGCCTTCTTTCTCGAAATAGAAAGACATTGAAAGATACAAGTTGGCTGAATAAATCTCGCAGACAATCTGATTGTTGAGTGCTTTCTCAAGTGAATTTGAAATCATAATCTATATTTTTAAATGTTATCTGATGAGACAAAGATACATAAAAAACAGGTATCTTATGCTCAACAAACCATTTCTTAGCTTTTTTTATCTATTCACTACGCTCTTTATTCCTACATTCCTTCTTTCTCTGCAAGGTCGACTTCCGAAGCCTCATCACTTCCTGTGTCAAGCTGAGTGTCCTTGGATATGGTTATTCTACCCTGACGTGACACCTTCATCAGCAATGGGATATACTCATCACTCATTTTATCCGGAGAGCCAACACTTGCTGCAAACAAGAGATTATTGCCCTCGGCACGGTCAAGAACAATGCCTACGAGAGCACCGTTTGCATAGGTTTTCCCTACGTAGGAACTGAAATCAGACTTCGTAAACGTACGGTTGAAGAACTCGCTACCGTCAGCGCGCAGAATACGTACAGTAATCCGGTTGTCATAATACTTAGTATCGCCATCGGCTATAACCGGTAATGAAGGGTCAGCCACACGCTTTGTCTCAACCGTGTAGACTGTTCCTAACCATTCAACCTTACGGCTTTGTGCATAATCACCGGTCTTCATAATCTGGCGATGCGCTGCAGCTACGGGCTTTTTAGTAATGATAATGCCCGTATTCTTCTTCTCCTTGCAACTCGTCAAGATAAGCACGGCAACGCAAAACAACAATAAACTATAATATTTTTTCATCTCTTTCATTTTTCATTATGATGCAAAGATAGTGTAATTCTGCCAAATAACAAAGGGAAATAAATGTTTTACAAACTTATCACTACAAATAAATAAACCATGAAAAAATGCTGGAAAAATGAATATGGTGCATTTTTTTATTATCTTTGCAGTATCTAAACTCCAACTGATTAATGAAAAATAAACAGTTCATCTATACTCTCCTGCTACTCCTATTCATGCTTTCAGGCTGCAAAAAAGGTAAGCAGGAACAGACGCAAAAGGCCATTGATACCATTCCAATGCTTATCAATGAAGTGCAAAAGTGCTCCAAACTGTACACTGTAGAATACAGACTTCACAAGATTATCACCCATAATGACCAGAAAACTATTGAAGGGAAGCTCTTCAATCAGGATATCAATATCGACATTCCTATGACAAAACGCAGGGTAGCCATACCGATGGATGCCACTGTGAAAAGCTATATTGACTTCTCAACCTTTAGTGAAAAGAACGTCAGACGCAACGGAAAGAAGATTGAAATCACGCTTCCTGACCCGCGTGTCACGTTGACAAGCACGAAGATTGACCATGAACAAGTGAGGAAGTTCGTCAACTTCACACGCTCCGACTTTACAGATGCTGAACTTTCTGACTTCGAACGCCAGGGACGTGAACAGATATTGAAAGCTGTTCCACAAACAGATATCCTTGAAAATGCCCGCATCAGTGCCAC
Source organism: Segatella oris (assembly GCF_900637655.1). Classification (NCBI taxonomy): domain Bacteria; kingdom Pseudomonadati; phylum Bacteroidota; class Bacteroidia; order Bacteroidales; family Prevotellaceae; genus Segatella; species Segatella oris. The sequence goes on from NZ_LR134384.1 coordinate 2,357,125, forward strand.
AAGGATCCTCGTTCCATTACTTCAACAGTTGGGATTTGCCGAGCAAGATATTACCATTCATTTCAGAAACGACCTGCACAGCAGTGATATCCCGACACTGATTGACAAAACATTTGAGCATGGAAAATAAGAAACAAAATACATTTTGGCACATCATCTTCAGTCGGCTGTCTGCCAAAGCCATTCTAATGATAACGCTTATCGTGGTTCTGCTGATAACGATAACCATTGCCATACGCTGGATAACAAACGGAACAAGTCTGCATATCAAGCAAAACAAACAGATAGACCTTACTCCGACACTGATCAAAAGCATTGAAGAAATCGGCGAATGGGAGTTTCTACAGCTGACCGATGAGGAACTCATAGACACCGTGAAGCATGGTTTCTTCGGCGACAGTGAGCTTGCACGCATCTATTATGGCACCTTGAGATTAGGCATCAACCTGCATCAAGCGCCTCCTGGCTGGATAGTTCAAGACAAAGATACACTCAGATTGTCACTTCCTCCCATTCAACTGCTCGACCAGGACTTCATTGATGAAGCACGCACTAAAGCTTTCTTTGAGAGTGGAAAGTGGACAGAAGCCGACCGCAAACAGCTTTATGAACGTGCATACAGCCGCATGAAACAACGCAGCTTAACGCCTGCAAACATAGCAATCGCACAGGCTAATGCCCGACAACAGATAGAAAACATGATGAAAAGCATGGGCTTCAAGAATGTAAAGACTGGCTTTGAAACAGACAACAAATAACAAACAAAAGGCCCGATAACATCACGCTATCGGGCCTTCTCTCACTAAATCAACAAAATTAACTGTCTCATTTACGGGCAATTTGTAATCAAATAATTAATCTACCCAAACACAAAAAAACTTCAAAATTACCAAAACACTTAAAACCTAAATATATATGTAACCTATTGAAAACCATGTTTAATTGCTCTTGCCGATATCACTACCGACTTGAAAAGCCGTCATTCATGAAACGACAGCACGTCTGAACGACAATACAAAGATAAAACTAATCTCGCCTGTTCATTCTATATTCCTGCTTTTCTTTGACAAATCAGTGAGCAAACGTTTGCACAAAACAGCATGAGAAGACTGAAACAAAGAAATTACAATCGATGAACAACACCATATTTTGTAAATAATATCACCCTGTTTTTAACACTTCCGAGTGAGGCCTTCTATGAAAAAGCAGGGGAAGAAAACAGCAGTTATTCCGCAATCTTGGGAGAGTAAGCACATAATTCGAGGCACTAAGCGTTGTGATTTGACGCAAAACACGCTGCTATTTGCATCAAATGACGCACTCAGATGAGGCAGATAACGAGGTAATTCGACTGGAATTGCATCATTTTTTCACATGATTTTGCTTCCTTTTCTGGCTTAAAATCCGTAACCATTTGATAGACAACAGCTTACAAATCAGCTAAAAACAGATGTTATTCGGAGCGAGGAAAGCTTTCATTTCAAATACGCGAGTATAGCGAAGGCATTTGTAAATATACTTGAAAAGAATTAACATATAATCCGTTTCCCAAGCAACGGCCCTGTACGCCAATGCCACCAATACTATCTTCTCTATGATACAGTCTTCTTAAATGCCATACCTGCACGGCTGTCTACACCGGAAAAGTAAAACACAAACAGCTTGATAAGCTACTATCTACAGCTTACAGACCGCAAAAGGGGAAAGCCTTTTCTGACTTTCCCCATATAAAAATCATAAATCTTCAAAGCAAACAGAGTGCTGCTCCGAACGAGATGAAGAGATGAAAAAACGGCTTTCTGCATGAAAGGAACATGAAAGTATCTCCTCAAATCGTTCTGCAAACAAACTATTTCTTACTTTCCAACAAGACCGTATCTGATTTCAAATCAATGCCACGCGCCTTGAGTTGCACCTTGCCTTCATGCGCATTCATCTTCACAACAACCATACATCGGCCAAAGAATGCCTTTCGTTTCGTATCCTTGAAACGCTCCATAGAGGTCTGACAGCCATTATCTACGCCGACAATCTCACCATTTCCTTCTGTTTCGAAATAGAGCTGATGCTCTGCCCAAGGGCAACGCCGACCGTCCTTATCAACAACTTCTGCCTCAACAAAAGCCAAACCGCCGGGTTTACAGATGCTATGTTCAACTGTCAAACGAATGCGATCGGGTGCTCCTGCCGTATGGATTTCTTCCTCACGCACGGCTTTTCCATGCTCATAAGCAACGACTTTCACACTCCCCAGCTCATAGTTTACGCGCCATTTCACATGAAATTCATTTGGTTTCTTTTGTTTCAGGCCCTGACTTTTGCCATTAACGAACAATTCAACAGCATCGGCATGATTGAAATAACACCACATATCAATCTGCTGTCCGGGTAACCAGTTCCAATGAGGAAACAGATGTAGCACCGGTTTCTGCGTCCACTCGCTCTGATACATGTAGTAGATATCCTTCGGAAATCCAGCAAGATCAATGATACCAAAATAGCTGCTGCGGGCCGGGAAGCCATAAGGTGTAGGCTCACCAAGGTAATCCCATCCCGTCCATACAAACTGTCCGCTCACGAAATGATTGTTCTTAACCACATTCCAAGTGCTTTCGTGCGTGCTACTCCATGAAGCGTGCATGTTATCATAGGCACTACACATGAAAGTTGGATTGGAGTAAGGAAGCCACCACTCCTCCGGTGCTTTATAGACAGAGTCACTTGGCATCATATAAAAACCTCTTGTCTGGAGTGCAGAAACAGATTCTGTCATGATAAAAGGCTTGCCGGGAAAGTTCTTGGGCACATCTTTTATATTCTTTATATGGTAGTTATAGCCTATCAGGTCTAAGGCATTGCTCTTGAAGAGAAGGTTTTCGGGCGACGGTTCATTGCAACCTGCCGTCACAGGACGTGTCGGATCAAGTTGCTTGATGATGTCAACCAAGCGTTTTGTCAGTTGCGAATTGACATTCATCTTGCCATCATCAGTGCTGTTTGGAGTAATGGCATGTCCTGCATTGAGAATGAGATTAGCCTCTTCGGGCGACAATTGATCAGCGTCGGCAGAGTCCCATTGCTCCAACACTTCATTGCCAATGCTCCATATCATGATACTCGGGTGATTGCGGTCACGCTTCACCAAGTCGGAAAGGTCGCGCTCAAACCACTGGTCAAAATAGCGGGAATAATCGTATTTTGTTTTCTTTCGATGCCACATGTCAAAGCTTTCATCCATCACAATGAAGCCCATGGAGTCGCAAAGTTCAAGAAGTTCGGGAGCAGGAGGGTTATGTGAGCAGCGAATGGCATTGCACCCCATGTCTTTCAACAGTCTTAATTGGCGATAGATAGCGTCACGATGCACAGCAGCTCCTAAGCAACCAAGGTCATGGTGATTGCAAACGCCATTTATTTTCAGGTTCTTTCCATTCAGCCAGAAGCCTGTTTGAGCATCGAAATGAAACGAACGAAAACCAAACGGCGTATCATAGCGATCGAGAACTCTACCACCTTGCACGATTTCCGTACGCAAAACGTAACGATAAGGACGTTCTATTGACCATAGTTCCGGCTTATCTACCTGCATATTCTCCTCGAAAACAGCAGGCTTATTGGGGTTAACCGTCAGCTTACGTAGCACTGTTGACACGACCTTCTGTGCTGAATTGAGCACGGTATTGCACACAGTTACAGTTTCAGAACGGCTGCCTTGATTGTCAATTTTAATCTCGGCACAGACCTTTCCGTCTGTTGTTGCCCTGACAAACGTACCCCAATGTGCCACATGCAGCGCATTGGCCGTCACTAAATAAACGTGACGATAGATGCCACTTCCACTATACCAACGGCAATTCGGCTGCTCACTGTTGTCCACTCTGACTGCCATCACATTGTCTTTTGCCTTGAGATACGGTGTAAGTTCATAGCGATAACTGATGAAACCATAGGGACGTGTGCCCAATAAATGCCCGTTCAAATAGACAGAAGCATTCATATACACGCCGTCGAAATCAATAAAATAATGTTTATTCCGGTCATATGAAGGCACATCGAAATGCTTTCGATACCACGCAATGCCTCCGGGCAATGCGCCACCTGTGGCTCCTGACGGATTAGTTGCTTGGAAATCGCCCTCAATAGACCAGTCATGAGGAAGCGACAAGCGTCTCCAAGCGTTGTCATTAAAGTTAGGCGACGACATCGTTACCGAGTCCTGTAACGCAAAAAGCCAGTGATTGTCAAACAGTTTACGGTCAGCAGCAGAGGCTGTGACCGTAAAAGACAATGCAACAAATAAGAAAATAGATTTCAGTTTCATTTATTTCAATTTAATTTTCAGTTTCTTTCCCGTGTAGTTTACAATTCGGCCATCTGCTTCATCAATATTCAATGCATCCACTTTCAAGTCAGGATGGCGATAGACTACCTTGAAACGACGCACTTCCAACATGCCTTCAAAGCTGCCACTCCGCTCTCCTATCGTGAGTGTCTGCGTTTTGTCGTCATATAAGAAAGGAATGGTTGCATACTTTCCCTGTTCATAATTATAGTTTGTTCCTTCATCTTCATAGAGTGTAAAACGTCCATTGTGACCACGATATACATATAATGTTATAAGTTCGGCCGACTTTTCATCACTCCATTCCATTGCCGGGCCAAATGGAATAATAGCACCTTCGGGTACAAAAACAGGAATTTTATCATATGGTGCAGCAGCAATAATGGTCTGTCCCCCTGCATAATGCCGGTTGGTATACAAGTCATACCATCCTCTCTGCTTCGGTAAATAAACCTCACGTGTGCGTGCTTGATATGTTCCTACAGGGCAAGCCATGAATGAAGAGCCAAACATCCACTGGTCTTTAATATCATAAACGCGCATATCTCCGTTAAAGTCCATTACCAAGGGGCGCAACATCGTGTAGTCATTGAAATGGACAGCCCCTGCCATACTGTAGAGATAAGGCATCATGCGATAGCGTAATCGGTCGTAGGCAATAATGGTTTGATAGGCAGGATGCTGCTCGGGAGCAATGTTCCAGACTTCTCTCAATGGCCATTGTCCATGTGCGCGATAGATAGGAATAAAGCAACCAAACTGGTTCCAGCGTGTTTGCAACTCACGCCATTCCTTTAGATCTGCATTCTCTTCACCCGTTTTATCAAAAATCTGCTGTGCAGTTACATAACGATTCTCCACACAAAAGCCTCCTTGATCCATACCCCAGAACGGTAATCCACTGATACTGTAGTTCATGCCGGCAGTCATCTGTGCCCGCATGTCCTCCCATCTTGTGGCTATATCTCCACTCCACGTTGCTGTACTGTAACGCTGTTCGCCGGCAAAACCACTGCGAGTCAGCAAGAAGACTCGCTGATTGGGGTTCACACTTCGCTGTCCGTTATAGATTGCATCGGCATTAACAATGGAATAAGCATTAAAGAATTCAGTACTGGTTCCTAATGCTGTTGGGCCACAAAGTGCCTTCCGATACCACATAGGAGTACAGTCGCGGACATTCGGTTCGCTTGCATCCATCCACCAAGCATCTATTCCAAACTTATATTTACTATAGAGATTATCATTCATCTGACGCCAAAACATCTTACGCGCTCCGTCACTATAAGCATCATAGAACGAGCCCATATAATTCAACCAATCATAGATAGAGTCCTTTACTGCCTGATGATAAATCCATCCATGACGATCCAATTCCTTATAATTCTTAACAGAACAGTAGAACTTCGGCCACACAGAAATCATAAACCTGCCGTGAAGTGCGTGCACACTGTCAAGCATTTGCTGTGGGTTGGGGTATCGGGTTGCATCAAAAGTATGGTCACCCCACGAGTCTATCTTCCAGTAGTTCCAGTCTTGAACGATGTTGTCAATCGGTATATGTCGCTTGCGAAACTCACTCAATGTGGCTTCTATTTCCCCACTGTTCCTATAGCGTTCACGACTCTGCCAAAAGCCTAAAGCCCACTTGGGATATACTTGTGCCTTTCCTGTCAATGTGCGATAGCCTGATATAACCTCATCAATTGTGTTGCCTGCAATGAAATAATAGTCCATATCGCGAGCCATCTCACTCCATATGCTGAGTTTTCCCTGCTCCTTTTCACTGCGAGGTGAGGCCGCACGGAGACCACAATAACTCACATCCCCATCGGGATACCAATCGATAAGCAGTTTCACTTTACGACCTTTTTTCATAGGGAAAGCAAACTTATAACTATTGGGATTCCACGCTGTTCGCCACCGTTCGGGTACAACTTCCTTTCCATCAAGATACACTTTCATGTAACCGGCATAATAAAGAATAAAGCGATAGAGATTATCTACAGGCGATTCAAGATATCCTTCATAGGTAACATGAGCGCCATTAAGCTTAAAACCAGACGGGAGATTGGCTACTCCAAGGTCAGTTCCAGCCATCGGACGGGCCAATTCAGGCAAAGCGAACTCATAATATATACTGTCTTCCTTACGAACAAGACGCTTCCCGTCTTTTTCCACATAGGTTCCTGTGAGCGAACCTCTGTTTCCTTCTTTATCATATAAAGTGAAAGCACGATTAAGTTGCAGGTAACCTGCTGGGTTACCAAAGCGACAATAGCTGTAACTATCCCACAAAACACCATAGTTCCTATTGCTGACAACGAACGGAATACTTACCTTTGTGTTATATTGGAAAAGGTCTTCGTTCTTGCCTTTCATATTGAGTTCCTCCGCCTGATGCTGTCCCAAACCGTAGAAAGCCTCATCATCAGGACTGTCAAACAAAGCATGCCAACTGACACCTTGAAGCTGTTCAGCTGTCAAATGGCTGTCTGCCCCAATCTCACGAGAGGGAACTGTATAAGGACCAAAGGTCTTTCCACCTTCTTTACTTTCTGACAATAACAGCTTTCCTTCAGGAGAATAAAATGCCACATGCCCAGTCTTGGCATCTACAACGGCTTTCAAAAGGCGTGTCGACACGACAACATTACCAGCCTGTGCCGTCACTTTAAAAGTCGGCACGGCTGTTTGTGGAACGATGATCAGGCTTTGTTTAGGTACAAAAGCAGTGCCATTGGTAGCCTGCACACGGATAATTTTGTCACCAACCACCTGTAGACGCAGCATCTTTGCACCCTGCAAAGAAGGATTTTTCACAGGAATCGTGATGTAATTTCCATTACGCATAAAGTCGGCAGCGGTCATTACACTGCTGCACAAAGCAAGAAATGCAATCAGAAAGGTCTTTACGGATTTCATGTCATTATTCATTATGTTTCTTATGCAAAGATAAAATAAATAACGAGTAGACTGCTATTCTGTTTGTTTTCATCGTATGTGCATAACCCATATGCCATATGCCATTATGTTTCCAAAAGCCGTATAGAATGTTATCTATTTGCCGTAACGCTGCTTATACTGTGAAGGAGTGACACCATACATATCTGCAAAGTACCGAGAGAAATAGCGAGGATTATTAAATCCTACTTGATAAGCGATTTCACTTACACTCCGCTGACTCTGACGAAGCAACACTTCTGCATGCCGCAAACGTATGTTTCGGATAAATTCTGACGGAGTCAATCCCGTCACTGACAGCAGACGCTTATAGAGTTGCACGCGAGACATACCCAAAGAAGCACTCAATGTCTCCACACTAATATCGGTATTGTCCAGATTATCCTCTACATAAGTCGTTGCATTCCTTACCATTTCCTCATCCATGGAAGTGATTTCCACCTGCTTAATCTTTGGTTCGATGAGATTATTCTTAGGCCCATGATGCCATTTTATCAAGTTACTGATACGCAAATCCAAAAGATCCATACTGAAAGGTTTCGTGATATAGTCATCAGCTCCAAGCTCCAAGCTCTCCATTCGATGTGCTTCTGCCACACGAGCTGTCAGCATAATAAATGGTATATCACAAGTATTTCTATTCTCCTTCAATGCTCTACAAAGCGCATTCCCATCCATTTCAGGCATCATGACATCGCTCAGAATAACGTCAGGTCTATGCTCTTCCACACGCATTAAGGCCTCTTTGCCATCATGTGCCACACGAACATGGAATTTATGAGATAACACTTCAGCCATGAACTCCAGAAAATCTTCAGAATCATCTACGATGAGAAGCTCGTATTTCTGCCCGTTTTCAGCTTTACAAGAGGCTGACACAGGAGTGTTTTCTGCAGCAGGCTGCATGTCAACAACCGACGATGCCGCTTGCCGTTCTACCTGTTGCATGGTGTCAGGGCAATGTTTCAACAATGGTACTTCCACATGATTACAAATCGGGATAAGGCATATGAAGACCGTTCCACCACCAGGATTGTCAGAAACAGATATCGTTCCACCGTGCATTTCAACAAACTTCTTCACAAGACTCAGCCCAATACCGCTTCCGCTCGCTGCGATTTCATCCGTATGAGGAGCCTGGTAGAAACGTTCAAAAACATGTTTCTTCGCCTCATCATCTATGCCGCTTCCCGTATCGCTGACTTTAATCTCAAGCTGTCTTTCCCCATCTTGTCCATTTCCATGCTGCGAAACAACGCGCAAGGAAACATCAATGCGTCCGCCATTAGGGGTGAACTTATAGGCATTCGAAAGCAGATTGTCCATTATCTTACGGAGTTTATCATCGTCAAAAGACATCATCAACGAGTTTATCGAAGCATAGAAAGTCAAGGATATGCGTGGTCCCATCAACTGTTGGAACGTATTACAGATTTCATGAATAAACGCAACGATATCTCCTGTCACCAATTTCATTTGCTGACAATCCTCATCTATCTTTCTGAAATCAAGCAGTTGATTCACCAACCCCAACAGACGCGTGGCATTACGGGAAATCAATTGCAACTTCGTTCGCTTCGTCTCATCTTTCTCCTGACTTATCAAAACAGACAAAGGAGACAGTATCAAAGACAAAGGTGTACGCAGTTCATGACTGATGTTTGCAAAGAAATCAAGCTTCATCTTATCAAGATGCCGCGCCTGTTCAGCTTCACGCGTCACTTGTGCCAACCTTAATTTATCATTGGAACGCTTGATAAGTGCCCGGTTTACATAGTAGAACAACACCACAAGCAGCACGACATAGCATATCATTGCCCATGCTGACAGATAGAAAGGTGGGCGGACATAGATTTTCAAACGACTTACTTCACGACTCTGTGTACCGTCGGCATTGACCACTTTCACCTCAAGTGTGTAGCTGCCTGACGACAGATTGGTAAACGTTACGGCCGATTGACCGTCGGCGGTCTGTAGCCATTTATCATCAAAACCCTTCAAACGATAAAGAAATCGGCTTCTGTTTGGAATGCTTACTATATTGGAAGACAGCTGAATGGTAAATGCATTCTCATCATGGTTCAACCTTAACTCTCCCCCATCATGCAACTCTTCTTTCAGGATAACATGTCCGTTGTAGTCATCACCCACCCTGACCGGTTGGTTAAAGACAAGGAGTCCGGAGAACAGTGCCTTTGAAGATAAAACAAGCTTCAAATCAGGTTGCGGAGTGAGAATATTGATGCCGTCTTGTCCCCCGACAACAATCGCTCCATTCCTGCACAACAGAATAGCGCGACTGTTGAACTGCCTGCGCTGCAAACCATCAACATCTGAATAGTCGGTTATAAAGAAATTCCACCGTCCATCATCCTTTCTGACAGTCAGATGTGACACTCCTTGATCGGTCGTCACCCACATAGCATGCGACAAATCCTCAACAACAGCATAGGCAGCTCCTGCCTTTCTGTCACCAAACAAAGGTACATTTACGATGCTGTCGGTCTGTGGATTATAGACCGAAAGACCCGAAGAACCTGCATTCCACACCAAACCCCGCGAGTCAACAAACACCTGATTGACCGATGAAACCGATAACAACTTACCTGAATGCGGCCTGACAAACTTCTTCACCTTATGCGTACGCACATCCAAGAGCGAATATTCCTGTGCATGACCCATGATGATATTCCCCGCCAAGTCAAAGGATAACGAAGATATAAAGTCTGAAAGTATCTGTGAATTATGAATGTTATAAGTCGTGAAATGCCCTGTCTGTGGGTTCAACAACTGCAATCCACCACCCAAAGTCGCAATGACTATATTGCCGTTTTCCTCGGTTTTCAAGGCCCAGACGTTGTCATTGGCCAGTCCCTCCTTCCGTTCTGAAGCCCTGTAAGCCTTGAATTGGCCTCCTTTATAGAATGTCAATCCTCCGTTGAAAGCACCAAACCACAGTGAGCCATCCTTTCCAATCGTGCTGCTCACGACTACATCGCTCCCCAAACCTGTTTGGTTTGAACGAAAAGAATGAGTTATTCCTGTAGCAGGATTGTAGACAATGATACCTTTATCATTCGTGCCACACCAAAGATTTCCACGTTGATCTTCAACGACAGAACAAATATCTCCCAGTGCAATCAGCCTGAAACGGGAATTGTTCGGTGAGCAATATGCTGCACCATTCTTGTATGATCCGAGCCAAAGTCCACCCAAGTTATCAAAGCAGATGCTCATGATTGTATTGTCAGGGAGGCTTTCCGGCTGATTACTGTCATATTGGTAGACCGTCAGATGATGGTCTGTTGGATCAAGATTGAGTAGGCCATCATGGTCTGTTGCAAGCCATAAACGCCCATATTTATCGTTCTTCAGACATTTGACAATAATGTTTTTCACTCGCAATTGATAGCCTTGAGAAGTCAGAAAAACATCGACAGAGTCATACCAATGATGTTCAGCAGCACTCCATACAGTCGTTTTTCCCGCATAAGTCAGCCACAGATTACAAGCGTTGTCTATAAAGATTGAATAGTCGAGAAACTTACTTTTGTTCTTCTTCTTCAAGTCTTTATTCACCCAGCAGACCCGATGTTTCCTACCATCGGCCTTGACAAGCGTTCCATTATCAAAGACAAGAACTGCGCAACCATTGTCTTCGGCAACATCAGTAACGACAGTTTCCCTTATCACATTCCGCCCTTTACCCTGTTGAGAGAAAAGAAACGCCGTGCCTTTACGCACATCGTAGTAGTAGATGCCTTGTTTCCTGACTGCCAGCCACATGTTTTTCTGTCGGTCAATCTTTACGAAATAAGGCACTCCTTTCATTCCTCTTGCACGCATCCATGAACTGAGTTGCGTATCAAAATCACCCTTATCACGGTTAAATCTGCAATATCCTGCTGACGTTTTTAACCAAAGATTAGTTTCAATATCCTCTTGAATGTCATTGACAACATCGTTAAGCAATGCGCTTTTATCCCCGGTCTTAGAGAAGAAATTGCTGAAACGGAAACCATCAAAGCGGTCAAGTCCCGATTGAGTTCCCAACCATATATAGCCTTTGGAGTCCTTAAAAACACTATTTACCTGATTATTTGAAAGGCCATCATGAATGCCCAAGCGGTAAAATGTCAATGAACTGTGCGCAGGTAAGGCCTGGCACAACGACAGTTTCAATAACAGGAAAATAAACAGCAACAGTCGTTTCATGTAATGAAGAATAGATTAAGACAGATACAAAATTAACATTTTATCATTTCATCAACAAACTTTCAGCCGTCTTTTTCTATGAGAAAGCCTATAAATCCGTATTCAAAAAACAGACAACAAAGCAGAAACAAACCGTAAAGTCAAATCATCTCATCAGCGAGAAGCCATTTCTTTATAATGTCATTTCTGTAAACATTACTGACAATTTTTAACATCTCAAGACGCTGCCAAATAGAAAATAAAAGATACAAAAATAGTAAGTTTTTGCTGATTTCAAAGCCCTTAGCGCGTAACTCCATTCATCATACAGTGTAACTTGACGCAGATTACCGCGCTATTCAAGTCAGAATGTACGATGAAATGAGGCAAGTTACATGGCTTCTTGACGCAAATCGCATCGATTTTCCATGTGATTTGGCTCTGCAATTTGGCTTGATTTACATAACATCCTGGCTGTCAGCATATTACAAGTCGCTAAAAAACAGCACCTATTTGGAGCGAAGCTGCTGTTCTGTTCCAATGCGTAAATCTGACAACGACTATTGTAAAGTTACTTGAAGAAAATTAACATACAATTCGCTTCTTTATGTCTTACGCCATCGAGGGATGAGAAACAGCTGCAGAAATAAGTCTGCAAAGTGCTCTATCTCTATGTTTTGAGCATTGCGGACAACCGTTTCCAATTATCAGAATATCATGAAAAATCTTCCAATCAGTGTCACGTTATAGACAGACGTGACACCGCTTGGAAGACCAACTCACAGGAATGCTTTCACTGTTACAGCATGGCTGTCTTCCCAAACATGACGGAAGACCGCACTTTTCCTTATATCCTACGGCCTATCTTGCAGCAGCAACACCCTCGGCTATCCCCTCCATAGCGGGCTTGTTCCATACCGTTTGACGGGCTCTGTCGATGATCGACATGTTAGGATGACTGCAGACATTGATATCCCAGGCAAAAGGAACGATCCCACGTTGGCCTGCATATTGGAAAACTGTCTTATACCATGATTTCAAAGTGGCATTGAAAACCGTTTCATTCTTCTGCCAGTTAGCCCCACATTCACCTATAATGACAGGAATATTACGGTCGACAAAGGTTGTCTTCAGTTTGTCGAACTCCACCTTCACACTGTTCGTATCAGTCCAATTCTCAACAGAACCACTTGTAAAGTCCCAAGGATCATAGTAATGAACCTCAACCATCAGGCGGTCACTCTTCGTATCATTGGGCATATGAAGATAGCTGCAAGTAGAATTAATGTTTGTAGCCGGCCCCTGAACTACCAATACTCGCGAGGCATTATTGCCTCCCGTGGCGCGGACAGCATCTACAAATGCCTGATTATAACGCTGTAGAATGGGCGTAAGTTCTTGGTGATGACCATTGAACAGCTTGTAGTTTTGGAACGGTTCATTAAGTCCTGCGAAGAGCACATGCTCGTCGTAATCCTTAAAGGCGAGGGAGATGTTGGTCCAAAGTGCCTTCAACTGCTTCATCTTTGCAGTGACCGTAGCTTCGTCTACCACTTGAAAATGGTCACGGGAACTGCTGAAACCGTCGACTTCAAGCCAACCGCCGTCCCAATGGTCATTGATAATCACATAGAGACCATCGGCAATACAATAGTTGACTACTTCTTTTACGCGCGCCATCCAAGCCTCGTCAATGGTCATTTTGACTTGATCTGTGAGATGACCCATTACCCATGCAATCGGAAGACGCACGCTCTTGAAACCTTGTTTCTTGACTTCGTCAATGACTTTCTGTGATGTCTTTGTGCTTTGCCAAGCCATTTCACTCGCCAGTCCACCCTTATTCGTGAAGTTATTCGCAGCATCACCGGCCTCAAGAGTATTGCCCAAATTCCATCCCGGATACATCAATGCAGCCAATTCTGTGGCAGATTTCGACATATCACCAAGCTGGGTACCGGCAGATTGCTTCACGGTTACCGCTTCGGTCAGGCTCACATCACCCTTTGAAAGCGTGAAACAGATGGTCGTCGTGCGCGCTGTTCCGAAGTTCTTACCCACAATGAAGCGATGCTTATAATCCTTCATATTGGCCCGCGTGCCTTCAATTGCGCTTATCCATTCGGCTGCAATCGCCACAGTATAAGGATAGTTGGCTTGCAAGGCCACTTCTATCTCACCGCCATTTGCCCCGATATCCAACGTCTTTGCCGACTTGATGACCAATCCTTCGGTTGACATCTGGGTCACATCGACATGCTTTGACTCGCCACCTACACTGACTGAGATTGCAGCCTTACGGTCATTGAAGGCTGTGTTAGGCTCAATGGCAACCTGAAATTTATAGACTGTCTTCGAAGTTGACGCCAATGGCGTAATCTTCAGCCATGTTTCAGACGATGAAAGCACAGGTTTTTCGGCACCACGCACATAGAGCACGGCCTCACCTCCAGACTTTGCAAACTGCAATTCGGTCTTCGACACAGTAAAAGTTGTATTCACAGAAGGGGTATTCTCTTCTTTCGTGCAAGATGCCAAAGCCAACATGGTGAAAGTCAGCAACAGCAATAACAACAGATTTATTCTTTTCATAATCTTCATTTTTATACTATCGGCTCCCTTCTTCAGGGATTTTTGCTCATCATTATCATTACAGATATGCTTCTGATGAACCTCTTTCAATGGTCTTAGTCTATTTAATTCTTGTCAAATTCAATACTGATAATGTTGACTTTCAGTTTAGAAACATCAATAAGGTCTTTGCCCAAGTCTTTGATATCGACACAAAACACCTTGGCACCTTCAGCAGCCGTGGCAGTCTCCATCCACACCTTATAGGTTCCATCGCCTATAACTTTGGCATCATATTTATCTCCCGACAGACTGCTCCAATGGTTTACACTCCACGAACCATCGGCATATTCTATGCCGGCAATATGACTTGCTGCGGCCGAAGGCTTCAGGTTACCGCTAATTCCTGTAAGTTTGAGGGTCACGACCATATTCTTTGAGAACTTGATTTGATTAGGATTTACGGCCGGAGCATTCTTAGTTGCACCATATTCATTATAGATTTCTATCCTTATACGACCGTTTCCTTCGAGGTCACCGACAACAAGTTTGTCGGAAAGTGGCGTTAAAGATGTGCTCTTGCGTACTGAACGAATGGCCAACCCAAGGCTGCGCTTGGAGAGACCACTGGCAGATGAACCAGCAGAAAGCTTCAAAGTATGACTGTAGTCTTTGACAATTGAATAGTTATTTCCTGTCCAATAAAGACCTTCCACGCCTGCCCCGTTCACCACGGCACCCTTACGATAACCTGTATAAGGTAAGAATATGCTGTTTCCATTAGCCGCCTGGAAGCGAACTCCTTTCACTCCACCCACTGTTTCTTCTTTCTGAGTGGTCTTACTGATAAGTTCTGCCACCTGTTCCTGTGTCGGCATGAATGAAGCTACAGGCGAATTGCCATCAATATCAGCCGACATTACAATGTCTTCTGCCGTTCCTGAGATATCTTTTATCACCGAATAATCAAGAAGATATTCGCTTTGCATAAGTCCGGTAAGGTCTCCATAGGCTGTAAGAACACCTGTTTCCTGCTCCTTTTCAGCTCCGATGTTGCACTTTGCCCACAATACTGACAAGCCCAAATCCACATATTCCATTACTTGCTTGGCTGTTGTGAAACTCTTGGTCTCACCATATACAAAGCCGTCGCCTAAGCGGAAATAGGGTATATAATAATAGGTCTTGCCGGGAATAAGGCCAGATAAATGTACGGAAACACTTTGACGGGCAGACAAGACCGGACAATCAACGCCACTCTGCACACCTTCTTGGGTAGCAGAAAGTTTGAAACCACAATGCATTTCGGTCTGTCCTTCAATCAAGATACCGTCAAGTCCCTGCATTGCAGCTGTGAGCGTAGCCTGCGTCGGGGTGATATCTGTTGCCTTACCTGTCGTCATCTTGGCATCTGTTGCAACAAAGCTTTTCACATCACCATAGGTAGTAAGCTTCCCGGCTAAAGTCACATAAGTAGCATAATAGTAGGTTTTTCCCTTGGTAAGTCCTTGCAGATTAGTCGTTACAACCCCAAGAGAATCCACGCTTCCTGCCACTTTACTGCCTGCTGTTGTAGGGTCAGGAGTCGTTCCATAAACAGTCCCCACACTATAAAATGCTGCATTCATTCGGGAAAGGTCAGACACATGTCCTGTCGTTACGGCAGAAATGGCGGTCACTGTTGCACTTCCCGTCTCGACTTTCTCAATCACATCACCTGTTGCTACGGTATAATCGTCATCGTTACTGCATGAAGGAAAGACGAACAACGAAGCCAACAGCATGAAGCTTACAATATATCTTATTTTCATAATTCTTATGTTTTATTTGTCAAAATCAATTGTCTTAGGTCATTAAGGCTCCATAACATTGGCCCCACTATCATAAGTTACATGGACTTTTACGGTCACTGAAGTTGAGAATTTATAGTGTACGCGGTCGTTCTTTGTGCTTCCCCAAGGATTGACAAGATAGCGGCGGACCGTAGAATGGTCATTATCTGCCGTGCCTCGGTCAATAGTTGCATCATCAAAAGGAATGGCATGGCCATCAACCTTGACACTGATAATCTTCACATCACAGTTATGATGGTCTTTATATAGTTTCGGGATATCCAGATAAACGCCATAGGTATCCGCTTGTGAACCATTCAATGTAAATGTATAATCACCGTCTGCCGTGATAAATACGGGGTTACTTGCCATAGCATTATAGCCGGAATCGAAGATATAAAGCGTGCCTGTATAACGCTTTATAGCTGCCGCGCCAGCCGTTTGTGCCACCCAATGATAGCCTTGATATTGGAAAAGCTGGCCTTGATCATCAATACAAGCCTTGCCTAACCACAGATCTTTCAATGTACCTGAATAGTTATCAGCAGATACAGAAAGGACTCTCAGGGTGTTGTCTGCATTTGTTGACATATTGAAATCTGCTGCTAAAGGTGTATTCCCCAAGCCATTAGAGAATGTAATGACACCCTCGTCAGTCAGCGAATAGGTTCCTTTCACCTGTGAACCATCAGGTGCTGTATATATATAGGTACGCGTATCAGCACTCTTCCCATAGTAAATAACAAGCTTTGCATCCTCTATTCCACGGGCAGGAGAAAGCTTTAAACCTTTCTTTGTGCCGTCAAGATTGCAATAATCAAATGCAACTCCCTCGTCACTCTTTGCCAATTTATAGGTAATCTCCCTATTGGTTGAATTCTCTATTAAGCTTCTCCAGCCCTCCATCAATGTGGGCTTCACACTTGTTTTGGTTGTATTGGTGTTGGGTTTCCAATGATCCCAATAGTCCTGAGAAACGAAATTATAACATAATTTACAAGGCCCTTCGCTGGAATTGTCACGTAAAGCAGCTATCTGCAAACGGTCATTATCCAACCCAAAAAGCGAAAGATTGGCACTCCAGTTGGTTACAACGCCATCGTGTTCTGAATTGTGTAACAATTTAGCATCACTGAAAGTTATCGTATGATTTTCAGTATCAAGCATATAAGTTCCTTTCATTGTCTTCCCCGACTCTGCATCATATACAGTGACATGAGCACCATCTTTCAGGTCGAATTCCATGTAGCCATGATCCATAGCCTTCATAACCCAGCCGTTTCCTGCTATATCTGGTGTCCAATTCCAGCTGTCTCCACCAATCTTCTGGCCCAACATTACGCTGTTCCAATTATCAGCTACGCCCCAGAAACCTAAGGGACCAGCCCATAAGTCGGTATGTTTGGTGACAGTATTGGCATCAATATCGAGTTTCCAACGCTTGGATTGACCTACTCCTCCGCTGATTTTCTCCCACAAAGGATCATTGACAAAGCCCGCAAAGAAATCGTTTACAGTGAACTCTGAATAGGGACCCCACACGAAACCTCCACGTGTTTCAGCACCCATTCTCACTTTATAGGTACCACTGAAAGGTATTTTCAACGTTACCTCATTACTCTGATAACGACCTTGAGGCGTATCCATTGTAACGGAGTAACTGCTGGGCAACAGACTCTTAACAATGATGATATTCGGATTAGACACATCATGTTTTACCTCATAAGCAATGCCTTCCACAAGGTCATCAGGTGATAACTCCTTTTCACCCAAGCTGAATGAATCCGGCGAACAGCCTGACACGAAAAGCATCATGACCAAGATTACCAGTAAATATATAGATTGTTTTGTTTTCATAATCTTCTTTCTATAATGTTTAATCTATGGAATGCTTATCAAATTACCACCCCGTATTTTGCTTTAACACACCATTACTCAACGTTATCTGTGTCAGAGGTATCTGGCAGAAGCCTCGTTTCTTGATAATACTTTGTGCATCTATATTGACTTTCTCTTTTACACCGCCACTCAACAACACGGTATTCTGCTCTGAAATCTGACTTGCTGCAGCTTGTAGTCCCTGACGAAGTTCATCCCAATATCTGACACCTTCGAAGGCAAACTCTTTCTGGCGCTCTTTCCATATGTTTTCTTTTGTGGCTGAAAGAACGACATAATTACCGCTAAGTGAGCTATCCGGCTGTGTATATGCACGCTTACGAACTTGATTAAAATACTGTTGTGCATTACTACTTCCCAATTCTGCTGCCATCAAAAGCACGTCAGCATACCGCAAAAGCACCCAGTCTTGATACTGAGAAATCATAAAATCACCGGCCATATCGCCTTGCAGATAAGATACCAACGATGTAGAGCCATCGCTATTCGTCATGTTTTTACTCAGTGGAGAATACTTTTTAATGGCATATCCGGTGTATTCACGCTGGTCTGCAATGTATTTTTTCTCGTAATTCTCCAACTGCTGACAGTCTATAATGGAAGCCTGACGGCGCGAATCTCCAACACCATAGATTGCTACTTGCTTGGGATTGACAGTCAAAGCGCCCCATCCTTGCCCATAACGATTGTAAACATTGGCTCCCGTTCGCATGCCAAGCATCGCTATGAAGCGGTTCCCATCATCATTACCATTATAATCTGCCGTGTAATTGAACTTCATTGAAAGGATTGTTTCCTTGTTTCCTACACCAGCATACGATGACTTATCCACCCAATGATCAAGGTAGTTACCGGTCTTATCATCAGAAGATGCGGGCCAAAGGTCTTTGAACTGTGCAACTAAACCATACTCTCCACTCTGTATAACCTCTTCACAATAGGCCAGAGCCTTTGCCTTTGTCAATCCTCCAGGCATGGTCTTACCCTCATTATTGTTATAAAAACCATCGTAAAACAGATAGACCCGAGCCAACATTCCCATTGCTGCATAGCGTGTGATGTGTCCATCATTCTTGGCAGCTTCAGCCTTTGGATAGGCATCTGCAGGGATATTCTCTGCTGCAAAGGTAAGATCTTTCACAATAAGTGAATAGACTGAGTCCGGATCAGCTTGTGGAATATTATCTTTGGAAGCATGTTTGAAAAGAGGAATACGCTCCCATAAACGCACCATATCAAAATAACAGAGTCCACGGATAGCATGTGTTTCTCCAAGATATGCAGCACGTGCCCGGTCGTCATCCCATGAAATACCTTCTGCCTTGTCTATAAACTCATTGCAACGGAATACAGCTGCATAATAAAGAGTCCACAGAGTATTATGCATA
This sequence comes from Segatella oris, assembly GCF_900637655.1. Lineage (NCBI taxonomy): Bacteria > Pseudomonadati > Bacteroidota > Bacteroidia > Bacteroidales > Prevotellaceae > Segatella > Segatella oris. The sequence goes on from NZ_LR134384.1 coordinate 2,376,315, forward strand.
TCCGTATAGGAAGGAGCCTGATTCATATCAAAACGATCTATCACCTGAGTGTTACGACCGTCTGTATTGCCTGTACCACCAAAGCACTCATCACTCATTGTCTCGGTAAGTTGATAGAGTGTAAAGTCCGGGCCGCTTGAAACTGTTCGCTGCCAACCATCATAACAACCGTAGAGAGAACGTAATCCATCCTCTTGACTCTTATAGAAATTAGACGAATTACTCTCTGTCTTTGATGTCACATCCAACCAACTGTCACCGCATGAAGATAGACTTCCCATGCCGAGCAGGGTCAAAATAACCATCATGATATTATTTGTTTTCATACATTATATTCTTTATTGATTAGAACTTAAGGTTTACTCCCACTAAAACTGTGCGCGGACGAGGATAATACCCAAGGTCTACACCTGAAGCCCAACTATTGACTCCGTATCCAATCTCTGGGTCCATACCATTATATTTGGTGAAAGTAAGAGCATTCTGAACTTGGAAATATAGACGAGCTTGAGAGAGAAACTTAGCCTTGAGCAGCTTAACGAAATCATAACCTAGGGTAATATTACTGATACGCAGGAAGCTTCCATCATGAATAAACAAATCAGAGAACTGCCAGTTGATATTGGTTTCCGTCACACGAGGATATCTGTTACTTGTTCCTTCGCCTGTCCAACGATCCAAAACTTCCGTGGTATAGTTCGCTGTCTTTGCCCCTACATTGCGATAAGTCTGTACAATATCATTGCCAACCATACCATTTGCCGTCACATTGAAATCGAAACTCTTATAATCAAAGCCCAAAGAGAAGCCATAAGTAAAGTCAGGCATTCCGTTACCAAGGTTCACTTTATCAGCATCATTGATGACTCCGTTGTGGTCAATATCGTAATATTTCACATCACCGGGCTGCACATCACTCTGCAAAACGCCATTACCTGCGGCTATCCAATCGTTGATATCCTGCTGACTTTGAAAGACTCCAGCCGTCTTATAACCCCAGAAATACCCTATGGGATGTCCATTGCTGGCACGATAGAATTCGGTTGAATTGTCATAAAGTTGTCCGTTACCATCTGTTCCATGGATAATTCCATCCTCAGTAGGAATATTTCCCACTTCATTATGGTTATAGGCACCATTCAAGTTAACATAATAGTGGAAGTCCTTTCCTATGTGATCTGTCCATGAAAGTCCCAATTCCACACCGGTATTCTTGACGTCTCCACCATTAATATAAGGTGCCCCAGTCCCTGCAGTAGCCAAGATTGGCGCTACAACCAGCCAGTCTTTCGTCGTTTTATAATACCAATCAAAGTTTATATTCAAGCGTCCGTTGACAGCACGAGTGTCAAAACCAAAGTCAATCTGTTCTGAAGTCTCCCACCTCACCTTTTCATTTGCCAGCCTACTCTCATAAGCTCCATAGAAAGGTGCCTGCGCTGCAGCCCCATACTGATTGCCAAACAAGTAATAAACTCCATTAGTTTTGATGGGCGATACAAACATCAAATCACCTATATTCTGATTACCTACCTGTCCCCAGCTAGCACGAAGCTTGAAATAATCCAACAGATGAGAGACCGGTTTCCAGAACTTTTCATTAGAAACTAACCAACCTGCACTCACAGAAGGGAAGTAACCCCAACGGTTTCCCTTTGCAAATTTACTGGAAGCATCGGCACGAAGCGTTGCATTGAACATGTAAGTTTCTTTCCTGTTCCAACCAATACGACCGAAATATGAGAACATACGCTGCTTCAAAGAGGGCGCACCACCAGCTCCAAGCCCTTCTTCGGGGGTTGAAGCTGTTCCATTACTGACATAAGCATGACTCCAATCATGAAATCCCCCCTTTAATTTGCCTTGACTTGCAGACAGTCCTACACCGAAGAACTGATAGGCTTCAGTTCCCAAAAGGGCATTAAAGGAATGTTCTTTTAGTTTCCAATTATAGCTCAACGTGTTCGTCCAAGTCAGTTGTTGATTATGACCGGCATTCTGACTGACACGTGTCTGATTGATATTCCGCGAGTAATCGCTGAATTCATAGAGTGGAGTGAAACTGCGATAGTCTGAACTATAGTATTCATATCCCAGCACTGTGCGAAACCGTAAATCCTTAATCAACTCGGCATCAGCATAAACATTGGCACTGAAACGAGCTGCATTGTTCTCATTATTGGTGTTGGTCATCATCAGACCATAGGGATTTCCCATTCCCTGAACATCTTGCCAATCCATAAACTTAGTGTTCAAGTAAGGACTCTTATAATTGTTCTTACCATACACCGGGACTAAAGGTGACATGCCAAAAGCACCTCTCAAGGTGTTGTTATAGGCACTGCCGACAGACACTCCGCGTCTCTTCGTATAGATAAAGCTCACCTGTTCACCGACTTTCAGCCAAGGTTTAACCGACCAATCCGAATTGACACGAAAGTTATAGCGCTCGTAATTGCTGACCTCTCTGCCTCCGACGATACCCTCTTGGTTCATATATCCCAAGGTCATCGCATAGTTCCCCGACTTGCTTCCGCCTGTCACACCTATATTATATGAGCCTGTCTGCGCATTCTTCTTAAACATCTGACCCACCCAGTCAGTGTCAACAAAGCTGCCATCCTCATTGTAAATACTCTTAAAAGCAGTCCAGTCATAGGGCAGTTTGCCCGAATTCACAGCCTGTTCGTCAAGAATTGTCATATATTCTTTGGCATTCAGCATCTTTATGGAACGCGGTTTGTTCTGCCAACCGACATAACCATCGAAGCTAACTACAGTTCTTCCCTCCTTACCGCTCTTCGTTGTGATGAACACAACGCCATTAGCTGACTGCGAACCATAGATTGCAGCCGAAGCAGCATCTTTCAAAACATCTATGCTTTCAATATCAGCGGGGTTCAATGAAGCTACATCTCCACGGATACCATCAATGATATAGAGAGGGTCACTGCCATTGATTGTACCCATACCTCGTATATTTACCTTCAATCCCGAACCTGGTTGACCACTCTGGGAAATGATAGTCATACCCGGAGTCTGACCCTGCAAGGCCTGCAACGGATTGGAAGTATTCAGTTTGGCAATGTCATCTCCTTTCACATTGATATTGGCTCCGGTGACAAGTTTCTTTTTCTGAACACCATAACCGATAACAACAACATCATTCAGGGAATTGGATTCTTCATCCAACTTAATGACCATCGAATTACCATCAACTTTAACATGCTTCGTAACAAAACCAATATAACTGACGATAAGCATCTGTCCTTCATTGGCTTCGATAGAGAAAACACCATCAAGGTCGGTCACGGTGCCACCCTGTTTCCCTTGCACTACAACGGTTGCCCCCATTAAAGGCTCATTGTCTGAAGCCGACAACACCTTTCCCGTGACCGTCTTAGCACAGAGACTTGTTGCTGACAGCAGCATGACTACTGCCACAACAACCTTGCAAAAGAAATTTTTGCTCCATATAAGAGACGATTTCCTCATAACTATTTTGTTTTTAGGTTAAATATTATTAGATTATACTTACAACATCTATTGGTATTAAGATTTATCTTTTGCAAAGATAATTAAAACATAACGGAACGTTAATTCCTTATGTTTTCAACATGAACACCAATAGTTATAGGGTGTGTATAAAATGTTTCTGTAAATGGTATGATTTGTTTCTAAGCAGTTGAGGGAAGCCGTTATTTCTCAGAACTTTCCCTGATTTTCAGTATCATAGGGATGATTTCCCTATAGATGTGCTGGTCGCCACCTATATGTCGCAACAGCAGTTCACAGCTTTTGAAGCCTTGTTCGTGTGCCTGATCCATAATCGCACTAAGCTTTGGGGTGACAAAAGCTGCCGAGTCACCATCGGTGAAGCCTATGATTGCAACATCATCGGGTATGCGCAAACCACACGCTTTGATTGCATCGAAGGCGGCATAGGTGATGATATCATTGAAAGCAAGAATGGCATCAGGACGTTTCTCGCTTTGAAGCAACTGCAAAGTAGCCTGCCGTGCCTCGTCAAAATCAATTTTCCCACACAACACCAAATCACGGTCTATGGGCAAACGATGGTCGCGCAAGGCCTCAAGATAACCGTGCTTGCGCCGCTTCACCATGTCAAGGTGGTTTGGCCCACCAATGAAGGCAATGCGTCGGGCACCTCTTGCAATGAGATGAGATGTAGCTTCCTGGGCTGCCTCATCACCGTTGGCAACCACCTGAGAGAACTTTTCGGGCAGACAGGTACGGGCGAAAAACACGACAGGGATGCCCATTTCGTGGAGTTGGAGATAGTGCTGATAGTCCACCGTGTCTTGCGCCAGACAAGCTATGATGCCCTCCACATGCATAGAAATGAAGCTTTCAATGGCTTTTTCTTCACGCAGATGACTTTCGTGACTGTTGGCACTGATGACCGAATAACCATTTCGCGAGGCATAATCCTCTATGCCGTCAAGCACCGAAGCATAGTAATGGGTGACGAGATTAGGCACAATCACACCTATCACACGTGGTGCTTCCCTGCGCAAGCTCTGTGCAAAAGGATTGGGACGATAGTTCATCTGCTTGGCCAAAGCCTGCACCTTGGCTTTCATTTCATCCCCAACCTCATGACTGCCCCGCAAGGCTCGCGACACCGTGGCCATGCTTACACCCAACACTTCGGCCAGATCTTTCAAGGATGTCCTACGCTGTTTCATGCTAAAAACTTATGCTTCTTTGTTTAACTTCATAGCTATTCAGTGACTACAAAGATACAAATAAAAGTAAAACAGCAGAAAGAGATGAGTGAAAAAAAGACAAAAAGCAAGATAAACCCTTTCCCGTTGACTTCTCAATATGTAAAGAAAGATTGCTAAAAAAACAGGTCTTGAAAATCGAGCAAATAGAAATGAAAGCGTTGAATGAAAGCCATTTTAAGACATGAAGAATGGAAAAACGAGCCGAAATTCATCACATTGTCTCACGATTTGCGTCATATTACCACGCTATATAGGTCAGAACACAGTGCCGTTTGAGGCAAAACAAGAGGTGTTTCAAGTCATTTCAGCACCTGATATGACGCAAAATGCAACTAAAATTCACGTTATTTCATCTCGCTTTTTCTATGATTTCATCTATCCGTTTGATAGTCAAAGCATTAGCAAACAGGCTCAAAACTCGCGTATTTCCAAACAGAAAACTCCGCGTTCAGAATAACTCAAGCATTTGAAAGCTTTTGTAAAATAAAATCAGAAGACGCCAATCACAGATACATATGCAGAGAAAGACTCCGGAAAATCAAATGTAATACTCTGCAGAATCGACCAAACCGGCTCGCAAGGCATATTTTGTGGCTTCATGAATAGTGTTGACACCAAGCTTACGAAAGATGTTCTTGCGATGTGTATTCACCGTATGGAAGCTCGAAAACCGCTTTTCTGCAATCTCACGCGTAGTCATTCCAAGGGCTATATCCTTCAGTATTTCGTTTTCTGTAGGTGTAAGTTTGGCGCGATCTGACGCAGTTTCCATCGGCACAAGCAACATTTCGGCCATTCGTTGACAGATAAAACGGCGCCCACGAACGGCATAATCAAGCGCTTCGCGTATCTCCTGAAGGCTGCATTCCTTTAGCAAGATACTGAAACGCGGTGAAGTTGCTATGAGCACCCGCACGAAATCAACGCTCAAATCCTCGCAGAAGAGCAGCCATCTTGCTTCAGCGAAGCGCTCACTCAGTATGGAAAGCTCGGCAGCATCATTGATATCAAACAGTGTATAGTCGAGAACTATCACCCGATTGCCGTCATTCTGCAATGCCAGAAGCAGTTCGCTCTTGTCTTCGACATACTTCGTGGTCACGCCATTGAAATCACTAAGAACATACATCAAGCCTGCCCGAGTGATGTCTTGCTTATCAGCTAAAAGAATTTCCATACCTTATTGATTTTCATACAAAGTTAAATAAAACGGCAGAATGCAAGAAACATGAAGCTAAGAAGCTGATAACCGACAGTCCTTTTCATGTGGGAACCAACATTTTCAGCAGTTCAGAACGTCACGCGAAGCATGAACCTGACACCATTTTTCTTGGCTGTCGGGAGAGTATTATAATTACAACGGTGCACATACTCCACGTGAAGAATCTTGAAAATGTTATGAAGTCCGGCCACAACTTCCACATAAGGGCGCTTCGGATCCATTACATAACTGCCTTCGGGGAAGCTCCATAACACAGGATCGCCTGCATTTGCCAGCAACGTTGGATTGTTCTTGTCGGTCAGTTTGCCCAAAAGTGTCTTCACTCCGATATACTCACGCCATTTAAGTTTCTTCAACAGAGGTATCCTGTTGAGGAGTTTTCCATTCAAATCCCAGCTCACATCAAGGCTCGCATAGCGGTCGTTAAGGAATTCCATGTTGTTAATCATGTTGAAAGTCTCCTCTTGTACGATGTAACTCAAGTTAGCTGCGGGCATAATCAGCAGTGGGAAAGGTACCTTGTTCCATTGAGCGCCAGCCTTTACATGGGCATCTATCTTGCCCCATGAGTTCATCCAGAAGCGCTTATAGATAGCAGCCTCGGTGAAATTATACTTATAATCGCCACCAAGGAACTTGACTCCCATCGAATGTCCGAAGGTAAACACGGGCGCATCAAGGTTGACCGGAATACGACGTTGCTTCGTGTTGATATATGTTCTGCCCGGAGCGAGTTGGAAATTCACGCTCAGTTCGGTTGTTCGCAAAGTCTTCACAGGGAACAGGAGTGCCCCCATTGGCTCGTCTTCCTCGGTCTTCACGCCAATGACTGAACGCAATCCCCACTCCGACTCCCATTCAAACTGAAGCTGCTGACGGTTATAGAGCATCATCTTATCAACCTTCGACCACTTGAAAGCAGTGAAAACATTGTCCTTATCTGTACGCATAAACTTGTCGGAAGGCGACATGATATCATAGGTTGAGGTGAAAGTCAGCGTGCGTTTCGGGAACTCTCGCGGCAGATAGTCTTTCTTGTTGAAAGAGTAAGTCACCTCACCTTTATAATAATTGCGATGACTCTTCCAGCCATGAGCATAGTAACCGGAGAAGAACCAATGCTTGTTGAGGTTGGCAGTTGTCTGTGCACTGACGCGTGTTCGCAGCCCATCGATGAAGTTAGAGGTAAGCATGGTGTTGATTGGGCCTATATCTACCTTGCTGGGATGGTTCAGATCGCCCGTTTCAACAAAGTTTTCTATCAGTGCTTTTGCCCCGAATATGATGTATTTGAAGCCTTTCAACTGCTCTATTCTGTGAATGAAAGCCTGCATTTCTCCCTCACTCTTAGTGAGTTCCACCGTGCGATATTGGTTCCAGAAGGCTTCATCGCGCATCATTGCATTGGCTTCCCGCCGTGTAGAAGCCTTGCCTTTGAAGAGTTGTTTGGGCAGTTCGTCAAAGGCATAATCGCTTAATCGCGTCGTACGTACAATGAGTGCTTTCGACATGAAGTCAGTAACTTTCAGCTCTGCCACCATGTCATCAACACTCAAAGCCCATTCGCCATTCGGCAATTTGGTGTATTCCTGCGTCAGTTTCAGGTTTTCAACAAAGTTAACATCACTTCGCTGAGGTATTGAGAAGTCGCATCTTTTCAAATGAAGTGTGGAGTCTGCCAGAATATATAGTTCTCCTCGGAAGCCAAAGTCCTGCTGGTTGTTGGGCAAGAACTGCAGATGATAGCAGAGATCATGGTCTACATAGACCGTATCTTCAATGTAGAAACGATAGAACGAAATGGCATCCTTGCCGATAGGACTGGTAAACGGGTACTGAAGCAGACGCACCTGATCATCGTAAAGGTCGACATCTGTGAAGACATCTTTCATGACCGTATTGAGAATATCACCCGTTTCAAACAACTGGTTGATGCCGTTGGTCTGTTGTCCCAATATGATATCCTTCTCGGTTTTGGGGTTCTTGCGATACAGATGCTGGGTAACGGTTTCATCAACCGACAGGGGGAGTATCAGTTTATGATTGTAAGGACTGGTTTCTATCTGGTCGATGAGCCATTGTTTATTGGCAAAAAAGCCGCTATCTATATCGACAGGCTGAATGTCATTGACTGCCATTGTAATCTTCTGATACTTGTTATACTGATAAAAAGCATGATTGTTCAAGTCTGTTTTCTTCTTAGCTGCAATCACACGTCTCATCAATTCGACCGCAGGATTATCCTTTCTGCTATATCTGTTGCGCTTACTCTTTACAACAACTCCTTTCAATGTGCGCGTGTCAGACTTCAACTTAACGTTCAAGAAGGCTGTCGAGCCTGGCTTTATGGTGTATTCCTTGCTCTGATAACCTACTGCACTGATGGTCAATATCCACCCCTCATGACGGTCAATCGTAAACTTTCCACTTGCATCTCCACTCACTGCAATGTGGTGTCCCTTGTAGGTTGCACTCGGATATGATATGGTATCACCGGTCTGGGCATCAATTACGATACCTTGTATCTGTGCTGTTGCCGACAAAGATGCCGTCAAAAGCAACAAAAGACCTAATATATATTTCCTGAAAATCATATATCTCTCTACCTAAATTATAATGTTATACCTATAAAAGTTGGGCGATATCCGTGATAATCCTATTGGGTATCTGCTCGTCATACTGCTGTTCTGTCCAACCTTCTCCCCTGAACCACACCGTTTGGCAACCAATCTCATGGGCCGGTTCGATATCTTTATGGAAACTATCTCCAACGACAACGACTTCCTCTGGACGTAATCCGAGCCGCTCTACACCTAATCTATAAATTCTTGGATCAGGCTTTCTGATACCGACAACAGCACTTTCGACAATGTCACTGAACAGATGAGCAAGTCTGAATTCTTTCAAAACGACGCCTACATTGCCGTAGAAATTGCTCACAAGCACCATAGGATAATGCTCATGTAAACGTTCTAACACATCGCGACTGTGTGTGGTTGTTGCAACCACTCGGGCATAAACATCTTGCAAAACCGCCTGTTGAAGACGACAGGATGTTGTCTCATCAACATCCAATCCTGCTTGCCGGCTGAGATATTCAAACTCCAAACGCAGCTTCACTTCAAGCGTTTTGTGAAACGTATCATCGGGCTTTATGAGCGAAGTTCTGCCCAAAGTGCGTTCTCCATAGACATAGGCTTCACGGAAATGAGCTTCATTTACGGGCACTTGCTGACGCTCATAAGCATGCCAAAGCACTTTTCCCCAATGCTGACCGGCAGTGTCAAGCGTTGCACCATAATCGAAGATATATCCTTTTATCATTGCTTTTAATTGTCTTGAAGAGTAATTTCTACGTGTAAAACCTATGCTATTTCCTTGCCAAGTGACTCACAAAGCTGCTCATGTGTGCGGTGCATGTGAACATACATGGCACTCATGACGATGATTTCAAATAGCGGATAGAGCCAAGCATGGTCACTTAAGCAGGCAATATAACAGACAATGGCCCGCAAGTTGAATGTCAAGAGGTTGGTATATTTCATCAATGGGCGCGAACCTGCAAGGAAATGCTGACGCAATTCCTCGTCTTTTGCACTTTCATTCCATTTTTTGAAGAACTTCTGGAAAGCCGGAGTACGCTTCTCCTGACTGTGACAATACTTTGCATAATTGGAGTAAAAGAGTCGGTCCCAGAATGCACCTTGCTCAGGAAGTGCCTTCAATGTTTCGATTTGCTTTTGATAACTGTCAAGTTCACTGCCCTCTTTTCCCTTTAAAAAGAACAGATGTATCTGCCTATAATAATCCGCCAAAGAACTTTGGGGAGAATGACAAAGGAAGCCTGCAACGCTGCAAAGTATCCAACTTCCTATGCCCCAATTGACATCTGTGTAAGGAATTTGCTGATGATAAAGGCGCATTGCAATGGCACAGTAAATGAAAACAAACCATACATCACCTGAAAACTCATCGAGCATTCGGCCTATCAGCGTTTTCTTTCCAGCGAGACGAGCCATCTGTCCATCAGTAGAATCACAGAAATTGGCCAGCATCAACAATATCACTCCTATGAGATTATGCGTCAAATCGGTGTAGTAAAACATGCAACCTGCCGCCGCTCCTAAGATAATTGATAATATAGTAATGACATTGGGATGTATATTCAGCTTGTTCCATAACAGTGCAAACACCAGTCCTATGGGGCGAGTGAAGTGCACATCCAACCATTCTTCCGTATCATCCGACTTGAAAGAAGCTCGTAACAACTCTTTGAAACTACTCATAAATGTTTGTTTATTTTGTTCTTAATACGTTTAACAATGGCCTCAGATGCCTCATCCCGACAGCGGGAAAAGCTCGGCCAGTCGTTGAAATCAATGATATAGAAAGCTCCCGAGGCCGTAATGATTGCATCACCACCATAAACTTCCACTCCCGTGAGCATCGCAATGGCCTCTGCCGTAGCCTGCAATACTGCAACATCAAAGCCATAATGCTGTGCCTTACCATTCATATCTTCGTCTCCGAACTTGGATATTCCGTCGTCATTAGGATAGAAATAGCGAAAGAAACCACCCTGAACAGCATAGAACTTCACTAAATCACCCGGCACATGTGCCTGAACAATCCAGTTGGTTATGCCCCGAAGAACAAATGAAGCCTGCTGTTCGGCCAGTTCTGCACGGTCTTTACAATAGACCACATCACCTTTATGCTGCGCTGACATGTCACCTCTTTTGAGCCAATAGCCGTCACTTCCTTCTGAATTGGGCACTGGAATACCCTGCTCCCGCAAAGCAACATCAAGCAAACTACGTTCGCATCGTTCAACCCCGTAGGCCGAATTGATAACCAACGCGCCATTATCTTCCTTTGCTTTCAGCAGTTCAAGCGTTCGCTTATGCCGCGCCATTGACACATATACATCGGCATCTTCTGCTGCAGAAAACCGTGTTTCATCAATCATTCTGACCGATGTGCCAAGACCGTCCATGACTTGTTGCAGTATAATTCGGTCTTTTTCTATCGAGTTCGGCGAGAAGATTGCATCACGCCTTATTGCTAACAACTTCATTTCAAGAATGCTTCTGCCTTCAATATATCGTCAGCATGATCCACATCCATTATCTTAGAGAAGCGGTAAGCCTTAAGTTTTCGGCCATCACGAATAAGTCCACGTTGGAAGTTTCGCATGCGACTCTCACCTCGTTTCATACAATTATCGAGCGTTTCAAAGGCAGAAGGCATCAAACCATAAATGCCCCCGGAGATAAATTTGCATTTTCTTTCGCGGTCATCATCCAAGAACCCCGTGATATTCATGGCCTCATCAGTATCTACATAGAGTGGTTTTTCATCATCAATGAAGTCAGTAACCCCCATCAAACCCTCGCATCCACAGGCCAACTGCTGTCTGAATGCACGCACATAGGCTGCAAATTCATCCTCCTTGAATATCGTATCCACCGTCGTCATCACGAAAGGAGCCGGCTTCATGACCTTACTTAACTCGTAGAAACTATGCATTGAGCTTGGTGTTGTCTTCACTATGAAGTTCAAAGGGACTGGTCTTCCAACAAGACCATCCTCTTCCAAATCAAGCAAATGACGACTTACTTCCGTGGTCAAAGCATTACATATCACTGAAATCTGCTCTGCTTCATTGTCCATGAAAATACGTATCAGACGGTCTATCAACCGTTCATCTCTGACTTTCACTAACGGTTTAGGGGGCTTTATGCCCTCTTGTGCCAGACGAGAACCCTCTCCTGCCGCTATAATTGCATAATTCATTCAAATCAATTTGTTGTACTAATATGCCACAAAATTACGCAATATATATGAAAAGTAGAAAACTTTTAATTACTATTTTGTTTTATAAACAGATGAAGAGTCTATGAAAACCAACGAAAACAAGCAGGATTTCATCAAGCTTTACAATAAGGGAACGAAGCATGGCTTTGTCAAATCATTCCGCTTGAAGATATACATGAGCAAAGTTTCCAGACCATTTGAGATTGCAATCCCTTTCTTTTCATCTTGCAATCACAATTTAGCAAACAGCTATTGTGAGACTCATGAAAAAGTCTTACCTTTGCAACGAAAATCCAATAAAAAACATATTAAATCATTAAATATCACACTTATGGACACAAGTATGCTCATTTATCCTCTTTTAGTGTTTGTCATCGGATTTGCAGCCATGATATACATGAAGACAAAGGGACGCAACACAAAAGGTAATTATGTAGTGGCCGGACGCCAATACATAAAGAAGTTCTACCCAAATCTCGATGTTCAGCAATATGAAATCGTAGAAGGCAAGATTACTTACAGTATTACAGCTGTGCACATCCCCGTGCTCATCGCCTATAACCCAAGTGAGCTTTATTTGTTTCCCGTAGTCCGTAACATGACAGGTACGAAGCTCAACACCCCCGAAGGCTTAGAAGAACACAACGAACATATACCCGTCTTAAGTATTCAACAAATTGGAATAACAGAAAAGGGAGATAAAATGGCTTTCGTTGTCAGGGGAAAAGAAACCGTAATTAATTTCAGTAAGCGCAACTCTTTCAATGAAGATCAGAGTGAAGAAGTCAGTAACTTCTTGACAACGATGGCTCAAGCAGCCGACAACTAATAGGTCTTTGAATTTCAAAGATTGAGGTTTGAATTTTAAGATAGCCTTTCATCTACAAGCCATATCCTAAAGTTCAAACCCCAATCTTCAAAGTTTAATGTTTAATGTGCTTGCGAACAAGCTCTGAAACAGTCTTTCCATCCGCAGCATTCCATTTGGCTTTCACTTCTTTTATCACGTTCCCCATCTGCTTCTGCTCTATACCATCAGGATAGGAAGCAACGATGAAAGCCTCTATTTCTTCGTCTTTCGGAGCTGCAGGAAGCAGCGCTTCAAGTATCAAGTATTCGTTTCTTTCATTCTCGGCAAGGTCATTCCGGCCCGCATCAGCATACACTTTTTCAGACTCTTTGCGCTCTTTCACCATCTTACGGATAATCTGAATCTCGGCTGCATCATCTAAAGTCTTGGCGTCTTTTGCAGTATTGAATTTCAGAAACTCACTTTTCAAAAGGCGATAGACAGCAGCCTTTTCTTTCTCACCCGACTTCATCGAAGTCATAATCATCTTGTTGATTTCCTCGTTATACATGGTCGTTTATATTTAATTTGAAACTTCAGTTCATTTCCAACACCTGCAAAGATAGAAAATAATCAGCGAAAATGACCTCTAACGACTGCTAAGATAGTTAAAAAGACATTTTATCTGATGTTGACATTATACTGTTCTTTCGGCCTGTCATCATTGTTATCGTCATATTTAATCCAATGTCTGCACGTGCCTTTCAGCACAACATTGCCTGTTCCGTCAACGGATGTAGTGACCGTTCCGCAGTCCTTCACCCTCGCACGGATATCACCTGTGCCATCAATCGACAACTTCACGTCGGGCACTTTGACCATCGACAGCTTGATATCGCCCGTGCCATCGAGTGACGCATTGACCGACATTGCCTCGAGATAACCAATGCGAAGGTCGCCCGTTCCGTCTACAAAGCCCTTGAAATGATCGCAGACCAAAGTGTCAATCTGTATATCCCCAACGCCGTCGATTGTGGCCGATAAGTAGTCAGTATCAATCTTCTTGGCCTTGAAATCAGATACACCTTCCACCTTAAGTTCTGTCAAATCAGGGCCACTTACATAGACATCCACACCACTCCGCTTGTTTCCAAACAGGCTGAAATCATCTTTTTCCTCCATTTCGATAATGAGTTTGTCGCCCTTAAAGCTTACCCGCATGTGTTCAACCTCGGCTTTTGGACCCACAAGACGAATGCTCATCGAGTCTGATTGCGTATAGATAATATCACCAACCAAGTCGGCATCAATCTTCGAAAAATATTGAGCCTTGAGCACACGTGTTACTCGTGGCCCGTTAGGTTTACCCATCATGGCACGCATATCACCCGAACTTACATGACAAGAAGACAAAAACAAAAGCCCAATGGCCCAGAACAAAAACAAAGAGATACGTTTCATAAGCATTTTTCTAATTATTATTCCTGCCATTTAGACGCAGCACATGCGTGAAAAGTTGCAGGAGAAAACAAAATAAGATAAAATTACTTCAAACATCAGAAAATACAAAGAAAAAGCCGTAACTTTGTTTCCCAACAGACAATAAGCAACATGAAAGCCATTACTACAATGATTACGGCAGCGCTCAATGAGCGCTCTTCAGCAGAGAAACGTGAGATTTTCCCCCGCTTTTTCAAAACCGGGAAGGGTGAATATGGCGAGGGTGACAAGTTCATGGGCGTCACTGTGCCCAATGTGAGAGCCGTTGCGAAGTTGCATAAAGACATCACACACGATGAAATCAAAACCTTGCTGACGAGCGAATGGCATGAGGTGAGACTCTGTGCACTCCTCATCATGGTGGAGAAATGCCGGAAAGCAGATGACAACGAGCAGCAGAAACTCTTCAATCTCTACCTCTCACAAACCCGGCATATCAACAACTGGGACCTTGTAGACCTATCCGCCTGGCGCATTGTAGGGGTATATTTGCTTGACAAATCACGCGAAATCCTCTATAAGCTCGCACAAAGCAGCCTGTTATGGGACAACCGCATCGCTATCGTCTCTACCTTCGCATTCATCCGTGAAGGTCAACTTGAAGACACCTATGCCCTCTGCGACATCATGATGCAACATCCCCACGACCTCATGCACAAGGCATGTGGCTGGATGCTTCGCGAAGCGGGAAAGCGCAATCCGCAACGCCTTTACGACTATGTAGCCCAGCATCGCCACGAAATGCCGCGCATCATGCTCCGCTATGCCATAGAGAAGTTCTCACCCGAAGAGCGTAAAGCCCTGATGAAACCATAGAAAGAGCGAGGTAAAAGCAGTTAATGTTTTTTAAGAAAAAACTCAAAAATACTGACAACTTCAATCTGAATGTTTTTCAACAAAATTCAGTTGACCATCCAACTCGCGTCATTACAGCACACAATCTCTGTCGAAACACCTTGCCATCTGCGTCAGATCATCACGCAATTTGACGCATATTGCAAGGCCGTTTCATGTGATTTTACAGGCTTTCTAAAGCTTTTCACGGCATCGCATCATACATATAACGAAAAAAGGGAAAGCCCATGAAGACTTTCCCCGACACAAAGATAATCAATTTCAGATGCGAATGCAAATCTAATACGAAAGTAATTTACAAACAGAGCAATCCAACTCACAATGCTTCCACAAGGAAACAGATGTTGATTTGATTATATCTCACGGAGCATTGGAAAGCTGTTTGAACCATACGGACAGAACCGTTGCCCGATAACTGCCACACGAACAGTCGGCCTTCATCGGGAAAAACACCTCCCAACTGCATTTGATTGTTTTTTAAGAATATCACTTAAAAACTTCAACTTTACTTTTGTCTTCTTCAGTTTTTTACTATCTTTGCACATAATATATATTGAGACAAAGAATGAGATGAGTAATTTGGAACTGACTCATGTTCTGACACAGACCGTAAGCGAGCTTTCGAAGCCCGACTCTTTCAAGGGTTTGTGCCATCATCATCGTGACGGTTATCCGTTACCTTCGGGCAAGGCGCTCGAAGAAATCATCGATTTGTCGCGCGCTATCATCTTTCCTGGCTATTATGGAAAGTCGAATATCAACACACAGACCATTAAGTATCACATCGGAGTCAATGCCGAACGCTTGCAAAAGCTGCTTTTCGAACAGATTTTGGCAGGCCTCTGCTTCGTTGACATGTGTGAAGAGCCCGACTATGATAAGTTCATGGAGCGTAGAAAACAGGCCGAGACAATTTCTATTCAGCTTATTTCAAGACTGCCGGTCATACGCAAACTGCTCGCCACAGACGTAGAAGCAGCCTACAACGGAGACCCCGCAGCCGACAGTTTTGCCGAGATCATTTCGTGTTATCCCGTCATCAAAGCCATGACCAACTATCGCATTGCCCATGAACTTCATGAGATGCAGGTGCCGCTGATACCGCGAATGATGACAGAAATGGCCCATTCTGAGACAGGTATTGATATTCACCCGGGTGCACAGATTGGTGAATATTTCACGATAGATCATGGTACAGGTGTCGTCATTGGCGCCACCTGCATCATCGGCAAGCATGTAAAGCTCTATCAAGGTGTCACGTTGGGAGCCAAGAGTTTCCCACTCGACAAAGACGGAAAGCCTATAAAAGGCATTCCACGTCACCCCATATTGGAGGATAATGTGGTGGTCTATTCCAACGCAACCGTGCTGGGTCGCATCACGATAGGCAAGAGTTGTGTCATCGGAGCGAATACATGGGTGATGGAAGACATGCGTCCCAAGACCAAGAAATACAAGAAAATCAAGAAAGATATAATAGATATTCAATACAACAATGGAACAGGAATTTGAACTCATAGCCAAGACTTTCATGGGACTTGAACCCGTTTTGGCTCAGGAGCTCACCCAGTTGGGTGCCAACAATGTACAGACAGGCCGTCGAATGGTGTCGTTTACAGGTGATAAGGAGATGCTGTATCGGGCCAATTTCCAATTGCATACGGCCATCAGAATCCTCAAACCGATAGCTCACTTCAAGGCTCGCTCGGCAGAAGATATGTACGATGAGGTCAAAAAAATAGACTGGAGCCAATATATAGAGAAAGGAAAAACCTTCAGTGTAGACTCTGTTGTCTACTCCGAAGAGTTTCGCAACTCACGCTTTGTCACCTATAAAGTGAAGGATGCCATTGTTGACCAATTTCGCGAAAAGACCGGAACAAGGCCGAATATCAGTGTCAGCAATCCCGACATTCGCCTCAACATACACATTGCCGAGGACGATGCTACGCTGAGTCTTGACTCAAGCGGTGAGAGTCTTCACCGTCGCGGATACCGTCAGGAAAGTGTAGAAGCCCCGCTGAACGAGGTTCTTGCAGCCGGAATGATACTCATGAGTGGCTGGAAAGGCAATACAGATTTCATCGATCCTATGTGTGGTTCGGGGACGCTTCTCATTGAGGCAGCCCTCATTGCCCGTAATATCAGCCCGGGAGTATTCAGGAAAGAGTTTGCATTTGAAAAGTGGCCGGACTTTGATCAGGAGCTTTTTGACAGCATATATAATGATGATTCCCAGGAGAAAGAGTTCACACACCGTATCTACGGCTATGATGTTGACATGAAAGCTGTCAATACTGCACGTCTGAATGTCAAGGCAGCAGGACTCTCACAGATAGTAACTATGGAACAACAAGACTTCAAGGATTTCAAGAAACCTGCCGAAAAGAGCATTATCATCACAAATCCTCCCTATGGAGAACGCATCTCTACGTCCAAC
Source organism: Segatella oris (assembly GCF_900637655.1). Classification (NCBI taxonomy): domain Bacteria; kingdom Pseudomonadati; phylum Bacteroidota; class Bacteroidia; order Bacteroidales; family Prevotellaceae; genus Segatella; species Segatella oris. The sequence continues at coordinate 2,393,690 of NZ_LR134384.1, forward strand.
CTTTTAGGCACTTATAAGATGATTGGTGAACGCTTAAAGCATGAATTCGGAGGCAATGAGGCTTGGATTTTGAGCTATCGTGAAGAATGTTTCGACCAGATAGGTCTGAAGCCAAGCATCAAGATACCACTCTATAATGGCAGTTTGGAATGTGAATTCCGCAAGTATTCGCTTTTTGAAGGCAAGATGAAAGAGTTTCGTGCAGAGGGAGGTATCGTGAAGACTGCTGCTGAAAAGAAGGAAATGGCACAGAAACACCGCTTCAAGAAGAACCGAGAATTCACCAAACGACTCGATGAAGAGAGCAGCAATGAAGAGGGAGATATCCGCAGTTTCACTTTCCATAAGCATGAGATTGAAGGCTTTGACAACTGCAAAAAGCGTGGTGTGAGAGAGCGTGATAATGGTCGTGACAACGACAAAAAGCGTGAGAAACGCAACAATCGCTTTGGTGGACGCGATGAAAGAAAGGGTGGAAAGCGCTTTGATAAAGGCGGGAAACGCAGCGGTTTCAGTAAGGGAAGATCCCATTTTGACGAAGAGGATTAAACAATGAGAAAGTTTTTCATACTGATATTGACGATGGTTGCGGCATTAACAGTTCATGCACAGGGGTTAAAGCCTTTGACTTTAGAGGATTTGAACTTTGGAGGCACGAACTATCACAACATGATACCCAAGTCACGTTACACCACTTGGTGGGGCGATGAGCTTGTGCATCTTGACGTAGAAGCGTGCTATCTTGTCAACAAGGCAACGGGAAAAGAAAGCAAACTGTTTTCGCTTGCAGAACTTAACAAGTGGAGTGGCATGATGCTTCGTCATCTCTACAACATCAAATTCCCTGAAACAAGGAAATCACTTGTTTGGCTCAATGACGGCAAACAGCGCATATTGTTCGATTGGAAGAGCAGGAAAGCACTGTGGAAAGGTAATATCAGTATGGCAAAAGGTGCGCAGGCACAAGATTTCAACAGTGTTTCCAAGGCTTTGGCTTATGTGAAAGACAATCAACTTCACGTGGTCGATGCGCATGGAAACGACCATCAGCTGACCACGGACGGTAGCCGTGAAATCGTTTATGGACAGAGTGTGCATCGCAACGAGTTTGGAATTACGGGCGGACTCTTCTGGAACAACGACGGAACTCAGCTGGCATTCTATCGCATGGACCAAAGTATGGTGAGTGATTATCCGCAGGTTAACATTCCCGAACTCGATTGGAAACCGGCCGAAGGCCAAAGCCGTATCGCGACACTTGAGCCAGATAAATATCCCATGGCAGGCGAAAAGAGCCATAAAGTGACCGTCGGCATCTACAATCTTGCCACAGAAAAGGTTACTTATCTTGCTGTAGGAGACCCTACCGACCGTTATTTTACGAATATCAGCTGGGCACCTGACAACAAAACGCTTTACATGTTTGAACTCAACCGCGACCAGAATGACTGCCGATTGATGAGCTATGACACCACAACCGGCAATCCGATTGCAGAGATTTATCATGAAACTGACGCAAAATATGTAGAACCTCAACATCCTATTACATTCCTTCCATGGGACAACAACAAGTTTATTCTCTGGAGTCAAAAGGACGGGTACATGCATCTCTACTTATATAATAAGGAGGGAAAAGAGGTTTCTCAGCTCACAAAAGGAAAGTGGGTTGTGATGGAACTCTTAGGTTTTGACACTAAAAACAAACGGATTTTCATTGAAGGAAATGCGTGCAGTCCCATTCAGAAGAATATATTTGCAATTGATTTAGCAACGGGTAAGCAGGCTTTAATTGATATAAATGGTAAAGGTTGGCATTCAGGAAGCTTGAGTGTAAGTGGTAAATACATCGTTGATAACTATCAGACGCCCGATATTCCCCGCGACATTACTATCGTGAATACCACAAATGGAAAGTCAACAAGCTATTTCAAAGCGGCCAATCCATGGCAAGGATACACGGTTCCTACCTATGAATGTGGCTCAATTAAGGCAGCTGACGGCACAACTAACCTTTACTACCGAATGGTTAAGCCTGTAAATTTCAATCCAAATAAGAAATATCCCACCATTGTTTATGTCTATGGAGGCCCTCATGCCCATAATGTTGATGCACGTTGGCATTATTGCAGTCGCGGTTGGGAAACCTACATGGCCGAGAAAGGCTATCTGCTTTTCATTCTTGACAACCGTGGAAGCGAGAACAGAGGCAAGGAATTTGAACAAGCAACCTATCGACATTTGGGCGAAGAGGAAATGAAAGACCAGATGGAAGGCGTTAAATTTCTCAAGACTTTGCCTTATGTGGATGCACAACGCTTAGGAATACACGGTTGGAGTTTCGGCGGTTTCATGACCATTAACCTAATGACTACCTACCCGGATGTATTCAAAGTGGGTGTAGCGGGTGGCCCGGTAATCGATTGGAAATGGTATGAAGTGATGTATGGAGAGCGCTATATGGACACACCGCAAGCCAATCCGGAGGGTTATGCGGCTTGTAGTCTGCTGCCAAAAGCCAAGAACTTGAAAGGGAAATTAGAGATTATCATCGGTCTCAACGACCCTGTTGTTGTTCCACAGCATGCATTCTCTTTCTTGAAAGCCTGCATTGCAGCCGGTACCCAGCCTGATTTCTTCGTCTATCCCGGTGAGCCTCACAACATGAGAGGACATCAGAGCGTGCATCTGCACGAACGTATCAGTCAGTATTTCTTTGATTATTTAAAATAAATTCCTATCATGAAACTGTTGTTGTTAGGTGGAGGCGGCCGCGAACACGCCTTGGCATGGAAGATTGCACAGAGCAAAAAGTGTGACAAGTTGTTTATTGCGCCAGGCAATGCCGGCACAACTGACTGCGGTGAAAACGTCAATATCAAGGCTGATGACTTTGAAAAATTAAAAGAATTTGCTGTAGAGAAAGCTATCGACATGGTGGTTGTCGGTCCCGAAGATCCATTGGTAAAAGGAATCTACGACAGCTTTAAACATGATAAACGGACTCAACACATCCCCGTGATTGGCCCATCCAAGGCCGGCGCCATACTTGAAGGAAGCAAAGACTTCGCTAAAGGTTTCATGCAACGCCACCATATTCCAACTGCAAAGTATCAGACTTTTGATGGTACAACGCTTGCAGAAGGGCTTCAATTCCTTGAGACCTTACAGCCCCCTTACGTGTTGAAAGCTGATGGGCTCTGTGCAGGAAAGGGCGTATTGATACTTCCAACACTCGAAGAAGCAAAGAAAGAGCTACGTGAAATGCTTGCAGGCATGTTTGGGAATGCCAGTGCACAGGTGGTCATTGAAGAGTTCTTGAGCGGTATTGAATGCAGTGTTTTCGTGCTTACCGACGGTAAAAACTATAAGATTTTGCCTGAAGCTAAGGATTACAAACGCATTGGAGAGCACGACACGGGCCTCAATACGGGCGGTATGGGCAGCGTTTCACCCGTTCCATTTGCCACAAAAGAGTGGATGAAGAAAGTGGAAGACCGCATCATTCGCCCAACTGTTGAAGGTCTTGCTGACGAGGGAATAGATTATAAAGGCTTCATCTTCTTCGGGCTTATCAACGTTGCCGGCGAACCCATGGTTATCGAATACAACTGCCGTATGGGTGATCCAGAGACAGAAAGCGTAATGCTTCGCTTGAAGAGTGATATCGTAGACCTGTTTGAAGGCATTGCTCATGGCGATCTTGACAAGCGGGAAATAGAGTTCGATGAACGTGCAGCAGTCTGTGTGATGCTTGTCAGTGGTGGCTATCCCGAGGCATACAAGAAAGGCTATCCTATCACTGGGCTTGACAAGGTGGACGGAAGTATCGTCTTCCACAGTGGAACAGCCTGCAAAGATGGCCGCATCGTGACCAACGGCGGACGCGTTATTGCCGTTTCATCCTATGGAAAAGACAAGGAAGAAGCCCTGCAAAAGAGTTTCAAGGAAGCACAGAAAATTCAGTTTACTGATAAATATTTCAGAAAAGATATAGGCAAAGACCTCTAAATGACAAGGAAAAGAAGACAGGAAAGAATAGCAACAAGCAGGCTGACACTGCCTTTGACAGCCCTTTATGGCGCTGTTGTTGCATTGCTTGCAGGCGCCGTTCAGCAAGGATTATGGGTGCAGGCGGCCTGTCTTTTCATTGCCACAGAAACGATAGCCATGCTCAACAACCACTATTCGCTTACCAGAGTGTATAGTCGGATGCTGTCATGTACCTACTTGATGCTGTCATCTGCGGTTTGTTTCCGTGGCACAAATACGAACGAAAGCATTGTAACCCTATGCTTCATTGCTTTCTATTTCATCATTTTCCAAGCCTATCAAAACCGCAGGGGAGCAGGCCCTGTGTTCTATGCCTTTGCTATGATTGGTATTGCCAGCATCTTCTTCGTCAAAATTCTCTATTTTGTTCCTTTCCTTTGGATTGCTCTTGCTGCCTACATTTTGGCTTTCAGTCTCCGCACCTTCACAGCATCCATTCTCGGATTGCTGTTCCCCTACTGGTTCGTGGCAGGCTACTATGTCTACACCCACAATCTTCCAAGCCTGCTTTCCCACTTCACAGAACTTGCAGTCTTCGGTGACATCAGCAACTACCAGCATGTCACCGAGCATCAAGCCGTTACCTTTTTCTTCGTTGCTTTCCTTGGACTGACAGGGATTATTCATTTCCTACGCAACAGCTATAAGGACAAAATAAAAGTCCGTATGTTCTATGAGACGTTCATTACCCTGCATGTTGCCACGATGCTTTTCATCATCTTGCAGCCTCAGCACTATGATTTTCTCATTCACATCATGATCATTACCACTGCAGTATTATTTGGACACTTCCTTGCTTTGACCCGAACATGGCTCACAAACATAGCTTTTCATCTGGTCATCGTGCTCATATTGCTGCTCACAGCTTATAATTTATGGATGCCATCATTGCTTTTTTAATAGACTGGGGCTATTGGGGCATGCTCCTTTCTGCCTTTCTTGCCGGCAGTTTCTTCCCTTTCAGCAGCGAGGCTGTCATGTTGGGTTTGCTCGCAGCAGGACTGAAACCATGGCCTCTCATCCTTTATGCGACCGTAGGAAATGTAATGGGTGGGCTATTCAACTATGGCATCGGACACATGGGACGCATGGACTGGATTGAGAAATATCTGCATGTAAAGCCCGAAAGTCTCAACAAAGCACAGCGCTTCATGGCCGGCCACGGCGCATGGATGGGCTTCTTTGCTTTCCTGCCTATCATTGGGAGTGCCATTACAATCGTATTAGGACTGATGCGTTCCAACCTGTTTATCTCGACGATCAGCATCACAGCAGGAAAATTCGCACGCTATCTTGTCCTTGCTTTCTCGGCAGCAACCCTGACCGCTTGCAGTTTTTCATCACCCAAAGTCAGCCGGGAAATTACCGTAAGCATAGAGCCGTTGCGCTATTTCACCCAACAGATTGCCGGCAATCGCTTTACGGTTGTAACGATGGTTCCAGGCGGAATGAGTCCTGAGACCTATGAGCCCACAGCCCGACAAATGGCCAATCTCAACGAAAGTGCACTCTACATGAAAGTCGGACAGATAGGTTTTGAACGCACATGGATGGCAAAACTCAAATCGAATGCACCTCATACACGATTTATAGACACTTCAGAAGGCATCACTCCTGCACAGACTATCAATGGCATTACAGACCCCCACACCTGGATGAGTTGCCGAAATGCCAGAGTGATTGCCCGCAACATATACCTTGCCTTGAAACAGACGGATGCCAAAGACAGTGCATATTACAAGAAAAATCTACAGAAACTGCTTACCGTCATTGAGCAGACCGACAGAGAAGTAAAGTCTGCATTGGCCGGAAAATCAAAGGCTTTCCTCATCTATCACCCCATACTTACGTATTTTGCACGCGACTATCAACTCACTCAAATCCCTATCGAAGAGGAAGGACGCGAGCCAAGTGCCAACCAATTACAGGCCATCATCCGCTTGTCGCGCCAGCAGAAAGTGAAGACACTCTTTATTCAAAAACAGTTCGCCAACCGCAATACAACTATCGTTTCACAAGATACGGGGATTCCATCTACCGAGATTAATCCGCTCGATTATCATTGGAATCTGCAAATGATAAACATCGCACGAACCATAAAATGAGTCAACCCATTATACAACTCCATGACATCACTGCTGCATACCCAGAGAAAACAGCGCTCAAGAATGTCAATCTGACGGTCTACGATGACGATTATCTCGGCATCATCGGCCCTAACGGAGGTGGCAAAACCACCCTCATCAAGATTATCCTCGGCCTGCTGAAGCCCAAGGAAGGCACGATTAAATTTTTCAAGAACGGCCAGGAAGCTGACCATATCCGCATGGGTTATCTGCCACAATACACAGACATTGACCGCCGATTTCCTATCAGCGTTGAAGACGTTGTGCTCTCGGGATTGAAGAAAAGGCTTTTCCATGGCTATACAGATGCCCAACGTGAACAAGCCAAGGAAACCATCAACCGCATGGAACTCGATGATCTACAACGGCAACCTATAGGGACATTGAGCGGCGGACAGCTGCAACGCGTGCTTCTGGCGCGTGCCATCGTACAACAACCCGATGTGCTTATCCTCGACGAACCTAACACCTATATCGACAAACGCTTTCAAGAACAGATGTATGAAATGCTGAATGATCTCAATCAGCAATGTGCCATTGTCATGGTGAGCCACGATATTGCGGAGATACTACACAATGTCAAACACATTGCCTGCGTCAATGAGAGTCTGCATTATCATGAAACAACCGACCTCCCACAGGAGAAGTTAGAGGAGCATTTCCTTAAAATATAACGTCGAATTACCTTATTTATATTTCATTCTCTATCACTTCGCAAGCTTAAAAGAAGCTTTTTATAACTCTCCATGCGTTACTATCTTCCCTTTTATGGGTGAAACCATGCGCTGCTTTTTATGAAACCATGTGCTATATCAACCCGAAAGAATAAAGAAGAGATTAGTACTTCATCCTCATATTTGTAAAGATTATTAGTCAAAAAAACACCCTTTTAAATTCCGTGATTTAGAGAATAGAAGGCAAGAAAAAAGCACTTATCTTCTCAAAAACAGCGACATACCACGCCTTTTGTGTCATTTCAACTTGCAATCTGCATCAAAACACGCTGCTGTTTGATGCAAAAGACGAGATCATCTGACGCATTTCAGCACCCAACATGACGCAAAACACAAGACTTTTTGCCGTTATTTTTTCTCCTTTTCTCCTTGATTTTTTCTATCTTTCTGATTGCCAACACATTAATAAGTGGGCTTAAAACTCGCGTATTTTCAAACGAAAAAGTTCCTGTTCTGAATATCGTAAGCATTTGAGACCTTTTGTAAAATAAAATCATGAACATGGAGTTGGCTTCACAGAAAATTCCTGTTACCGCAAGTTACAAGTTCAAAGTCCCAACTTATTGCATTCAGGCGTCCTCTTAAGCAATTCTAAATCAAAGACAAAATGGCTCGTACGGCGACAGAAACACACATAAACAACGCCGCATATGGGTTCACCCATCTGACATTTCACTGACAAACCACTTAAAAAAGTGAAATATAAGCAGTTTATGTTCAACAAGACAAGCGAGTTTTCATGAAATGTATTATCTTTGCATCACTATTTCGAAATAATACATTATTTTAATAAATGAAACAGTACAAGTTAGTAGACAATGTGCTGGGGTGGCTTGCTTTTCTGATTGCCGCCTTTGTCTATTGCTCTACAATCGAACCGACAGCCAGCTTTTGGGACTGCCCAGAGTTTATCACTACAGGTTACAAACTTGAAATCGGACACCCACCCGGGGCACCGTTCTTCATGTTAACGGCCAATCTCTTTTCGCAGTTTGTCAGCAATCCGTCTGATGTTGCACGCATGGTCAACACGATGAGTGCGCTATTGAGTGCGACAACCATTCTGTTCCTCTTTTGGACGGTGACCCATCTGACACGGAAACTGATACTGAAAGACTGGAGTGAACTCACTACAGCAAAGATGATTATCATCGAAGGAGCCGGTCTTGTGGGCGCACTCATCTATGCTTTCAGCGATACCTTCTGGTTTTCAGCCGTTGAAGGCGAAGTTTATGCCTATTCATCTGCCTTCACTGCAATCGTGTTCTGGCTCATTCTGAAATGGGAAGACCATGCCGACGAACCTCACAGTGACCGCTGGCTCGTGCTCATCACCTATATGACAGGCCTCAGCATCGGTGTGCATTTGCTCAACCTGCTGTGTATCCCGGCTATCGTTCTCGTGTTCTGCTATCGCAAATTCCCGAACATCGAACTGAAAGGCTCGCTCATTGCACTCTTCATTTCATTCGTTCTTGTGGCTGCAGTGCTCTATGGCGTAGTGCCAGGTATTATCACCGTGGGCGGTTGGTTTGAGTTGTTGTTTGTCAATGTGCTTGGATGTCCGTTCAATACAGGTGAGATTATCTACATTCTTCTGCTTGTTGCAACTGTGCTTTGGGCCATTTATGAAAGCTATACCGACAAGAGTGAGAAGCGAACCAACATCTCGTTTGTTGCTTCTGTGGCCATGCTGGGCATTCCATTCTATGGTTTCGGTTGGTCGGCTGTGGTCATTGGTGTCGTTATTCTGGCGCTCATTTGGTTTGCACTGAACTACAAACACACTGTTGACAAGAAGAAAGTGAGCTATGTAACTGCACGCATCAAGAACACAACCCTGCTCTGCATGCTGATGCTGATGATTGGTTATTCAAGCTATGCACTCATCGTTATCCGCTCTACGGCCAATCCTCCGATGGACCAGAACTCACCGGAAGACATCTTCACCTTGGGTAGTTATCTGAGTCGCGACCAGTATGGTGACCGTCCATTAGTCTATGGTCAGGCTTACACTTCACAGGTGGCACTGCAAGTAGACGGCAATATGTGCAAGCCAAAGATGACAGAAGGTGCCCCCATCTATGCCCGCAAAGAGAAAGCCAACGCTGATGAGAAAGACTCATACTTCGTTGTAAGTCACAAGAATAAATACCAATATGCGCAGAACATGCTCTTCCCACGCATGTATGATCAGGCACATGCACAGGCTTATGAGCAATGGATGGGCGGTGTTGATGGCTATGATGTCGCTTATGACCGCTGTGGAGAGCCTATAACTGTAAAGATACCGACTCAAGTTGAGAATATCCGTTTCTTCCTTTCTTACCAGTGTAACTTCATGTATTGGCGCTACTTCATGTGGAACTTCGCCGGACGTCAGAATGACATACAAGGTAATGGTGAACTTGAACACGGCAACTGGATTACCGGTATTCCGTTTATTGACAATGCTCGGTTAGGCGATCAAAGCAAACTTCCAGCCGATCTGCAAAACAACAAAGGGCATAACGTGTTCTATTGTCTTCCACTTCTTCTGGGAATCATAGGACTTTTCTGGCAAGCATGGCGTGGAAAGCGTGGCATCCGACAGTTCTGGGTAGTGTTCTTCCTATTCTTTATGACGGGTTTGGCTATTGTTATCTATCTCAACCAGACTCCAATGCAGCCACGTGAGCGTGATTATGCCTACGCAGGTTCATTCTATGCGTTTGCCATCTGGTGTGGTATTGGTGTGGCTGCAATCTATGATTTGCTCAAGAAGTACACACATATCAACGAGAAAGTGCTGGCTACTGCCGTTTCAATCTTAGCGTTGTTGGTTCCTATCCAAATGGTGAGCCAGACATGGGATGACCACGATCGCAGTGGCAGATATACCTGCCGAGACTTTGGGCAGAACTATCTGATGACCTTGCAGGATAAGGGTAATCCCATTATCTTCACCAATGGCGACAACGATACGTTCCCACTTTGGTACAATCAAGAAGTAGAAGGTGTCAGAACCGATGCCCGGGTGTGCAACCTGAGCTATTTAGCTACCGATTGGTACATTGACCAAATGAAGCGACCTGCCTATAATTCGCCGGCTGTTCCTATCAGTTGGCCACGCATAGACTTCTGTTCGGGTACGAATGACTATATCACTGTGCAGCCGGACGCTAAGAAACAGATACTCCAGTTCTACAAGGAAAACCCCGCACAAGCTAAGGCGCAGTTTGGTGATGAACCGTTCGAACTGAAGAATATCATGAAATATTGGGTGCGTTCCAAGGATGCCGATATGCACTTTATCCCTACAGATACCGTGTATGTAACAATAGATAAAAAAGCCGTAAGGCGCAGTGGAATGCTCATGCCGTCTGATTCTATCCCTGAAAAGATGGTGATTTCGCTTGCAGGTAAGAACGCATTATACAAGAACGACTTGATGATGCTCGAGATGATTGCCCAATGTAATTGGACACGTCCTATCTATGTGGCCCTCACTGTGGGTGAAGAAAACTACATGAACTTAGGTAACAACTTCATTCAGGAAGGTTTGGCAAACCGCATTACGCCGTTCACGACCAACGTTGATGGCAAGGTTGTCAAGGGAATGACCAACTTTGATACGGCTAAAACCTATCGAAATCTGATGACTCGGTATAAGTTTGGCGGTCTGAAGACTAAGGGGCTCTATATTGATGAAACCGTAATGCATATGTGTTATACCCACCGCCGTATCTTCGCTCAGCTGGCTAAACAGCTCATCATGGAGCATAAAGACAAGCAGGCATTGGCAGTTTTGAACAAATGCGTGGCAGAGATACCTTCTTACAACGTGCCCAACAACTACGTAAGTGGCAGTCTTGACCTTGCAGAATGCTATGCTATTCTGGGCCAGAAAGCTAAAGCTAAAGAGTTGTTCAATGATGTATGGAAGAACTCCACACAATATATGAACTGGTATCTGAGTCTTGACGGTAACAATTTTGCCCAATCCATGAGCGACTGTCTACGCGAAATGTCGATTATGCAGAAGTGTAATAAAGTGGCAGTCCTCATTGATGCGAAGCTTGCACAGCGCACGGGACAACAGTTCCAGAGCCTGTTTAACATGTATCGTGGCAAGGGAGGCATACTTCCAAGCCACAACAACTGAAGCATAGAGGAATAAACAAGCGATGATTATAGAGCAACCCGCAAAATGGTTGCGCTGGATTTATCCCGGTGCGACTTGGAGAATGGACAAGAACGAACATTCAGTCTATCTGACGTTCGATGATGGTCCAATCCCCGAGTCGACACCGTTTATTCTTGAAACTCTACGAAAATACAACGTCAAGGCAACATTCTTCATGGTTGGAGAGAATGTGCTGAGGTATCATGATTTGTATAATCAGATCCTCGAAGAAGGTCATCGGGTAGGTAACCACACATTCAATCACATCGGATCTTTCAAACATTGGACCATCACTTATGCTATCAATACGCACAAAGCCGATGAACTGATACACTCAAATCTATTCCGACCGCCTCACGGGTGGATGAGAATGTCGGTTTATTGGTGGATGAAGAAGAAGTATCGCATTATCATGTGGGATCTTGTTACACGCGATTACTCCAAATGGTTGACTGCTAAAGACGTGGTTCGAAATGTAAAACGCTATGCAAGAAATGGCTCTATCATCACTTTTCACGACTCACTGAAGAGCATTGACAAGCTAAAAACAGCCCTTCCAGAGTCAATTGAATGGTTAAAAGCGCAAGGATATGAATTCAAGACCTTTGAATAAACAAGACCTTACGAATGAAATAAAAGCCGAAGCACTGCGCCTCGGCTTTTTTACTTGTGGCATAGCAAAGGCTGACAGCGTAGAGAAAGCGACAGCAGACCATGTGAAACGTTGGTTAAAAGAAGGAAAGCAAGCTAACATGGACTATATGGCCAACTATATGGAAAAGCGACTTGACCCGCGATTATTAATGGAAGGTGCCCGCAGTATCATCTGTGTTGCCTTGAATTATGCCCCTCATAACTACTGTTCTGACAGCGAATATCAACTTGCAGCATATGCTCTCGGACAAGATTATCATGATATCATGAAAGCCAAACTGCGCCGGTTGGCAGCAAAATTTGGCTATGAAGATGCTTTGATAAGCCAAAATCCAGAGGCACATAAATGCCGCATTTTTGTTGATACTGGCCCTATACTCGAACGCTATTGGGCTGAAAAGGCAGGGTTGGGCTGGACAGGAAAGAACCATCAACTCATTATTCCACATGCCGGGAGTATGTTTTTCTTGGGTGAAATCCTTGTTGATGAAGAATTGATCTACGATCAACCGGTTAAAAATCGATGCGGAAACTGCCGTAAATGTATTGAAGCTTGCCCAACAAAAGCTATCATTGAGAACTGCGAAATAGATGCTGAGAAATGTCTGTCCTACCAGACTATAGAGAATAGAAGCGAGCTTTCGAGCGAAGCAACTGCCAGAATCGGCAACACCATCTATGGCTGCGATGCCTGTCTGAAAGCCTGCCCGTGGAACAGATTTGCAACTCCCAATGATACGCCTGAGCTGCAACCGAAAGCTGAACTTCTGCAGATGACACGCCAACAATGGGAATATCTCAGTGAAGAAGAATATAGAAAACTCTTCAAAGGGAGCGCTGTAAAAAGGGCGAAATATAAGGGATTGATGAGAAATATTGAAGCGGCGGCTTGCTTTTCTCGCGAAAAACAATTACCTTTATCAAACAAATCTAAAGATTATGAGCAAGAAAATAAATAGTTACAAGGCCATGTCTGTTCTTACGAGAGGCTTTTTCGAGGCTTTTGCCAATGGCATCATAGACTGCCAGATCATAGGAAATGACTTTAAGAAGAAGCATAATCCACAAAATATCAAGCAGGCAATGCTCGAACATTATGAGGAAATCAGTGCGCATTTCCTCGACATCATGTTTCCTGCTCTGGCGCGACTCAACTATCCTGATGAAAAGAAAATGCAGGAGAAACTGAAGAAAGAGTTTACTGACAAGCAAGCAGATATGGCTCAATATCTGCGTTTTGCCTGCAAAACCGATAAGCTTTATGAGGCTATGGTGAATGAATACAAGCGCAATTTCAACAGGCTTCTGCAAGGTCAGTTTACCTCTATCGAAGAACATATTGAAGTCTATCCACGTGGTTTACAGCTGTCAGTAGTAGATGAGCAGATGGCAATTGTCATCTTGGTGCGCGTGCTTTTGAAGGCCTATGCAGCCGGTATCAAAGCATCAAAAACAGCAAAACGCTCGTTCAATCAAGTCAGCATCTATCGCATGCTGCTTCTGAACACACAGCTCTTGATGAATGACAGTTCGTTCAAATCTGAAGAAGAAGACCTCATGGCTTTATTCAAAGAAGCATGTGGAAACGAAGAAAACCTCAACGTTCTCTTCAATTCGTTAGACGAAACCTATAAGGAGTTGGTCAAAGAAGACGGAATTATAGCAGGTGATGAGCAATCAAATTAGAAAAGAAATGCTACGCAGCAGCGACCTTTACCGCCGCATGCACCGTGTAACGAAGTTCGCCGATGACTATTATCTCGATGCTGTCATCGGCTTAATCCCTGGTGGTATCGGTGATATTATCGGTGGACTGTTTTCCTTGATGCATGTTTATTTCGGGTTGATAAAGTTGCGTTCAATCCCATTGACCTTGGCTTTACTCAACAACATGCTGTGCGATATCCTCTTAGGACTGCTTCCTTTCTATGTAGGAGACGTCATCGATTTCCTGCATAAAGCCAACAAAAAGAACATGGCACTGATAGATGGTTTTGTGAACGACGACAAAGAAATCATCCGGCGAGTCAACCAAAAGGCTATTCAGGCAGCAGTCGTTTTCATTTTTCTGATTTTCTGTATCTGCATTGTCATCTGGCTGTTGACTTACATCGTAAAGGAAATAGGCTCACACCTGTTCACATAAAACAAAAGACAACATGAAGAACATTGCCATTATAGTTTTTTTATGCCTCATAGCAACGGCATGCACAAAGAAAATACATGCAGAAGATATTGGTTTCCACAATGATACGGTCTATTATGAAGGGCAACCTTTTACCGGAGAGATATGGACATCAGATAACACTACAGGTTGTATTGTCACAGAAAAAGGCATCATGAAATCGCTTACATTCTATCATTCAAAAGGTAAGCATGCAATAGTCATGACACTAAATGGCCGAGGGATGCCTAAAAGTCAATGCTACGATGAATATGGGAACGCTATTGATATCATCTCGTTTGAGAGACGCTATACGAAGCTCTGGATCAAGATACTAAGAATGGGAGGAGAATTCATCAAAGCATATCAAAGAAATCAAAACTCAAGACAACAGGAAACAATACAGATCCACTGACAAAAGGCGGCATAAATAAACAGACCTTGCAAATACATTACACATACTTACAAGGTCTGTTTTATTTATTCAAAAACATTCTTCTTTTCTATAAAAGAAGAAAGAAGAATGCCTACATGATTAATTCTTACTGCATATCATAGACTACCTGCATAAGTTTCTTGCCCAAGGCATCAGCTTCTTCCATCGTTGAAGCCTCACTATAGACACGAATAATAGGCTCTGTGTTGCTCTTACGCAGGTGAACCCACTTGTCAGGGAAGTCAAGTTTCACGCCATCGATGTCAGTAACCTTCACGTCTGCCTGCTTGCCATATTGCTCTTTCACCTTTTCCAAGATAGCATCGACATCTGTCGAAGCTGTCAGATCAATACGGTTCTTGGCTATAAAGTATTCAGGGAAGGTAGCACGAAGTTCACTTACCTTGCAACCTTTCTGCGCAAGACTCGACAAGAAGAGGGCAATACCGACCAAGGCATCACGTCCATAGTGGCTTTCGGGATAGATAACACCACCGTTTCCTTCGCCACCAATAACAGCATTCACCTCTTTCATCTTCGTTGTTACATTCACTTCGCCTACAGCAGAAGCCGTATAGACACCGCCATGTTTCTCGGTTACATCACGCAGTGCACGTGTAGAACTGAGGTTGGAAACCGTATTTCCCGGCGTATGACTCAACACATAGTCGGCCACCGAAACGAGTGTATATTCCTCGCCGAACATCTTTCCGTCTTCACAAATAAATGCCAAGCGATCCACATCCGGGTCAACAACAATGCCTAAATCATAGCCCCCCTTACCTATTTCGCTCATGATACCACCAAGGTTCTGCGCTAACGGTTCGGGATTATGTGCGAAATCGCCATTGGCCTCACCGTTGATCATCGTATATTCCACGCCCAAAGCTTTCAGCAATTCGGGAAGGATGATACCACCTACAGAGTTGATTGCGTCTACAGCTACTTTGAAATGCGCATTCCGTATGGCTTCTCTGTCAACCAATTTCAATGCAAGAACACTCTCAATATGACGTTGATTGAAGGTGCTGTCCTCCGTGTATTTGCCTAAATGGTCAACATCCGCAAATTCGAAATTCTCCTTTTCAGCTATCTCAAGCACCTCGTTCCCATTGTCTTTTGTGAGGAATTCTCCTTCCTGGTTCAACAGTTTCAGCGCATTCCAATGACGTGGATTGTGGCTGGCCGTAATGATGATACCACCTGCTGCCTTACTCATACGCACAGCCAATTCGGTAGTAGGTGTCGTGGCAAGTCCGATGTTAAGCACGTCATAGCCCATGCCCATCAATGTTCCACAAACAATGTTCTTCACCATTTCGCCCGAGATACGGGCATCACGTCCCACTACAATTGTATTGCTTTCAGACTGCTTACTATGACGGATAAAAGTCGCATAAGCTGCTGTAAACTTCACAATGTCAAGCGGGTTCAATGTGTCTCCGGCCTGTCCGCCAATGGTTCCACGGATGCCGGAAATAGATTTAATCAAAGTCATAAATATCTATATTATCTTCCTCTTTGGTAAGTTAGTTCATAAAGACAAGGATAAACAGCACCTGAAGCAATTGCTGTTCCCTGGGCTGAAGGCACAATCAGCCGCACCTTGGCTACACCTTCTTTGCTCAATTTGCCTAACTTGATATAAGAAAGTGGCGCCAACAGACCGGCTGGAACCTTTGCTGTTTTATACACAGTCTTGAGAATTCCCGATTCAAACTGCGCATACGGTGAACCTGAAATCATCCTGACGTTCATCACATCAGGAATAGAAGAATAGGCCATAACGTTGTTTGAAGAGATAATGGAGTCTGTGATCAGATTGGTTTCTGTGTATTTCAACAACACCGTGGCCGCCTCGTTACGCCCCAACACCTTACCTGTGCCACGACGAACAATCTGCATATAGACACCGGAACTGCTGAAAAGCACAAACTGATTCTTTGCCAAGTCTGTCGTCGTGTCTTGCGAAAGAAACTTCTCTTCGCTGATAACATTCACCTTTTTGTCAATAAGATACCGATTGATTGCCGCACGCTCCCGCTTCTTCTTGTCGGCGTAAGTCTCAGAATCCCTACATGAAGCAAAAGCAACAAGCCCAACAAGGATAAGTAACAAATATGTAATCTTCTTCATTCTCAATGTTTATTTTTCACAATGATAGTGGCACAAAGATACGAAATTCCTTACATAAAGCCGGACTTTCGTTATAGTTTTTATCTATATTTCCCAATTTTTAAGCTTTCAAACGATTGCTGAATTTCAAGATAGCACGCTGTGTCACCGCTTCGGCTTCCTTCAGACTGCAATGCAATTTGCCGCCACTGGCATTCAGATGTCCGCCACCATTGAAAAATTCGGCAGCCACTTCATTGCATGGGAAATCATCAACAGAGCGCAGGCTGACGAGCACTAAGTTGTCATGTCGGTCGTCTTCACGCAATGAAACCGAGAATTTCAATCCCTTGATACGCAGAGGTTCGTTGACCAATCCCTCCAAATCGCCTTTCACAAAATGAAACCTTTTCATGTCATGACGGCTCACCGTGAAATAGGCTGCATGGTATTCATCGGACACCGTGAGGCATTCACTCATCAGATAGCCACGAAACCGAATGGCCCATTGGCTGTAGTTGTTGAACACATTGCGATAAATCTTATCCTTGTCGATACCGGTTGTGAGCAGCATTCCAATGATAGTGTAAATCTCCGACCGTGTGGAATTATACGTAAAGCCACCGGTGTCGGTCATCATACCGCAATAAATCGGAGCCGCTATCTTCTGATTGAGGTGATCAAAATCACCCAACTGACAAATCACACGGAACACCAACTCACACGTACTGCTTGCCTCCGGATGCGAAACAGTTACTACCCCCTCAATAGCGGGATTAAGGTGATGATCTATCAACACGCGTTTCGCCGGTGAAGCTTCAACGATTTCCTGCAGCTCTTCAAGGCGAGTCATCTCGTTGAAGTCTAAGCAAAACAGCAAATCTGCCTGTTGACAAAGAGCCTTCACTTCCTCGGGATGCTTGTCATAACGCATCACTTGTTCACTCCCCGGAAGCCATTTCAGGAAATCGGGAAAGGCATCCGGCACGATGATTTGTGCCGACTTCCCCCACTGCCTCAGGTATTCTGTCCATGCAAGACAAGCTCCCAAGGCATCGCCGTCAGGACTCTTGTGCCCCACAACGATTATATTTTCGGCATCACGAATGGTGGCTTTCAAGGTTTCCACCTCGTGTTCTGTGATAATATCTAATTGCATAATGGTTACAAAGGTAATAAAAAAGAACGAGAGAAAACATGAAATGCGATTAGTTTATAAATTCCTTTGATTTTACTTTACAATTACTCTCAAATGCTTAAGATATTCAGAACAAAAGATTTTTAATTTGGAAATACGCGAGTTTTAAGCCCACTTATTAATGTATTGACAATCAAGGAGATAGAGAAAAGTAATGAGAAAAGGAGAGAAAATGACAGGAAAAAGCCTTGTATTTTGCGTCATATTAGGTGCTGAAATAAGTCAGATTACCTCGTCTTCTGCATCAAACAGCAACGCATTTTGACGCAGATTACAGGTTGAAGAGGCACAAACAGATAGCATAATCAGTGCCTAATAGAAAGCAAAAATGGCAGGTAAATCCTGCCATTTTTACTTGAATGAGCGGAGTGATTTCTATTTACAATTATTTTTGAAATGTAATCTCTACTCTTGGTTATACTGACTTTCCCAATTGGCTTCTTCAGGTTCTTCTCCCTTGCGTCCTTCCAACTGAATGACAAAGCTCTTTGCAGGGAAGTAGGGAGTAAGGTGAATGTCAAGCAACACCCTGTCCTTTTGGTTGGGGTCTTGCTCTATTCTGATAACCTTAAATTTCTCAATCAGTCGTGACGGCCCTTTGATACTGTCCAGGAACTTAACGATTTGACTTCGCAAGTCGGCTTCTGTACGGGTCGTCCAATTCTCAAAAGCGCGACGGTTGAGAAAATCGAACAGTACCTTGGAGATGTAGTCGAACACGCGCACAACAGAGTAAGTTTGCAAACCGAGGTTATCTCCATTGAAAAGGGTTTTGGCAGAGAATGCCATTACCTTGCTGTATTCGTTTACCATCGGTACTAAACCCATACGTTCAAGTTCGGAAATCTCACTTTTCTTCAAATCAAAGCGTACGCTTTCCACCTCATTGAGACTACCGAACTTCTTGCCGGCAACCACCTGAGACATTAACGTGCTATAAATCTTTCCTGCAAGAGCACCCGAACCAGGAACATAGAGGTTTTCTTCTTCGCCGACTTCTGCAACCTTTGGTCTACCCAAAAGGTAGTTGCAGGTCATGATGACATTCGACTTATAAACATCTCCGCCCGTATGATCAGCATTGAAGAAGATATCGACGACATCATCCGGTGTTTCCAAGTCTTGGAAATCCGTTACGAGCATCACCTTGTTATCATGTGCCATCTTAGCCCATTTGTCAAGCACGGCGTTGGAACCCAAATAGCCCGGTATGATAAGAATTGAGTAGTTTCTACGCAAATCCAACCTATCGAAATTCTGACTGAGTTCGTTACCGATATAATCAATGAAAAGCGTATTATCCAAATCCTTCAATTGCGCCATGTCCGCATTGACGATGGTTACATTCTTCACCTTGCTACTCTCCGTATTCTTATAGAAGAGGGCTACTGAGCGATAGGCTGTTTCCAAACCGTGGACGCGGTTTAGCGCCGTATGTAGGTTCTTGTTAAGCAGTTCTTCAACACTTTGGGCTTTAGACTTGGCCTTATCTCTCATTTTCTCAGCAGACTCGCCAGATTTGAGTAGTTCCAGCCATACATTGAGACGATTGGCAAGCACCTTACGTTCACCCGCCCATTGTTCGTCCGTTAGGAAGATGTTGCGACGTGCCTTGCGTGTAGGATTCAGATTGGAGAAACCGTCAATGATGTTTTCAAGGAATGCAAAACCACCATATTCTTTCAATTTGTCTAAGGCAGAAGTTGCCGATGGCACTTCTTTTCTTACAGCAGACTTTCCTGTTACTACTGCCTGCTGTTGTTCCTTTGCTTTTATTTCGTTTTCCATTATTTCTTATTTGTGGGGGTTATTTGTCATCCATACTTTTTATTTCTTCAAGAGAAGCTTCCAACAAATCGATGATGGCCTGTTTCTTTTCGGGATTTTCAAGTGCTTTCAGCAAAGCCTTATTGGAGGAGAGCTGGCGGGCAATCTTTGTGTTCTGTTCTTTTTCCACATTGAGTTTACTGAGAAACTCGCTGTGTTCCATCATGCTCTTGGCATCAAAGTCACCAAGGTTCTTGAAAGTCATCGTTTCGGTTATATCTTCACCGCTTTCGTTCTGCATTTCCAACTCGACCGACGGCGCAAAGTGTTCAAACACATCTTCTACCGTTTGAAGTCCATAAACTGCTTCTGGACTGACAGGAGCATCATCTGTAAGTTTCTGTACCAATAATGTTCGGTTGGAAGGGATGTCTGCTATCGACTCATTGGCATCGACTTTTACCTCGTTGCCTCCAACTCCATAATCATAAATTGCCATAGTCTTATATTTTAATATTACATCTAATTAAATCTTATACCCTTCTTTTGCTCATAAATGAGGGTTTTGCTTACAAAGATATAAAAAAAAATGGAGACACGTATATAATATCCTCAAAAAGATATAACCGTTATCTCTATGAAATTGATTCTGAAACTCATGCCCAAACCCTATTTGTAGTATTTTTGTTCAATCAGCTAATTTTGAGGTTCTCTTATATATCTCGATCTCTATTAAATATAGGTGTATGTGACAAAAGGTCTCTTCTTTTCTAAATAAGCTCTTTGATAGCACCGAAACTCCAGCTATTTTTATTTGTCAAGAAATAAAAAGCGTCCTGTATACTTAGTCATTACATTCTCAAATTATGGAGATACATATCTAACCACTGCAAAAAGAGCCCAGCTTAATATATTGCCTAACCTATCGAACGTGTACAGGCAAGTTTATGTGGTCAATACGATATTTGTTAAAACTACTTTCATACCAAAATGACATAGTAATGCTATCATGTTGAAGAAATTTGCCGACAAAGTTCATATCTTCTTTTTTCAAATCATGGATACTCTTCATTTGTATGAAACCTGCACCCTTCTTCCTTAATTGCTTAAATTTTGTAAGCCTCTTGGGTTAAATTTGTATAGCGTACATAAAAACAAACTCGCGTTTATCCTTACTTAGCTTTCTCAATTCATCGTTCAAAGTAGGGCGAATTAATTTTCCTTTAGCGTTAACAAATATGTTCCCGTTGAATAACCAGCCCTTGAGTAACTTTGAATACTTAGCATTGTAAAAATAGCCATCACCTGATAATTTTACCACCTTGTCTATAGTCTTCTCTATTTGGAAAACTAAAGGAAATTCAATATACTGGATGGTTTCATTATTGACTTTCAATAAAACAGGGAAATGAGAGTCTGCCTGTTCTATGGAAATAACGTTGTCGATTTTATCATCACAAGATAAAAAGAAACTTAAAACTAAAAGAATAAAAAGGATTTTTATAGTTACCTTATCTCTACAGGCATGTATATATCATCTATCATATAGTTATTACTAAAGTCCCTATGGCTGAAAGTAAAGAAAATACTGTCGTTCTGAAGGAAGGAGGAAATGAGTTTCTTATCCTTTTTCCGTAGTTGTTGAATACTACCAATTTTCACTTCGCCGTTATCAGGACTGGTTCTTATTTGTTTTCTCAAAAGTTTTTGTGCTTCTTTAGATAATTGCTGGTATCGGATAAACACAACATATTCACGCTGCTTGCGATCTATTTGCCACCAATTTTCACCCTCTGGAGAATATCCTACTTTCCCATTTACATTAAATAATATGATTCCATTGAAATCCCATCCTTTATTTCCTGAAGAAAGGCTACTACTGCATTTATAAGCGTGACCTAATAAGGTGACAGTTTTAGGGGATAATCGATGTATTTGGAAAGCTAATGGAAAATCAATATATGTGATAGAATCATGTACTATGCCAACAGTAATGGGATGATGTGAATCTATCTGTCGGATAGAAACATAATCATTTCCATTAGTACAGGAGAAGAAAACTAATAAACAAAGAAAAAGCAGTTGTTTCATAAAGAGATACTATACTTTAATAGATTTTGTCAATAAAGAAACTTACCTATGCATAGCTAATCACTGTAAAAAGAGTCATGCATGAAACATTGCCTAACCTATCGAACGTGTATAGGCAAGTTTATATGGTCAGTACGCGGTTTGTTAAAACTACTTTCATGCCAAAATGACATAGTAATACTATCATGTTGAAGAAATTTGCCGACAAAGTTTATATCTTCTTTTTTCAAATCATGAATACTTTTCATTTATATGATATCTGCATCCTTCTTCTTTAATTGCTTAAATTTCGTAAAATAGGATATAGCCTCTTGGGTTAAATTTGTATATCGTACATAAAAAAACAAACTCGCATTTATCCTTACTTAGCTTTCTCAATTCATCGTTCAAAGTAGGACGAATTAATTTTCCCTTAGCGTTAACAAATATGTTCCCGTTGAATAACCAACCCTTAGGTAACTTTGAATACTTGGCATTGTAGAAATATCCATCGCCAGACAATTTTATTTCCTTGTCTATGGTCTTCTTTATTTTAAAAACCGGAAAATCAATATACTGAATGGTATCATCATCAACTTTCATTAAAACAGGGAAATGAGAGTCTGCCTGTTCAATGGAAATAACATTGTCGATTTTATCATCACAAGATAAAAAGAAACTTAAAACTAAAAGAATAAAAAGATTTTTCATAGCTACCTTACCTCTACAGGCATATATATAGTGTTTACTATATATTTTTTCATGAAATTTATATGACTGAATGTAAAAGAAATGCTGTCTTTCTTGAGAAAACCAAAAACTATTTGTTTGTTTTTTTTCCGTAGTTGTTGAATATTACCAATTTTTACTTCACCGCTATCTGGAAAAGATTTTATTTGTGTTTTCAAAAGTGTTTTTGCTTCTTGAGTTAATTGCTGGTATCGGATAAATACTATATATTCGCGCTGTTTACAACTAAGTTTTCTCCAATCTTCTCCTTCTGGAGAATATCCGACTTTCCCATTTACGTTATATAGGATTATTCCATTGAGATACCATTCTTTATCCCCCAGTGTGTAACTGCTTCCAGACTTATAGGTATGCCCCAATAAAGTCACTGGATTATTAGTTTCTCTATTCATCAAAAAACTTATTGGAAAATCAACGTACGAAATTGTGTCGTGTGTTATACCAATAGTAATCGGATACTTTGAATCTATCTGTTGGATAGAAACGTAATTATTTCCACTTGTACATGATAAGAGAACTAACAAACAAATGAAAAGCAACTGTTTCATAAAGATTTTATTTTTTATTAAAGAAAATAGTTTCTATTATATATATATTCATATTATCTCGTTTAGAATCACTTTGCAATCTTAATAACAAAGAGCATTCTGCATCCATTTTATACTGAAGATTTCTATGGTATATGATATGTCCTGTAGTAATATCTGAAAGTTGATTAAGTGATATTGGGTATACTTGGTAAGAAAGCCCTATACTATTTGCGTAATCTATAAATGATTTCAATGCCACTAAGCCTCTAACTGCTGTCAATCCTTTCTTTTTTGCTTCGTTTAACTGCCTTTGGATGTTGCGATATATGGCTTGATCTACTTCTGCCTGCAATCTATCGACATCTTGCATCATCAACTCTACTATACCTCCAATCATCGGAATGGGAATCGGTTTTGAATGATCGTTGGCTGCTGCCCACGTAAATAAATCAACAAAGTCTGAGAATTGACCATATAAGTTCCATATCTTACAGACATTCTTCAACACACCCAACACTTTTCCTTCTACACCAATTCGCTCAACTCCTTTAATCTGGTCTATTCCTTTTGTTACAGACAAAGTTCTTCCGGAAGTCACCTCAACGGCTTCTCCACTATTTGTATATATGATATGACGATATACTTTCCTTTTCGTACCTCTTGTCGTGATGGGCGTATAGAGTTTTCCATTATTACCTCTTAAATAGCCTTCTTTTAGTTTTGTCAGTGCGTAAGCACGAACTTTATTCTCGCTGTAATTTGTAATCACACCCTTGATTGTTTCTTTTATATCTCCTTTAATCTCTCCTTTAAACAGGCTAACTGCCTTGTCTTCATCATAGCCATAAACGGGAATAACAGAAATATTATTGCCTTCAGTATCATACATTTCAGGGAGTTGGGCTCTTATGCCACTCCATTTACTTCTCAGGGAAGGTTCAACATATAAATCTCGTTTGGAAACAAATATTTTGAGAAGCCGGTCTTTCAACTTTCTGTCACAGAACAGCATATCGCATCCTAACTCTGTAACAATCTGGATATACAAGGAGCGATAATGACAAGGATTATCGTCTAAAATACTTTGTGTCCATTCTATGGGGAGAGGCAGTTTGGTTACGCCGTGGTTATCTATTATTCTGATTTTTCCTTTTCCAGAGTCAGTTTTCTTCATTTTAGGATAATCCATCTCATCATCAAAGAAAAGGTCTTTATCCCATAACTGTAGAGCCAGAAGTTTATTGCTGACTCCCTTTGTCTTGATATGAAAGTATACAGTTTCTTCCAACCAGGCTGTTGTTATGCGTTTGCCATTGATTTTTGGAGAGTATGACCACCAGTAGTCTACAATTTCGGGAGTTATATTAGATGCAACCGTAGCGGTCTGTCCGCTATGTACGATTTTGATTTTATGATTACTTACTGTGCATGGGATAGTAGATTTTACTAATAAGGCATCTCTCACTCCGATAACGGTTTGTGAGGCATTCTCCCATTTTGTAAGATTTATAACACTATTACAAGGAGGTTTGTGACTTCCCCAACGTGGGTGATTACAGACGCCTTTGAACTGAAGATTCTTAGCATTATTTTTGTCTCCGACGGTAGCCCATGGTTTATCCTGCAACTTAATGGATGTTGATGTAGCCTTAAGTGTGCCAACAAGTGCAGAATTGAAAGGACAAGTTACCTTTGCACCGTCACATACAAACTTGACTTTCTCATTTGCATCATGCCATACGCGCTGTCGTTTCATACTTTTTCTCTGCGCGAGGCTATGCTCCCTTGTCTGTTTCTTTTCTTTATTACTTTCAATGAGCTGTTGCGTATCCCAACAAGCGTTATCGGCAGCGGCCACTTCTATAGGGGTCGATGCAGCATTTCTTGCTTCATCCATTGCCTTATATAAATCCTTGCTGGATTTGCTCAGAGCTTCCTTGAGCGTATAGTCTTTACTCATAATAAATTTTATTTGACAGATCTTAAGTTGAAATTCCACTTTTCCTGAATACTCTCATTGTTGATAAGAATAATCCTTGCTGTGGCATTGTTTACTTTACTGGTGACAGCATCTAAACAGAACTGTGTCTGGAATTCCTGCAGACTTGTATTTTCATTGTCTATGATTGTACCCTCCAATTGGTATATGATGTTCCCACTTTGAGGGTCTTGTTTTTGAAGAAGAAGCCTTTCTTTAAATATGTAAGGCGCATCTTCTGAAAGCTTTATAAGTCTTTCCTTTTCACCTTTCAAAAGTGTTGGCTCTGGGAAAAGCAGTGCAAAATAACGATATTGCATTATGGGGCTATCTGGAGAATGGTCGTCAGTATAATCCCATACACTGTGATTGATCTCTTGTGGATAGTCCCCTCTGATAATATGGTTCATTCCTTCCATTTGTTTTCTAAGCTCATCTTTGTTGAGGATAGATACATCCTGCTTGTCTTGCGAGTAAATAATCTCAATCCAGTCATATCTGAAAGCCAACCTATGTGCGAGGTCTTCACATAAAGGAACCTGTCCATCAAGTATGACGTCTTCTATTTCTATACGATATAGATGATTTCTTGAAGTTGTATCAATGTTATCTTGCGCATATTGGTTTTCCCCATTGCAAGAAGTTACGGCAAGCGATATCTCTCTATTGTAAAGTTCATTGCCGCCTTGTAGATAAGATTCCAGCAGCAGATATTTATCCGATATGTCTTGTACTGCTTCCATAAGCTAAAATTATCACCCTAAGCCTCTTTCATTATAAGATTATAGAGTTTATCTAAGTCATGTGTATCGACTGATACAGTCATATTTTTCCCAGAGGTAATATATATTCAGATCCTTTTTTCAAATCAACTAATCATACGTTTTATAACTTCCCATACGCAATATTATCTTCAATGATATCCCCATTGCGTGCATCAATGGTAACAAGATGAAAATAAGCTTCAGTCTTATCTTTCCAGGTTATATACCAACAGGGAATGTTGGATTCATCTATATACCGTTCTATTGATGTCTGGTCATCATGAAAATCTATGTTACGTTTCTTTGCAAAGAGCAAGATGTTCTGCCAAGAGTACTTCTTATAAGGTTTATCCATATCAGTTTCTTTAAGCAAGTTACCCTCCTCATCATATTCTCTCCATATCCCACAATGAAAATCGTTGAAATAATATTCACCGGATTCTTTGAGATTTCCATTTAGGAAATAATAGCGATACTCTCCAAATAAACTTTCTTTTCTCCGTTTCGTTTTAAGGTATCCGTCATCATTTTTACCTATATAAACTACATACCCCATAGAATCCGTATATTCACAATAACTGGCCGAATCCATAAATTGCTCATCAGGATTTTCAGCTTCTTCTTTTTTCCTATATTCAAGGATTCTTTTGTTGGCATCTGCCGTATCAAGCTTTTCTAAATAAACCATTTGATTACTTTTTTTAGATGCGTTCTTTTTAGGTGTAGGTGCAACGCACGCTGTTAAGAACATTGACATTGTTAATATAATAAACTTTATCATTTTCCTGCATGTAAAATCCAAATCAGCTGATTATACGTTTTATTTCTCCATGCATGATATAGTCTCATTAATGATACGTCCATTGCGTGCGTCTATGACCACATTACGACCGAAACCTTCTCCTTTTTTATGCCAACTGATATCCCAGCACGGTATATTTGACTCATCAATATAACGTCCTACGTACGTCCTTTCATCATTAAGGTCAATGTCCTTCTTCTTAGTAAATAATAGAACCTTCTGCCAAGAGAATTGTTTATAAGGCTCATCTTTATTAACCTCTTTAAGAAGATGACCTTCGATATCATACTCTTTCCAAATTCCACATTCAAAATCTCTACTATAATATTCGCCCAATTGTTGGAGATTGCCATTGAGGAAATAATAGCGAAGTTCACCAAACAATGCTCCATTGATTTGCCTTCGCTTAAGATATCCATCATCATATTTTGCCAAATACACTTCATATCCCATAGAATCGATGTATTCGCAATACATAGAATTTCCCATAAAATCTACATTAGGAAATTCCTGTTCATGCTTCCGCTTGTATTCAAGAAGCTTTCTGTTGGCATCTGCCGTATCAAGCCTTTCTAAATAATTCATACCCTTTTTCTGTTTGATCTCTTTCGGTGTATGTGCAACACACGCTGTTAAAGATACTGCCATTATAAAAAATATATATTTTATCATTTTCCTGCCAGAAAGTTTTTAACCCTATCATGAATCTCTTCCCACTGATACTCCCACGTGGCAATAGTGGGCACATCCGAATAATCCATTATGTTATCTGTCATCTTTTCTTTGAAGGCGAAGCCCCATTGATCTATATTCAAAGAAGAAAAACTATGTGGTAATCCAATACAATGTAATAGTTCGTGTGAGGCGGTGTTATCTTGCAATCCATGGCGAAAAATAATAGCTTTGGATGAGCCGAGAGCATAAGCCTTTCCACACAAGGCCACTTTCGTGTCATTATTGACATAACAGTATCGGTCTATATAATATATCTTAAAGAAGTTATCTAATTGAGGATAAAATTTTAAAATTGTTGCATCAAGCAAACGATATAACTCGCCATTAGATGTATACGTGTAATTTATCCAGTTTTTGGGAGTAAAGAACGTTTTTGATTTCTCTGAGTACAAGTATATAAAGAAATACTTAATATTTACATTTACATAGGCCTGGCCCAATATTTGCTTTAAACTCACTATACTGCTTGATATATTAGGAAAACGTTCGGTTTTTTTAAATATAACACGTACAATTGCCAAATTAATTGTGGTCTGGTGCTTCTTATCATTCGCTTTTACGATGAGCTTTCCTGCAAGATGCTTTGTATTGTTTGCATCATAGGCGTAGACATTTATTTCCTGATCTTTAGAAAACTCTTTTAAACAAGTAATCACAAGCTGATCAGGAAGGGTATGCTTGCCTTTGCGCAATTTTGGAATAGAAGTCTTGTTTAGCTTAAATATCCCTGGCGTCTGGCATTGGTACACCATTCTCGCTGCAGGTTCTTTGACTTCTACTTTCAGGGTTAATTTTGCACTGGCCCCCTTTCGCAAGGTCATTACAGGAGCTATATATTTGAAAGCTTGCTTCCCATACGTTTTCCAAGGAATTAAGAAACGTTTGGTCTTAAACCAGTATGAGGCATACCTGTCATACACTTTTTTGGTTTTATCTACAATCAAATTTCCCTTGACAAACTTGTTCCCCATGATATTGGCATACCAAGTGTCTCCCAAGCGTCCAGAATCACCCATACGGATCCAGTCAAAGCCATATTCCCCCCGATAGCTGCCCGAGGTTCGGAATTCCACGATGACTTTTGCTCCTGTTTTCCTCAGCGGGATTTTTGCAGAGCGGTCATATACAAAACTATTAAATGCAGTTTCACTCATAATATGTCTTTCATTTATCCTTTACAGATTCGGGCATCATCTTTACCTTGGAGTAAGGCCTTTCCCTCTGCCATAAATACAGAATCTCCTGAAGTTGCCGATTGTACAATCTCTCCTGCTTCTTGAGTCAAGAGTCCACCAATTTTGACATTCGAATCTTTACTGATATACTCTTCTTTCTCGCTTGCTTCTAAAGAAACTTTATTTCCAATCGTTGATATTCTGTCTCCTCCTACACTTTCTATAGTATTTTCCTCGATATTGAGTGCCATGTTTTTTGCATTCACCGTAAATGTTTCACCTGCATTGAAGGTGATGTCCTTTTCTGCATTGACGACAATACTGTCTTCGTAGGAATTGATATGGATGTAATTTCCTTTCCTGTCTTTAATGGTTATGCCCAGCGACGATAGCGAATCGTTCAGTTCTATGGCATGCCCACTACGTGTTCGTATGCTTTTCAAATGGTTCTCTGCAAATCCTCCCGCGCCCGTAGTTCCGTTGAACAGGCTTCCCATGACATAGGGTCTGTTGGGGTCACCGTGTCGGAATCCCACCAGCACCTGGTCACCCACCTCGGGAATGAACACGAAGCCACGGTTGCTTTTCACCTGGTCGCTGCTTCCACCGTCTGGCGCCATGACGCGCAGCCAGTCCGTAGACATCTTCTCCGTCTGCCAGTTCATCTGAACCTGCACACGTCCGTGACCGAAGTTGTCGTCATTCCTGGTGACCCTGGCCATCTGCGGTTCGGCAACAGGCATCTCCACTTCAGGCTCGGGCAGCGTGTCCACAACGGCTGGAATGGCCTTGAACGTATTGCTGTAATAGGAGTCCTCGCCAACGGTATGCGTTATCTCGGTGATGAAGAACTCGCCCAGTGACTCGCTCGTCAGGCTGCCCGCCCGCTCGAGGAAGGAACTCTTCAAGTCCACCACGCTTCCCGTGACGAGGGTTGCCGTCTCACTCTGCCCCAGTACATAGTGCGACTCGGCCGTGGCTGCCTCCTGCTTCTTCCTGACATACCTCGTCATCTCTGAGGTGTAGTGGATGCGGGGCAGGGCATACTGCCTTGCAGGATTCCTGTACATCTCGAGCGAAGCCTGGAAGGCCTCATAGCCCAGCTGGTCCTTGTCGGTGGGCTTGTTCGGGGTTTCTGCAGCAATGGTCTGGTCGTTGAGCGAATGATAGGAGAACACCTTTGCCGGCTTTGCCAGCGCCTTGACTCCGATGTCAAGTGACGAGAGGCTTGTCCCGAACTCGAGCTTCACAGCATCCGGCAGATGTACGGGTCGGCCGAAGACCAGGTCGATTCCGTCATAGTAGAGCCATTCGTTGTATTGCAGGGCAAGACGCTTGATGAACGTGAAGTCCGACTCGTTGTACTGGCAAACGTAGTCGAGCTTCTCGGTGTATTCGGGATTTATCCTTGCACTCACCCCCGCCTTGGAAGTCATCTCCTTGATGATGTCAGCCAGGGTGCATCCTGTCCATGAGTTGAAGTTCAGGTCGGTCTCGAGGCGGTAGGTCTCAGAGTATCCCGACACCAGAATATGTCCGAAATCACTGTTCTTCCTGTGCAGGCTCACGCCCGTAACGACCCCCATGAAGGTGGTTTCCGATTTCTCCCCTGCATACACGGCGAAGGACTTTCCAATCCATTTGGCACTGTCCTTGAGGTTGTGGGCATATCTGTTTCCCCCAGCCTCAAGGTCAAGAAGCAGCTCGAAACGGTGGTGATTGTTGATGGACTGATGTAGCTTTAGCGACTTGAAGGAAAATAACTGCTTTCCGTCTATGCCTACGGAAATCTTGTGGTTGAGTATTGACATGTTTTTTTGTTGCTATTCCTTAAAAGAAAATCAGGCCTTCCTCCTCCGGCTTCTTGTCCGAGGCAGGAAGGCCTGTTACCGACTTACTTGCAGTCGTGGTTATACTTTTGGCCAGCGGTTATCCAGCTCGGCATTGCCCACGGTAATGGTCTCAGCCGAGAAGGTCATGGCGATAGTCATCGGTACCTCGTTGGTTGCATCAAGGGTTTCCTTGTAATGCACGATGTAGGCGTTCTTGAACTCGATTTCCTTCATCTTGGCATCCTCTTCGGTCTTCTTGTAGATGATTTTTCCGTCAACGGCCTTGAACTGGCTGTTGAGCATGGCCTCAATGGCAGTGGTATCCTCTGTAGATTCTACCGTAACAGATACTCTTCCGCCGGAAATGCTTGACGACGGCTTGCCTTTAGAGTCAGTATTGCGGCTGAACTCGTAGTTTGAATACAGGACGTCATATTCCTTGCCGCCCAATTCCAATGTTGCTCTGAATGAACCCATAATTAAAACTTTTTAAATTGTTAATAATAATAACCGGAGGTCTTTCTGGATTCTGTCGTCAAGTCGGCGTGAGAACAAAAAAGAGAAAACCTCAAACAACTTCTTGAAGTCTCCTCTGTCGGCTGAAAGACAGTCTTGCTCTGGAAAGAAGAGGAAGAATTGCAATCTGTTGTCTTCGATAGCAAAAATAGAAAATTGAAATCTAACGGCAAAGGAAAATGCAGAAAAAGACTTCTGTGTTAGAAATATTTAACGATTATGACACAAAAGAAAGCAATGGCATCTTGCCGTATAAAGCTGAATGCCATTGCTATTAAAAACTAAATATCCAATGAGAAATTAAAGCATTTTCTGCTTTGGAATGAAATAATAGGTTGTGCCTGCAATTTTTACCGTTCTCAATTTGTCGGACTTAAAAAGACTCTCCAACCGTACCAGCCGCTCATACATTTGCGGATAACAGGTATTCCAATGGTTTGTCTCGCATTTCTTCCATGTCAAATCTTTTATTCTCACGGTCTTACTTAATTCTTCAATTGCAGGAATACTTGTCTTGTAGTAGAATAAATCTGAAATGGACGACTGATTGGAGAGCACTTTTCTACGGTATGTACCGTTGATGTTGGCACGTTGCCGATGGTAGAGTTTTCGCAGCGTCTTGATTTCTTTCTTTCCTATAGCGGAGGAAAAATAAGGCATAAGGTCTCGCCAGCCATCGAATAATGCCTTGATTTCATTCCCATCCAAAAGATAACCACTGACAGTTCCGGACAGCGTCGAGTCATTAAGCACCGTATCTGCATAAATCGTTTCACTGACACTGCTTCTGTCGAGGTCAGCAACTGATAAGGAAGCAGACTTGCATAAATTAGTTACATACGCAGTCGGTACAGCCCGCTGTACACCTAACTTGTTTCTGCACTCAGTGAGCGAGGTGAGAAGTTCTCTGTCTTTGGTTGCAATCTGTACGAATAGTGTATCCAAAATGTTTGAGAAACCGGGATTGGAGAGTCTTCCATTGATTTTCGGAAAAACCAATCCGCCGGTAGCAATACTGTTTTGTGGCACATCCAACAGATAGACATTTTCTTCGTCAGTGCTCAAATCCTTGAACAAACTGGGCTTATCCCATTTCGGATCGGCAATATACCTTGTAATGAAGCCCATATACCCGGCAATGTTGTCATCAAGCAATTCCTTGGATTGGAGGATAAAGTTTTGATGGGCAGTATTATCCTTGTTGTACATTTGTACAAACAGTAGACAGGCAGAGCGTGCTGCTAATTTAGCTTTGATAGCCGGTGTAAAAGCAGGAACTTCATCCGTGCCCAAGACAATGAAAACATCATTCTCGAATTTCACATACGGTGTTTCATTGAAAATTGTATTGACGGCGGCTTGGAAGCCTGCCGGTGAGGTGGTAGTTCCTGCATGACCGGAGGTCGTTTTCTCTAAAAAAGAAAGCCATTGTCCATAGTTTGATGTACATTTAAGATGTCGATTGCCATTATCGGAAATGGAAGTCATTGAGAATACTGTCCGGAATGTTTGCGGGATTTTCATAGCAATGCTTTGTAGTGTGCTTGCCAATGCCTTAACCTCCACCTTGTCTTTCTCGAAGAACAGTAGGTGGATATTGAGATTCTTGCTGCCATTATACATTCGTCTGATTTCGGATACAGGAAAATCTCCTCCCTTGATGTTGATAATGCGACTACGGTCGGTATCCCAAACCGCCAATGGTAGATTGACCCTGTTTTCCTGACTAATCTTATTTTCGTTGAACAAGAAAAGAACATCGGATTGCAGGGGTTGTCCGTTTATCTGTTCTTCATTCAGTATGTAGGCATCATTCTGTCCGACTTCAGCAATCATATCACTCGGAACCCACCCCAAAACCTTTCGTGCAGGATCATTGAGCATGGGTTTGTCGGAAATGAGAACAGCCTGCTTACTCTCATCATATTTGTACGCATAGACAATTTGTCCCCAACTGATACGCTGTGTAGTTTTCTCACCAAAGAACGGATCCTTGAATACCAACACGCTGTCAGCCTTACAATAGGGATGCAGACTGAAAAGTCTGCCGGCAGAAGCTGCGCCCACACGGTACTTAACCGGCGCATGATTAGAAGGAGAGACAAAAGCATGTCCGAAAGCCAGTAAGCGGTCTTTGGGTATCCATCCGACAAACGGGGCACTTGCCGCATCTTTGAGGTGGTGCTTGCTACCATAGAAAACGCTCAGCAGTCCTTTGGGCTTCCCCACGATAGATTGTGAGGCTGTTATCACCTTACAAAACCCATTCTTTTCATCCGTTACATAGTATGGACTACCGATCTTCTGTTCGCTCAGCACTCTCTGTGCAAAATGATTGGCGTATGCCTTATTGCCATCTCTGTCGGAATAGACTACAAGCAAATCCTTATTTTTCCGGACTGTAGGAAATTTCCGTGCATTGGGGACAAAATTAAAAGCTCGGTGAGCAATACAATTTAGTCGCTCATATTTCGTCACTTGCCCATAACTATTATTTAAAGGCAGAAGGAAAAGAAGGGCTGAGATCAGTCCTTTCATCTGATTACAAAATATAGACTGTTTCATTTTCCGATATATTTTTGGGTTACTTGTATTTTAGTGATGCGATCCTTGTCATCAATTTTGACATCTTCTATAAAAATCCTCTTATTACGATTACTCTCCAAAAAATGCAGGCTCTGGCAATAGTCGGGAAAGACATTGAAACGATTGCCGTTGACTTCCACCATCACCTGATCGGCATCATTGTGGAAATAAGTATTCTTGATATAATTCATGTGAATGTAATAGGCTGATCTATCTGAAACCTTTGCATTGGCAATTGCCTGCAAATGCCGTTTGATATCATTTTGAATAAGTGCGAGTGTATCTACCTGCGCCTGCTCCATGATGTCTTCCACCTTAGGTAAAATAGTGATTTCATGTTCTACAGGCTTGCTCGTTGTATTCGTTTTCAGCCTGATAATGTATTTTCCAGGTTTGTCGTACTTATACACTACCTGACGGTCGAAAGCGTCGACTGTTCCACTTTCCCCAAACTCCCAGTACCAGGTATCCACTCCATGTCCTTCAGCTGAAAAGACAAGGTCCTCACCCTCGTAGCCTTGGGAGACACCATTGATTTTAGGGACAGAATCCACTTCTATCTTTTCCTTCACTGCAATGACCAATATAGATTTCTCTATAATGCGTTTACCATCTATTTGAAGGGTTACAAGATATTTTCCTGCTTTGGGGTATCTGTACTGAATATTGGGATGACCAACGATACTGTCACCGTTGCCCATCTTCCATAATACAACTTTTTCTCCCAAGCTACTGGAATCATTGACGCTGAATTTAATAATCTCATTGACTTCTAATTGATTATTCCCATCAGAATCGTGAATGTAGAAATCAACACTCTTAGAGTCGGTTCTTGATGGAAGAAACAAGAGAACCAACAGGCTGACAATGGCTAAAAAAGAAATGATTGCCAGCAGAATTTTCTGTCTTTCATTCATAACGGTTAATTATATATTTGCTTTTATTTTTTCCAAATCCTGTTCTATGAGTTTGTTGTCACTGATTGTATAACCAAGGTTCTCACGGATATCGAAATATTCCTGTAAGAACTTATATGCCTGCACACCATATAAATATCTCGGACTACTGTCATGCTTTTTATAGACATCCTGCAGCTGTGAAATCCTCGTTTTAATTTCATCTGTATGTTGTTCCTGCTGGATTTCAAAGTTCAACGAGTCAATGTCTGCCTTAATCATGTCAAATTGCAGAGCCATCTTATGCTGATCAGACAGTATTGCTTCGGACTCATTTATATCCTTGACAAGGGTTTCTGTTTGAGTTTCAGGAACATGAATGATGTATTTGCAAAGAATAACACCTATCAATGTCACTGAAAAAGACAGCAAGAGAACAAATTTTATTCCTACCCATACTTTCTCGTCTTTTGTCATATTCCTACACTTTCTGTTTAATGAATATTATTATATACTATCTTAACTTTCTCCGTCCTTTTTGCAACTGCCCGAGATTATACGCGCGCCTGCGTGCCTCCCTGTCGTAACGATCTATAGCATCCTGTGTTGTAGAGATTTGTTCCAGAATGGACTTATAAAGTGCATAATTAATACTATCTGCATCAGTCCCATTTATTTCATCAAGCATTTTGTCACGTTCTTGAGTGATAATCAACTGTAATTGCCTATGCTCATTACCACTTCTCTCCTTGGTGGACAGACTGTTCATATTCCTAAACATATCATCCATACGGAAATTATAATCTGCTTGCTTTCTAAAAATATCATCATACAAAGCCTTCTTCTCTTCAAGTGTACTGATACCTTTACGGGCTGTTATCAACGTACAGATACCAAAGAGAAGAAATAACAACAAGACATATGAGAACTGTATTATAAATGCTATCTTAGCTGCCTTACGCTCTTTTCTATTCTTTTCGTTCATTGTTAAGAGTTTGTATTATTCCCAAACTTTCCATGATTTTTTATCATTTTCGGAAGTGTTCCCATCGCTGTCTTCACTAAGAATAATATTCTCTCTCATCAGTCCGACATACTCTAACTCACTCATCTTCTTGAATACTCTTTCCAACTGTTTCATAAGACTACTGATAGACTTCAATGATGAGAAAATATCTGTATGCTTATACGTGATATTTCCTACTTCCCCTACCGTCTGTAGAAAATCAGCAGGGCTGATATTCGTCCATTCGTTGAAGTATTGAAGTAGATATTCAGATTCTTTTTCTGGCATGATGCGTAGGGTTGTTAACAACTTATTAGCAAGTCTGTTTGCCAAGTGTACCAAATATATGGGCGGCTGCTCTGAGGATAGGTGCTCTAAATCAAAAATACTCATATTATAAAAGTCTTGAACTACATTACAAAGTGCAAATGTATTTTCTACCAACCTGTCTCTACGCGCATCCGTTACATTCTTCCGATAGATGGATAGGGCATAATCGTAAATGACCTTGACATGCCTCTGAAAAATATCAAGAAAAGACAACAAACGTTCATCATGACATATTCTTTGTACTGGTGGAATATATTGTTTGTCTATATCAAACAACCCTCCTTCTACAATACATTTCCCTGCTATGATGCAATTATACTCCATAAAGTTCTGGTTCACCTGTACTTCCGTTAGCAACTGTAGGTTTACTTCAGGCAGTGCATATGGATGGTGTAGGGGAGTAACTTCTGGATCAGGCATGCCTACAGGAAGCAGTTTGTATGGATTGACGGAAAGGACAATATAGAAAACCTGATCTTTTTTTAAGTCTGCATCGACATCCTTAATATTTACAGCCGGGATATAATCGCCATAAAGAGATTGGTCATAGATAATCGACAATCCGCTACGAGTAACGGCATTACAAGATTTCAAGCAGATAGAGAAAGTTTCTAAGGAATCGCCTTTTATCTCCCATTCGATGGGATTTTTTGTGTCCGTTAAATTCTCTCCAAATCCGTAACTATGGGATGTCAGACATTCTTCACGATTTTGTCTAACGGTATCCACCATGTTATAATAAGTCTCAAAAAAATGTCCATTGTTCAGTTTGAGTCCATTGACCCAATTGACGGGCAGGTGTTCAATCTTCTTCATGCTGTATATGATTTATGCTTATTACACGTTTTATATAAATAATTTGGTCTTTCTTAATATAATTCTCTACTGCAGACAAACGCGGATCGAGCATACGGATGAAAAGCGGATATTTGAACCACTTGCTCGTATAGAAAATCCAGCCGCTCTCGGGATTGTCCAAATGTTTATCTATCTTGGCTTGTGGGAAGCGTTTGTTCTGGTCTTCTACTAACCAGTCAAACCAGTCGCCCAAAGGGATTTCATCCGAAAGGCGGACCGTCAGCATCGCATAGCCAGTATCTCCTTTCCTTCTTTTAATCTTCACCTTGACAGTTTTTGATCTGAAATTGTCGAATGTGTCCCAATAGTTGCGGTTAAACCCACTCTCATTGCTTTTCCATAAGGCATAGACGGGTGGTTGAATATTGCGGAACTTATCAAAACTTTGATAAACAAAATAGGGTATCATGAACCACAATACAGTAGTTATAGCCCATGCTGTATATGGTAGTCCTCCACTGACCCAATCGAAGATAAGATAATAAATCCACATGCCGACAACAGAAGATGTCAGGATAAGTAGAATACTGATTGTCCTGCTGGGTTCTGTATTTCCCTCTTTCATTATAGTTCTCAATGCAATCAAGAAAAATACACCAAGCAAAAGATAAGATATAACTGTCAGAGCCAAGCCACCCCATACGAATTCGTTTTTCAACAAACCGAAAAGGGAAGGTAACCCCAAGAAAAGGCCGGCAAGCAATGAAAATATGATAACTTTTTTCATGCTGAGTTTTTGCCTGACTGATTTCAAAGCACTCATGATGAAAAGTAACAACATTGCAAGCAAAGGTGCTAACAGATATTTTAGGAAGAACAGAATTAATGGTTTCATTATACTGATATCTTTTTACAAGTTTGTGTCATAACCTAAGAAGTTTGTCCCTAATACAAACTCTGTATTTGATTTGACGGTATAAATGATGTCAATGTGTCTGGCAGACACAATGAAGAACGATAAAATGAATCTTACGGCATCCATCTTTTCCTTGAGAACTTTTTCGCTTTCTATATTCTTTTTAAAGCAAAGTTTAGCTTCCACATCATCCAGTTCAGAGGCAAAGGAACCGGAAAGTCCAGAGTTTAAGCCCAATCGGCAAGTTCCCAATGTCCCATATGGAGGCTCTTTGATATTGTGAGATTTATATTTCAAGGATACTTGCATACACAATACCGTATAGAGAACATTCTCTAATGCAGACAAGTTCTCCTTCAAATCTTCTGCCTGGCAAAGGAATAAAAAGAGTCGGTATTTCTCGCCTTGTGTCAAAGGTGTTGCCTTTGAATAGAAAAGCGAAGAGACATTCTGCAAGATACGATTGGCGTAAGGACTGTTAAAAAGGTCCAAGCTTCGTTTGAAAATACTGACGCCATCCTTGAAAAATGCTGTGTCAAAAGGTTGAAAGAATTTGATAGTCTTTTCCTCTTTCTTTCGGTTAGCACGCATGGCTGCCACAATTTCATTGTTGGTCATGCCAGGTGAACTCAGCGAAATAGGATGAAAAAGAAACTCTGGAAGTTGATGGTAAATGCCATTACGAGCAAGGTGAAGGACGATTTGTACCTTGGATGTTCCTGGCAA
Organism: Segatella oris; assembly: GCF_900637655.1. Classification (NCBI taxonomy): domain Bacteria; kingdom Pseudomonadati; phylum Bacteroidota; class Bacteroidia; order Bacteroidales; family Prevotellaceae; genus Segatella; species Segatella oris. The sequence continues at coordinate 2,431,509 of NZ_LR134384.1, forward strand.
ATCTTCTGTTTGAGTATCAAGAACATCCTGTGATAGAACACGACGGTTCATTCCATGGTTATGGACGATGAGTTTATCCAAGAGAGTCTCTCCGGAGATAAACTGAAGTTCTCTGAAAAAGACTTCGGCAAGGAGTTTGCCCGCCTCACTTTTCGAGAATTCATTGACAGCTACTCTTTTGTTGATATTCATATCCGTTCCCATTGCAAATTCCCTTCCTTATAGGCAACAAGCACTCGGTCACCCTGTTTGATCATTTCGGAAACAATCAGTTTCGAAATAGTCTTTTTCAGGTAGGTTCTGATAACGCCGGCTATGGGGCGTGCACCATACTGTGGTGAAAAGCCTTTTTCTGTCAGGTAAGAAATGGTTTCGGGCGCCAAGTCTACCTGAATATTCTTTTGGTCAAGCAACTGTTTTTGGAGACGTGAGAACTGAAGCATAAATATTTCTTGTGCCACAGACTCTGTGATTGGTGAGAAAGGAACTATTTCTGTCAGACGACCAAGAAATTCTGGACGAAAGTATTTCGACATAACTTCTATGAGTTCATTGGACTTGGGTTGATGTCCTTCTTGTATCTGTTGGGCTATCCATTGGCTGCCAATGTTTGAAGTGAATATAATGATTGAATTTGAGAAATCGCCCTCGCGTCCCAGTTTATCGTGTATTTTTCCTTCATCCATCATTTGGAGGAACACATCATATACACTGCTGTGTGCTTTCTCAATCTCATCGAACAACACCACAGAGTATGGTTTCTGTCGGATTTTCGTAACCAGCAATCCACCCTCCTCATAGCCTACATAACCAGGAGGAGCTCCGTAAAGCAGTGCTGCAGAATGCTCTTCTTTAAACTCCGACATATCAAAACGAATCATGGCAGAATCGTCATCAAAGAGAAGTTCGGCAAGCGATTTGGTAAGTTCTGTCTTCCCCGTTCCTGTCGGACCGAGAAAGAAGAAAGAACCGATAGGCTTCTTCGGGTCGCTTAATCCACTACGTGATTCGATAATGGCATCGGCAAGAGTGGTTATCGCTTTGTTTTGTCCTTTGACGCGTTCGCACAGTTTCGTTTCAATTCCCAGCAGGCGATCTTTCTCCTGTGCTTGTATCTTTCCTATGGGTATTCCTGTATCGCCGGCAACGACTGCTTCCACCTCAAGTGGAGAAATAGCTTGTATGCCTTTGGCTGAAACTTCTGCAAGTTCTTTCAATATCAGCCCTATTTTCTCTAATTTCTGTTGAGTAGTATCTTCATCGGTAAGGATGAAATTGTCTACTATCTTGGAGATAAGTACAACACTGATTTTGCTGAAGATAGTGTGATAAAGCAAATGCAAATCACGATCTTTCACTTCTTCTATTGGCTGCTTGCAATACTTTTGGTAGGTCTCAGTCAATTGCGTTATGGTTTCTTGAGCATTCTTGTTGCTCAATCGTACAGAAGCTGCCGTACTGTCAAGCAAGTCTAATGTAGATGCAGGTTGACTTTTCTCCTTATAATATCTATTTGCCAGACTACAAGCACTATCAATGGCTTCCTCTGTGACCGCCAAACTGTAATGCGCCTGCAACTGTGTTTTATGTTCTAAGAGCGCACTTTTAAGGATATTGGGCTCTAATTGTTCTACATTAATAACATTCAACCGATTAACTATCGGATGCTTCTCAATGTGTTTCCTGTATGCGTCTGTTGATAAGAGCATCACCAGAGTTACTGTTCCTTCGCTAATCTGTGCATCAAGAATATTGATAAGCGAAGTGGCATTGGAAGTATTGCCGTTTTCTAAAAGCATCTGTAAATCATCAATAACCAATACAGCCTTCGTCTTAGACGGGTTGAGTTTCTGTAATAAGGCGGTTATCTTTTGTCCCACTTCGGCTTCGGAAGAAGTCTGTGCTAAGATTTTTGGTGTATTCAAATTAACGAGGGCTGTTTGATTTATCAACTCGTCTTTATTAGAAGCCACCTCATGCGCCAATGCTTTCACGATAGCAGTTTTTCCGATACCAGGCGCACCCACGAGCAGAACAGCCTTGTTTTCAGCCCGTTCTAAATTTTCGAGGATGAGTCTCACTTCTTTGCTGCGCCCGATAATCGTCTTTCCTTCTTCCAATATTTCCGGTCTTTTTAAGTCGGAAGCATATTGGATAGACGAGGGCATTTCTTGTTCTTCACCTATGGAAAAGGGAGATGCTCCCGCATTGAAATAATCCAGGATGTCTTCTTCTGAAACTCCGAGTCCTTCTATTTGCTGATGCGAATATACGACACCGTCTCTTACAATGGCAGTAAACACACACAAGGCGTCTACGTAATCTGTTCCCAATTTTATTTTGGAACGTTCGGCTTCGTCCAACACAAGCTTTACTTCTCCATCAGCAATGATGTCCGATGCCTCATTGCCAGACGAGATGTACATTTCCTTATGGGTATCGAACCAATCCATAATGTATGCCACATCTTTCTGCATGGATGTCAATATCTCTCGCAGGCCTGTTTGTTCTGTCATCATTGCCGTAGCAAGATGGGCAACACCATAAGAATGGTGCTTGTCTTGCCGTGCCATAGCCTTTGCTAATTTGATGGCAGCTAAAAGACTTGTACTATAATTCTGTTCGTTCATTCGAATGACACTTTATAAGGTATTTTACTAATGGAGCGTTTTGCCAGTTCTTTTTCAAGGAAACGTGCGGTTGCAACGAAATCATCCGGCTCATTTTCCTTTCTTTGCTTCATTTTTATCTTTATCTCCGTGGTTCGTACAATTCCCTTTCGCACGTCAGGAGAAATAGCAACACCATCGCGTATGTCAATATCTTTAATCGAGCCGCCTAACTTGTGGAAGATGTAACTACGCACATCCTCTTGTGTTACGATGCGGTTTCTGCTTAGCATCCCATAACGCAGGCTGTTAATTAAATCCTGTTCATCTTTATGGTTGGTGCCCTGTTTGGTTGTGGTCTGGAAATGGAGCCCGGCATTTAAAAATTTACCTTGAGAATCTTGAATCAGAAGCGCTCTTGCGTCCAAGCCATTGGCCACATTTCCAACTGTAGTCCAATACCTCACCTCTGCACCTTCTACATCCTTAGGAGGATAAACCAACACAAATGCTTTATGTTTATCTCCTTGCTGAACCATATCATGGACAGTCTTATCCATTTCTTCTATCTTTTGATAGACTTCACTGAGTTGAGAACTAATCCGTTTCGTAGATACCCCTTTGAAGGCATTCTCATCTTCCCTTAGCAATTGCATCAGCCTAACAATAAGACTACGGGCATTGTCAGAATGGAATTTTTCGAGGTTACCGAAATACATGCTGAAAGCTTCAATGGGATTTTCTTCAGAATGATTTCTTATGTCTGTGTAGTATCTTCCTCTGCTGTCTTGTAGATTTTCTATATGCAGGAAATGGGTATCATCGTTGCATGGAAGAGCAACGATAGAACCGTCTTTTAAGAAATCGTGTTTTTGAGTAACCAGTTGTCTGTTAACAACAGGGAAAGTATTCGTCAGAAATCTTATTTTCTCAAAATTCACATTGAACAGTGTGCTGGGGAATTGGAGTCTGAACCAGCAGAGGCTTTCTTGATTTTTATCTGTTTCGTCGGCTCTCCATGCCCTCGGTATGATAGTACAGCACAAACTCTCTCTCTTAGAATGGTTTGCGATATCTATTGTTATATAGTTATCAGCATAGTAATCGTTGATATCATCAAAATAATGATACTTCTCCTTTTCCGGCAAAGAGAACTGTGGTGAGTATGTGTGTATGGAGTTGTTGTCAGTATCATAGACTTGTATATCCTTGATAAAGGGCGACAACCGTTCGTCTTCTGGTAAGATGCACAGCGTCAGCGTGTCTATGCTTGACAAGGTTTCTTCAAAAATCTTTATTCCTACCCAAACAGAATTATCGTCCTCTTCGTCTTTTTCTTTAGGAAAAATTGAGCCTATCTTTCGGCCGTCATCAAAGTAAGTATACAGCTTGTCGCCGAAAGCTAAGCTTTTAACCTGTGCCTGCACCAATGGATAAGCCGCCAGAGGTGTGAAAGTAATGGGAATCAAGCCCTTGCTGAAAATCATTCTGTTTGTTTGAAAACGATCTTCTATAGAAAGCGCGTGTATCTCAGTTGAAGCTGGGTTAACGGTCATCAAAGCATGGGCAGGGAAAGGCAAAGACCATTTATGAGGAACAAGTAGCCGAGCTAACCGATGCAATATTGCAGCATCAGACAATTCCAGGTCTTGGTATAATCGGTTACTGTTATAGGCAAACACGTCCAACAGAAGATCTATGACAGGATCCATCTGAGTCGGATCGGAAATGCCCCACATGTCCATTGCATAGCGAGAAATGCGCTCTTTGATTTCTTGTTGTCGTTTATCTATCATCGCTGAGTATTTATTATTGAGAAAGAGGACTGATGTAGAGGTATGTATTGAAATAGAAAGGATTGTCATTTAAAATCAGTAATCCTCTCACGCCAATCCTCACACGGCGGCGTGCATTAGGATATTTATTCCTAATTTCCTCCTCGACCTCTGTCAACTCTACGTTCACTTCGATATTTTTCAATCGATGTTCGTACTTGACTATGGTCTTTTCCAATGATTTCTTTACATTCTCTTCCCAATCCTGGTTAAAAACAGTTTGGTTGTATTCCAAATTCCAAATCACAGAGCCATAATCATCTTTGCTCTCTGCCTCTCCATATTTCGAAACAATCATCATCATGATGTTTTGAGCAATGGACTCTTCATAAGAACATCGCTCCAATTGTCCTCCCAAAGCGGCAGATAAGTCTAACGGTAATTTAAGATATTCCATGCTTAATTGAAATAATGACACAAATATACATCTTTTTGGTTAAATAACGGCATCTTTTCTCGTTTTTTATTCTCCTATTCCTATATTTTTCTAACTATTAGAAAAATGTTCTTTAATCTAGCAACAACTTAATTCTTAATATATTCATACATAAAAGAAGGTAAGTATTCAACTTTTCTTCTATTTTACAAATTTTAAAGAGTCCTGGGTCTAAAGAACTTCTTTTAAAAGGCACTTTGATAATATACCTACTTTGTTCACTCGAAATGATAAAGTTCGATTTTATAAATGAGAAAACATATTACTACGAAAATAAAGAGGAGGAGGAAACGAAAAAAGGAAGGGAATGATCTAAAACAGCAATATGAAACAAAGAAAACGCGCACTTTTCAGTACAAGAGTGCGCGCTTACTTCGTATAAAAATATTCCTATTCTCTTTAATTCGTGGCTTCCTTTCCTTTGAACTGAAAGTCGCTGTTCTGGAGTCTTACAAAATCAGGAAAGCAAAAAGGAAACTCAGGAAAAGAGACTGTTTGCCTTAAAACAGCTTATTCGGATAAACACCTTCATCAACCAGGCGCTGAATTCTGTCTACTACACCCTGACGATCGGCAGCATAAGTCACGCCAAACCACTTGCTGGTAGTGTCGAGAACCTTCACTGTTGCTGTGCCTTCACCGATGAGTTTGTTGACCATCAGTGGAATAAAGAACTCTGCTTTGAGATTGGTCATGTTCTTTGGGTTGGCAAGAAACTCCTTAAAGTATTCCTCGCTGTATTCAAAGTAATCTGGCGTGAAGCCCCATACATTCATGGAAACAGGTGTATTATCGGATACACTCACCCATTCGCCCTGCTCATCTTTATACTGAACCTTACCGTCACGACGCTCAATTTCTGTGCGTTCAACAACGGTTGTCAGGTTGTCTTCAGCATCCTTTGAGCAGATACCACGAGCCACAGTGCCATTTTCACTCAGTGTGTTTCCTATGCGAAAGCCCACCATAGCATAACGATTTTTGCTGTCTTCCGGCAATTCGCTGAGGAACTTCCCGATAGCCATGAAGCAGTCACGATTATAGAAATCATCACAGTTGATGACGCAGAAAGGCTCCTTGATAACCTCTTTTGCCATCAGCACTGCATGGTTTGTGCCCCATGGTTTCTCACGACCCTCGGGAACTTTGAAGCCCTCCGGAAGGTTATCTATACTCTGGAATACAAGTTCTGCAGGGATATGTCCCTCATATTTTGACAGGATTTTCTCACGGAATTCAGCTTCGAAATCCTTGCGGATAACAAAGACTATCTTGCCGAAACCGGCCTGAATAGCATCATAGATAGAATAATCCATGATGGTTTCTCCGTTAGGGCCTAAGCCATCAAGCTGTTTAAGTCCACCGTAACGACTACCCATTCCGGCAGCCAAAAGTAACAATGTAGGTTTCATTTTGTTATGATTTTAATGAGTTATTTGATGTTTTAAGATAGCAATCTGTCTGCTCATGATGAGCGTGGTCATGCAGACCATACTTTTGCAGACGTTTACAAAAGTACGAATTAATCGTGAAACAAGCCAACAAAATGGTAATTTTATTCTGTCAACGCACCAATCAGAAGGGCATTCCAATGGCAAAATGCAGACTATGACTATCTCCGAAATTGGGCAGATTGTAGAAACCAGATTTGTAAGGAAGATGCAAACCAACTCCCCAATCCACACGGATGACAAAGAAATCAAGGTCGTAGCGCAGACCTACTCCTGTGCCGACAGCCATCTGCTGCAGCATATTCTTCAATTTCAACTGACCGTTTGGGTGGTCTGACCGATTGTGAAGTGTCCACACATTTCCGGCATCAAGGAAAACTGCACCATAGAGATTACCAAACAACCGAGGCCTATATTCGAGGTTGGCAAGGAACTTCATATCACCCGTTTGGTCGAGATATGATGTTGTTGCAGCGGTTGGATAATAGGCGCCAGGCCCCACACTGCGTATTGTAAAAGCACGAATACTGTTGGCACCTCCCACGTAGAACTGCTCACTCCAGGGTGCAACCGTAGAGTTTCCATAAGCCCAAATAGCACCAATCCCAATGTGACCAACAAGCTGCGACTTACGTCCCACCTCCCAGGTCTTGCGAAATTCAGTCTCAATCTTGAAATACTGAGCATATGGGTTCTTGAACATTTTCTTGTCGTTCTCGCTCCATTTCTGACCAGCAACGACGTAACCGATCGACAGGATATTAGCAGCCTCGCTCACAGTGGTCTGCCACCAAATGGGATTACGATAGTTTTTAGGACTTGTATAGATATAGCTGTAGCGCATCTTAGGAATGAACTGGTCTCTCATTGACACCTGCAGATAAGGTGTGCTGGCTAAAAGCGCATCGAATTTTGCTGAATGTGACGACATGTATTCATACTCCAACGTGAGTGGAGCAAACTGATGCATGGACGTTTCTGATGTCTGGAATGTATAAGAAAGCTCTCCCGAAACGATGTGACGTTTAAAGTATCCGGCGCGATTGATAACGCTTGTAGAGGCTTTGAGCAATGTTGTCGGTGTGGAATGGAAATGCCGATGCTTCAAGAAAGGCATCAACAAGACAGGAAACTCCAAAGAGGCATCCCCTCCGTATTCGTAAGAATGAATGTTATCGGCCTTACCACTTGCCGTGTGTCCGGTCTGCCATTCATAGGAACCTTTCAGGTTGATATCGAGTTTCTCGCCACCTTTGAAGGCATTACGCTTGGTGAAACCCACGACAAGTCCAGGCCCCATGCGTCCGCTGGTGCGCCCAGTGTAGTTGGTTTCAACGTAAAAATCGTAGGGTTTATCAAACAGACAGTTCAGTTTAAGATCAAGCGTATCACAGGTTTCAGACGAGTCACGCGGCGTAAACTGAAAGTCAACCATGCTGAAAAGACCGTTTCCTGAAATCTTATTTGCCGACTCAATATACTTGTCATAACTGAAAAGCTCATTAGGTCTGAGTTTCAAATCACGCAGGATTACACCTGGTCGTACCGGAGAACGCCTGCCATTGAAATGTACCGTGAGCCGATGCAGTTGGATAGAGTTCTCCAATGAGTCGAAGAACTGCTTGCGCAACTGCATGTCTATATTACCAATATACCACTTACGGAGGGCACGTGAGGGAACAGAGTCAGCCAACTGAAATTTCAGTTGCACCTTTTCGGGCACGAGAAGTGTATCGGCAAGATAAGAAGCATAGTCCGGTTGATAATAATAATAGCCATTGTTACGAAAGAGATTACCCACGCGTTTGCGCTCCGCATCCAGCATAGAGACATCGAAAGCATCACCACGTTTGACTTTGGCTTCGTTCATATGGGCCTGCAACAAGCTATCAGCTGCAGGGGAAAAATTCACATAAGAGATGCTGTCGAGGGTGAACAGTGGTCCCATATCAACGGTGTATCCAATCTTTGCTTTCTTGGGATTGCGTTGCGTAATGACTTCAAAACTAACGTTACCACGGAAATATCCATGCGTTTTCAATACCGATTGGGCCACTGATGCACGTAACTCCGGATTTACCCAACTCATCAAAACAGGAGCTTTTCCAAATGATTTAGCAATCCATTTTCCTATCGGCCCTGTAGATTCTGAAAAGGCATTCCACACCCAAAGACCATAAGGAAACGGTGTACGATAGTAAGAACTGCCAAACAAGGCCCCGTTAGGTGCGCAGGCCAAGGCTGCCTCCATTTCATCACGAGTGGTATAGAAATGGTCATTACGGTCATAATTCTGATAGTTAATCTTCGTCAGACCGACATATAACTGATCACCATCGGGCACCTTCTTCGTGGTAGAACAGGCTGCAAGCAACATTGCAACCACGACAAAGAATATATAAAATCGGCTATTTCTTTTCATCACTTCCATTCTTGTTTGTAGGGGTTGCTGACTCTTTCTGAGGCATTGCAGGCATTTCATTCTTGGCTTCCTTAAACTTGAATAGGTCGCGGAAATGCTGCAACTTACGCCGCCAGATAAAACCAGCACCATATTGTCCCATGTCACCTTCAAGCCAGTCATAGCTGTCGCGGTCATAGAAAAGGCGCAGATATTTCGTAGAAGCCTCGTTCAGACGATACTCAAAGGAGATGTTACTGAAGAAAGATTCATTCTGAGTAGCTACATCTTGGCCGGTAGAAAGCTTGCCACCAATGATTACCCGCAAGCGATTGTTCCAGAAACGCTTAGCAAACTTAAACGAATAGTCTGTGCGTTGGTTGCCGTTTCCATCCGTTGTGTTGTCTACTCCAAAGCTTAAGTCGAGCGTACGGAGGGCATTTCCCGCTATTCCATTAATCTGACTCTGCAGGAAAGCACTTAGAGCCGAGTTCATAGAAAAGGCACTTGTGTTGCCATCGGCAAGATACATGCCCGTTGTCAACATTGTAACGGCGACCTTTCCACGTGCTTCCTTGCCCATCGTACTAAGCTGGTTCTGAACTTCTACATCTTCAGGAGCATCGATGATAAACTCAAGTCCCATATCGTTGAGTGTCTTACTGATTTTCACACCGCAATCAAACTCTACGCTTCGGCCTGTTCCACCATTGGCAGAAACAGTGGCTTTGTTCTTCTCGGTAGCAGTAATACTGAGCCTTGGGTTCATCGGATCGCCGTTGAACTCTATGTAACTACCATCTTGAATGGTAAACGTCTTCAGTGGAATTACCGGCAATGAATATTTCATTTCGCCGTTGTTGAGCGTATAACGACCTGTCAAACGCAGATTATCCACCGTGTTATATTGCATACGCAAATCGCCTCCACCCATGAGATCGACATAGTTGGATTTATCACTATTCAATGCACAAAGGATATGGGCACTGTTGCTGATGCTCAAAGCGAGATCCATATTGAAACCGCTCAAAGGTGGACGTACAACCACCTGCGTCTTTTCATCCTTGAAATCCGTGAATTTCACGAGTTCATCCAACTGATTATCTGTCGTAAGAGGTGAGTCGCGAAGAATATAGGTCATATCGGTAGAGCCCAAAACATCAAGCTTTCCACGCATCGAAAGATTGTCAACAGGCCCGTTCATCAGCCCAAAGAAGTTAACATAAGCCTGACCGAAAGCTTCGGAACGCGCACTCTCCTTGGCATCAATAATCATGAAGTTACGAGCCTGCATACGCACATTCATGCGCATTCTGTCAAGGTTTGAGAAGTCAAATGAGCCCGACATAATCAGTGGACTGTTGTTGTGAGCATACATCTGGAAGTTCTCGAAAAGCAACTTACTGTCTGTTATTGTCACGGGGTCATTGTCGAAACGCATCTCAACCCCATAGGGCACACTGACTAAATAGGCCGAATCGAGATAAACCTCACCATTGACATTAGGTTTGTTCAGAGCGCCTTTCACCGACAAACTGCCATCTGCGGTTCCCTTGAAGCCGACAATCTGTCGTGGAATAAAACCATTGACAATATCCAACGGCAACCGTTCAAGTTTCAACTCTGCATCAAGATAACCATGACCTCCCGGCCGATAGCTACCATTGACAAGGGCTATCTCACGTCCGTTCTGCGTCAATATGCCATCAACAACGTGTGACCCGTCACGCTTCGGCATATAGACAAATTCTGTTCCGATATTTCCCATCGGGCATTTCTCATAGACGAGGTTACTCATGGTCATATCAGAAGATACCGAAAGATTGTCTTTTGTCTGTATCAAATGGTAGTCGCCATCCAATATTCCCGATACATCAGGCATATAAGGAACCACAGAGAGAATGTCATGAAGCTGGAACTGATGGAGCGAAACTGTTACATCCTGCAAGGCTGCAAGGTTTTCATCGTTGGTATAAACCTTCAATCCCATGCCATCAGCAGACTTCAATTCAAGATTGGCAGACACTCTTCGGTCGTCACCCAAGAACACATAGTTGCTGTCATTGACGGCAAACGACTTGTAACCCAAAACAGGATGCGAGTCGGCCACACTGAAACGAATGCCCCGATGCTCCATTGCTGCAAGCAAGGCAAGGTCTACTCCAAGTTTATTGTCAGCATCATAGAGCTTTGCCCGCAAATAGGAACCATGCTCATTCAACCGCCCGTCAGCAACAGCATGGAACACATACTGCGGATTTTTCTTGTTATTGACAACCTGAGTCTGATAGACAAACTCGTCATGATCAGAGCGAATATGGAACCTGACGGTATCCAACAGCACACTGTCTACAACGAGTGAATCAATCTGGATATCGCCATTCAGTCCTGTCATGCGTGAAGACAGCATGTTGATGTTGGCCCGAGCCAACTGATAGCCATAGTAATTGAGCGCATGAACAAAGAAGTTATCTTTGCCGCTACGCAGGAAAAGGCGGGCATTGGGCAAGCGCTTGCGCAGCATCACCTGATTGATTGTGCGGTTCTTCAGCTGACTCTGCAATTCCTTTACAAAGCCTTGACTCTCTGCAAGCAGGCGCTCATAGCCACCATGTCCGTCAAGTTTGAGCTGGAAATCACCACAGTTGACCACCGCATGTGTGGAATCTGTGCGTGTAAGAACGTCAAACGTCATATCACCGGGATGATACAACCTGCTCGCATCACGGATAGCAATGTCACCAATATGCCCCTGCACTTTATGAAACTTCTTGAAATCAGACTCAACATCAAGGTATGCGCAAAGTGAAGTCGCTAAAGTTGTATCTGCAAAGTGCAGTTTATGAAGGTCAGCATGGGTCAGATTGCAGACCACAGTACCTTTCAAGTTACGACGATTCAACAAAGCACCCAACTGAATATCACCTTTCAGCAAAGGGTTCCCGCTATGGATAACGGCATTAGCCACTCCACGCGACACCGTAGCTTCGGCCGTAATATGGTCAAGTGGATACTGAGCATATCGGAATTTCTGTATGTGGGCCTTGGCTACAAGATGAGTGCGGGGTGACTTAAAATCTGTTCCTGCCCCACGAACATCAATGCTTCCCGTGAAAGGATGCAAGCCCATGCGAGGCAGGAAATGCTGAAAGGAGAAACGGTTGGCCTGGAGTTTCGCCTGATAAGCCATGCGATCAGCATCAAAACTACCTTCTGCCTTGACACTCCCCTGCCCTTGCCGAGCCACCAAATGCCCTTCATAGCGCTGCGAAGAGAACTTCACACGACCATCAATACTGATATTATCTGGAATATGAAGTGTCTGTTGCAAGCTTCTGTCGAGCATGGTAGTGACCATATTCAACCGCCCTGTGCGTGCATGGAGAGTCATCTCACCTCGCAAACGCTTGGGGTCTGTAAGATGAGAAAGCGTTCCATTCCCCCGTAACTGCAAAACAGTGGGCAACGAAATGGACAAATCCGTGAAGCGAAGCTGCTGCAGATTACCGTGCAACACGCCGCTGACTGCCAACCTTCGATTGGGCCATTGCCTGCGCAAGTTACTTGGCAAATCGGTCATGAACGGCATTAAATCGGCCTTTCCAAAAGCTCCATTCATGCGAATGTGAAACTTTCCGGGAGGCTCATCAAAGGCATTGAGGTCAAGATTTACCTGTGCATGCAACTCAGAATGAGGTGTTTGGAAATAGAGATTGGGCAGTTTGAGCCGCACAGAATCCAAAGAAAGCGGGCCTTGCAAAGCGCTTACAGCGAGTCCGCTCTGCTCCTTGAAAGCACACTTTCGCAGATTGAGCGAAAGCTCCGGAGCCAAATAGCGCAACGAGTCTATACCGATCGCCATATCAGTCAGCGCAATATGGTTATAGTCAAGCCCCTTTACGCGCGCCTTAAAATTGTTGTCATAGCAGAGACGACCACCTGTCCAATCGAACTTCTCTACTTGATAAAGTCCTTTGAACAAGTCGAAAAAGCCACGTTCTGCTATGGTTTCGCCTAAGTAGGCCTGTACCTTCAGCGTGTCACCAGGCATGTGAACCGTCACATCCGTATGGCTCACATGCAGTTTATCCACATGAATTTTCCAGAAGTTTTCAGTCTTTGCAGTATCCTTGGGCACGGTGTCACTGAGGGCAACATCAACCATGGCATCCTTCAAATTGGCAGCATCTACTTTTAAAGTTTCAGCTCCTAAGTCAATACCATGCGCTTTCAGTTCGAGCATCCCCACACAACCTTTAACCCGCGCTTCATGTATGAAATTGGCCGTATTGACTTTCATGTCGTGAACAGCCAGCTCATCTATCTCCACCTGCTTATGCAGAAGAGGCCACAAACGCACATCGGCAACAATCTTACGGACATCAGCAATCGTGTCTTTCACCTGCGGAAGAGAGTCGTTGGGCTGTATGGCTTTCACGCCTTCAATGCCTAAATCCAAAGGAAATTCAAGCTTCACATGTGCCACAGAAATCTCCATTCCCATCTTGTCTGAGGCATAAGCCGCCACTTGTCTTACTGCCCAATTCTGAAATGGAGGGAAGTAAAACAATAAAGCCAAAAGGCCAAAGAGTATGAATGGAAAGGCCACAACAGCTATGGCCCACTTGATTTTCTTCGTCATATACGCAGTTCCTCGCGCATTTTCTGTGGAATGAACATGACGCGAAAATAAAACAAAAAAACGAATTATGCAAATATAGAAGATAAAAAGTCAAGATATAGGCATGAACCCCTGCACAAATCAGTGGCAATCTGCATCAAATCACTATGTAATCTGCGTCACATTGCGTTGCAATTCAAGTCAGATTAGTGTGTAATTCAAGTCAGATTGCAGCACAACTCAAGTCAAATTACAACGCATGATGACTGACATTACAAGCCGTGCACCAAGGAATGCAGAAACAAGCCCAATATATTCATCTTCTGCGCTCTATCCCCACACCTGCCACAACTTGTCTTCGGGCAGGGGCGAATCAAGCGAAATGAGTTGCTTAGACACAGGATGCACAAACTCAACATGATGAGCCAGCAAGCAAATACTGCCGTCGGGATTGCTGCGCTGAGCGCCATATTTCAGGTCACCCTTTATCGGACAGCCCATATGGGCAAGCTGACAGCGTATCTGGTGGTGGCGTCCGGTCATGAGATTTACTTCCAACAGACAGTAATGATCAGATTGACCGATGAGCCGGTACTTCAATATGGCTTTCTTGGAATGGGGCACTTCGTGGTCGTAAGCATAGCTCTTGTTCTGCTTTTCATTTCTTACAAGCCAGTCGGTCAATGTACCTTCGGGCTGTGGCGGGAGGTTCTTTGTGATTGCCCAATAGGTCTTATGCACTTCGCCATCACGAAACATTTTGTTCAATCTTGTCAGTGCTTTCGAGGTTTTGGCAAACACAACAAGTCCTGTCACGGGTCGGTCAAGCCGATGAACCACACCGAGAAACACATTTCCCGGCTTCTGATACTTCTCCTTGAGATAGCATTTGACATCTTCAGACAGTGGCACATCGCCGGTTTTGTCGCCCTGCACAATCTCACCACTATGCTTATAGACAATGATTAAATGATTATCTTCGTAAACGATTTCCATAAGAACGAAAAAAAAGCCCCTCCTTTCGGAGGGGTTATAAAAACCTGTAATTACATGTTCATACCACCATCAACCTGGACAACCTGACCGGAAACATAGCTTGAAAGGTCGGAAGCCAAGTAAAGAGCTGTATTGGCAATATCATCAACCGTACCGCCACGACGAAGTGGTATCTTGCTGATCCACTCCTTGCGGATATTCTCCGGCAAGGCCTGGGTCATGGCTGTATCAATGAAACCAGGGGCAATGGCGTTGGCACGAATACCCTTTGGACCCATTTCCTGACCGATGCTCTTGGCAAGAGCAATCATACCAGCCTTAGAAGCAGCATAGTTGGCCTGACCAGCATTGCCATGAACACCAACGACAGAAGCCATATTGATGATAGAACCACCGCGCTGACGCATCATCACGGGCACACAGGCATGGATGAAGTTGAATGCACTCTTCAAGTTAACGGCAATGACTGCATCCCACTGCTGCTCGGTCATGCGAAGTATCAGACCATCCTTTGTGATACCGGCATTGTTGACAAGGATATCCACTGAACCAAACTCTTCCTTTACTTGCTTTACAACTTCTTCTGATTGTGCAAAGTCAGCAGCATTGCTGGCATATCCCTTAGCCTTCACTCCAAGAGCAGCAATCTCTCGTTCGGTAGCCAAACCACCGTGCTCCTCATCAATGAAAAGGTCTGTAAAAGCGATGTTTGCCCCTTCAGCAGCAAACTTCAATGCGATAGCCTTACCGATACCGCGTGCAGCACCTGTGACAAGGGCTGTCTTACCTGTTAATAATCCCATTTTCTTACTATTTAGAATGTATATATGATTAAATGTTTTCTATTTACCAATTGACTTTCCCAAAGCACCATAAACAACCTTTGCAACAAGCGGCTTGCTGGTTTCTTCGGTCAATCCGTGCCCGAGTCGGCCATAAATGAACGGCACCTCAAGGCCTTTGATGCAATAGTGGGTGATGTCGGCCACAAGATCTACATCGTCAATATCAAACTCTCCATCGGCTTTCCCCTCGGCATACACCTTGCGGAACAGTTCGATTTCGTCTTCATCAAAGTTCTTTCTCACCTTCTCTACCATCCATATATTGCGGAAGAACTCGGCTCTTAGATTGCCATTTCTAACCACTGTCTCGCGTATCATGCTGAGATGAGTATAAATAAGCTCGATGATTTTGTCTTGTGGACGCATCTTCATGCAAGCCACCTCATCCAACCGATCCGACAAACGCTCTAACTCTGACTCGATAACTGCAGAATAGACGTCTTCTTTCCTGTTGAAATAGGTGTATAATGTGCGACGTCCTTTGCCCGAAGCGATTGCAATATCGTTCATCGTTGTGTTTGCAATGCCATTCTTGGCAAATAGCTGTCGCGCAACATCTACTAATTTTTGTCTGGTCTTGGATATTGACATGCTAAATCTTTTCAGGTTTTTATATTGCACATTAAGATAACATGCGCAAAAGTAAAATATTAATTTCAGATATCCAAACACGTAACATAAAAAAACAATTAAAAAGAAAAATAATCGTGGAAAGATTTGGCAGTTACAAGATTTAGTATTACCTTTGCACTCGCAATCAAGGAAAGGATAACAAAAAATCATCCCTATAACTTGATATTTTAATGGTTAATATCGCGGAGTGGAGCAGTTGGTAGCTCGCCAGGCTCATAACCTGGAGGTCGCATGTTCGAGTCCTGCCTCCGCAACTAAGTAACGTCTGAAGTAGTTTATAAAGCTTTTCAGACGTTTTTTTATTTTCAATAGACAAGGGATAACAAAGATAACAGCATTTAATATCAAAGTTACATAAAGAGAGCTTTAGTTCTTATTCAATACCTTTTTAATTCTAAAAGCCCACAACTTATAGCCCAAGGAGGTAAGGTGGAGACCGTCAGACGTGAGCGGACGACGCATTTCATTGGTGCCATGATAAATGAAATCCTTGAACAGATTGATATACGCGATATGGTTACGCTCGCAATAATGTCGCAGCTTAACATTCAGAACAGGCACAATATCGGTTTTTCCTTCTAATGTTTTCCAACGTCCGAACGATTCGTTGATAGGCAAGACGCTTTGCACATAGAGTTTGGTGTCGGCAGCTTGTGCCCAAATTCTATCAATCAGTCGCTGATATTTCTCAAATATCTGCTCTGCAGTCTGGTCTTGGCTGATGTCATTTATACCTATCATCAACAAGATAGCTTTCGGCTTCTTGGAAAGAATGGCGTCTAAACGGTTCAATACACCATCAACATTATCACCGGCAATACCACGATTGCGCACATGCTTGAAGCCAAGTCGCTTGCTCCAGTCACCTCCAAACTCTGTCAAGCTATTGCCTAACATAACAATGTCAGTAGCGTCAATGCTACGCATTTTTGCAAACTCAGCCATGCGCTCACGATAATGTTCGGTATTCCAGACAGCAGTCTGCTGCCCAAAACTCGACAGAGAGCAACTCATCATAATAGCAAGAGTCATCAATTTAATCATCGAAAATCTCATATATCAGAATTGTTCAAGAATGGCAATGCGCTTTTCGGTATCCGGATGTGTACTGAAAAGTGAATCCATAAAACTCATCAGTCCCTGCTTCATCTCATCAGGCTGAATGATAAACAGCTGTGCAACATCGGCACGTTTCACGTTATCAAGACCTGGATTATGAGAAATCTTGCGTAAAGCAGATGCCAAAGCAAGTGGATTTCCGCAAAGTTCTGCACCGCCTGCATCTGCCATGTATTCACGTTTACGCGAAATAGCAAAGCGTGTAAGCAATGTAAAAATATAGGCAACAGCACAGCAAACAACACCTATCAGGAGAATAACCAACAGAGACAGCCCGCCACCTTCTTTGCTGTTACTGCGTCTGCGACCACCTCCATACCACAATGTTTCATACATCATGCGCACAACAACAGACATAATCGTGGAAATTATGCCCACGAAGATAATGCTTGTAATAAGAAGTTTGGTGTCGTGATTACGGATATGCGTCAGCTCATGCCCCAGAACGCCCGCAAGTTCATCATCGTCAAGGAGCTCCATTAAACCGGTTGTAACCGTAACCGTATAGCTCTTGGCATTGATACCACTTGCAAAAGCATTGAGCTGAGGATCATCGACGACATTAATTTTCGGCATATCCATGTTGCAGGTCATGCAGAGATTTTCTACAATATTATATAGGCGAGGATTTTCCTTGCGTGTCACCGGCCGTGCTCCCGTAGCCTGCTGCACCATGGCCACATTACCAAAATAGGCTATAACAAACCATATGAGAACACCGGCAACAACCCATGGAATGGCTGTAACAAAATAGTAGTTGACCGTAGAGATATCAAGTTGATAAACCATCTCACCATACTCATCGGTATAGCCGTTACCAAAATAATTCAAAGCTGCAAGGAAACCCCATACCATCCCCAGGATTATGGTTGGAAACATCAGCAGCAACAGGATACTAAGTGTGTTGTTGCGCCGGATTTGGGTTTGCATTCCTACATACCTCATCTGTCTCAGAACTTCACTTCGGGTGCTTTATTAAACTCTGTACGCTGCTCGGTTGGAATTTCAAACATGGCCTCTTTCTTGAAGCCAAACATGCCGGCAAAGAGATTGGAAGGGAATGTTTGAACGGCATTATTCAACTCGCGCGTCGTAGAATTAAAGAAACGACGTACGGCAGCCAGTTTGTTTTCGATGTCAGAAAGTTCATTCTGCAACTGAAGGAAATTCTGATTGGCTTTCAACTCGGGATAAGCCTCCAGAGAAACTTTAAGTCCAGACAAAGCACTTGTCAAGGCATTCTCGGCACTAATCTTATCGTCAATGCTTGATGCACTCATCGCAGCTGAACGAGCTTCCGTCACACGCATGAACACTTCCTTCTCATGATCGGCATACCCCTTAACAGTTGCAACCAATTGAGGAACCAGATCATGGCGCTGTTTCAATTGAACATCAATATTTGCAAACGCATTTTCACGATTGTTTCTTAACTTCACAAGATTGTTATAGATAGATACGCCCCAAATAACAAGTAGCACAACGACTACCAAGATAATAATTCCAGTCATACTCAAAAATGATTTAATTCTGTTTTGACTACAAAAATAAATGAAAAGATGCGGATAAAAAACTATATTAAGATTAATTAGCAAGAAAGCAATAAAAGGAAAAGCCTGATTGACATATTGCAATCAGGCTCTATAGAAATAAAACTTATTTCAAGATGTTCATAACCTTTTCGAAATATCGTTGCGTTCTCTTCACACTGAAATGAATACCACCATTCCACGAGCGAATTGCCGTTTCAATATCATTAAGAGGGTTGTGATGTGATTGGATAAGCAAAAACATTTCCTTCGACTTGGCAATGCTAAAACGATCAGACAACTTAAATCTCTTCGTACTTTTTCTTTTCTTAAGAATCTGATTACATTCTGCTACCAAAACCGGAGTAATCTGCATTGCACCTACAGAAGAGCCGCTCTTAGCCCGACTATTTCCTTTACTTTCAACTTGTATGATTGCCTCCATCACTGGATTCCAATCAATTTCATTCGCATTTTCCTTTTGTTCCGCTCCACAGCAGTACATGGGAATAAACATCAATACACTAAATATTAACAATACAATCTTGCTTTCTCTATTCATACTTATTATTTTATGGAACCTGAGTAAAAGAAAAAGAGAAATACTCGCGATTATAGTTTATATGAGAAAGAATTAAACCAATAATCTCAACTCCGTTAGATACTAAGTATAGCACAATAAAAGATGTACTATCCTATTTATTTATCGCTGCAAAGGTACAACATTTTAGGCAAATGAGCAAACAAAAGCAGGCTTAAAACGTTAAAATAGCCAAAACACAAAAAGTTAATTCATTGATAATCATGATTTTACTTTCTAATTATTTTTCCCTATATGAGGTTAACAGCATCTACTAACTAACAAAAAGCTTCTCGCTTCCTATAGATGAGAAGATAACAAAATAATGTATGTTCTCTTCTTTGCTAACCTAATACAAATCCCAACTATTATCATGTTATCATTTTAAAAAATAATATAACAACAAATAGGAAAATTATTCATATCTTTGTAATGTCTAATTTGAAAGAGAATGAAACTTTGGTTAAGAACAATTCTATGGATAGTGCTTTCGTTTATCTTTGTTCAAACAGTTTACTCCAAGCGGAACGAAAAGGTACAACCATATTCATCAAAACAAAACAGAACAATGAAGAAAATCTTTTTATGCTCATCTTTTGCTGATGTAGCTTCAATTTTATCAGAAACAGTTTCCTCTTCATTAAAAGGAAAAACCGTAGCATTTATCCCTACAGCGAGTATTCATGAAGAATATACCCAATATGTAGAAGACGGGAAGAGTGAACTCCGCACACTCGGTCTCACCATAAAGGAAGTAGAAATTACCCAATTCGATAAAAATCAAATTACAAGAATATTGAATGATTGTGACTGTATATACGTCTCAGGCGGAAACACATTCTTCCTTATGCAAGAATTAAGAAAAACAGGAACAGATAAGTTGATTAAAGAACAAGTGGAAATGGGCAAACTTTACATTGGAGAATCCGCTGGTACAATAATTCTCGCACCTAACATAGAATATGCAAAGAAAATGGATGATTATCTTACACTAACACCCAACTTCAATGATTTCGCAGGACTTGGCATCATAGATTTCTATCCAGTTGTGCATTTCAACTGTTTTCCTTTTGAGGAAGCAACACGAAACATCATCAACGAATATGGCCACTTACCATTAAAACCGATTACAAATCAACAGGCCATTGTCATCACTGGAGATGCTGTTTTAATATTGGGCAAGACAAGTAAAACTGAATAACTTATAATGTACAAACCCGCACAAAGGTTACCCTATTCTAATAACATACATGGTATTTCATACAGAGGGGTAACCTAATAATTGATTTCACACGCTAAGATATTTATTAAAGTGTATCTAATTGAAAATAAAGAAGTTACCTTATTGATGCAACTAAACTGGTAACGATTTAGAAACGAGCGAGCTACTTGGCTCCGCTGTTTTCTGCCTAACAAAGAACGCTTGTTATTCTGTTTGCAAAGATAATACTTTGCTGGCGAATAACAAGCGTTTTTAATGAGATATTCTTCTTTCTGCATTTTTGTAATGCTGATTTTGTCGCTGTAATGGGATTATAATCCTCTTCCTCGCTTCTTCTTCTTTCTGTTGGCTTGGTTTCTGAGTTTGCGCTGCCATGCAGTTTCGGCATAGTCATCGCCCTGTACAGTTGGTGTAATCAAATCGCCCAACCCTTCCACCACATCATCGGCTGCACTAACGATGGTGTCTGCCACTGCACCAATGGAGTTCTGTGCTCGTGGAGTGTCATTGTCTCGTGAAATTGAGGAACGGCTTGGAGGTACGAGTTGATAACCAGTATCAGGTTGTTCTTTCCTTTCTGTCGGCTCTTGTACTGTTTGATGTGGTTTCCTTGATTCTTCCTTGTTGGTTACTTCAAAGTTCTTCTGCAGGGAACGGTAGCCGAACTCCCTGCCTATCTCGGAAGCCTTGAACGTATGTTCCCCGTATGAGAACTTTAAGCCATAAACCTTGCCCTGTTTATTTTTCATGCGTTCTATGGATACCCCTTGAATTTTCAATTCGTAGAGGAACATAGAATGTCCTGTGATACCTGTTCCTTTGTACTTGTCAAGCTGTGAATAACAGATTTGTTGCACCTCTTTCTTGGTTTGCTCTCTCGTTGGGTTAGATTTTTCCTTTTGGTATTTCCTTTCCGCCTTGACATCCTTTGCGATAGTCAAGTTTTTCTCTCTGCTTATTTCCTCCGCCACTTTTGCTGCCCTATTGCTTGCAAAAGTGGTATCATAGACCTCTCCGTAAAGGCTGATACGGTTGGCAATGATGTGAATGTGTCTATTATCGGTGTCCTTGTGCGTTACCGCTACCCATTGGTGGTTGTCAAGTCCCATTCGCTTGGCAAACAGATGGGCTATTCCCATAAGCTCGGATATAGGTAGTCTTTTCTCGTCCTTCGGTGCGATACCGATTTCAATGCGGAGGAACTTATTTCTGCACAGTGTGTTGTAATCGCTGACCATCTTCATTTCTTCGTAGATAGCCTTCGGTCCCCTGCTGCAAAGATTATGGAAAGCAAGCCGACTACCGAGTTTGCCTTCCCTAAATATATAGTCCAAAGCCGTGCTACCATGCGCTATTGCCTTGCATTTACCTATCATCTCTCTTCATATTTAAGACCTTATATATCTCATCGTTCACACGAAAATGGGGGTCGTAAAACCGCTTAAATGCCTCTTTGGCACATAGGGAAAGGTTCTTTGTGATATGTAGCCAATCCTCGTCCTTGACCTTGATGAGGTTGGAAACCTGCCCATAGAATCTTCCTGTATGCTGAAGTACACAAATGGCTTCCCTCTCATTTTCGGTCATCTTAGGAACGGCTGTTACTTCTCCATTAAGTAATATCTCACGGCAGTAGTCGGAGAACTTACGCCCCACACTTTCCGCCCTTGATTTGATACGCTGCTTTTCTTCTGAGGTGCATCTTACCTTGATGAACTCTGTCTTGTTCATCTTCTGCTCTTCTTTATTCTGTTGCTGCCATTGGGCAGTCTTTCTATTATATCTGTTCATATAAGCTTCTTTGAAAGTTAATCATTATAGATGATTCATTGTCTCTTAATTCTTGAATGCTGACCGATGAGAACGGAGTGATTACGGTCTTATCTCCCCGATAGTCTGACGAGGGAGCAAGCGCAGTTTGTGGGTACAAACTGACGTCTTGCAATGCTACCGAACAAATTATATACGCTTAAAACGTTTTATAGCCTAAAAACGAATGCCGTGCATTCTATGACTAACTGCATTCGTGGTATTCTCACAGAGAACTAAACCGAAGAAGAAAAGGTAGACCCTTTTAGCAAAAAAGGTAGACCTATTTGCTCGAAAAGGTAGACCTTTTTCCAGAAAACCGTCTACCTTTTCTTACGGCTTACAGTCTTCTCCATTTCTCTATGTCTTCACCATATTCCTCCAGATGCTGACGAACGATGTTCTCAACGAAGCTTGAAAGGTTGCTGCCCCTGTCGCCTAATCTACGCACAATAAAGTCGGCACGCTCCTGTGTCTCCCTACTCAGATAGAC
This sequence comes from Segatella oris, assembly GCF_900637655.1. Lineage (NCBI taxonomy): Bacteria > Pseudomonadati > Bacteroidota > Bacteroidia > Bacteroidales > Prevotellaceae > Segatella > Segatella oris. The sequence continues at coordinate 2,454,088 of NZ_LR134384.1, forward strand.
TGCCTTACGGTTGTTTAACTTGGCCGGCACAAGATAGGCTTGCTTGTAGGCTTCGAGAGTTTTCTTTCTCATCTTGGCACTGATGCGTTTCTGGACGGTTACGTTCTCAGCATTCCGTGCAGGCTCGGAGTGCATGGTATTCTCTGTGTCCTGCTTGTTTGTTGGTCTTTCTCTTTCAGGAACCGCAGTCGCTTCTTGTGAAGTAGATTCGTCCTCTGCTAATAGGGAGAAAACCATCGTTTATTATTCTCCCTTTTTGCTTAACATACCCCATATCTTGAAGGTCGAAAACCAGTATGGCGTAGTCTGGGTGTTCGCTTATCCATCGCTTTAAACGCTGGTATTGAAAGAAAATAGGCAAATGCCAGAGATAGAACAACTAATATGTAGATGAAATCGCCCTTCTGAGAGAAGATAACTCTGGGCTTTGAATCATCGGAAGAAGGACTGTTAGAGTTCCGAATTTCGGTATTGTTAGAAGACACTTCCCACTCAATAGTTTTGTAACAGAACACACAGATACTGATAAAAAGAAGGGTACCGCTAAGTGTTACAAATTTAACGCTCCGTCCTAATAGGTTGTTCCATCGATCGAGAATGGGGGCGGTCCATTTAAAATATAGCAAAATAGCCACCAAAAAGGATAGTAACCACAAACTTAAAATCCCAAAAAAATCAATGATCATAACCTATTTTTTTAACTTGTTTCTTTACTTTCGTTATCTCTATCGGTAACTGACGAAGTATCATGAATGTTAAACTTGTCTTCCATAGCATCTTCTTCTACAATGTATTGATGCCCTGCCAACAAATCAAGGTCCATTTCTTGGTCGAACAAACGCCAATAACTGCCTTTTCCATGAAGTTCTCCCAACCAGAATTGGTACTTATGTTTGCCTGGCAACACCAAGTATTTATAATAAGACAAGATGTATCTTCCGCCACAAGATTCCTTATTATCTATGCTGAGTATAAATATTTGGCGAGGCGGCATCTCGGGTATCACCTTGAAAATAAGTATTGAATAGTGTGGGTGTCTACTTATCCACCATATTAAACGTAGGTGTCGGATAAGCGGAATTATAGAAATAACAACTATTAAAACTAACATTAAGAAGTAATCTGCCTCGAAAATGGGCTTCGACTGTGGGTTGGTAAGACAGGAAAAAAAGTGGGATATTGATTTGAATTCTATGTTATTCTTCGCTTGATATTTCTCTATATATACGTAAGAATGTGCTATAAAGCTTAAAAAAGATACTGCAAGAGCCGAAAGAACTACAAAACGACTTTGCTTTATAGGGTTGTTCCAACGCACATGAGACGGGTTTACCAGGTAAGAAACAGCTAAATAGCTAATTACCCACCACAAAAATAAACAGAAATAGAGTGTACTTGTGTCCATATTTATAAGGTAATATTACTTTATTCTTAACGATATTATTTTGCCAAAACAACGAGTAGAACACCCCGAATGGTAACATTCAAACTCTCTGTTTATGGTTTTCATTCTCCATTTTACGCATATTAGGAGCAAAACAGCTTAAAGATATGTTCAAAGAAGGCAACGAAGGGTGTTCTTGTACGACGTATAAACCACCCGATTTTAGTTCTATCTCTACATCATAGTCGAACATTTTCTGCGAGCTATACCCTCGAGGCACTGATGTTCGCTCCCAAACCACAAAGTTAATTTTATGCTTTCCTGGTGGCACCAAGCATTTACCCGAAACAGAAAATATATTCATTTGCTTTCCAACCAATAATATCATATCATCGAACAGCTGCGGACGTTCTACACAAGACTTAAATGCTACTTTATAACTAATTTTTAGCGTAGCCGTGTCTGTTTGCCCACAAATAGAGCTTAGTTTAAACACGGCAGCTAAAAATATGAGTATTATTTTGTATCTATATTTCATAGGTGTTTTATTGCATAACGTAATTGTGCACTATATGACTGCAAAAATACATAATTTATTCCAACCCCCACAAATTCCAGATTAAAATAATATGTTTAAAGGACAACTATATTGTAGCCTGTAGTTCTATGGTAGTAATAGTAAGGACTTCCAACTAACTACAATATAAACCTTTCTTTTTCAATACATTATCCCTTATTGTAGTTATGTAGTAAGATATAATCAGTGAAAGAAAAAGGAAAGATAAGAAATAATCATTAGTTACTCGTGTTACCGAGCAGAAATATCGGTGTTATCACGGATGCAGGTTGCTTCAATCTCTGACAGACATACTTTCTGAACAAATGCGCTTCCGTACTATCCAACAGAAAGGACAGAGCGATGATGATTGGAAGCGGATAGAGCGGTGCATAACCTTTTAGTTGTCCGTTGATGATGATTTCCTCCTCACCTACACTCCTTTCATCGGGGTGCAGGTTAGGGGATTTCATTACCGTTTGCAGTCTGTGGTTGAGTTTACTCCACGTTACGCCGAAGAACCTTGCAAGTTCTCCTTCCGTCATAGCGATTTCGCCATTCCCCTTGCGAACGACCTGTATTTCATCAGTCCAATCGAAATAACTACGCTGATTGTTTACGCTTATTTTTCTTTTGGGATTATTGATAGCCTTCATGCTGTTTCCTCCATTTTACAAGTTGTAATACCCGAAGGTTCATAAGCCCTCTCTCCGTATTTGTTCCCTTTATTATTGACTGTTTGGTAATGAGCCTGTCCATATCCTCAGAAATCTTCTTGTCTGTTACCTGTGCATAAATCTGCGTGCTTGATATGGAAGCGTGCCCCATCATCTTGGCTATGCTCTCAATAGGTATGCCTGCACTTAGGCTCATCGTACCGAAAGTGTGGCGAGCAACATGGTACGACAATCTCTGTCTGATACCGCAAGCCTTGCCTACAATGCACAGGTTCTTGCCCATCACGCTACGGCTGCAATGCGGTTGGAAGACAAGGCTATCTAATGGCTCGTCATATCGACCCATCATAATGAAAACCGCTTCTCATTTGAAGCTGAGAACAACGAGAACTCACCCTTACAAACGCCCAATCAGGCGCTGAATGCCCTCCAAATCAGTTGCAACTTGGATATAATCCGACTACTTTCTGCGAATCATTCCACGCTGTTGTAGGTCGTCAAGCAGGCCAATAAGCGAGTCGAAAAAGCCGTTCATGTTGTAGAGAATCACTGTTTTTGCGTGATAACCTATCGTGCGGCTGGCTGCCACAGTGAACACTTCATCGAGTGTACCGATGCCACCTGGTAATGTAATCAGCACGTCGCTCTGGGCCAATATCAGGTCTTTGCGGTCGCTCAGGTTGTCACATGCAATGTTCACATCAACCGAATTGCTGACGCGTCCGCCCTTTTCAACCACGCGGGGGAATGACACCTATGGTCTTTCTCCCACCCTTCCACAAATTTATTAAAAAAATCTGTGAAATCAATGCCCTCTCCCCAATATTTTATTACTTTAGCACTATGAAAAGGCGGGAGCAACAGCCCTGTTTGGGCAAAACAGAGTTGCAAAACAGTTTATTTATACTCGCTCGGCGACACTCCGAACTGCTTTTTGAAGCTTGTTGAAAAATGACTCGGCGTATTAAACCCCGTCAAATAAGCTATCTCTCCCATCGTATATCGGCCTTCTCGAATGAGTTCTGCAGCCCGATTCAACTTGTAAGTCTTGAAGAATATGCTTGGATTTGTGCCCGTCAACCCTTTCATCTTATAATATAATTTGGTGCGCGACACGTGTAATCGTTCCGTCAAGTGCCTCACATCAAGTTCCGAATCGGCCAATTCTGCTTCCATAATCTTATAGAGCTCGTCCATGAAATGCTTGTCTTGGGGCGACAACACCTTTTCATCAATGGCATCGGTCTGCGTGGAACTAACAAGCAACTGCCTGACTTTCTCTCTGTTGGCCAGCTGTGAATGAATCATAGCCAGCAGCAATTTGGGGTCAAAAGGCTTTGTGATGTAAGCATCAGCACCCGTGTTGAGTCCTTCAACTTGGCTCTCTACCGTTGCTTTTGCGGTGACAAGAATCACTGGAATGTGGCATAATTGCAGATTATCCTTGATGTCCCGGCACAGTTCATAGCCTGTCTTGCCGGGCATGACGACATCGCTTAAGATCAAGTTTGGCTCATCTTCGCCGATAGCTTTATAAGCACTCTCGGCATCAAAGCGATAAATCACATTGTAATAAGGCATCAACAACGTCTGAAGATAATTCACAACTTCGGTGTCATCATCGACAACCAAGATCGTAGGACGGCCCTCTGTATCGTGTATTTCGGCTGCGGTTGTATTGCGAAGAGGGGCGATGGGGAACATTTCTTCCTGATTTTCTTCGGGCAAAGCACGCTCGCCTTCGGTATAACAGCAGTCATCAACAGGAAGAGAAAGGGTGAACACGGCTCCCGGTTCGCCCTCTTTATTGCCGGCAACCAATGTTCCATGATGCAGTTCGGCCAGCTTTCGGGCATAATAAAGGCCGATACCTGTGCCCCAATTCAGCTTTCCTTTCGTCTGATTGTCAAGCTGGTAATACCGTTGAAAAATGTCTTCAAGCTCACTATCAGGGATTCCTTTTCCGCTATCCTGCACCATAATGGTCGCCATTCCGGCAGTAACATCGAGACTAACAACGATGGTTCCGCCTTTAGGAGTGAACTTCATGGCATTTGAAAGCAGATTGTTCATAATCTTTTCTAACTTATCTCGGTCAAGAAACATCAGAAATGAGTCCTCTAAACCGACCGATTTGAATGTTATTCCCTTTTCTTCAGCATTTACTTTGAATATATCGCAGATCGTAAACAGCTCAGCGATGATGTCCATGCGGCGCACTTTCAAGCGTAATGTATCGTTTTCGAGCTTGTTGAAGTCCATCAATTGGTTCACAAGACGCAGCATACGAGACACACTACGCCTGACTATCATCAACAAACGCCTGTTGAATTCAGAGATAGTTTGGTCGTCGCAAAGCATGGAAACAGGCCCCGAAATCATCGTAAGCGGCGTTCGGAACTCATGTGAAATATTCGCAAAGAAACTCATGTTCATACGGTTTATACGCTGTTCCTGCTGTTTTTCCTCCATTGCCCGATGCATTTCGGCCTTCTCTTTAATCGATCGTAGGCGCAAACGGCGCAGCAAGAGCAGGACAATCACAAACATAAAGGCATACAAAGTCCACGCCCACCACGTGTTCCAAGGCGCAGGACTGACAACGATCTCAAGTTCGTTCTTGGCCGTGAACTCATTGTTTCCCTTGCTTTTCGCCCTCACCTTGAGCGTATAACGGCCTGCCGGGAGATTCGAATAAAACGCTTCATGGCTATTACCTGCATCTATCCAATCTTCGTCAAAGCCCTCCATTCGATACGAATAGCAGGCCCGTTCGTAATCACCATAGGCCAAAGCGGCAAACGAAATGCTGAAACTATTCTGCTTATAATTAAGATAAACCGTCGGAAGGTCTTCCAGATTGCGATCGATACAATCGCTCCTATCAGGCGAAACAACCTCATTATGTACTTTCAACATCTCGAAAACCAGCGGAATATTCTGCCTCGTATAATGGTTACCCGGGTTGAATATGGTCAATCCATGGGTTCCTCCAAACACCATTTCGCCGCTTTTCAAACAGCAAGAAGCGCGGTCATTGAACTGATTTCCGCCGATCCCATCGGTCGAATAATAAGAAGTTATCGCGCCATTAAGCCCATCTATCTTATTAAGACCGTTCATTGTGCTCACCCAAATATTGCCATTTTGATCGGGTTCTATCGCTGAAATGTCTTTACATGAAAGCCCTTCAACGCGATGAACCCGCACATGATCGGGGGCAATACACACCAAACCGTTTGTCACAGTGCCCACAAAAATGTTCCCATGCGGGTCTTCATAGAGGTCTGTAGGAATGAAAACCGATCGCGGAAGGCTCTTTTTCCAATCATTATTGTCTACATTCCACTTCGTTGCCTCAAACGTTTGAGGATTTATCTCAACCAGATCCTGTAAGAAAGCAGCTGTGAGTAGTCCGCCGGAACGCAGCGGCAACGCCACAGGAACGAAGACAAAGGTTGCCGGATAGAGCGTGTTTGGCTTCATTTCTCCGTCAGGCATGAATGCAAAAACCCTATTTGAGGCTGACGTTGCCCACACGATTCCCTCCTTACTCTCCGTCAATGACATGGTGTAGAAGACCGGATAGCGTTTCTCCGGCACCAATGTTTCACCATTATAGCGTGCTTTGACGACTTCTGAACCGTTGGCCATCCACAAGTATCCACGGCTATCAACAAGCAAACTCCCTATTTCATTCTTGTAATCGCTCACTTTAAGACCTTCCAAAGAAAGCGATTTCAGCGTGTTGTCACGCCTGTTATACACCAGCAGGCCACGCATCTTGGTTGATATAAACAGGTTGTCTGCCTTGTCTTCTGCCACGGCTAACACCGATTGGTGGCCCACTACTTTGACCAAAAAGTTGTTGGTATTGAAAATTTTATTGTACTGATAGACGACACTATAACCTTGATCGGAAGATCCCATCCACAAGTTATTCTTGGAATCTGTGTACATTTGTGTAACTTTGAAATAGGGTTCGTCGAACGGGAAGCCCGGTTTTTGGGGAGAAAGTAGCGTCTCTGATGCCTTATCATAATAGAAAATGCCATTTTTAGAAGTGCTGATAAGCAGTCCACCTTTATTATATGGGTGGATACAATATATCTGATCATGGCTGAAAACAGGGCTCCCGGCAATCGCATCTGGCGCATTTTCAAAAGCACGCGCGGCCGGATTGTAAACAAGAACACGGTTGTCACCACACAACCAGATGCGCCCGTCGTCCTCCATGTAAGCGTATGTAGGATAGAAACCCTTTGGCATAGCGATGGAATCTGCCAACGATAATCGCTTTCCCTCATAGCGACGAAGACAGTTTAAGTTCTGAATCCACACGCTATTGTGCCTGTCTATGATGACACGCCCCATGAAATTATGTTGCGGATCGAGGTTCCCAAGTCGCTTGACAAAGCGGTTTTTGCGGGCATCATACTCCAATAAGGAACCTATTGTGTATATTATTATGCGGTTGTTCGGCGTGATGAGCAATTGAACAACGTTGAGGTTCTTGTCGTCCATGGCTATACGTTCAAAGGTATTTTTGTCAGTATACCGGCAAACACCGTTCACAGTAGAAACCCATATCCGCTTGTTTCTGTCGCAAAACACCCCCGTAACGTTGTTATCCGGCAAACCGGTCGAGTCATCTGTGCAGAAATACTGATAGAATTTGTTGCCATCAAACTTGTTAAGTCCCCTGAATGTTGCCATCCAAAGGTGCCCATGGGCATCTTCCGCAAACCCTTTTATGTTGTGATTCGATATTTCATCCGCCACAACCATGGCGTGTTCTTCGTCTGTTAAGGCTGGTTTTTCCTTAGTTTTCGCGCACGAAACAAAGCCGAAGACAACACTGATGAAAAGCAAAGAAAGAAAAGATTGTAATTGGAAACGCTTCATGTAAATGTGCTTAATAATAATACAAATGTACGAATAAAACCCTTATTACCAAAGCATTCTGAACAAATAAGAAAATGTTTGAACGCACCTGAAAGAACTTTTGAACGAAAATAAAAAATAAAAGAACGGCTGAAAAAAGCTTTGTTTGGAATACATCATACCTTTGTCTCGCAACAATTTAATACTACAAAAATGAAGAAAACAGTATCGATCAGGTCATTTACCCTGTTTCTTTTAATGATTATGTGCCAGACATCATGGGGGCAAGAGCTCATAAATGTCTCAGGTAGTGTCGTTGACAACCTGAAAGAGCCGATGATTGGCGTGAGTGTTGTTGAAAAAGGAACATCAAATGGGGTCGTTACAGACCTCAACGGAGCATTTAAACTCAAAGCCCATAGGGGCGCAACGCTCGTTATCTCCTACATTGGTTTTGCCACACAAGAAGCTAAAGCAGCGCAAAACATGGAGATTATACTGCAAGAAGACTCTAAAATCCTTGAGGATGTCGTCGTCGTTGGCTACGGTATTCAGAAGAAAAGTTCGGTCACCGGCGCTATTTCTCAAGTGAAATCGGAAGACTTGGAGCACCGAACAATCACCGATGCCAAGCAAGCCTTACAGGGAAAGACGGCCGGTGTGCAGATCGTTTCGGCCTCGGCTGCGCCGGGAGCAAGTCCCACTGTGCGCATTCGCGGCTTCTCTTCGAATGTCAGTTCGGAGCCACTTTATGTAGTAGACGGTGTCCGTTTGAGCAATATCAGCGGCATCGACCCTAACGATATCGCCTCCATGGAAATCCTAAAAGATGCGGCTAGCGCCGCTATCTATGGTGCAGAAGCCGGAAACGGCGTCGTATTGATTACTACAAAGAAAGGAACTGCCGGCGAAGGGCGCATCAGTTACAGCTTTCAATACGCTGGTCAATCGCTTGCTCGGGTGCCCGAGATGCTCAATGCAACCGAGTATATCCAATATATGACCGAAGGAAGCACCTTTACCCGGGACTATCTGATCGCTAATTGGGACGGAAAAACCGACACGAAATGGACAGATGTGGCTTTTGAGAATAGCAAAATGCGGAAGCACAACCTCGCCTTTACCGGCGGAAGTGACCGTGGTAACTATTATCTTTCACTCACTTATCTGAACAACGACGGCATCGTAACCGGCAATTCCGATACTTATCAACGCCTTACCGCGACCATTAATTCGGAATACATGATTAAGAAATGGCTCAAAGTTGGCACTACCAATCAGATTGAGAAATACAATGTGCGACAAGTTTCAAGCAACAATGAATATGGGTCCCTGCTCACTTCGGTGATGATGCTCGACCCATTGACTCCCGAAACCTACGTTGGAACACCGCTCCCTTTCCATGTTCAGCATGCTTTAGACACCAAAAAGCATCTTCTTACAGATGCCAATGGAAACTATTATGGCATATCCAATTTCTATGCGGGCGAACAATACAACCCCTTAATCATGCGCGATAACAACCTTTCAAGGAACAGTGGCTTCGCTATCAACGGCTCTTTCTATGCCGATTTCACCCCGATTAAAGGCTTAACTTTCACGTCTCGTTTCGGTTATCGGCTTGGTGGAACACGCAGTAGCACCACAAATCTACCCTTTTATGGCAACGGTGTGCAAAGTAGAGACTACGTTGGGCTGAGCAGTCAAAGTTCAACTTCAATCTATTATCAGTGGGAAAACTTTGCAAACTACATGAAACAATTTGGCAAACACAATGTGAATGCCATGCTTGGTATGTCATATCAGGAATCTACCTATGACTATGTTCAAGGCGAACTTGCCCCTAATGGCGAACATGCCTTGCTCAAAAACGACCCTCTTTTCTACTATCTTCATTACGGATCTGCCTCGGCTACCAAGAGTGTCGACGGCGAAAAGACACGCACAGCAAAGCTTTCTTACTTCGGACGTCTAGGATATAATTATGCTGGAAGGTATTATGCGCAATTCTCTTTGCGCGCCGATGCGGCCGACCTTGCCCTGCTTCCTAAGAATACCCGGTGGGGTTACTTCCCCGCAGCCTCCTTGGGTTGGACACTATCCGAGGAGAATTTCTTCGCTCCCTTGCGGAAAACGGTCAACAGTTTGAAGCTCCGTGCAAGCTGGGGACAGAACGGTAGTCTCTCCGCCTTAAGCGGATATGCCTACAGTACGGACATGGTTCAGTCGGGATTCTATCCATTTACCTCTGGAATCAACTATGTTCGAGGGGTCAGTCCGTCCACACTGGGCAACGAAGACCTTAAGTGGGAGACCTCTGAACAGACTAATATCGGCCTCGATACCTACCTTTTCAACAGTCGATTGAGCCTCAGTGTCGACTATTTCAACAAGAAAACAAAAGACCTTCTCATTTGGAATACCACCCCATCTCTTGAGATTGGCGGCAAAACCTCGCCCATAAATGCAGGCAATGTGAGCAATAAAGGCGTTGAATTTGAAGTGGGTTGGCGCGACCATATCAAGGACTTCACTTACGGAATACGTGCAAACTTGGCCACTATCAGCAATAAAGTCACCTATATTGACCCCTCCATCACTCGCTTGGCAGGCTCAACTTTCCATACTTATACCGTGACTTACTTTGAACAAGGCTATCCCGTGTATTACTTCCGAGGCTATAAATTCGCGGGAATCGACCCAAACACGGGCAATCCCACGTTTGAAGACCTCGACAACAGCGGCGATATCGGTGATGGAGACCTCACTTATATCGGTGATGCCATACCCGATTTCACCTATGGCCTGACGCTTACAGCGGCCTATAAAGGCTTCGATCTCACCGTATTCGGCAGCGGTTCGCAGGGCAACGACATCTTCAATTGCATCAATCGACCCGACTATGCCGCTGCAAACAAGCAGAAAGCGCTCTTCTATACCGACCGTTGGACATCTCAAAATACCCATGCTACCCAGCCACGGGCTGGCGCTTCGGACATGGATAAGTATGCTTGCTCGAGCGCTATGGTCTTCAATGGCTCCTATTTCAAGATAAAACAGATACAATTGGGCTACACCCTGCCAAAGAAACTGACCGCCAAAGTCGCCGTAAGCAACGCCCGTATCTACCTTTCTCTCGATGACTTCTTCACCTTTACCAAGTATAAAGGCTTCGACCCAGAGGCATCTTCCAATGCAACCTCGGGCATGGGCATAGACAAGGGAGCCTATCCCATGTCGAAGAAGGTTGTCTTAGGCTTCAATATTGACTTTTAATAACCTGTAATTTAGACGAACACTTATGAAAAAATCATATCTTTCACTCATGCTGACGGCCTGTCTTGCACTCGGAATAACGAGCTGTGAAGACCGTCTCGACATTCCCAAGCACGGCAATATGGGCAGTAAAGAGACCTTTTATCAGACAGATGAAGAGGCTGAACAAGCGCTGGCTGCTCTCCATATCAGCTTCCGTGCCAACCATTACAATTGGTTCTTCGTCAAAAACCTGCTTGCTGACGACGTTTGGTGTGGCGGAGGATCGCGCGGAGACAACGCACAAATGGAGAAACTCAACGAATATACCTTCGGAACCGACCACAACTTGGTGCAGAGTGTATACGTCAATCTCTACAATATCATCTATAATGCCAACCTGATTATCGAGCATGTGAAGCCAAACACGCCCAATATGCGACGCGATATAGCCGAGGCTCGCTTCTTCCGCGCGTGGGCTAACTTCGAACTGGTGACGCTTTGGGGAACCGCACCCATAGTGGATCATTTGCTCAAGCCCGGGGAATATCGCCCCGGAAACGCCACAACAGAAGCACTTTGGGCCTTTGTTGAGAGCGACTTGAAGGCTGCTATCGAAACAGGGGAGCTGCCATCGAAGCATGATGTCAACGATGCTGAAACGGGAATCCGCATCACAAAGGAAACAGCTCAGGCCTATTTGGGGAAGACTTTCCTCTTCCAAGGCAAGTACGCAGAGGCTGCACAGATGCTTGACAACGTCATTCTCTCGGGCAAATACGCGCTCTTCACCGGCGAATACGACCTTCTCCTCCATGCAGTCAACAATAATTGTTGCGAGGATTTGCTCGAAGTACAGCTGCGAAACGACCCAGAACAAGCTTGGAATCAGGTGACTATGCTCTATTTAATGCAGGGGTGGCGCACCGACAAGCTGCTTTATAGCGGACAAGCTGCTACCGAAATCGCCACGGGAACCTACGGTTTTTTGAATCCGCGCAAGGCTCTTTACGACGCTTTCGTGGCCGAAGAGGGAACAAACGGCTACCGCCTCAACAGCACGCTCCGCACCTATGAGCAGATGAAAGCTTATGGAATCAACATTCAACCGGGTGCCTTCGTCTATGGAAATGAGGGATATTTCATGTGGAAGACGCGCCCGTTGAAGGCCGATTGCATCATTGATGCCCCCTATTTTCAGGGACTTCAGTACACTAACCCGCGCGTCATGCGCTATGCCGAGGTGCTGCTTATGGCGGCAGAAGCCCACCTTCAGGCCGGAAACCCAGGCAAGGCACTCGATTATGTCAACCAAATTCGCAAGCGAGCCAAGCTCTCTCCGCTCACAACGCTCACCCTTGAGGACATTAAAAAGGAAAAACGACTTGAACTTTGCATGGAAAGTGTTCGCTATCAAGACCTTGTTCGCTGGGGAGATGCCAAAGAAGTGCTAGGCAAACAAGGCGCACAGATACCGTCACTCACGGCAAATGGCATGCAATGGGGCTTTAAGAACAGCACTTACGGCTTCCGTGACCGCAACAAACTGCTGCCGATTCCATTGAAAGAAACCGAGCTCAATCCGAATATCTCGCAGAATGAAGGCTGGAAATGAGGCGAAGTAAAAAAGCAATCTGCTTCCCCTTGTTTGCAATATGGGCCGTTTAACTGTATTAAACAGCCTGTTTAAGCAGATTAAATAGGCCATATTGCCACACTAAACAAGCTATATTGCAAGGTTAAACAGGCTATATTGCACACTTAAACAGCCCATTTAACCGCACGAAATAGCCTATATTGCAGAACCGACTGACTGTCAATAACTTGCAATCCGGCAAAAAAACAAACAACAACAACCAAATGATAAAAAAAACGATTAGATAAAATGAAAAAACAATTCGCAACCCTATGCTTGGCAACGCTGACAACATGCTGTTTTGCCCAGCAAAACCTATTTGGAGAGCAGCCTCCACTTTCTCCGGAGGTGCATTCTGACCACTCGGTCACCTTCCGTCTCATGGCTCCCAAGGCCGAATCGGTGCAGATAACAGGCGACTTTCTGCCCACACAAAAAGTGAATACGCCCTATGGGGAATATGATGCTCCGGGCATAGCCGACCTGAATAAAGACGCAAACGGCCTTTGGACGTTCACCACAAAAGGCAGTCTGAAGCCTGAACTCTACCTATATAACATGATTATCGACGGCGTAAAGGTGACCGATCCGGCCAATGTATATGCCATTCGCGACATCGCCAACACCACAAGCATCTTCCTTATTGGGGGCGACCGCGCCGACCTTTATAAGGTAAACAAGGTTCCTCACGGCACTGTTTCAAAGGTTTGGTATGACAGTCCGACGGCCGGAATGACACGACGCTGTACCGTTTACACGCCTGCGGGCTACGAAACGAGCCGCAAGAAATATCCTGTTCTCTACCTACTCCACGGCATTGGTGGCGATGAACAGGCCTGGACGGAGCTCGGACGCGCCGCCCAAATCCTTGATAACCTCATCGCTAAGGGCAAAGCCGAGCCTATGATTGTTGTTATGACCAATGGGAATATCTCGCAAGAAGCATGCCCCGGCGAGACTTCCGAGGGCTTCAAGGTGCCCACAATGGCGCTCCCAAAGACGATGGATGGCTACTTTGAGCAGGCTTTCCCTGACGTTATCAAGTTTGTCGAGGCCACTTATCGCGTGCAAAAGGACAAGGGCCACCGTGCTATCGCAGGCCTTTCGATGGGCGGTTTCCACTCCTTTTACATCTCAATCAACAATCCTGACGTCTTCGACTATGTGGGATTGTTCTCCGCAGCCATAGACCGACAGCAACAAGGTGGGCTTGATACAATCTATGCCGACCGCGAACAAAAGATCGATAAGCTGTTTTCAATGCACCCAAAGTTACTATGGATCGGCATTGGGAAGACCGATTTCCTGTATAAGAACAATGCCGACCTACGCCATTATCTCGACTCTAAAGGGTTTAAATATGACTATATGGAGACCGAAGGCGGTCACATCTGGCGCAACTGGCGTATCTATTTAACTGAGTTCCTACCTAAATTGTTCAAATAATGAGACGACATCACATCTTTATCATGGCCATTGTAGCCTGCTTTCATAGTCTCACCGTATCTTCACAGCCCCGTTTACAGGCCGAAAACATCGATGATGTAATCGCAGCTATGACGCTTGAGGAGAAGTGTCACCTCGTATTAGGCTGCGGAATGAGCTATGGAGACGACGCAAAGTTTCCGGGAACGGCAGGAAGCACCTATGCCATTCCGCGCTTAGGCATACCGAAAACCTATTGTGCCGACAGCAATCAAGGACTAAGAATGAGTGCCCGACGTGACTTTGACAGCCGCAATTACTTCTGTACCGACTACATGACGAGCATCTCACTGGCTTCTACTTGGGACAAAGATGCCGCCTATCGCATCGGAAAAGGCATCGGAAACGAAACCAAAGAATACGGTCTTGACTGGATTCTTGCACCAAGTATGAACCTTATGCGCAATGTACTTTGTGGACGAAACCACGAATATTATTCCGAAGACCCTTATCTCTCGGGCACCATAGCAGCCCATTATGTGATGGGAATCCAAAGCGAAGGAACCGCAGCTTGCGTCAAACACTTTGCAGCCAACAGCCAAGAAACCAATCGAAATGCGAATGATAGCCGCGTCAGTCAGCGCGCTTTGCGTGAACTTTACTTGCGAACTTTCGAGTTAGCCGTGCGGATTGGCAACCCTTGGACGGTCATGACTGCCTATAATAGCATTAATGGTAAGCCCACATGTGAGGACATTTCACTCACCGAAACAGTGCTCCGAGGCGAGTGGAACTACAAAGGTTTAGTCGTTTCCGACTGGAATGCGGGAAGCAATGCGACCGCTTCAATGGTGGCAGGTAACGACATGTTGCAGCCAGGACGGGACAAACAGTATCACGAACTGCTTGCCAATGCGAAGAATGGAAGTCTGCCTATGGCTGTTCTTGACCGCAATGTGAAACGCATTTTGCAGTTTATTGTCAAGTGTCATAACTTCAACAACTATACTTACTCCAACGAACCAGATCTGAAACAGCATGCCGCTGACGACCGAAAGATCGGGGCTGAGGGCATGGTGCTGCTGAAAAACGAAAACGTTTTGCCTTTACTTGCAGGCCAAAACGTAGCGCTCTATGGCTGTACAAGCTATGACATCATTCCCGGAGGAACCGGTTTTGGCGGCACAACAGTGGGCCGTTACACAGTTTCTCTTGTTGAAGGGCTCCGCAATGCAGGCTTCTCTGTCTACAAACCACTCATCAATCAATACAAAAAACATATCGCTTCTGAGCAGAAAAGGCTCTATCCTAATGGGCTTCCTCCCTTCTCTTTGCAGCCACTCCACCGCGCCGAAGAGATTGAAATGACCAAACAACAGTTGCAAGAGCATGCTGCTGCTAACGATATTGCGGTCATTACAATTGGTAGAAAGAGCGGCGAAGCGGCCGACCGCACGCAAGATGAATTCAATCTGTACGCTAAAGAGCGGAAGATGATCAGCCAAATAAGCGAGGTATATCATAAGGATGGCAAGAAAGTCGTGGTGCTTCTCAACATCTGTAGCCCCGTGGAAACGGCCTCATGGAAGCATCTTGTCGACGGAATTCTTTGTACTTGGCAGAGTGGAGAGCAGGTAGGAAACAGCATAGCTGACGTGATTTCCGGTACAATAACCCCCTCCGGGCGACTTCCGGTAACCTTTCAAATTGCCTATGGTGACGCTCCTTCCGACAAAAACTTCCCTTCCGACGTGAAAGAAGTGAAAGACTTAGCTACGATGTATATGTGGGGCAATGATAAAAAAGACGCCAAACGGGAGGTCAAAGCCAATATCGATTACACCGATTATGACGAAGATATCTATGTAGGCTACCGCTATTTTGACAGCTTTGGCAAGGAGGTTAGCTTCCCATTCGGCTTCGGTTTGTCTTATACGACCTTTGCTTACGACCAAATGAAAGTCAATAAGCAGGGCGATACCTACACCGTTAGCGTAGAAGTGAAGAATATTGGTAACCTACCCGGGCGGAATGTGGTCGAACTTTTCGTGGCGGCACCACACAATAAGCAACTCAATAAACCCGAAAAAGAACTACGTGACTATGCAAAGACAAGCTTGTTGCAGCCAGGACAGCGCGAAACGGTGACCATGAAGGTGAGGACAGCCGACTTAGCTTCGTTTGATGAGAAGGCTTCGGCATGGAAAACGGATGCCGGAACCTACCGATTTATGATTTGTGCTTCGGCAAATAAAATCGAAACAGAATGTCCGGTGGCCGTCAATTCCTACAGGAAAAAGGTAAATAATGTTATGAAACCGCAGGTAAAACTCAATCGCTTGCATCGTTAAACAATCAAATCATACCACCCATGAAGATGAAACAACTGTTTTCAACCGCCCTCGTAGCATCGCTTTTCGCAGCATGTTCGCCGCAAGGAAAGACCATCGACAAACAAGAAATCATTCATAAACTGTCGTTGGAAGACAAGACTCACTTCGTCATTGGCACGGGAATGGAGCATGTGGACGGCAATAATGCCGTAATAGGAGCGACAAAATCAATCGTTCCCGGCGCTGCTGGAACCACCTATCCGCTTGACTCTCTCGGCATTCCCGCCATCGTTTTAGCCGATGGGCCGGCCGGATTGCGCATCAATGCCCACCGGAAAGGCGACTCGGCAACCTACTATTGCACGCATTTCCCTATTGGAACGCTGCTGGCTTCGACATGGAATCAAGAGCTTGTAGAGGAAGTTGGCAAGGCTATGGGGAACGAAGTGAAAGAGTACGGCGTTGATGTTTTGCTAGCACCTGCGGTGAATATCCATCGAAACCCGCTCAACGGACGCAACTTCGAATACTATAGTGAGGACCCATTAGTGGCTGGTAAGACCGCAGCAGCCTACATTCGGGGCGTTCAAAGCAATGGTGTTGGCACGAGTATCAAGCACTTTGCGTTCAATAACCAGGAGACTAACCGCATGAATACAGACGCCCGTATCTCGCAACGTGCCATTCGTGAGCTCTATCTGAAGCCTTTCGAAATAGCCATAAAAGACGCCGAACCGTGGACTGTCATGTCTGCTTACAACAAAATCAACGGCATATATACTTCTGAAAGCAAGGAACTTCTGACCACAATCCTGCGCGAAGAATGGGGCTACAAAGGCGCAGTAATGACCGATTGGTTTGGAGGTAAGGACGGAGCCAAGCAGGTATGGGCGGGCAATGACATGCTCCAACCGGGCAAAGAGGAGCAGTTCAGTGCGATAGTCGATGGCATAAAGAGCGGCAAACTGAAAGAGGCTGACCTCGACAGAAACGTTTCTCGCATCCTTAATCTCATCGAAAAGACACCTCGTTTTCAGGGTTATCGCTACAGTAACAAGCCTGATTTGAAGGCTCATGCAGCCGTAACACGACAAAGTGCTGCCGAAGGAATGGTGTTATTGAAGAACAATAATGCACTTCCCTTGTGCACTAAACCCGCTAAAACGCAGATTGCTCTCTATGGATATTCAAGCTATGACTTCATTGCCGGGGGCACCGGGTCGGGCAATGTGAACCATGCTTACGTGGTATCTCTGCCGGATGGCCTGAAGAATGCAGGCTACAAGATAGACAAAAGCCTTCAAAATGCATACATAAAGTATGTTGCCAAGTGCCAAGCCGACGAGGAAATGCGTCTCGAAGCAGCCAAAAAGAAAGACCCGAAAGTCGCTATGTTGGCAGCATTCCTGCCTACTCCGCGACCGACGGAGATGGAGATTGATACCCAACAGCTGGCTGTTCAGGCGCAAGAATCGGATGTAGCACTCATCACTTTGGGCCGTATCAGCGGTGAATTCCTCGACCGTAAGCAGGAAGATTTCTATCTTACGCAAGCCGAAAGCAAGCTCATTAGCAGCGTTTGTCAGGCTTATCACAAAGAAGGAAAGAAGGTTATTGTGCTCTTAAACGTCGGAGGAGTGATCGAAACAGCATCATGGAAGCACCTGCCCGACGCCATTCTTTGCACATGGCAGGCCGGTCAAGAGGGCGGAAACTCGGTGGCTGACGTCGTTACGGGCGCGGTTTCGCCTTCCGGAAAGCTCACTATGACTTGGCCTATCGCCTTCTCTGACGCCTATTCTTCAAGGAATTTCCCTATCGATATCATACCCGATTTCGATTTGAAGGGCCAAGGTAAGAAAGGAACCGGCCGGAAAAACGTGGACTATACCAACTATGAAGAAGACATATATGTGGGCTATCGCTATTTTGACAGCTTCGGAAAGCAAGTCTCTTTCCCGTTCGGTTTTGGGCTGAGCTATGCGCAATTCCGGTATTCTGATGCCAAAATAGACAATAAAGGCGATGAGATTTCTGTTAGTGTAGATGTAAAGAACATCGGAAAAGCAGCAGGAAAAGAGGTCGTAGAGCTTTATGTTGCTGCACCCAACAGCCTTGAACGCAACAAACCCACGCACGAATTGAAGGCTTATGTCAAGACAAGAACGCTGAAACCCAACGAGAAGCAAACGGTCACTTTGACCGTAAAAGCAACCGACCTCGCATCATTTAACGAGACAAAATCGGCTTGGATAGTCGACGAAGGGGCCTATCATTTCCTCCTCGGAGCCTCTTCCCGCGACATTAGGGCAACGCTTTCTACCGACATAAAAGCACGGGAAACAAAGGTAAACAACGTGCTTGCACCGAAAGAGAAACTTGAATTGCTGCGTCGATAGGGCGATTTTCGTGTAAATGTCTACAAAATAACAATCATAAAAACCATAGATGATGAACAAGAAACTGATATTTTGCGCCGTATTTGCCTTACTCACCGGGGCAAGCGGCATGGCACAAGAGAAGCTTTTCAATGGGAGCAGCGTACAATCGCCCGTGAAGAACGCCGACGGAACAGTCACTTTCAACCTCTATGCCCCGCAGGCAAGGCAGGTAAGTGTAAGCGGAGACTTCCTGCCGACAGTGAAAATGAAAACCCCAAAAGGTGAAATTGATGCACCAGGAAGCGCACAACTCACGAAAAACGCACAGGGCATGTGGAGCTATACGACCGCCGTGCTCTCGCCGGAACTCTATTCTTACGCGTTCAACGTAGACGGATTGAACGTCAACGACCCTGCAAACATCTACATGAACCGCGACATCAGCACCTACAGCAACATTTTTATAATCACCAAAACAAAGGGAGATAAGGGCTATCTTTACAGCGTCAACGAGGTTCCCCACGGCAATTTGGCCAAGGTTTGGTATGAAAGTCCAACGCTAAAAATGCAACGTCGCATGACAATTTACACGCCGGCGGGCTACGATAAGGGCAAGGCTTACCCCGTACTCTACCTCCTTCACGGTGCAGGAGGCGACGAAAACGCGTGGAGCGAGCTTGGACGTGCGTCCCAAATCATGGACAATCTGATTGCAACAGGCAAAGCCAAGCCGATGATCGTGGTGATGCCGAACGGCAATCCCGACAGTCAAGCGGCCCCGGGAGAGTGGTCGAAGGGCATGTATAAGCCTACTTTCATGGCCAGTATCAGTCCGAAAACGCCCAAAGCGACCATAGAAGAGAGCTTTATGGACATTGTTAACTACGTAGACAGCCACTATAAGACCGTCAAAAGCCGTGAAGGACGCGCCGTTTGCGGCCTTTCTATGGGCGGAGGTCACACATTTGGCATCGCTCGGTTATATCCTTTGACCTTCGATTATTACGGACTTTTCTCTGCAGGATTGCATCTTTCAAAACCCATAAACCTGAAAGATCCGTCGCTATATGACGAGATGAAGGCCGACAAAGCGTTCCAACAACAGATGAAAACGCTCTTCAACAGCAACCCAAAGCTGTATTGGATTGCCATTGGAAACACCGATTTCCTTTACAAAGCCAATGCGGATCTGCGCCGATTCCTTGACGATAACCACTATAAATACGAGTATGTGGAGACCGACGGCGGCCATATCTGGCGCAACTGGCGCATCTATCTGACGGCGTTTGTGCAGAAGCTGTTCAAAGCCTCGCGCATCACGGGCAGTCCCACAGGCATAAAGGCCACTATATAGATAAGGAGAACGAGGTAAGGATTAATGAACCGGAACGTCTCAACATTGTCAAGAAGCAGTCCTATCACTAAGAATACTGCCGAAATGACGATAAGTTTCCAGCTCATTTCGCCTCCGCCATGTTCATGGCTATGTGCTTCGTGTGCCATATTTCTTTATTTTGATTTCTAAAGGCAAAGGTATAAGTTTTTTTTCGCAACCGAGTTGCAAAGGAAAACGGGCCACTTTGCAATCGAAAGAAAAGGAATAAGCATCATGTTCCAAAGATGGAAACGCGCAAAATGGTTGAGAGGAACATGTAGAGATGCACGGCTCGTGCGTCCGTTCTGCGCGGAACTATCAACTCGCCAATTTGTTTACTCGTCCACTGTCAACTATATTGCATTTCAATCTCAGCCATTTTGCACGCTAATATGGGTCATTTTACCGCGCAATCTCAGCCATTTTACCACGCGATATGGCTGAGATTGAAACATAAGGTGTAAGCTGTTGATTATCAGCCTGAATGTATGTAGGGACGAACGGTTCGTGCGTCCGCTCCATTAACCATACATATTTGTCTGCCATTCAAAGCAAATCGGTATATGATGGCAGGGAAGCAAGTAGCACACAAACGACAAACCGCATTGCGGTTTCGTTGTTTAGAGGGCAGCGTTGGCATGCAATGCCAACGCTGTCATAAGGTGAGTGATGCGAAAGCAACGCCATCGGTGTTGCGTTTAAGCCTCACCCAGCCCCTCAAAAGGAGGGGAGTCCAATCTGTTTGCAGGCACATTCACCCTCTCTTTGGGAGAGAAGAGGTAGACTTCACACCTTTTAGCGTTGCTTTCTCGCACATTTCATAGACAAGGTAGCCTCACTACGTTCGGTAACCCTGCCTTACAAACAACGAAACCGCCATACGATTTGTTGCTGCTGACGTTACAATACAACGTTACCCCGGTACGGTTTATCCCTTACCTCCTTCTTGTTTGTCCCCATCATTTATCAAGTGGGGCAACATCAAACGTCAATTACTCCTCATGAATTCTTGAATGGGCCATCAATATAGGCCAAACAGCGGGGTAAAACGAAAAGCGTCGGATGATTGAAGTGTCTATAAATTTGGTGATTAGCGAAATTTGTTATAATTTTAAGGTATTGGAATTCAAATAATTATAAACAAAAATCGCTATGATCACCGAGGACAAGGTTACTGAAATATTTTGTATGGCAGATGACTTCTGCAAGTTTTTTGATGCAATGACAGCAAAATATACGCTAAAACCTACAGGAAAAAGGGAATATCATCGAAATTCTACAATGTCAAAGGCAGAAGTTATGCTGATAATAATCCTTTTCCACGATTCTGGTTATCGTTGTTTCAAACATTTCTATCTTGAAAAAGTATGCAAGCAGCTTCGCTATCTATTTCCAAAAGTTGTTTCTTATACCCGTATAGTAGAATTGGAAAGGGAGGTAGCCGTACCCTTAACCTTGTTTATCAAGAAGGTCTTGTTAGGCAAATGCACGGGCATAAGCTTCGTTGACAGCACACCACTGCGTGTCTGCAAAAACCAAAGAATACATATTCACAAAGTTTTCAAAGGCATAGCTCAAAGAGGAAAATGCTCTATGGGTTGGTTCTTCGGCTTCAAGTTGCATTTGATTTGCAATGAGAAAGGAGAGATTCTCAACTTTATGATAACGCCGGGAGATATTGATGACCGTAAGCCTTTGGAGTACAAAGCATTCATAGATTTTATATATAGTAAGCTATTCGGTGACAAAGGCTACATCGGCAAGAACCTCTTTCAAAGGCTTTTCGTTGACAGAATACAACTTATTACTAAGCTGAAAAGCAATATGAAAGGAGCTTTGATGAGCGTTTCTGACAAACTATTACTCAGAAAAAGAGCTATTGTAGAAACAGTGAAAGATGAGCTTAAGAATATTGCGCAGGTGGAGCACTCCAGGCATAGATGTTTTGACAACTTCATCGTCAACCTACTAGGTGCCATTGCTGCCTATTGCCTGTTTCCCAAAAAGCCGTGTATCAATGTACAAAGGAACTTTGACACACAACTTGCTTTGTTCTGAATTCGTCGAACTCACGTTAAATAAAGTACGGGAATATTGCGATTGATATTCCCGTACAAAATTATCGCCAGATAGATTCCCTATTCCAATGGTCTGGAAAACCAATCTTATAAATAGGGATGTCAGGATTTTCCTCTATCAGTGAGATTGTATTTCTCTTATATGTATCCCCTGCATTGATAGCATTGCACAAGTATAACATGGAAGTAATGATTAGAAATGGCTTCTTTTTAGAGAATTCCGAAAGAGGATATTGCAGCCAAATGCCTCTTGGATTACTAATATCCATTGGGCGTTTTACCATATTTCGACTCCACTCTTGAATGATGGGCTACAATATTTCTCAAATAGGAGATGGCTTCAAGCCAGCTTGAGAGTTCTGTATGCATATTAAGTCCGAATTCATTGGCAATTCTTGCCTTTTCAGGTAACTGATGATTAAGATTCTTATATATCTTTGAAAGTGTTCCAAAAGTCGCAACTTCAAAAATAATCCATGCGTCAGGCTGTTGGGTAAGAGATATACATTTTCTGTCCTCCCACACTCCATATTTGCATTTGTAGTCTTTTATGAAAATCTTACCGCTACGCATAAACTCGCCCATCAGATCATGTATATGTTGCTGTCGGAGCTCTTCATTGTTAAAAAGTCCCTTATCCATATAGTACAGTCCACCGTATGATTGTGAAAGATGATAAATCATCTTCGTCCGCAACGCTATCTCTATGGCTTCTATAGCATCGAACAAGATAAGACGCAACTCCTTATGAAAGAAATATCGTGCAATAACGTCCTTAAAATTGGCGTCATTCTTGAATATATGCTGTTCTTTGTCAGTTTGCATATCCCACCAATACCCCTTCAAACGGTAGTAGCTGATATGACTTAAATGAAGATGGACAAACTCCTCATCTTCTATAATCATGCCTCTATGCTTCAGTAAATCGATCTGTTCCTGAATGGAACGTGATTCTTTATTCGCCATAGTATCTATAAAAAAATGACTCGCCAGCAGATCTTACGGTATGCCAAGCGAGTACTGTTATCTTTGAGTGTGGAAAACCACAACTAACTTTCTGTTTGCAACAGGTAAGTATTATTTTTGTTTCAGCAAAATAATTGCAGATATTTTTTAAGTGACAAAAATGCTACACTACCGATGTGTCAAAATTGATAGGACATTTAATTACAACGAGTTAGCAGAGTTTGGTTCATAAACCTCTCTCTCCATAGTTTCTTTCTCTTTTGCCGATTGTTTGGCAATGAGCCTGTCCATATCCTCCGAAATCTTGTTGTCCGTTACCTGCGCATAAATCTGCGTGCTTGATATGGATGCGTGTCCTATCATCTTGGCTATGCTCTCAATGGGTATTCCTGCGCTTAGGCTCATCGTACCGAAAGTGTGGCAAGCAACATGGTACGACAATCTCTGTCTGATACCGCAAGCCTTGCCCACAATGCACAGGTTCTTGCCCATCACGCTACGGCTGCAATGAGGTTGGAAGACAAGGCTGTCGCCTTTTTCTTTCACCGTCTGCTGTTCTTTGTTTCTTGCCTGCGCATTCCTGCTATGGCTGATGATGGCTTCCGCTATGGGATGCAGTGGCACGATGAACTCGACCTTTGTCTTCTGACGCTCCTTGCGGATATACTTCCGCCCATCCGCTGCCGTTTGGATATGGCTGTATTCTAAACTTTCCATATCAGCGATAGCCATGCCTGTGAAGCATGAAAAGACAAACATCAGCCGTGCCAATTCTGCTTCCCTGTCATTTATCCTCATTGCCATAAGTTTCATTACATCGCTTTTCTGCAGAAAGCGTATTTTCTTTTTCTCCTTCTCATACTTGGTGTTCTCAAACGGATTGCAGCGGATAATCCTCCTACTGACCGCACGGAACATCAGTCGGCTCAACCAACAAAGGTATCGGTTGATGGTCGATGCGGCATATTATCGCTTCTTCAAGAAGAAACGGTACTCCTCGAACATCTCCTTTGTGATAGCTGTAATGGATATATCCTCGTTTCCTCTGTCCTTGACAAACTCCGTGAGCATCTTGTCCGAGTAGTACAGGTTCTGATAAGTTCCCTCCGTCTTTGACTTTCCCACGCACTCTTTGACGGATTGCAGTTCTGCCCTGCTCATGGCAAGCAGCGTTGTCGGATGGGTAGCAATACCTTGCAAACGCTTCTTGATAAGTTCCACGCTGACCACTCCGTCCCTTGTCAGTAAGTCCCGATAAATCTTTCTACAAGTTCTCTGAACTCTGCAAGCTTTTTGTTTATTCTTTTGCCAGTAGTCAATCCTTGTTTGGCATTCCATTCGGAGGGTTTACATTCTTCGCCCGTGGTAATGGCTGCACTCTGTCCGTCTATGGTGACACGGCAGAGAATGCCTGTCTTTCCGTCTGCCTTTGTTTTCTGTTTGTTAATATAGAACAGTATCTTGAATGTACTTCTCATTGTCTTGTTATTTTGCAATTTTAAATGAATAGATAAGAAATCAAATGATTTGATAAGGATTAGATAACCAGTTGCAAATCTTCGGTGAAAGCAAGGAATCGGTCGAACTCCTCAAAGAGTTTCTGTGGCGTTACCTTCGCATAGTGTTCGGTCATGCTTATGTTGGAATGTCCCAGCATCTTGCTCACCGTTTCGATTGGAACGCCCTGTTCCAAGGTGATAAGCGTGGCAAAGGTGTGTCTTGCTGTATGCGTGGTAAAGGGAAACGGGATACTTGCGCGAAGCCATAGGGCTTTCAGACAAGTCTGATAGTTCTTGTACTTGACATAGGAAAGCAGTGTTTCCCTTTCATCGTTGTGAAACCTCTCTATCAGACTAATGGCTTCGGGCAGCAATTTGATACGGCATAGTACACCTGTCTTCTGCCGATTGAACTTCAGCCACAAATTTCTCTCGTCATCACGGACAAGATGAGATTTGCTTAGTTCCATCAAATCGCAATACGCAGCACCTGTATAACAGGCAAAGAGAAAAATATCCCTTGCCGTTTCCATTTCCTCCTCCAAATCATCAAAGCGGAGTGCCTTTAACTTCTCCAATGCTTCTTTGTCAAGAGCTTTAGGTGCTTTCTTGTCTCCTCGTTCTATATGTACTTTATCAAACAGAAGCGTATCTGCCAGCCCCTCACGATAAGCCAGCCTACAGACGGTCTTCAAATCTGCTGCAACTCTGAAGAATGTGCTTTGCTGATGACCAAGCTCACCAAGACAGAATGCTTGCAATTCGTAGATGAAGCTTTCTGGCAATTGCGAGAAAGCCAAATCCGAAACATGATACTTCTTCTGTATAAACTCCTGTAATCGTTTTCGAGTGGAATAATAGGCGGACATAGATCCTTCCTTGATGTCTATACCGATATGGCTTTCTTTTTCCCTGATGAGCATATCCAACCTTTCGATGAGCATACAGCGAGCCTGCACGCTACCTTGAAACAGCTCCTTTACATCGGTTGCATCAAATGGCTGTCCTTTGGCAATTAGCGACTGATAGGTAGATTGAATGGAAAGTAACAGGTTCTCCAACCTTCCGTTAATCTCCACCGCCTCACGGCTCTTGCCGTCCATCCTGCTCTCACGTGAATTCCACAAGTCGGGGTTGCAGGAAAGTTTACAACTGAACTGCGCAATACTCCTTCCAAGTGTTATCCGCCCCATAATCGGGGCTTTACCTGATTTGCCTATACCGCTCTTTTTAAGGTAGAGCAACACCTTCATCTTCTCTGTTTTCATACGCTTTAATATTTGTGGGCAAAGTTACCCGAATTAAAGCGTTCCTCACTTACGCAGAAAACTCCCGACCGAAGCAACAGCCACACGAACGATAATAATTCAGTTACCTATTTTTTCTTCATCGTTACCAACATCAAAACAAGGTAACGCTCTGGTAACTGAACTTCTGCCTAAATCTGCATATTTCTACCCTTTACAAATAGAGCAGTATTATGCTAATTCGTGTATTTCCTCCTCATTATCAGTTAGTTTACATCAGCTTCGATATTTCTTCATTTTCAGTGATTAGTTACATTACAATCTACATCAAGTTACATTACAATCTACATCAAGTTACATTACAATCTGCGTCAAGTTAGAATGCAATCCGTGTCAAGTAGCGTGGCTTTCAGCATCAGAATGCGAGAGGGATAGGATGCAAGTTACAGGGAAGGCAACATGGCAGGGATGTCTTTTCTTTGTGAATGGATGAAAAGGGAATGATAACTCCCAATAAGAGTTGACAGAAATACGGTTTCCTGCAGGGCACAGGAAGGAAACTTACGGGGAGGAAACTTACATAGAGGAGACTGGGAAAAAGGGCAGGCACAAAAAAAGGAGCCCCGAGAATATTGTGTCCTCGGGGCTCCGGCTTAAAGGAGGCGGCTACCTACTCTCCCGCATTGCATTGCAGTACCATCGGCGCAAGTGGGCTTAACTTCTCTGTTCGGAATGGGAAGAGGTGGGACCCCACCGCAATAACCACCTGATGTCTCGTTTTCAGTTCACAAGTCTGTTTCAGTTGACGTGTTGACAGGTTGACAAGTTATCTGTCTTGCTTATTATCCATTGCTTCTATATTTTATCAAGCAACTTGTTTACTCATCTACCGTCTACTTGTTAACTATTAACTATCAACCCGTTTACTCGTCCACTGTCTACTTGTTAACTGACTAACAATATCTCCACAAGCAAAGCTGTAAAGGACTATGTTCTCAGTCCATTGCCTTGAACGGCTCAAAGCGTGAGCCTGAAAGAAGAAAGTCTCGGGCAATTAGTAGTGCTCGGCTTTGACGTCGCCGTCTTTACACCTGCACCCTATCAACGTCGTCGTCTGCAACGACCCTCAACGGAGTTCTAATCTTGCGGCTGGCTTCGCACTTAGATGCTTTCAGCGCTTATCCAGTCCAGACGCAGATACCCGGCGGTGCACCTGGCGGCACAACCGGTAAACCGGAGGTCTGTCCGTCACGGTCCTCTCGTACTAGTGACGGCACCACGCAAAACTCCTGCGCCCACGATAGATAGAGACCGAACTGTCTCACGACGTTCTGAACCCAGCTCGCGTGCCACTTTAATGGGCGAACAGCCCAACCCTTGGGACCTTCTCCAGCCCCAGGATGTGACGAGCCGACATCGAGGTGCCAAACCACCCCGTCGATATGAGCTCTTGGGGGGGATCAGCCTGTTATCCCCGGAGTACCTTTTATCCTTTGAGCGACGGAGTTTCCATACACGTCCGCCGGATCACTATGCCCCAGTTTCCTGCCTGCTCGGGATGTCTCCCTCCCAGTCAAGCGCCCTTATGCCATTGCACTCTGTAAGGCCGGTTACCAATCGGCCCGAGGGCACCTTTGGAAGCCTCCGTTACGCTTTTGGAGGCGACCACCCCAGTCAAACTACCCACCAAGCAGTGTCCCCGCAATCGCGCGGGTTAGACCTCAGACAGCCAAAGGGCCGTATTTCAAGGATGGCTCCACACAGGCTGGCGCCCGCGCTTCAAAGCCTCCGGCCTATCCTACACATCGGATGACCGAGATCAATGCTAAGCTGTAGTAAAGGTTCACGGGGTCTTTTCGTCCCATCGCGGGTAATCGGCATCTTCACCGATACTACAATTTCACTGAGATCATGGTTGAGACAGCGTCCGGATCATTACACCATTCGTGCAGGTCGGAACTTACCCGACAAGGAATTTCGCTACCTTAGGACCGTTATAGTTACGGCCGCCGTTTACCGGGGCTTCAATTCAAACCTTCACCTTAAAGGATGAGCTCTCCTCTTAACCTTCCGGCACCGGGCAGGTGTCAGGCTGTATACGTCATCTTTCGAGTTTGCACAGCCCTGTGTTTTTGTTAAACAGTTGCCTGGACCTATTCTCTGCGCCTCATATTGCTATGAGGACCCCTTATCCCGAAGTTACGGGGTCAGTTTGCCTAGTTCCTTAACCATGAATCTCTCAACGCCTCAGTATGTTCTACCCGTCTACCTGTGTCGGATTGCGGTACGGGTACCTACAGGATAAAGCTTAGCGGATTTTCTCGGGAGTATGGTTACCTGCGCTGTCAGCTTCCCCCGAGGGGGAGGCCGTACTGTCAAGGTCGGCTCTCGGAGTGGATTTGCCTGCTCCGATCAACGCCTACGCTCTTCAACGGGGACTTCCGTCGCCCCGCGGCAGTGTCACTGCTCCGTCTCCACGTCGCTCCTGAAGGTAGTAACGGAATGTTGACCGTTTCTGCCATCGCCTTCGCCATTCGGCTGAGACTTAGGACCCGACTTACCCCGGGATGATTGGCATTGCCCGGGAAACCTTAGACTTACGGCGGAGGGGAATCTTACCCCTCTTGTCGTTACTTATACCTACATTTGCTTTACCATGCGCTCCAGGATCTGTCATCATCACCATTCTGCGCACATGGTATGCTCCCCTACCGATACTTTCAATATACATTGCTATCCCGCGCCTTCGGCATCTGACTTATACCCGATTATTATCCATGCCCGGACCCTCGACTAGTGAGCTGTTACGCACTCTTTGAATGAATGGCTGCTTCCAAGCCAACATCCTAGCTGTCATGGGGACCGGACTTCGTTAGACTAACTCAGACAGAATTTCGGGGCCTTAGACGGCGGTCTGGATTCTTCTCCTCTCGGGGACGGACCTTAGCACCCGCCCCCTTACTGCATGGCTGCAGTCCGTGAGCATTCGGAGTTCGTCAGGTCTCGATAGGCGGTGAAGCCCTCTTGACCTATCGGTCGCTCTACCTCTCACGGAGATCGCCACACGCGGCACCTAAATGCCTTTCGGGGAGTACGAGCTATCTCCAAGTTTGATTGGCCTTTCACTCCTACACTCAACTCATCCGGAAGCTTTTCAACGCTTATCGGTGCGGTCCTCCATTCCGTGTTACCGGAACTTCAACCTGGTCAAGTGTAGATCACTTGGTTTCGCGTCTACCCCCTCTGACTTAAACGCCCTATTCAGGCTCGCTTTCACTGCGGCTGGGAGCATCATTACTCTTAACCTTGCCAGAGATGGTAACTCGTAGGTTCATTATGCAAAAGGCACGCCGTCACCGGATATACCGGCTCCGACCGCTTGTAGGCGTATGGTTTCAGGAACTGTTTCACTCTTCTTGTCGAAGTGCTTTTCACCTTTCCCTCACGGTACTGGTTCACTATCGGTCTCACAGGAGTATTTAGCCTTACCGGATGGTCCCGGCGGATTCGCGCAGAATTACTCGTGTTCCGCGTTACTCAGGATACCGCTATGCCGAATCTTGCTTCAAATACAGGACTTTCACCCTCTGTGGTTCTTCTTTCCAGAAGATTCTTTTCACTCGATCCATACAATGTCGCGGTCCTACTACCCCGCAGCTGCGTTGCCACAGTCACGGTTTGGGCTCTTCCCCGTTCGCTCGCCACTACTGGGGGAATCATTGTTTATTTTCTTTTCCTGCAGGTACTAAGATGTTTCAGTTCCCTGCGTTAGCTCCCACGCTCAGCGTGAGTGACCGTCCTTCAGACGGCCGGGTTGTCCCATTCGGAAATCCCCGGATCAGAGATTATTTGCATCTACCCGGGGCTTATCGCAGCTTATCACGTCCTTCGTCGCCTCTGTGAGCCTAGGCATCCGCCATACGCCCTTTCTTACTTTCTTCTTATGAAGGATAAAGCGGGGATACAAGAAGCAACATACATTGCTCTGCCTTCCTCCGGCTTCACCTTCTGAAGCTCATACTTTCAGCTGTCAAGTGAAATCGCATCTTGCGATTTGATTTCTAAGACTGAACTTAGTTTACTTTACAGTTTTTGCTTGTGTCAATATGTCAAAGATCGTATGGAAACCTCAGAATGCACGCTTCAGCATGCACGGTGATGTCCATCTGTGGAGAATAACGGATTCGAACCGTTGACCCCCTGCTTGCAAAGCAGGTGCTCTAGCCAGCTGAGCTAATCCCCCAAGGTAGTAATTCATAATGATTAATGCATGATGCATAATTATGATTACCATTTGATTGGAGTGTTCATCATTCAAGGTTCCATTAATAAGCAAAACTCAAATTTTAGTTTGGATTATGCATTATTAATTATGAATTATGAATTAAAGAAGTAGTCCCAGGCAGACTTGAACTGCCGACCTCCACATTATCAGTGTGGCGCTCTGACCAACTGAGCTATAGGACTGTGGTCTGTTCATGATGCACAATGCATAATTATCATTTCCATGCTCATGCTCATGAATCCCGGTTGGCTGCTGTCCAAGACCTGGGCTTGGATAGCCCGGCTTCCTTTTTCTCTATATCAAAAAACAGGTGCGGCAGTACAAGAAGAACGGCAGAATTCCTTGCCTATCTCTCTTTTATTTATCCCTATTGTCATTACTATTGACTTGTCGACTTGTCAACTTGTAAACCCGTTAACTCGTCAACTTGTTTACTGTCAACTCGTCAACCAGCAGGAAATCCGTCTCCAGAAAGGAGGTGTTCCAGCCGCACCTTCCGGTACGGCTACCTTGTTACGACTTAGCCCCAATCACCGGTTTTGCCCTAGGCCGTTCCTTGCGGTCACAGACTTCAGGCACCCCCGGCTTTCATGGCTTGACGGGCGGTGTGTACAAGGCCCGGGAACGTATTCACCGCGCCATGGCTGATGCGCGATTACTAGCGAATCCAGCTTCGTGGGGTCGGGTTGCAGACCCCAGTCCGAACTGGGACCGGATTTAAGGATTAGATCGTGTTTGCACAAAATCAACTCTCTGTACCGGCCATTGTAACACGTGTGTAGCCCCGGACGTAAGGGCCGTGCTGATTTGACGTCATCCCCACCTTCCTCACACCTTGCGGTGGCAGTGTCTCCAGAGTGCCCAGCATCACCTGATGGCAACTGAAGAAAGGGGTTGCGCTCGTTATGGCACTTAAGCCGACACCTCACGGCACGAGCTGACGACAACCATGCAGCACCTTCACAGACGCCCCGAAGGGCCTCATCATCTCTGAATCGTTCGTCTGCAATTCAAGCCCGGGTAAGGTTCCTCGCGTATCATCGAATTAAACCACATGTTCCTCCGCTTGTGCGGGCCCCCGTCAATTCCTTTGAGTTTCACCGTTGCCGGCGTACTCCCCAGGTGGGATGCTTAATGCTTTCGCTTGGTCACCAGGCTGAAACAGCCTGACAACGGGCATCCATCGTTTACCGTGCGGACTACCAGGGTATCTAATCCTGTTCGATACCCGCACTTTCGAGCTTCAGCGTCAGTTGTGCTCCCGCAAGCTGCCTTCGCAATCGGAGTTCTTCGTCATATCTAAGCATTTCACCGCTACACGACGAATTCCGCCTGCGTTGCGCACACTCAAGTGGACCAGTTCGCGCTGCAGTGCAGACGTTGAGCACCTGCATTTCACAACACGCTTAATCCACGGCCTACGCTCCCTTTAAACCCAATAAATCCGGATAACGCCCGGACCTTCCGTATTACCGCGGCTGCTGGCACGGAATTAGCCGGTCCTTATTCATGCGGTACCTGCAATGAAGGACACGTCCCTCACTTTATCCCCGCATAAAAGCAGTTTACAACCCATAGGGCCGTCTTCCTGCACGCTACTTGGCTGGTTCAGGCTTCCGCCCATTGACCAATATTCCTCACTGCTGCCTCCCGTAGGAGTTTGGACCGTGTCTCAGTTCCAATGTGGGGGACCTTCCTCTCAGAACCCCTACTGATCGTCGCCTTGGTGGGCCGTTACCCCGCCAACAAGCTAATCAGACGCATCCCCATCCCTGACCGATGAAATCTTTAATCGTCGTTGGATGCCCGCAGACGATGCCATGAGGTATTAGGCCGACTTTCGACGGGTTATCCCTCAGTCAGAGGCAGGTTGGATACGCGTTACTCACCCGTGCGCCGGTCGACGCCCGGGGAAGCAAGCTTCCCCGTCGTTTCCCCTCGACTTGCATGTGTTAAGCCTGTAGCCAGCGTTCATCCTGAGCCAGGATCAAACTCTCCATTGTAAAGTAAGCTTGACAGGTAAAAAGCAAAAAGAAAAGACAGCAGAACTGTCTCGGCTTCAAGCTCATACCCTAAATAATCTGTTCAGAACGAATCTCCCTGATTTAATAGTAAAAAAACAAATTGAAAGCAAGAAAGCAACGGACTAAGAAAGCAATCACTCGCTATCCCGTTCCCCATCACTTCACTGCTCGAATTGATCGGTTCGTTTATTCTACCCAAGACACATATTGCTACATGCCTTGCTTCTTGTACTACTTCTCTGTTTATGTAAATCCTTTCAAAGAACGCTTCTTCTAAGTGGCCAAAGCCTTTTGCAAGACCCCTGCCTTGCTCCTGGAATGCATAATCAATGTTCAAGTGATTTCTTCCTGAAAGCGTTTGCAAAGGTAATACAAAAACACGCCACTTCCAAATGTTTTTAAAGAAAAGTTTGAAAATAACTGAAAATTTTCATAAATCATGACAGAAAGACAGGATTTACGAGGTCAGGAAACAGAACATACCGACAAACGGCTGACCGCAGAGAGGCTGACCGCAAGCTTGAGGACGGCGACGCAACTGTAAAGAAAACTACACAAAGAACACATCGGCGTCGGCGGCTCCCTTTCTTCTGTTTCTTTCCGTCGTTCTTATTCTTGTTCTTTGTTCTTGTTCTTAGGGAAAGAAAAGCCATTGATTATCAGATAGTTGAAATGTTAATTAATCTAAACTTCAGAGCAAGTGAAGAAAAGTTGAGCAGAAGTGGAGAGACTTCCAATAAAATTAAGACGCGAAACAATGCTGTATTTTATAACGTTTTACAACCATTTATGTAGATTATTTTTCACTTGAAACATCACATTCCCTTACTAAATTATTCCTGCCAATAATCACATTATATAATAAATGTACGCGTGAGAAAATTCTTTTTCCATTCTTCAAAGCTATAAAAAAACAGCTCTTGAAAGAACAAAAAGAATACAGTTCTGAACCAGAAGCCCGTTTGGAAGACTATCACAGCACATCTTCAGCGCATCTTTCTCAGCAAATACAGAATAGGGAAAGGCCCTCTATATCTGAAAATTCGGCAAAACCGCCTATTTTTGCAGATGAGGAATTGGTGAAACGTACCGAAGAATCATTTGAAGTCAAAATTAAAGGACCCATTATCATAGAATTATATGCCAAATTCACACCACCAAGAGACCCATACTCCCACTTGTTACCACACGAGGATAGTTGAGGACTTTTTAGGAGTACATAATTTCACTCCTACAATTATTACGGAGTGTACGTTATTCAAAAAAGGGAAACACCGTGTAGAAGTTCCCCATTTGAAAATGCTATCCAAAAATAAAGTTATGGACTTACTCGTTGATGCGGAAATGCCATTTAGTGAGTTTGAAGCCTACTACAAGCATTTGCAAACAATGAAAGAGTTTGATGACTTGGTAAAAATCTCAGGACGTACATTGAAAAAGTAATTTACTTTTTCTTTTACTGCTTGAAGTAAGCAGGATTATATCTAACACCGCAGCGCATATCCAACCAACTGGACCGAAAAACAAAAGGACGATAAACAATATCGCAGCGAGACACCCTTTCATAATTTTACTGTATGATAGTTAATTATTGCGGTAGAGTAATATGGGGTTTCTCTTATATCCATAATCTGACAGCCAAATGTTCTTAGTTTCAGATTAACTTGGTATATCTCCCCGAATCGGTCTTTCTTAGGGGCGAACATTCCACGAAGTTGAGCCTCTTTTTCTGTCTTTGGGTAGCCGTTTAATCGAGTAAAGCCTATCCAATAAGCGAGGTAGTACCTTGTGCCGAATTTTACGGAGATAAGTTTACCGTCAGACTCACGGTAAAAACACCTTATAGCCGTTATTTCGTTGTCATAGGTGTTTTCCACTTCATACACGATAAAGCCTTCTTCCTCGCCAACTGGACTACCAACGGATTGTTCAAATTGTTCTTGGTTTACTTTACCGACTAACTTAATCATATTGTCAGGTGTAAGATCAAACTTGTTCTGCCCCAATGACATCAATGAGATAAATAGAAAAATTGTTCCTAAAATAAGTTTTCTTGTTTCCATTCTATATTTTATTTAGTTAAACAATAATCTGTAAAACGGCAACGGTAGAACGAAAACGTAGAACCACTGCCCAACGTCATCTTGGCCTACCACAGCCAACTTACCCATAGGAGCGGTTCTACGTCTATGACGCAAGACACACTTCACCCATTGGGGTAAGTTGATTTATCAGCCTTTATAGTCTTGTTGTGGTAGTTCGATGACGATTAGGCTGTATGTCCGAAAAGAGTGCAAGCACTCAAATTCGGTTGCAAATATAGTTATTTTTTAGCGAGATAACTATTATGTTGATTTGGAAAGTTCAAATGAATTTTTATATTTGGTGTAAATAGTATATAATTACGTAAAGATTATTATAAAACAAATTAAAACTGCTCATGCTTACAAAATGCAAATACAGCCTATAAGAGCACAGTACGGGCGATTACAACAACGCACAAATACAACAGCAAAAGTCATGGCCAACACTAAAAAGACTTTCTCGATGATTTTTTCTCTGCTCACAAGAGATTTCTCAAAATAAATGCTAACTTTGTAAATGTTATTACTCATCTAAAAAATAAAGCTCATGATTAAGATTATTTTATGGATAGCAGTAGCAGTCATCTGCCTCTATATCCTATGGAAAAGCTTTTCAGCAAACAACAAATGCCCTAAAGAAGAATTGCAGACCGATGGGAATACCGAAGAAGAATATATAAACGAGGTCATCAAGCAATATGGCGAACCAGTTGAAGTACTCAGTATTTCTGCGCTCACCAATACCCGACAGGAGTTGCCTTTGATGCTTTATGCAGACTTTCTCATCATCAACAAGCAACGCATCAATCAAGAAGATATCAGCGACATCACTTTCAACAACAGCGCCAATCCCTACATTGCCAATGACTATCAGGTAATCATCACGCTTCAAGATGAAAGCAAAAAGAGTTTTTCTGTAGGCAATGACATTGACCAGGCACGCTATATCATGCAACGCCTGACAGAACTTTACAGGTAGATCCACCCCATCATCTATAGCCACTCGCAACAAAAGACCTCCGAGAGAACGATAACAAACGATCTTAGCGGGACTTAGGAGCGGGTGAAAGATTAGTCAAAAGGCATCATCAAAGTATTTAGCTTGGAGGGTATGCGGCTGCAATACAGTCAGTAACATATATCGCGAATAACAGAAATTAAATCCAACAAGTCGACTATTCGCTATCGAGATAAGATGCAGCACAATGAATATGATGTTCTAACATGAGTCATCTCAGGTTCTAACTTGTGGCATATTGGCATGCAATATGCGTCAAAAGGCAATGCAAGATAATATCTAAAATACAACTTATTGGAAATAAAAAAGTTAGCTTGTTTGTCAAACTGAATAGGTAACGATTTGGAAACGAGCGAACTACTTGGTGTCGCTGTTTTCTGCCTAACAAAGAACGCTTGTTATTCTGTTTGCAAAGATAATACTTTGTTACCGAATAACAAGCGTTTTCAAAGAAATATTCACATATCTGCATTTTGGATTGTTGCTGTTGGAGTTGCTATAATCCTCTCCCTCGCTTCTTCTTTCTGTTAGCTTGGTTTCTGAGCTTGCGCTGCCATGCGGTCTCGGCATAGTCATCGCCATGTGTAGTTGGCGTAATCATTCCGCCTACTCCCTCCACCAAATCATCGGCTGTGCTGATGGCTGCATCTGCCATATCTCTTATAGTTTGTGCGATTTTTGGCGTTTCCTTAGTTGGTGGTGGACTGTATGAACGGCTTGGGGGTACGAGTTGATAGCCAGCATCCTTAGTATCTGTATGCTTTGACGATTTGCGTATTACTTGGTCAGATATATTCGTATCGGCTTTCTTACCTGCCTCGAAGTTCTTTTGCAAAGAACGGTAGCCAAACTCTCTGCCTACTTCCGATGCCTTGAAAGATTGTCCTCTGTATGAGAACTTCAAGCCATATACCTTGCCCTGCTTGTTTTTCATGCGTTCTATGGTTACTCCTTGCTTGTTCAACTCATAGAGGAACATGGAATGTCCCGTGATGCCTGTACCTTTGTATTTATCAAGCAGGCTATAGCATATCCCTTGCAGTTCTTTCTTTGCTTCCTCCCTTGTGGGATTGACTTTTGCCTTTTGGTGTTTTCTCTCCGCCTTGACCTCCTTTGCGATGGTCAAGCCTTTCTCCCTGCTAATGTCCTCCGCCACCCTTGCTGCCCTGTTGCTCACAAAAGTGGTATCATATACCTCACCGTACAGACTGATGCGGTTGGCGATGATGTGGATATGCCTGTTGTCTGTATCCTTGTGCGTTACTGCCACCCACTGATGGTTGTCAAGTCCCATTTTCTTGGCAAACAGATGGGCTATTTGGGCAAGTTCAGAAACTGATAGTTTCTTCTCGTCCTGTGGTGCGATGCCGATTTCAATGCGCAGGAACTTGTTCCTGCATCGGGTATTGTAGTCGCCGACTACCTTCATTTCCTCGTAAATAGCCTTTGATTCTCTGCTACAAAGGTTATGGAAGGCAAGCCGATTACCCAGCTTGCCCTCTCTGAAGATATAGTCCAATGCAGTACTTCCGTGTGCTATCGCCTTACACTTTCCTATCATATCTCGGCAGATTTAAGACCTTATATATATCGTCACCAATGCGGAAGTGAGGGTCGAAAAAACGCTTAAATGCTTCTTTGGCACATATCGAAAGGTTCTTGGTTATCGGCACCCATGACTCGTCCTTTATCCTGATGAGGTTGGAAACCTGTGCGTAGTACATTCCCGTTCGGTGGAGTACGGCAATGGCTTCCTTTTCATTGTCGGTCATCTTGGGAACGGCTACCACTTCACCATTCAAAAGAATCTCACGGCAGTACTCGGAGAACTTCCGCCCTGTGCTTTCTGCCTTTGCCTTGATGCGCTGCTTCTCCTCCAAAGTACACCTAACCTTGATGAACTCCGTCTTGTTCATCTGCTTTTCTTCATTGTCCTTCTGCTGCCATTGGGTAGCTTTTCTTCTGTATTTATTCATATAAATTTCTCCGAAAGTTAATCATTATAGATGATTCATTGCTGCTTAATTTCTGAATGATGACCGATGAGAACGGAGTGATTACGGTCTAATCTCCCCGGCTGTTTATCGAGGGGAGCAAGCGCAGTTTGTGGGTACAAACTGACGTCTTGCAATGCTACCCTAACAGACCGTTTACGCATAAGGCGTTTTGTTGCCAAAAAGTGAATGCACGGCATTCCGTGTCTGACTGCGTTCGTGGCATTCCCACCGTTCAGTATGCTTGACAAATGTCCGTTTTCATACTCCCGAAAAAGGGTTGAGGGAGAAGTGAAAATGAAAGAGATGTTCCTCCTCTTATCCCCCTCGTCCCTTTCTGTCGGTTTACAATCTTCTCCATTTCTCTATATCCTCACCATATTCCTCCAGATGAAGGCGCACGATGT
Source organism: Segatella oris (assembly GCF_900637655.1). Classification (NCBI taxonomy): domain Bacteria; kingdom Pseudomonadati; phylum Bacteroidota; class Bacteroidia; order Bacteroidales; family Prevotellaceae; genus Segatella; species Segatella oris. Next base: position 2,491,596 of record NZ_LR134384.1, read on the forward strand.
TCTCCACAAAACTTGAAAGGTTGCTGCCCCTGTCGCCCAATCTGCGCACGATGAAGTCCGCCCGCTCCTGTGTCTCCCTGCTCAGATAGACCGCCTTTCGGCCTATCAATTTGGTTGGAACAAGATAGGCTTGCTTGTAGGCTTCAAGCGTTTCCTTTCTCATCTTGGCGCTGATGCGTCTTTGAACGGCTGTGTTCTCTGTGTGCTGTGATGGCACTGCATCCTGTGATGATACAACATGCTGCTCATGTTCCGAGTTCTCCGATGGAATACCCGACTGGTTTATAGGTGCTCTTTTTTCCTGCTTCCTGACCTCTTCCCATTTAGGGATAAGTATGTCTTTTTGTTCAGTTGTCTTTGAAGAAGTATCTTCTTCGTTACCACCCAGGTAATATAAGAGGTCATGCTCCTCGTCTGTTGTTTTCTTCTTTTCCATTGTCTTTATCTCATTTTATATTTAACTTGTTTTGTCTTGATAGAATTGGTTTGCGGTTGTAATGTATTCAGTGATTGTCTTTTCTGCTGTCCACGCACCCTGTGGATATGGTACTCGTTGAGGTCTTTGAACCGTCCGTAATGCACGGACATATCCTCCACCTTGAAACCTGCCCTGATGAAATCATTGGTTGCTTTCCGTCCAGCATCGTCATTGTCAAGGAAGGCACGGATATGGGTTAGGTGTCTGTCGTTCAGATAGCGGATAGCCCTTGCAACGTTGCTTACGGAGTTCAGCACAAGACAGGCACTCGTTACTTCTTCTTTCATTGAAAGGAAAGAAAGGAAGTCCATGAAGCCCTCGAACACACAGACCGGTTGTATTTTGTCAGTCACCTTATTTCTCGACCTATCCATGAATATAGGGGTAATGTCCTTCGGGGCAATCGTTCCCTTGAACGAGCCGCTGTCCCGAAGCTCATAGCCACCCGACTGATTGGCGAAGCCGATGGCTTGATAATGCTGCCCCCTTACCTCATAGCTGATACATTTGAGGAATGGCTTTGCCTTTGCCAAATCAATGTAGCGTTCTTTCATGAGGTAGTCCTGCAAATGTGGCGGCAAGGTGTCTGATATGCCTGTCAGTCTCCTTGTCCCGTTTGCCGATGTAGCCTGTCCAATACTTTCCTGATTGGAAGTGCCATGTACACATACCATACGAGGACTGCACGTTGTATCGGGAGCGTTCCGCCCCAAAAGGCGGATGGCTTCCGACAGGCTGCATCGCTCCATGCGCATACAGAGGTCGATGATGCTTCCGCCACGTCCCTCGGCATAATCTATCCAGAGGTTCTTCTCCGTGTCCACCTTGAAGCTCGGATGCGTTTCCTCCCTAAGCGGTGAGCGATAAAGGGCATAGGCTGGTGTCCTGCGTACAGGCTTGATGCCTTTCCTTTCAAGATACTCCACGATGGGGTATCGCTTGATGAGTGATAAATCTTCTTTCATTATTGCGATATTTATTGGTTGAACATTTCTTTCTTATCTCAAAATATTCTGTTCGACAGGACTCTACTTCCTTGATTATCTTTTCCAAAGTTTTTCCCTTCCAAACTTTTTTATCTTTCTTCTTACTACATACTAATATGTTGTAAGTTATTGATAATCAGTGATAATTTGTAGTGCACAGCAATACTACACGCCCTACTACATCAGGCTACTACAACTACCAAGCAGGGGACAGGGTAGTATCTTCCTTACTTTGTACACATAGATGGGACTGCCACCGTCACGCCTCCTGCTCACTTTCTCAAAGCCTGTCCTTTTCAAGGCTTCGCCCATGTGTTTTAAGGACAATGGATGATGTGTATAGGTACCTAAGTAGGTAAGTATCTCCGTTGTGGTCATATAGGAGCAGTGGGGACTATCCTCCGCAGGCTTCTCAAAGCAACGTAGCAGGAGTTCCATTTCTGCGGTCTGCACCTGAAATTCCTCGCTCTCTTTGTATAACTCCACTATCTCATCATCGTCAAACCAATATCGGAAGCCTGAGTTTAGCAGGACTTTGGCTTCGGTATAGACGGCATCCATAGAAATAGCCTTTGCTCGTTCTATATCAATGGATAGCACCTCAAAGGGCAGGAATCGTCGGCTGCCCGTGGGATCAGTCAGGAAATCGTTGCCGTTCACCGAAGCCACGAAGCTCGCCAGGTGTGGATGTTCCTCCACATACTTGTCGTAGGGCATACGGTATTTGACCATCGGGCAGGTGATAAGGTTCTTCAGTTCATTCTCGTCCCGCTTGTTGAGGGCTTTGAGCTGGTCGTCAATGTTTACGATGAGGTTCTGCCCGATATAGGTGAGCGTGTCCTTCTCCTGAGGATATATCTTACCCGTGTAACTGTAACCGTGAAGGGCAGAAGGACAGAGCAGGTCAAGGAACGTTGTCTTGAACTTTCCCTGTTCTCCTGTCAGTACAAGGCAGGTGTGGTTACGACACTCTCGGTCGTCCATGGTGTTGGCAACCACTGCCACGAGCCACTTGGTGAGGTACGGCAGCCATTTTTCAGCGTTGCGGACGGTAACACACGAAGCGAGATTGGCGATTGCGCCTTGACCTATCTCTATCTTGCGCAGTACTTCCGAAGCATCAACCGTTGGCAAAGCCTTGAAGTATTCCTGTATGGGATTGATGCGTGGTGAAAAGCTGCTTTCAATGATGGAATAGAGGTTGTCGGACGATGTAACGATACCCACGTCGAAGTCAAGTTTCCTACGGAGAGAGTTGATTTCATAGCGACCTACTTTTGTGAAACGACTGCCTGCATCTTTATAGCTACGGTATTCTGTTCTGCCCAGCACGGTGTTGTACCTGAACGCATAGTGCGTCCGGAGATAGGTTTCTATCTCGCTGTTCTTGGAGGTGTTTCCCCTGCGTTCGGTAGAATTGCCAGTTGTTTTCATTCTGCTTTTATCTGCTTCATTTTTCATTGTTTATCCGTTTTGGTTTCCTAGAATGAAGTTACGGCGAGAATGTCAATGTTCCAAGCATTCGGAGAGTGCTTGCATAATGTTGCGCTCATTGGCAATAGATTTCTTACGGAATTCTTTCAGGAAACAGCAGGAAAATAAGGATTTAAGCCAAGAACAAGCGCACAAGTGTAGAAAAGTAATAGGAAATGTCTGTACCTGTTTGCTTCAATCAGCACTGTATTGCTTTGACTAAAACAAACGTAGAAAAAAGGAAGATAAGGACCGGAAGAAGAGTAAGAAAGATAACCTCATTTCCTTCTGTTTCCCTATTCTTCCCTGCTGTTCCTTGCCGCTTTGTGGAATGGAAAGAAGCGCATACTTTTGCACGCAGAAACATGCGATGGAAAGCAAATCGCAAAAGGAAAATATAAACAAAACAATATAACGCTATGGGATATTTTATCATTACCGACAAGCAATGGGCAATGCTGAGGGACGAAATTGTCGTTCTTGCCCAGACCTGCCACAAGGCATTTGGAGAATCGAGTAAGCACACTGATTGGCTGCACAACGGAGATGTGTGTCGGTTACTCAACATCAGCAAGCGCACCTTGCAGCATTACCGTGATACGGGCATGCTTCCGTTTACACAAATCGGACACAAGTACTATTACAAGCGTGAAGACGTGGAACGGTTGTTACAGATAAAGTCAGAGAAAACCAAGAACAACAAATAAACAATGAAAAGATGGAAACAGTTAGAGATTTAAGCATGGATGCGGACGAGATGCAGGTGGTGCTGTCCGCTATCCACAGTGTGAACAGGAGAATTAAGGAAGTGGCACAGACGCACAAGCCTCTATTTGGCGGTGAGCATTTCCTAACGGGAAAGGAGGTGTGCGAGCGGCTGTATATAAGCCCTCGCACCTTGCAAGACTATCGAGACAGAAAGATTATTCCCTACACGCAGTTTGCAGGAAAGATTCTCTACAAGGCTTCGGACTTGGAGAGATTACTGGAGGATTGTTATAGGACCTCAATTCCGCAGCATTATTCCTTGTGAGGTACTTTTATATATTGAAGTGACATTTTTGGGATTTATCCATTGATATGGGGATTTTCTGGGGTTCATGGTTCTTGCATAGTCATGAAATCCCCCACCCAAACCAATGGGGAAGTATGAAAAGCCACAAAGAAATGATGTAAATTCCACCGAAAGAAGTGATATTCTCGTTTTTAATTGCTACCTTTGTCATGTCAGTTTTTTGCTTACTTGTTATGTTTGCAGCACCAAGATAGGTGAAATTTCTGACTATATCCAAGTGTTTTGAGAACTTTGTTTCTCAGAAACTTAGAGTTCTTACAAGAATTTATGCTGCGGAATTAAGGTTATAAATCACACAAAATATAATTATAAATAAAAAATTTATAATAACAAATTTATTTTTTATTATTATAAATTTTCTCTTGCTTATTTCAACCCAAACTGAGGGGGGAACAGGATATAACATTTGATTGTAAATTTATCCAGAATTACGTTTAAGATAGGGGTGTTTATCATTCTTTATTTCTCGCATCCCCTAAGTTTTCTATCTTTACAATCTTTTGAGTAACAACTTTATTAAATCTTTTCGTAAATGGTTCTTTCTTTTGGTGTTATGTCTATACTGTTGCTAAACTGTAGTCCTTTTAAACCTGCTTCGAACAACGCTTTCTTTATCTTTTCATTTACAACAATGCTTCTGTGCATCTCTTCGCAACGTACAATGTCTGCATTATCATCGTTAAAGATATTTTCTCTAAGTTTCATGTAATAAAACATATATTCTGGGTTGTTTCGATCGAAATTCATCAGACGAAATTCACTATTTTCCAAATCAACACATTTCATGCGGTGTGGCAAATTCATAGCGTAAAATCCTTCGACCTTTTCTTTGCCACAGAATAAGTCCACATCAAAAAACTGTATGTCTTTCCGAAGATATCTGTCTGTTGCCTGCCATCTTTGTCTTTCAAAGCCCAACTTTGAGAAAACGTCCATAATATGATAAATTCCACCGAAAGAAGTGATATTCTCGTTTTTAATTGCTACCTTTGTCATGTCAGTTTTTTGCTTACTTGTTATGTTTGCAGCACCAAGATAGGTGAAAATTCTGACATATCCAAGTGTTTTAAGAACTTTGTTTCTCAGACACTTGGAGTTCTCACAAGAATTTATGCTGCGGAATTAAGGTGATAGTAAGAAAATGGAATACTAACTAAACATGGCACGGTTTTTGTAGATGTATAAGCAACACAGAAGTCTCTGAACTTTTGTTTCAAATTTGGCTCATCTACTAAGCCAACAAGTCCGTGAGAGAGGATATGTAGACAGGCTTTTATAGACTTCTTCCCCTGTAACCTGAAGATAAGAGATATTTTTCTTTATAGCAAACAAAAAGAGCAATTATGACATCCTTAGATTTAAGAAACATTGCTTCTGCTGGTGGAAACCTTGTTGTCAATGCGGATAAGTTCACTTCGTTGGATTTAAGAAACATTGCTTCAAGTGGAGTTGGCACTAATTGCAAACTCACCATTAAAAAAGCAGGAAAACTTACTGGATTAGACTGTAGAAATATTGCATCTGCTAATCCGGGAAATGTGACATTTGATTTTAGCGAATAAATCCCAAACCTATTGGGAGTAGGAATGGGATTTATTCAAGTGTATAACAGCAACCTGAAACATGTTGCCACTAAAGACAGAAAGGAGGTATTTACGAGTCCTTATGCTAATTTGAGAGGTAACTCTCCAGTCGTTGGCTATGAGATTGAGGCTACACGTATAACCGTGTGGTTTAAAGGTGGCAAACCATATTCTTATAGCTACAACAAAGCAGGCAGAGAAAACGTGGAAGAAATGAAACGTCTTGCCAAGAACGGTGCAGGGTTAAGTGCATATATTACGCGTAACGTCCGTTTTCTTTACGATTAAACTAACTGCTTTTTAGGATATGACGTCCTGACAGAGTTACCACTTTGTCAGGACTAATTTTATGTCATAATGTCCTTTCTGTAAAACAGCACAAATATAATAACTCCTATAATATATCCTCAATTCCGCAGCATTATTCCTTGTGAGGTACTTTTATATATTGAAGTGACATTTTGGGGATTTATCCATTGATATGGGGATTTTCTGGGGTTCTTGGTTCTTGCATAGTCATGAAATCCCCCACCCAAACCAATGGAGAAGTATGAAAAACCACAAAAAATACTTCCATAACAGAATGCTTTGCCGCTACTTCCACGTTTACCAAATACAGATTCGGTAAGTTTTTTCAAAGCCCAACTTTGAGAAAACGTCCATAATATGAAAAACTCCATCGAAAGAAATGATATTCTCGTTTTTAATTGCTACCTTTGTCATGTCAGTTTTTTGCTTACTTGTTATGTTTGCAGCACCAAGATAGGTGAAATTTCTGACATATCCAAGTGTTTTGAGAACTTTGTTTCTCAGACACTTGGAGTTCTCACAAGAATTTATACTGCGGAATTAAGGATGAAAGTGTTTTTACTTCTTTTATTATTATATTTTCCTCTTAACAGTAAAGTAGCGGAAGATCATCAGGTGGATGTTACCTTATCGTATGAATCTGGGTATATTTCCAAGAGTCTATATATAAATGGAAAGAAAGAAGCTGTCTATAAAAGCAAGAAAAAGAAACCTATAAGGCTCTCAAAAGTCGAGAAAGATATGCAAAATATCTTTTTCGAACAATTAAAATACTTGGAATCGTGGGGGGTGATTATAAAATATCCAGAGGTTATTTTCGAAGACCTTTGTATTATCTCTGATATATTATCCAATTATGATAAGTCGGAAATTCAATCTTTTATTCAAACAAAAGGCGATTGTAAAACAATTAATATATTAAAAATCAACAAATATTACACATATATTAATGCAAGAGTCGATTATGTTTTAACGCTCACAATAGTTATAGAAAAAGGTTTACTTAAAGAGTTCCGATATGAATACATGCCAGATTTTTCTGACGAGACCGTTATTTACAGATGTCAGTACAAATATGATAATTATGGTAGAATTATATATATAACAACTTTGGGGAAAGAAAAAAATGAGATTAGAATAACATATGCGAGTTTAAGATAATCCTTAATTCCGCAGCATTTTTTCTTGTGAGAAAATTTTATATGTTGAGATGTCTTTTTGGGGCTCTATATGTTGATATGAGGTGCTTCGGTGTTTCTTGGGTCTTTTCTAAGCATAAAAGACCCAAACCAATGGGGAAGTATGAAAAACCACAAAAAATACTTCCATAACAGAATGCTTTGCCGCTACTTCCACGTTTACCCAATACAGATTCGGTAAGTTTTTCAAAGCTCAACTTTGAGAAAACATCCATAATATGATAAATTCCACCGAAAGAAGTGATATTCTCGTTTTTAGTTGCTACCTTTGTCATGTCAGATTTTTGCTTACTTGTTATGTTTGCAGCACCAAGATAGGTGAAATCTCTGACATATCCAAGTATTTTGAGAACTTTGTTTCTCAGGCACTTGGAGTTCTCACAAGAATTTATGCTGCGGAATTAAGGTTATAAATAAATATAGAAGTGAATACACCTCCCCTAATCGCTTATTATTCATACTCCGGAATAACAAAGGCACTGGCAGAAGACATTGCCTTGATTACCGATGGAGAGCTATTGGAGCTTATTCCACAGAAGCCATATTCTTTTTCCTACAATACTGCGGTGAAAGAAATCAGACAGGAGATAGAACGAGAATATTGCCCTCCTTTATCTAACTGTTTCGATAGCGTTGCAGTCTACGATACCATCTTCATCGGTTCACCTAACTGGCTAAAAACCTTTGCGCCGCCTATACGCTCTTTCTTGAGAAGTGTAGATCTGACCGGAAAAACAATAATCCCTTTCTGTACACATGGAGGAGGAGGATTCGGACATATGGTAGAAGACCTTCAACACGAGTGTAGCAACTGCCTGCTAAAAGAAGGTATTGCCCTAAAAGGCAACTATGATTTTGAAGAAGTGCAGAAATGGATTATAAGTCTTTAAACAAAACTCGGCATATGCTTCCTCAATTCCGCAGCATTATTCCTTGTGAGGTACTTTTATATATTGAAGTGACATTTTTGGGATTTATCCATTGATATGGGGATTTTCTGGGGTTCTTGGTTCTTGCATAATCATGAAATCCCCCACCCAAACCAATGGGGAAGTATGAAAAGCCACAAAGAAATGATGTAAATTCCACCGAAAGAAGTGATATTCTCGTTTTTAATTGCTACCTTTGTCATGTCAGATTTTTGCTTACTTGTTATGTTTGCAGCACCAAGATAGGTGAAATTTCTGACATATCCAAGTGTTTTGAGGACTTTGTTTCTCAGGCACTTGGAGTTCTCACAAAAATTTATGCTGCGGAATTAAGGAATACCAAGATGAAAAAAATATTGCTTTTAGAATTAATGATGGCTGCCTGCACGGGCTTAAATGCCCAAATCATGTTCAAAACCGAATATTTCGGAGAATCGGATTATCGAATGACAGAAGGCGATACGGACAGGAAAGTGGGAAACAGCAAAGGTTCGGCGGTTGTTTATCAGGGCGGTGTCAATATTCCGCTGTCGATGAAACTCGATGAAAACAAACGCCCTACCATGTGGGCACTCAGTGTGGGAGGAGCATATGTAAGGCTCGATAACAAAGGTTTCACGGAGCCTTTGGTCATCGACGAGATAATGAACCTCGGCCTGAGCCTGAATCATTTAAGGCCTTTGAATGACAGATGGTCGATGCTCGCCACCGTCGGAGGCGGCATTTATATGCCGAGCACTAAGCTTTCCAAAATCAGGTTCAAGAACGTTTTGGGCAGTGTGGGAGTGGTTTTCATCTATCATCTGAAACCGAATCTTGAATTGGGCGGGGGGATTGTTTTGAATAACTCCTTCGGCTATCCGATGCTGTTCCCCGCCTTTTACCTGAACTGGGCGACGGCTGGAAAATATACCGTAAAAATCTCGATGATGGACGGTGTGGAAATGTCGGCGGGATATAATGCGAACAGGCATTTAAGTCTGAACATCGTGGCGGAAATGAAGGGACAAATGGCGCTGATGGTGCAGGACGGAAAAGACAAAATCTTCTCCCACCAATACATTATCGCTGGCTTCCGCCCCGAAATAAAACTCGGCAAACGCATCTCTATTCCCCTCACGGCCGGCATTCATGTCATACGCCCTGCGGAAATCACTGACAGGAGCTTAAAGAGTATGTTTCGGGACAGGTCATGCTATTTCCAAGTATCTCCTTATGCTTCTGCCGGTTTGAATATCGAATTTTAGCCGATGATAAGAAGTTGCCTTTCTATGCAATTATATCTGTGTGCTAGCGATTGAAGCGTGTCCCATCATCTTGGCGATACTCTCAATAGGAATTCCCGCACTCACGCCGCTTTCTATGTAGGCTGGCCTAAGGCATGGGCGGTGTTCAACATGGCCAAGGAGGTGTGGACTTCAGACATACAGACCAAAGAAGAATTTCAGGCAAGCACACCCTATCCCATTGGCGAGCCTAACACGGGCTATGCCAAATACTTCATAGGGCTGAGTTATCTCGCTCCGATGGAGGCTGACAAGGGGGGCGTGGTAAATGTAACGTTTGAACCCCGTTGCCGCAACAACTGGCACATTCATCACAAAGCCGTTCAGGTGCTCATCTGCGTTGCCGGCCGTGGCTGGTACCAAGAGTGGGGCAAGACACCTGTAGAGCTTTGCCCCGGTGTTGTCATTGCCATCCCTGCCGAAACCAAACACTGGCACGGAGCCGCCAGAGACAGTTGGATGCAGCACCTGACTTACAATACTCACGTTGAGGATAGCTCATCGAACGAATGGTTGGAACCTGTCACTGATGACATCTACGACAAACTCAAATAAGGCATTGCTTTCCCTATAGAAAGTTCATTTCGCGAGTTATTAGCCTACAATCATGCATTTTGAACTGACTAATGTAGAATGTCGTCAAGAAGTAGTGATTTCTATCCGCCGCCTCTGACTACATCCTAATCCTTTCTCTTTCACCGTATTACCCCTTATTGTAGTAATGTAGTAGGATAATATCGGTGAAAGAAAAAGATAGGAATAAATCAATGGTGTGTACCTCCAGACAGGAATATCGGTGTTATGGAAGTTGCGGGTTGCTGTACCTTATGGCAGACATACTTTCTGAACAAATGAGCTTCCATGCTGTCCAGCAGAAAGGCGAGGGCGATGATTGCCGGGAGCGGATAAAGCGGTGCATAACCTGTCAATTCATTATCTCTGACCATTGCCTTCTCACCTGCACACATTTCATCAAGGTGCAGGTTGGAAGATTTCTGTATCACTTGTAGCTTGCCGTTAAGTTTCTTCCATGTCACACCGAAAAACCTCGCAAGTTCTCCCTCCGTCATGGCTATCTCGCTGCCTCCCTTGCGGATTACCTGCATATTGCCGCTCCAATCAAGGCGACTACGCTCCATGCCAGTCTTTGGTCTGTTTGTTGTATTCATGCCGTTTCCTCCTTCTTATATGCTAATATGTTCAAGGGTTCATTTCCCACCAGCTCTTTGTTTTTCTTTTCCTTTGAGGAAAGTTTGGCGATGAGCCTGTCCATGTCTTCCGAAATCTTGCAGTCCGTCACCTGTGCATAAATCTGCGTGCTTGATATGGAAGCATGCCCCATCATCTTGGCTATGCTTTCGATGGGTATTCCTGCACTAAGGCTCATCGTGCCGAAAGTGTGTCGTGCCATGTGGAAGGAAAGCCTTTGGCTGATACCGCAAGCCTTGCCCACAATGCATAGTTTGGCACTCATCACACTACGGGTGCAGTCAGGGTGAAAGACAAAGTCCCCGTCTTTTTCTTTCATCGTCTGCTCGTCCTGTCCTGTTGTTAAGTCGTTGTGATTTGCTTTCCTGCAATGGCTGATGATAGTTTCCGCTATTGGGTGCAGCGGTACGACAAACTCCACCTTGGTCTTCTGTCGCTCCTTGCGGATATACTTCTGTCCGTCCGCTGCGGTTTGGATATGCTTGTATTGCAGGGTTTCCATATCCGCAATAGCCAGTCCCGTGAAACAGGAGAAAATGAACATCAGCCTTGCCTGTTCCGCCTCGCTGTCATTCATCCTCATAGCCATGAGCCTTGCCACGTCGTATTTTTGTAAGTATCGTATATTCTTATCCTCTTTCTCATACTTGGCATTCTCAAAGGGATTACAGCGTATGATGTTCTGACTGACCGCACGGTACATCAGCCGACTCAGCCAGCAGAGATAGTTGTTGATGGTCGTTCCTTTCAGTCCACGCTTTTTGAGGTAGAAACGGTATTCCTCAAACAAGTCCTCCGTGATTGCCCCAATAAGGATGTCCTGCACTCCTTTGTCTTTGACAAACTCATGGAGATTCCTGTCTGCATGAGATAGGTTCAGGTACGTTCCCTCTGTCCTTGACCTGCCTACGCTCTCCCTGACCATTTGCAGTTCCGCCCTGCTCATGGCAAGGAGGGTTGTCGGATGGGTGGCTATGTCCTGCAAGCGGTTCTTGATGAGTTCCACGCTTACCACTCCGTCCCTTACGAGAATATCCCGATAGGTCTTTTCCACAAGTTCCCTGAACTCATGGAGCCTTTGGTTGGTCTTTCTATCGGTTGTCAAGCCCTGCCTGGCATTCCACTCGGAGGGATTGCATTCCTCGCCTGTGGTAATGGCGGTACTCTTCCCGTCTATGGTGATACGGCAGAGGATGACTGTCCGTCCGTCTGCCTTTGTCTTCTGTCTGTTGATATAGAACAGTATCTTGAATGTACTTCTCATTGTCTTGATGTTTTGAAAGAAAGGATAATAAATAAAATAATTGTGATAAGGATTAGATAGCCAGCTGCATGTCTTCGGTGAAAGAAAGGAAACGTTCAAATTCCTCAAAGAGTTTCTGGGGTGTTACCTTTGCGTAGCGTTCCGTCATGCTTATGTTGGAATGTCCCAGCATCTTGCTCACCGTCTCTATGGGTACTCCCTGTTCAAGCGTGATGAGCGTGGCAAAGGTGTGTCTTGCGGTATGCGTGGTAAAGGGAAAGGATATGCCTGCACGCAGCCTAAGGGCTTTCAGGCAACTCTGATAGTTCTTGTACTTGATGAAAGGAAGCAGCGTTTCCCTTTCATCGCTGTGAAACCTCTCTATCAGCCGTATGGCTTCGGGCAGTAGCTTGACGCGACAGAGAACTCCTGTCTTCTGACGGTTGAACTTCAGCCAGAGGCTGCCCTCGTCATCACGGACAAGATGGGACTTGCTCAGTTCCATCAGGTCGCAATAGGCTGCACCGACATAACAGGCAAAAAGGAAAATGTCCCTTGCCGTTTCCATTTCCTCCTCCAAGTCCTCGAAGCGGAGGACCTTCAACTTGTCCAAAGCTTCCCTGTCAAGAGCTTTTGGCAGTTTGTTGTCTCCCTTTGATATTTTCGCCTTGTCAAAAAGGAGCGTGTCTGCCAACCCCTCACGGTATGCCAGCCTGCATACCGTTTTCAAGAAGGTGGCGGCATTATAGAACGTACATTCCTGAAAGCCACACTCACCCACAAAGTACTGTCTGAAATCGTAGATAAACTGCTCCGTGAGTTGTGAGAAAGCCAAGTCCGATACCTTGTACTTCCTTTGTATAAATCTCTGCAAATGGATTCGGGTGGAATGGTAGCCGTGTATGGCTCCTTCCTTGATGTCTATGCCAACATGACTTTTCTTCTCCTTGATGAGCATGTCCAGCCTTTCAGTGAGCATGCAGCGTGCCTGTACGCTGCCTTGAAACAGCCCCTTCACATCGGTTGCGTCAAATGGGCAACCTTTGGATAGCAGAGACTGATAGGCAACCTGAATGGAAACAAGCAAGTTCTCCAGCCTGCCGTTCACCTCCACCGCCTCATGGCTCTTGCCGTCCATTCTACTTTCACGGGGATTCCACAAATCGGGGTTACAGGACAGCTTGCAGCTGAACTGCGCAATGGAACGACCGATAGTAATGCGCCCCATAATCGGAGCCTTACCCGACTTGTCCAGACCGCTCTTTTTGAGGTAGAGCAGCACCTTCATTTTCTCTGTTTTCATACGCCTTAATTTTTATGGGCAAAGTTACCCGAATTAAAGCGTTCTTCACTTATGCAGAAAACTGCCGACCGAAGCAACAGCCACACGGGGCGAAAATAATTCAGTTACCTGACATTGTCCCGTCGTTACCTATGGCAAAATAGGGTAACGGTTTAGTAACTGAACTTTTGCCTGAATCTGCATATTGCTGCCCTTTGCGAACAGGGCAATTTTATGCAAATCGTTCCGTTTCGTGCTCATTGTCAGTCAGTTTGCACCAACTTCGATTTTTCTTCATTTTCAAGGATTAGTTGCATTCCGAAATGACATAGATTATCCTGTAATGTGACGCAGATTGCAAACTAATTCCCATCAGAATGCATTTTCAAATTTTGGTGGATACAGGAAACTTTGAAATGAAAATACTAACAAAGAAAGATTGTTACCGTGGAGTATATGAGACTTGAAACAGGTTGACACTTTACCTTTGGCTACCAATTCATTGACAACTTCTTTGAGTTTATCCATCGGCAGTCCACGCTTCTTGCATCGTTTGAGGTCTTTTTCAAACTGATGTGTGGTCAAGAGTTTATATGGCATCAGATACCCAACTTAGCAAACATATCATCTGCATTGACATACTCATTGATACGTCCATGCTCCTTATCATCAAGCGCCTGCTCATAAGCAGTTTTCTCAACTGTCGTTTTATGTATCGTCCACCCCATACGCTTTACAAGCGATTTCAATAAAGATATATCAGCCTTGGGTATCTCTAAGGAAAAAGTGTCCATTGTAGTGCTATTCGTATTCATTACCTATTCTCCTGTATATTGGTTCATATTGCAAATATAACCTTTTGCTTTGAGATTTGCAAGGGAACGAAAGAAAAATCACCAAATGACGCTTTATCTATCCTTTCCCCACAAAGAAAACTGCAGACCACTATTCACAGTGGCCTGCAGTCAGAGTTAAAACAAAGGTCGGAGTTATAAAAATTCTTTAATATGCTTCGTCATTTTCAATTTCTGCACGGTTGATTTTCTTTCCATCAATGGCACGCCATGCATAGAAGATATAGGCAAACACAAACGGTATCAACAATGAAACCACCGACATTGTAGTAAGCGTGAACTCGCTGCTACAGCTGTTCATGATGGTCAGGCTGCTCTGCAGATCAGCATTCGACGGATAGTAAGCCGTGTTGTTCCAGCCTGCAAAAAGCAGTAATCCTATGACAACAAGGATAACTCCGACACCTGCAGGCCAGATGCCACGCGTGTAGGCAGCCTTCAACACCGTACGTCCCACAGCAAAAAGCAGCAGCACAACACCTGCAAGGAATACGAGGGTGACATACCACATGTCTATGAGATTATGGAGATATTTCATCGGTTCCATGAAGATGACGCCTGTTTCGGGATGATAAGCAAAGCCATCTTTCAACAGCGTGCGCACTAAGAATGAAAGGAAGAGCACGAGGAATGGCACCACATTATAAATCAAATGACGGCGTGACCGCTCATTGACTGCTTTGTCATCCACATTGTTAATAATATAGAACAACCCGAGAACGCGTGCCAGAAACATAACAGCCAGGCCGAAGATAAGGTTCCATGGATCGAGCAAAGCATCAAGACCATTGCTTGCATTGGCCCAACGACTGATGACAGGTTGCATGGAGTCTGTGATGTTCATCTTGTCGATAAGAAAGTTACTTCCATTGAAGAAAGTTGCAACAGCACCGCCCACGAGCAGCGGGCCTACAATGCCATTGATGACAAGAAACCACTGGAAGGTGCGTGTTCCGAGCAAATTCCCGAGTTTATTCTGAAACTCATAGCTCACGGCCTGCAACACGAAAGTGAACAGAATAACCATCCAGAGCCAATAAGCACCACCGAAACTGGTACTGTAGAAAAGTGGAAACGAGGCGAAAAAAGCACCGCCAAAGGTAACAAGCGTGGTGAAGGTAAACTCCCATTTACGCCCAGTGGAGTTGACAACAAGGCGACGTTCTTCCGGTGTATGCCCCAAACTGAATATCAAAGAGTTGGCTCCCTGCACGAACATCAGAAACACTAAGAGTCCGCCTAAAACAGAAACCAGCAACCACCAATAGTGCTGTAAGAATGTATATGTCATACTGCCGGGGCCTCCATCCCCTTCTTGATTTGTTTGAAAAGAATATTGATTTCAACCGCAAGCATGGTTGTAAAGAGCGCAAGGAACAGGAAGAAAGTAATCATGACACTGCCTGCATTGAGGTCGCTAACAGCAACCCAGGTAGGCAACATATCCTGGATAGTCCATGGCTGACGGCCCATTTCTGCAACAACCCAGCCTGCTTCACTGGCAACATAAGCCAAAGGAACGAGCACGATAGCTGAGATATGAAGCCAACGCCAACGCTTTTCAGAGATATCTTTGCGCCAACTGACATGGCCGGATATCAGGAAGAAGAGAATAAAGAGGATGCCTAACCCCACCATAACACGGA
Source organism: Segatella oris (assembly GCF_900637655.1). Lineage (NCBI taxonomy): Bacteria > Pseudomonadati > Bacteroidota > Bacteroidia > Bacteroidales > Prevotellaceae > Segatella > Segatella oris. Next base: position 2,507,148 of record NZ_LR134384.1, read on the forward strand.
ATGACCAGAAGTTAAGTGGTATATTCGGCACAATCTGGTCAGCAGACTTTACATAACCATAACCGAAGTATTTGATATTGTCTGTCAAGGTTTTGCGTGTTGCCTCATCCTTTTTACCTGCGCGATACTGCTGCAGAGCCGTAATAGCCATGCGTCCGCGCTGCATCTTTTCAGCCACAGAAGGCTCCTTGGTACCGTCTTCCTTCACGTAACCATCAATGAGATTGTTGATGCCCGGCACATAACCATCGAAGTCGTGTGTAGCCAAAACAGAGAGTGCCTTGGGCATACCTATTTTATAAGGTGGCTCGTCAACATTGCGGTAATCAGGCTGACCACCAAACGGGACACCGGCTACAAGCGACAGACTCTGTGTCTTTCCACCATTATAGAGCGCTTCCATTGCAGCGAGTTTCATAGGCTGAACCTGTGCCACTTGATATGCAGAATTATCGCCGGTCAACGCTGCCAAGAGTGATGCACAAAGACCTACGATCGTACCAATCTTCATACTCTTGACTGCCAATTGCTTCTCGCGGCCTTTCAGCAGGTACCAACTGCTGACGCCAACCACAAAGATGGCACCGATAATCCATGAAGAAGTAACGGTGTGGAAAAACTTATCTACAGCAAAAGGTGACAGTGCGACATCAAAGAAAGAATTCATTTCAAAACGCATGGTATCGGGATTAAAGGTCTGACCGACAGGGTACTGCATCCACGCATTGGCTACCAATATCCACCAAGCTGATATGGTTGCACCGAGTCCGGTGAGCCATGTTGAAGCCAAATGAAAGCCGGCCGAGACCTTCTTCCAACCGAAAAACATCACTGCGACGAATGTACTTTCCATGAAGAAAGCAAGGATACCCTCAACGGCAAGAGGTGCTCCGAAGATGTCTCCGACGAACCATGAGTAGTTACTCCAGTTGGTTCCAAACTCGAATTCAAGAATAATACCTGTCGCCACACCCATGGCAAAGTTGATTCCGAAAAGCTTCTGCCAGAACATGGAAGCTTCTTTCCAGAACTGTTTCCGTGTGCGATAATAACAGGTTTCAACGATTCCCATAATCAATGCGAGGCCAAGTGTCAACGGTACAAACAGCCAATGATAAATGGCTGTAAGTGCAAATTGCGCCCGTGACCAATCAATTGTAGCCGCACTGACATCTAAAAGTTGATGCATCATAATGTTGTTTTTTTGATTATTATTAAAACTTAGTTGAAATACGAAGGTTAAAATTAAGGTGTTATTCAAGGCAAACGACGCTCTAACTGCGAATTGACAAACCCTGCCTTATCGCCGTTTTTTACTCTTGTCCCAATGAAATCAGGAAAGAAAAACAACTTCAGAACGGCAAAAATAACAAACAACTTGACAAGGATAATCAGCCACAGCGTCTTACCCAGTGTCATCTGTTTGAAGCCGTCATAATAAAGATAAAACGCTTTCTTGACAAACTTCATTATACTCATTTAGTCCTCTTACATTAGAAAATCGGTTGTAAAATTAAGAAAATATTTTGAATATTGTCCGTTTTCTCGGTAAAAATGCAAAAAAACACAACGGAATTCTCTTGATCAATCAAAATATTTTGATAATTAAGATAAATTCGGTAAATTTGCGAGGATAATTAACAGAAGATGCAATATAATATATGAATAAGAAGACTTTGATTTCTGTAATTGTTGTAGGCCTGCTGCTTGTAGGAGGAATAATCTATCTCTCAATCACGCTCAGCAATCAGAAGAAAGAGAATAAAGCCATGCAGGAACTGGCCGAGCTTGACAAGAAGGAAATGGAAAACGAATATCAGCAGTTCGCCAATCAATATAGTGAGATGAAAACTCAAATCACCAATGATTCTATTGTGGCGCAACTGACTGCGGAACAGGAGCGCACACAGCGACTGTTGGATGAGTTGCGCCATGTCAAGAGCACTGATGCAGCGGAGATTGCCCGCTTGAAAAAAGAGTTGGCTACGGTCAGGAAAGTACTGCGAAGCTATGTTATAGAGATAGATTCACTCAATCGATTAAATCAGAACCTGACAGCTGAAAACACTCAGATCAAGGGACAATATGCAGAAGCCACACGCCAGATAGAAGGCTTGAACAGCGAAAAAGCATCCTTGTCAGAGAAAGTTGCCATTGCTGCCCAGCTTGATGCAACTGATATTTCACTGCAAGGAAAGAACAAACATGGCAAGACAACGACTAAAATTTCAAAATGTACGGCGTTGCAACTTAACTTCACTATAAGCAAAAACGTGACGGCAGGAAACGGCACAAAGACCATTTATGTGCGCATCACCTCACCTTCAGGTACTTTGCTTAGTGGTGGAGGTTCATTCCAATATGAGAACAAGACGTTGGCAAGTACCATGCAGAAGACCATTGAATATGGTGGACAGGAGACACCGGTCACACTGTTCTGGACTGTGAACCAAGCACTGTTGGAAGGCACCTACAATGTCAGTATCTTTACCGATGGCAACATGATCGGCTCGCGAAGCTTCTCTTTCAAATAAAAACTCTATAGTCATAAGAGATGAAGAAAATACTTTCCATATTCATGCTTTGTGGCGTTATGCTGCCCATCGAGGCTCAGAATGTGTTGAGTCTTGACAGTTGTCGTGCACTTGCTTTGCGCAACAACAAGCAGATAAACGTTTCCAAGCTGAAACAGGAGGTGGCACTGAACATCCGCAAGGCTGCCAGAACGAAGTATCTGCCCAAGGTAGATGCAGCGGGAGGCTACCAGTATTTCAGTGAAACTATCTCCTTGTTGAGCAAAGATCAGAAGAGTGCGCTCAACAATTTAGGCACCAATTTCACTACTGCGGCAGGCGGAAGTCTCAGCGGAATGATTACCGGATTAGTGCAACAAGGGGTGATAACGCCCGCAGTTGCCCAACGGATCAATAGCATGGTGAGTCAGATCAGCACACCGATTGCCAAGACCGGAAACGAAATAGGCAGCTCTATCACCAAGTCATTAGAGACCAACACCCATCACATTTGGGGTGGAGCTGTCATGCTTCGTCAGCCTATCTACATGGGTGGAGCTATCACTGCACTCAACAACATTGCACAAATCAACGAACAGTTGACAGCCAATGACACTGATGCAAAGACACAGGCAACCCTCTACAGCATAGACCAGGCCTACTGGTTAGTGGTTTCTCTGAAGCAGAAAAAGGCCTTGGCCGACAGTTATCTCGGGCTGGTGAAGAAGCTTGACAGTGATGTTCACAAAATGATTAAGCAGGGAATTGCCACGCGTGCAGCCGGTCTGAAGGTAGATGTGAAAGTGAATGAGGCCGAAATGCAAGTGACCCAGGTTGAAGACGGACTTGCATTGGCCAAGATGTTGCTGTGCCAGCTTTGCGGACTCCCCATGGATCAAGATATCACTTTGGCCGATGAAGACCGCAAACAGCTGAATGTCAACCTTAATGAACAATCAGCTACCGTTGCAGATAAGGCCTCGGCCAATACCAATCGCCCGGAACTGCGCATGCTTCAGAATGCGGTCGACATCAGCGAACAAGCCACGAAACTTGTCCGTGCGACCTATCTTCCACATGTTCTGTTGACGGGTGGCTACCTTGTCAGCAATCCCAACCTCTTCAACAGCTTTGAACGCAAGCTGGCAGGCACATGGAACGTTGGCGTCATCGTACAGGTTCCTGTGTGGAATTGGTTTGAAGGTGCCTACAAAGTGCGTGCTTCAAAAGCAGCCACAAGCATGGCCCAGATGGAACTTGCCGATGCTCAAGAGAAGATTGGCTTACAGATAACACAGAGCCAGTTCAAAGTGAAGGAAGCTCACAAACGACTCTTGATGGCTCGTAAAAACATCAAGAGCGCCGAAGAAAACCTGCGTTGTGCCAATGTCGGTTTCAAGGAAGGTGTCATGGAAACAACTGATGTCATGGCGGCACAAACGGCATGGCAACAGGCACAGAGCCAGCAGATTGATGCCGAAGTAGAAGTAAAATTAGCTCAGGTAAACCTACAAAAGGCCCTCGGTGTATTGAATTATTAATATTGAAAATAAAGAAATATCATGTCAGCAAAATCACAACATAACAACATTCTACTTGCAATCATCGGCTTTGTCCTCGTTGTTGTCATTGTAGGTCTTATCGGTTTCCTCACACTTGGCAGGGAAGACGACACCATTCAAGGCGAAGTTGAAGTTTCTGAATACCGCATCTCATGCAAACTTCCGGGCCGAGTTGTCGACCTTCGGGTCAAAGAAGGCGACTACGTTCATGTAGGAGACACATTGGCAATCCTTGAAATTCCTGAGATTGATGCACAGAAGAAGGTAGCTCAGGCAGCTGGTGCAGCCACCCAAGCACTGCAGGATCTCACCGATGCCGGTGCCAGAAAGGAACAAATCCAGGGAGCATTTGAACTCGTTCAGCAGGCAAAAGCTGCTGCTGAAATTACGAAGAAAACCTATAACCGCATGCAGAACCTCTATAATGAAGGTGTCATCAGCGGTCAGAAACGCGATGAAGCTTTCGCGGCGTTCAAGGCATCTGAAGCACAGGTAAAAGCTGCTCAAAGTCAGTATGAAATGGCAAAGAATGGCGCAAGGTCACAGGAAAAGCGCATTGCAGCAAGTAATGCACAAGCAGCAAAGAGCGCTGTTGACGTGGTGAGTTCACTGTTGAAAGAAACTGTTCAGGTATCCCAGGTTGAAGGAGAAGTGAGCGATGTCTACCCCAAAGTAGGCGAACTCGTGGGACTTGGCTCACCAATCATGAGCATTTCCATTTTGAGCGACCAGTGGGGTGCATTCAACATCCGCGAAGACCAGCTTAAAGGGATGAAGATTGGCGACACGTTCAATGTTTTTGTTCCGGCCTTCAACAAAACCATCCGCATGAAAGTCTACTATATCAAAGACCAGGGAAGCTATGCTGTCTGGAAAGCAACAAAGACCACGGGGCAATATGATCTCAAGACATTTGAGGTGAAAGCACGCCCCATTGACAAGTTGGAAGGCCTGCGCCCAGGTATGAGTTTGATTAAGAAATAAATGCACACACTCCGACAGATATATCAGATTGCCCTCCGCGAATGTGGCATCATCATCAAGAACCCTATCTACTGGTTCTGCATGGTGGTGTTTCCCATTGCTGTCATCTACTTTTTCACCTCACTGATGCAAAGCGGTGTGCCAACCGATATGCCTGTAGGCGTGGTAGACTTAGACAATACTGCAACTACACGGGCTATGGTTCGGCGGCTTGATGCTTTCCAAACCACGAAGGTTGTAGCTTCTTATGACAATGTGAACGAAGCACGGCGGGCCATTCAGGAAAATCAGATTTATGCCTTTCTTTATATTCCACGCGGTACAACAAGCGGCCTGATGACTTCCAATCAGCCCAAGGTTTCATTCTATTACAGCAATGTAACTCTCGTAGCTGGTTCCATGCTCTATCGTGATTTGAAAACCATTTGTACGCTTGGTTCAGCTGCTGTGGGACAACAGAAGCTTAGTGCATACGGAAAGACAGACCGTGAAATCCGCACATTCCTACAGCCCATAGCCATTGATCTGCACATGATTGGCAACCCATGGGCCAACTATAACGTTTATCTTACCACGGCCATGGTGCCCGGACTGCTCATGTTGTTTGTATTCCTCCTTACACCTTATTCTATAGGAACAGAGTTGAAGTTCAAGCGTTCAAAGGAATGGATGGCCTTGGCCGGCAACAAAACATGGATTGCCCTGACCGGAAAGATGCTGCCTCAGCTGATGATTTTCCTTGCAATCTTCTATGCCTTTGAGTTCTATATCTATTATGTCTTAGGCTTTCCACACCCCGGAGGCATTCTCACTATGCTTCTTTTGGGCTTTCTTGCCATTGCCTCTGCACAGGGATTCGGCATCTTTACGTTCGGACTGATGCCCAGTCTGCGCATGTCGATGAGTGTCTGTTCGCTTTGGTCAGTAGTGAGCTTCTCTACCAGTGGCGCCACCTACCCAGCTTTTGCAATGAACCCATTCATTGAAGGCGTTGCCCAACTCTTTCCATTGCGCCATTATTACATGATTTATCAAATCAACATCTTCAACGGTTATCCGCTCATGGATGCGTGGTTCAATATTGCGGCACTTGTGCTCTTCAGCCTGTTGCCCATCTTCACCATGTGGAACATCAAGCGTTCCATGCTCTTATATGTTTATATACCCTAATGGAAGACGGATTATTTTCAAAGATACGCAATGGCATCAAGGATATGTGCTATATCTGGGCCAAGGAGATGCGCTCCACCATCACTGATGAAGGCGTGCTGATATTCTTCATCCTTGTCCCTCTCCTCTATCCTTTGCTCTATTCATGGATATACAACAATGAGGTTGTCCGCGATGTTCCTGTGGCGATTGTAGACCAGAGTCACAGCCAAATAAGTCGTGAATTCATCCGTAGTTTCGATGCCGGTTCTGATGTGAAAGCAGCCTACTACTGCAACAGTATAGAGGAAGCGAAAGACCTTATTGGCAAGCAAGTGGTTCACGGACTACTCTATTTCCCGGATGATTTCGCCCATAAACTTTACCGAGGTGAGCAAGCCCATGTGGGCGTCTACTGCGATATGAGCCTCATGCTCACTTATAAGGCTATCTATCAAACTGCATTGGCCGTAGCCTCTGACATCAATGCCAACATTCAGGTGAGCCAGTCGAGAAACTTTACAACCCGAGATGAAGAGATAACCACCAAGCCACTTGACTTCGAGGAAGTGCCCATATTCAATGCAACAGGTGGCTACGGCAATGCCATACTCCCCGGAGTGCTCATTCTTATCCTGCAACAAACCCTGCTGCTCGGCATCGGACTGTCGGCCGGGACAGCCCGTGAGAACAACCGATATCAAGAACTTATCCCAATCAGTAAACATTACGTGGGCATCTTTCGCATCGTGCTTGGAAAGTCAATGTGCTATTTCATGATCTATGCAGTCATGGCAGCCTATCTCACACTTTGCGTGCCCCGCTTCTTCCATTTCACGGCATTAGCAAGTGCAACCGATCTCATCGGGCTGATGATACCGTTCCTCTTGGCCGTTATTTTCTTTGGAATGGCACTTTCTTGTATTGTCAGATACCGTGAGAATGTGATGCTCCTTGTGGTCTTCACCTCTATTCCTTTATTATTCATGACAGGTATTTCGTGGCCACAACCGAACATGCCGGGAATTTGGCAGTCCATAGCTCAGATATTCCCTTCCACTTTCGGTGTGCGTGGCTTCTTGCGCATCAGCAGCATGGGAGGTACGCTTGATGACATCGAACCCGAGTTCATTGCACTATGGCTTCAAGCCGTTATCTATTTCTTTATCACCTGTGCTGTCTATCGCTATCAGATTAATCGCACGCGCAGACAAGCCTATGAGCGCATGGCTATGCTGAAAGCTAAGGCTGCAACAGCCAAGGAAAACAGAATGCTTAAAGCTGCCAAGAAAACTACTCCGACCGCAACCGAAGGAAAAGAAATGAGCCCTACGGACGAATAACAACAGAAATCACATCTGCGAACGCATTAAAAATAAAAATAAGATGACAGCGTTCGCTTAGTGATTAAAGAATAATTATAGCCATAAGTGTACTGTTTCTATGTCTGTTTTGTTCCAAGTGAAAAAGTTTATCATACGCCCTTGCAACATAGGATATACCATGCTGATTATCAACATGTTCCATATGGTTTCCCAACTTGCGTCAAATCAGCACGTAAAGTGACTCAAGTTACACGCTGATATGATGCAGATTACAGCCTCATATGACGCAAATCAGAAACACATCTGATATGCCTTGTTGCATCACAGGACAGTACATCAACTTTCTTCTGCCCTGATACACATTATTCTATAATACGACAGAGCCAAAGCCAAGACTGACATACTGATAAGGAAGAGGGCAACAGGCAGAGAGAATTCATACCTGCCATCATACCACCACACAGCTCTCGGCAACAAAACATACAGAATGAAATAGACAAGGCACAGGAGTCCACAGCCTATCAAAAACGTGAAGCGTGAGAAATAGGTAGACACAAGGAAGAAAAAAGACGTAAAAAAGAAGAAAAGTGGCAATACATAGCCGCCCGGAATATAGTCAAAATCCACTTGCCAAGGCATGGGTTGAGCTCCAGGAGTAGCGATAACAGCGTCTATGACATAGGCACATATCAAGAAAAACAAGAATGGGAAAACCACGAAGAAAGCCCAGCGAATGGTCCATTCGCGGGGAATATTCACATGACATTCGTTTAACTGCTCCGAAGTACTCATCCCCCAAGAGGCAAAGATGCAACAGACAAGAAATACAAGTGGATAGATTACCTCTATCACACTGCACATAGGGACATGTCCCGTCGGTGAACCCATACCACGAAATGCTGCCAAGAAACCATCAAACAGCACCATCAAGATTAAGAAAATGACTGTTGTGTAAAGTGCTTTCTTTTTAAATGATGCCCATAAAGCACTCATATAAGCGGATGTATTTGGGCTGAAAACAGGATGTTCTTCCATATTATTTCTTTTTATTCATAAGTTTTACCATGGGAATAGAGTCTGTTCCATAGGTAATATCACCATATTTCTTTTCCTTGACTTCTATGGTTCTATAAGCTTCTTCATTGAAAATAGAGAGGTTTCCCTTACCCGTAACTAATAAATGTCCTACCTTACAATTATCATCCATATATGTAAAGTCATAACCTAATTCTATCTTCATGTTCTTGATATGAGCCTCTCCCATGTTCAATCTGTCCGAAATCCAGGCACACCAAAAGTCATCTATCTGCGTTTTTCCCAAGAAAGAAAAACATCCTCTTTCCTGGTTTGTATAATATAACGACGGGAGATTGACATGGTACAAATAGAAGTAACAATCCGGACTGTCGTTACGAATAGCCTCAAAATTACTCATCACCGTCATATAAATGAATATATCCCGATTGTTATATTCACGATTTCTCTTCTCCTTTTCTGTGATTTCTGCTTTATCGTCATATGGATCAGCCAACACACGGACGTCAAAATCGGAATATTTATGAACGAGACGATGTTTCATCCAACTATCAATGGTCTTCCCTTTCGGCGTTGCCGCACACCGCAAAACGGTAGCCGTGCGCACCATTCGGATAAGGTCTTTAGGATAAGTGACACGGCATTTTCGAGGGTCGTTTGTCGTTCGTATGATGATATTTATATTTGCATCAGGCATGTCGTAGAGCCAGAAGCCCTCTACTCCACGTATGCCACGAGTTTCGAAACTGTCCACACTGACCTCCTCCTTCTGGGCTTCCAAGTAGCTATAAGGAGGCTCTCCCTGCGGCGCATGAAACCCAATCACAAGCAGGCCTGCCGTGAACAGAATAAAAAGGGCTATGCCCAAAATGTATGAAATCCTTTTCATCGTATTTATTTTTCAGTTCATGCAATCTTGAAAGTGAGTCATAAAAGCAAAAGGGCATAAGCTGCTTGAAAGCAGACTGTGCCCTTATTACTGTATCTCTATTCGTTTTTCACATCGACAATCTGTGTCGGAGCCTGTTCTTTGTTACGCCGGTTGACCACGGTAACGACCGCTTGTGCCAAACCAAGAAAGGCTTGTCCCATAACAGTATCCACCTTTGTAGCAGCCGGTTCGCCATTATCGCTACTCTCACAGATGCTTTGCACAATTGGTATCTGTGCCAACAGAGGTATGTTTTTCTCCTTGGCGAGATTGCGTGCACCGTCTTTTCCAAAGATATAATACTTGTTTTCCGGCAGTTCTGCAGGTGTGAAATAGGCCATATTCTCAACCAAACCGAGAATGGGAACATTCACTTTGTCGTTCTCATACATGTCAATCCCTTTCTTAGCATCAGCCAAAGCAACCTTCTGAGGCGTGCTGACAATGACCGCTCCTGTAATGGCAAGCGTTTGAAGCAGCGTCAGATGAATATCACTTGTACCGGGAGGTGTGTCGAGAATAAAATAGTCGAGCTCTCCCCAATCCGCATCAGCAATGAGTTGTTTCAAGGCAGAAGTTGCCATGCCTCCACGCCAAAGTGTCGCGGTATCAGGATTGACAAAGAAACCGATACTCAACAGTTTGACCCCATACTTCTCTACAGGAGCGATGAGTTGACGGCCTTCTTTATCCACAGCATAAGGCCTGACGTCCTCAACTCCAAACATCTTGGGCATTGACGGGCCGAAGATATCCGTGTCAAGCAAGCCTACCTTATAGCCCAATCGGGCCAAGGCAATCGCTAAGTTGGCTGAAACCGTGCTCTTTCCAACGCCACCCTTGCCCGAACTTACAGCGATAATATTCTTCACTTGGGGCAATAACTTCCCCACTTCCGGCCGTGGAGCCGATTTAAATTCAGTTTCAATCGTCACCTCAATATCCTTACTGACATGATAATGAATAGCAGCTTCGGCTGCTTTTACAGTCGACTTGAGGAACGGATCAGTCTCACGAGGGAATATAAGCGTTACTTTCACGCTCATACCACTAATATGTATGTCGTCCATGACAACCATCTCACTCTCCACAAGGTTCTTTTTCGTACCGGGATAGATAACAGTTGCCAATGCATCGGTAATCAATTTCGGATATAATGTCATTTCCTGTTTATTTAAATTAAAATCTTCTTGTGTTTGCTACAATTACTAACTACAAAAGTAATAATATTTTTTTATTTCAAAGAATGAAACCCCATAAAAAGCGAAAACGCATGGTCATCCGACTATGCGTTCTCTATTTACTCAACTTTTAAGATTTAGTATACCTAAACTCTCACGAGCTATAGTATACACGACTAATTAAACAAAACTTTCTCCCAACGGAGATAAGCATATCTTCAGTAGGCCTTTCGGCCCTTACTTCCTTGGTATTAAGCCGTCACCTGATGCAGATGAGACATTAGATTACAAAAGTAAAACAAATATTTGAATACTACAAATAATTTAGTTTTTTTTATTTACTGACTTTTAAGCTACTCCGTTTCGGGCGATGATAGCTGCGATAATCATCCAAAGGGATATCAACTTCGGGCTCAACAAGTTCACCCTGCTGTGGAAGAAGGAATTTCATATAACGGATATTGAGTCCTCTCTCAATCCACATGCTTTCATAATAGGTCTGAATAGACAATATCTTATGTGTTTCTTCATCTAACCCTTCCGTGTGATAAAGGTCTTCTGTCGAGAAAACCACAGGCAACTTATTCTCCTTCACCATGCAAGTGGTATAGGTAAAGAGGAAGTTTGAGTCGGTTTTCAGATGCACAATACCACCGTCAACAAGGAACTTACGATAGCGATTGAGGAAGAATGTGCTCGTCAGACGCTTGTGAGCATTCTTCATCTGAGGGTCACTGAAAGTAAGCCATATCTCTTGAACCTCACTTTCTGCAAAGAAACGGTCGATAATTTCGATATTCGTGCGCAGGAAAGCCACATTCTTCAATCCCGCTTCTAAGGCCTGTTTTGCTCCTGTCCACATACGAGCACCCTTGATATCAACGCCGATAAAGTTCATTTCTGGATAGAGACGCGCCAGCTCTACCGTATATTCTCCTTTGCCACAACCCAATTCCAACACGACAGGATGATTGTTTTTGAAATATTGCTCACGCCAATGTCCTTTCATTTCAAACGGGACATTGTCGACAACTGAAAACGGATACTGGAAGACATTGCTGAATGTCTCCATCTCGGCAAACTTGGCTAACTTTCCTTTTCCCATAGAATGAATTTATTGCAAAGGTACAAGGAAAGTATGATATACACAACTTTCAGAGACATTATCCAAAGGAATACAACCAAATCAAATTGAAAACATGAAACCAAAGGCCAAAGAAAATGGGCACCAAACCCTGAAATCCTTTCATAAACGAAAGGTTTCAACGTTTGATACCCACAAAAAGAATATCTTCGTTTAAGCCTCTTTCACTTCTACTGAAGCCTTCTTCAAGTCCTCATAGAAGTTAACATGAGCCATGCTCATATAGGGAGCAAGCCACAAAAAGCCTATACCGCAAGTCAACAATGAAAGTATTGCCCAACCGATGAAACTCAAATCAAGCATGAAAAGCTCAAGTTTGTGGCCATTCATTATGCGCATACTCTCCTCAATAGCAGCGTTGTTCTTCATCTCTGGATTATCTTTCAAGATGTAAGGTGTCATTGCATACGAATAAGACTTAATGAAACCAGGAATAATTAACAGCAAACACCAGAGGAAAATATAAACATAATACAACAAGGTTGTAGTCAACACTCTTGGGAACAACTCTTTGTTGTAGCCCTCAAACAAGTCTTTTGCTGTTGCCTCTCCACCTCTTACAGCACCAAGGTAAAGTGTCTGATAGCCCCAATATAAAGGAAGTGCCAAGATAGATAGCACTACACCAATGAGATGCAGGATAGCAGGACTGTCCTTATCTCCTAAAAAAGCTTGGGTAATACCAATGATAAGTCCATAAGCTAAGGTAATAAGAACAAAGTTTCCCCATTTGTTTTCCAAGGCACTTAGTGCTCGGTTTTTGTAATTTGTAATACTGTCCATAGTATAAAATAAATTAATTGATGAGTAAATAATTTACATTCGACGGCACAAAGCCATCGAATACGTATTTAGATTTAATTGTTTATCCGATCACAACCGTGGTCCAACCATGTTTATCCTCTATCGTTCCATACTGTATTCCACGCAGGGTTTCATAGAGTTTCGTAGACCATGGTCCCGGCTTTTCACCGAAGCTATACACCTTACCCGTATCCATATCGTCGAGATGAGATATTGGAGAAATGACAGCAGCCGTTCCACAAGCGCCTGCCTCCTCAAAAGTTTCAAGCTCATCCTCGGGGATTGGCCGGCGTTCAACTTTCATTCCAAGGTCTTCGGCAATCTGCATCAAGCTCTTGTTGGTTATTGAAGGCAGGATTGAAGTACTCTTTGGAGTAACATAAGTATTGTTTTTGATACCGAAGAAGTTGGCTGCACCGCACTCATCTACATACTTCTTTTCCCTTGCATCCAAATAGAATTCACTGGCATATCCCTTTTCATGCGCAATAGAATTGGCCTTCAAGCTGGCTGCATAGTTGCCCCCCACCTTGTATTTACCTGTACCCAAAGGTGCCGAACGGTCGTAATCACGAATAATGACATAGGGGTTCGCAGAGAAACCACCTTTGAAATACGGGCCAACCGGCGTCACAAAAATCAGGAACATGTATTCCTTTGCCGGGTGAACACCAACTTGTGCGCCCGTTCCTAAAAGCAAAGGACGCACATAAAGCGTGGCCCCACTCTCATAAGTAGGGATATATTCCTGATTAAGACGCACGACTTTCTTCACCATCTCAACGAAAAGGTCGGTTGGAACCTCGGGCATCAGAATGCCACGGCAGGTACTTTGCAAACGCGCTGCATTCTCTTCAACACGAAAAACACGCACTTTCCCATCGGGACAACGGTAAGCTTTCAATCCTTCAAAGGCTTCCTGACCATAGTGAAGGCATGTAGCTGCCATGTGTAATTTAATGTATTCATCAGAGCAAACCTCTATTTCGCCCCACTTTCCGTTGCGATAACAGCAGCGAACATTGTAGTCGGTTGGCATATAACCAAAGGACAAATTAGACCAATCCAAGTCTTTCATAACATCATTCATTAAATGTTCTACGTTTTAATCAAATGCAAAATTACGAATAAAAACGCGCATGAGCAACTATTTCCCCTTTGAACTTTACGCTTCCGCGGTCTATGCTTATCGCACAAAGCACCGTTAAACCCCGAATAAAAACATTCATCATTACATGGAGAACCACAATGAACCTCATCATCTCCATTTCGTAAACCTTGAATTTCAAAGTCATCAACGGCTCATCAGCAATAACTGCCTGCCTCAAAAGACAAAAGTCACTTGTAAACTTATTTCAAACAAGATTTGCATTCGCCTCTCAAATTGATTATCTTTGCTGTAGGGAAAGTGTGCAGATGCTTTCCCTTTTTTCATGCCTAAACGCAACCAAGAACATAAAAAGCCTGAAAGTGCCGGCTAAGTCATATGAAATCAGCATTCAACATGCGTCAGATCAGCCTGTGAAATGCGTCAGATTGCAAGCTTATATAACTTGAATGGCACGGCAACATGACGCTAATCAGCAGACTAAAAGCTGCAAAACAAAAAGCGAACAAAATGATTTTGTCCGCTTTTCTGAGTTTTTTCTTAAAATTTATTAATGAGAACAAGCCCCTGACAACATGCTGAAAGACACCGCCATTACGTCCTTTAGAGCACATCTCCACACTTATATTGCCAAACTTAGCCATGCTCCACGTATTGCAGTTTACATGTCAAGAACATGCATTATCCCTCTTTTCCCAAGATCTTCTTGATTTCGTTATCAGTTTTCGTGAGTTTATCTTTGCAGAGTTTTATCAGCTTTTGTGCCCTCTTCAACTGTTCTCCCATGACGTCAATATCAAGTTCATCGTTCTCCATCTGCTCCACGATATGCTCCAACTGCCGAAGAGCTTCCTCATACTTAAATTCATCCTTTGCCATACGCTTTATTTAATGATTGAAGTTACTGTTCCTTTTTCAAGTCTCGTCACGATTTCATCGCCCGGTTTCAACTGCGATTTATCCTTCACAACATGCCCATTCAACGTTGTCATGCTATAGCCACGTCGCAACAACAAGGCTGGATCGAGCGCCTTGGCACGCTGTGAAAGCAGGTCAAGCCGATAGTGCTCACGCATCAGCCTGCGCTCCATGCTCGGCTTTATACGTTGTGCAAGGCCGTCAAGCAGGCGATTCTCCTGCGCCAAACGCGTTTGAATGGCCGTCGAAATACTGATAAAAATGCGGTCAAGCCGTGCCTCCTGCCGCCCTTTATACAATGAAAAGAGCATAGGAATCTTCTCTCCGAGATGCTGCAGACGTGCTTTTTCCATTTCCATTCGATGCTGAATGGTGGATAAAAGTTCGTTTTGTGCATCAAGAACTCGCTCATAAACACGCTCCAAATGGTCTACCAAGAAAGCAGCAGCAGCCGTAGGAGTCTTCACTCGTGTGTGAGAAACCATGTCAAGTACCGACTCATCGCGGTCGTGTCCAATGCCTGTGATAATGGGAAGTGGGAAGTTTGCCACGTTCTCGGCTAACGAAAGGGTGTCAAATCCGCTCATATCGCTCGTGGCTCCACCGCCCCGAATGATGACAACCACATCGAAATCATCGACATTACTATTAATTTCATTCAGCGCTGCAATCACACTTTGTTCCACGCCTTCACCCTGCATGACTGCTGAAAACAGGCGAGTATGGAACTGCAGACCATAGGAATTGTCGGCCAACTGATTGCAGAAATCACCATAACCGGCTGCATTGGCACTCGAAATCACGGCTATGCGTTGCGCAAAAAGTGGCATTTTGAGTTCTTTCTGCAAATCGAAAACACCCTCAGCTTTCAGTTGATTGACGATCTCCAAACGCTTGCGAGCCATGTCACCCATTGTGAATTCAGGATTGATATCGGTCACAATCCATGAAAACCCATAGGCTTCGTGGAAGTCGGGATATACTTTCAGCAACACTTTCAGCCCCGAACGAAGAGATTGTCCGGTAACTTTTTCAAACTTAGGAGAAAGCAATTGCCACTTGTTCTTCCAGCATTTGGCCGATGCCTTGGCTATCGGCGTGTTGCTGAACAGGTCTTTCTGTATCAGTTCCATGTAGCAATGGCCACGCACTTCGCGCAGTTCTGAGAGTTCAGTCTCAACCCAATACTCGTCATGCAACGTAGTTGAGATGACTTCTCGCACGAGATTGTTCAGTTCATAGAGTGACAATGCTTTCATTTCCGACCAATATTATAGGCTTTCCAAAAGTCTGGAATGCCGTAACCATAGATATTATTTGGCGTCGTTACATTGTTTCCGCTCGATATAACAAGGTCGATAATCTCACGGGCAGTCTTGTTTGGCAGCGCCTGCCATAGACAAGCTACCATACCGGCAACAAGTGGTGCGGAGAAGGATGTGCCCATTTCGTCAACAATAGTACCCCGACCGGAGATGACAGATGTAGGACTTCCATAGGCCATCACATCTGGTTTGATACGTCCATCCTGCGTAGGGCCGACTCCACAGAAGGCTGCATTGATGCCCAACGGCGTAACAGCACCCACCGTGATGATGTCTTTTGCATCGGCAGGAAAGTTGATTTTCTTCCAGGTTCCCATGCCGTCATTGCCTGCACTGTTGACTAAGACAATGCCTTTCGAGGCCAACATGGAAGCCGTTCGCGAGATAAGCGTCGACAATCCGTCCATTTCGGCATAACGATGATTGGTCGATGCGTCGTCAAAATCATGATAGCCAAGCGACGAATTGATGATATCAACGCCCACAGAGTCGGCATATTCCACAGCTTCTGCCCAGTAATCTTCTTCTGCAACGCTTTCTGTTTGCCTGTCTTCACAGCGTATCAACAGGTAAGAAGCATCGGGAGCAGTGCCTACAAAGACACCGGGAAGGTCGGTTGCCATCGTGGAAAAGACCATAGTTCCATGCTCTACTTCCGAGAAAATGCTCTTCGAACGAGGCACGACAAAGTCATTCTGTCCCACAATTCTGCACTTCTGCAAGCATGGAATGCGGTCAACATTCATGAAACCTGCATCAAGCACGGCTATCATCTTGCTCTTTCCACGATATCCGGCAGCGTGCATCTTGATGCCATTCAACGACTGTATCTGTTCCTTGGTGACTCCATAACGGTTGCTTTCTGCAATGGTATCCCAACTATTGAATTCCTTTTTGAAATTCACTCTGACTGAACTTCCAATGGAATCGGGCGAAGAAAACGTGCGAAGAACACTCTTCACAAAAGGCAATTTCAATAATCCGTACACCTTACCAGGATTGCTGCAACGCACAAGTACGGTGTTATTCCATTTGCTTTTGCCTACGATGCAGAGATCTTTCGAGGCAGCAATGGCATTCAGATAAACGTCATTAACAGGCAGATCGGTGGAGTCGATAGCGATATGCTGCCGTTTTCGCCGTTCAATGGCACGTGGCGAAAGGTATTCAGACGGGGCACTAAGCGAATATCGCGAATGGGCTTTATCTTTCAATGTCACCCGAAACATGTAGCATTTTCCCCCGGGATAAGATATCATCTCGGTGCTGTTCACTCCTGCAATGGCGGAAACCATGCAGCAGAGAAACATAAACATGGACAGAATTAGCGTTTTGCGCATCAACACTTCACTTCTTTTTCAGGCTTACAAAAGTAATATTTTATCTTGAAAACGCGAAGAAAAACGACTTAAAACGACCTTTATTGAAAAATAGTTACACATGAAAGTACAATGGAAAAAGATTTTAACTATCTTTGCAATTGAAATGCCTTTCAATAGCATTCGATTTATTTTTATACATAACTCAACATGAATTGCCATACAACACAAATGCGCTTATGGGCCGGAACCATTCTTCTGACCTTGTTTCCTACCTTCTCTCATGCCCAGAAATGGGACGATAAGGTTATCATTTCACAATGCAATGAGCAATATCTCATGACATTTGACCATGAAAAGCCTATTGTCAAGAACACAAAGAAAATCATCTACGAGTCTAATTCGGCCATAACGGTGACCCCGGAAACCGCAGTCTTCTACGGCGAATACATCACTTTAGACGATGTTTCGGGTCGAGGAGCGAAGCTATACAAGAACATTACGCCCGAAAATGTATTCTATGACGACACCAAAGCGTGTATCATCAGGGGATATATCGACAAAAAAGGCGAAACCTGTAAAGCCTCCTTTGAACGTACTTTCAAGGATCCGAAGTACTTCTGTCGCGTATATCTGCTTGAAAACTACTTCGTTCGAAACAAGACACTGACGATAACCATTCCCAAACAACTGTCAAATTATCGCATCAAAGAAATGAATTTCAAGGGCTTCGGCATTGAGTCGAGCCACAAAACAACTTCAGAAGGCGAAGTATATAGCTATACTTTGCACAATACTGACCGCATGAAAGAAGACAAGATGATGCCTCCTGCATCGAATGTCTACCCTTATCTGCTCATCATAGGTTCGTTCCCGGATGTCAATGCACTTTATTCCTGGTCGAAAGAAATGGCAGATGTGGACTGCACGATACCCGATTTAAAGGCTTTGTTGCAGGAAATCAATGCACAGAGCAAAACAGATGAAGACCGCATCAGCAACACTTACCACTGGATTCAAGACCATATTCGCTACGTTGCCTTTGAAGCTGGCATCGCAGGACACCGTCCGGATACACCCAAAGAGGTGCTCCGCAAACGCTATGGTGACTGTAAAGGCATGGCCTTATTGCTGAAGACACTGCTCAAAGCACAAGGTTTCGATGCCCGACTCACCGATATCGGAACCAACGAAATACCTTTCAAGATGAGCGAAGTGCCTACACTTGGCAGTGCCAACCACGTTATCTGCACCCTTTTCCATAAAGGAAAAACATTCTATATTGATGCCACCTGCAATCACATTCCCTATACCTATACACCGCAACACATACAGGGTTCGGAGGCAATGATAGAGAATGGAGACAAACCTTTGCTGCAGATTGTGCCCCAACAGAAGGCTGATGCCTCAATAGACAGCCTCGCCTACCAATACCACTTGCAGGGTGATGCACTCGCAGGGAAAGCTACCTACCAGCTTCGGGGCGACATGAAAGAGTGGTTCATGAGCATTATTGATGACGCAGGCAATAAGAACAGCGATGACATTCTGGCCAACAACCTCAATGCCGACACGCATAACATGACCGTCAGTGACGTGAAATGGACAGATCAGGATGCCCGACATGAATGGGCACGCTTTACGGGAAACGTTGTCAACAAGCCTGCCGTGCAACAGATGGACGGTGAAATCTACATCGAACTCAACCCACACAACAACCTTTTCGACAATAGGATAGATACTACCGGACGTAGTAACGACTATTATTTCCCCGTGCGTTGCAACATTGTCCGCCAGGCTTCACTGCTTATTCCCACGGGTTATAAGGTGGATTATCTGCCCCCTTCGGCCAAATTCTCTACGCCCGAAGGTATCCTCACGTGTCATTTCAGCCGAAAAGGAAACACTATTATCTTCCACCAAAAGATGCAAATCAACCATCGGCGCATTCCTCTTGCCAACATTCCGAAATGGAATGAAGCCGTAAGTAAATGGAAAGACGCCTGCAACGAACAAGTGGTGCTGAAGAAATAGCATAGAGAATGCAGAACAAGAAAATACTAACAAATAAACAAACCTACACTTATGAAGAAACTATTTACACTGCTGCTGTTGGCCGTCATAGCACTGCCGGCATTGGCTTTTGACGACAACGATTATCAAAAATTCGTCAAAGAAGTAAAACAAGACGTATGGGGAAGAAATCTTCCGCAGTTCAACAACCGCACAATCCCTGCCCAATACAAGAATGAATCGGCCGTAATTCTGGCACGCTATGAGGAATTAACCGTCGACTTAAGCAAGAAGTTCAACGTCTTCGCCCTTGGAAATCTGAAGCAGAACACGGCTGTTTATCTCAAACGTTACCTCATTAAAATCAATGACAAGGCTGCTCTTGACAAGTTTTCCACGTTTGATTTCCGCACATATGACCGCTCATTCAACGAATTTATGCTGCGCGAAGACCACCGAACCGTGCTCGGTGTGCGCGTCATCAAAGCCAATGGAACCGTCAAAGAAGTGAGCAGTGACGAATATCAAGATGATAACGAAGGCAAGAAAGGACAGGAAAAGCGTGCCAAATTAGCCGTACCCGACCTGCAGGTTGGCGACCTGATAGACTACTTCACCTATGACTTTGACGTGATTAAAGAGGATAATCTTGATCCAACGCTATTCATTTTCCGTGCCGACTACCCGATACTTGACTATCAAATTCATTGTGCCATCGACAAGAAACTCTGTACACAATACCGCACCATGAACGGTGCACCGGACTTCAAGTCGGGTCAGAATGGAGACAACATCACCTTGGATGCACATGTGAAAAACATAGACAAGACATTGCCGGATTATGCCTTTAATCCTATTGCACAGGCCCCTTTCACCTTATTATATGTGACGAACACCAACGTCGGACTGTACTATACACCCGAGAGTGCAAAGCAGAAAGGACTGCAGGCCAACCCTGATGCCAAGGTCATTCAAAAGGATGCATGGCAGCCCTGGTCTGACTATAAACTGAAATGGACGCTTTACAAAAAGCTGAACAAAGTGGTAAAAGATGCCAAGAAGCTTAAAACTGACGAGGAAAAAGCCGACTATGTATATAATTATATGGTGATGCAGACGCTGCTTTTCAAGCGTCCTTACGAAAATGCCTATAACTTTTCAACGCTCTTTCCAAGCATTCTTGACCGTCTGAAAGTGGAATATGGACGCGGCATCACAACCAGTTTGTACAATGAACCGCTTGATCAGCTCATCAATTACAGCGATGCAACGCGTTTCATCATACTCAAGAACGGCAAGTGTTACTTCCCTTTGAAGCAGTCTGTGGGTGCAAATATCATTCCGTCAATCTATCAGAACCGAGATGCCTTGCGTACCGATAAGCCTAAAAAGTTTGCAAAAGGCCCATTCACATCATTCAAAATTGCCGGCAGCGATGCTTCAGACAACATAGAAACAGTAGACATAGACGCGGCAATCGACGGTGGAATGATGAATATCCGACGCCAGAATACAATGTCGGGTTGCGAGAAAGAAGATATCATTCCAATATATACTACGGCCGACGAACTCGTCAAGGCGTGGGGTAAGCCCTATGAATTTACAACCTTTTCCGATGCTTACAGCTATAAGGAAAGCGAAGCAAAAGCACGGGCTGCAGAGCGTGCAGAGCAGGATAAAAAAGACATTCCGGAGAACTTCGCCAAGGAGATTAAGGCTTATCATGACAAGGCTCCCGTGAAAATCAACGGCACGAAAGTGCTTAACTTCGGTGAAAACAACTTGCCATTCTCCTATACTGTGGACTATCAAATGGACGGATTGGTGAAGAAAGCGGGTCGAAACATCGTGGTTTCCGTAGGACAATTGTTCGGACAACAGACCCACATAGAGGGCAAAGCACGTAAACGTGACATGGATTTGATTTACGATTATCCTCGCTCCTACAGTGTTACGCTCAATCTCAACATTCCTTCGGGCTACTCAGTTGCACAGGAAAGCCTTCAAAAACTCAACAACCACATCGACAACGAGGCTGTAAGATTGACGACGAAAGCCGAGATAAGCGACGGGAAACTCGTCATCATCTTCCAGAAAGTGTATAAGCAGCAGCGTGTTCCTGTCGCAAAATGGGAGCAAGTTCTTAGCATGCTCGACCGTGCCTACGAGTTTACGAGCCAGCAAATCATCCTGAAAAAGAAGTAAAGAAAAGTCTTTCCAACCTTTGCTTTGCCCTGTCTTTTGCATTCATCTGTTGAGAATGAACGCGTCAAGGCAAAGCAAAGGCAAGGAAAAGACCTTTATATTTATTTAACAAAATACTCAAAATATCTGACAAAACAAATTCTCTTGTCGTATCATTTCTAAGATATGGCTTTCTTTTTTGCATCATATCATCGGGCAACTCAAGCCATATCACCTTGCAATCTGACGCATTTCACGCGCTGATTTGATGCAGATGAGATGCTGATTTCATATGACTTTATCCGCATTTTCAGTCTTTTCACATCTCTTGTTGTGCTTAGGCATGAAAAAAGGGAAAGCTTCTGCACGCCTTCCCTACGGCAAAGATAATCAATTTCAGAGGCGAATGCAAATCTGCAATGAATTTAGTTTACAATTCTCACAGTGCACAACACCTTCTAATATCTTATCTCACTTCTCGGCATTCACGTCATCATAGCTGCTGTGACGGGCAAACTGAACAGCCACATACGGACAAATGGCGCGGATTTTCTTCTTTTCATGTCGGGCAAAAGCCACGGACGCATCAAGCAGTGCACGTGCAATGCCACGCCCTTCAAAGGCTTTCTCGACCACGGTATGCGTGATACCAAAACACTGTTTGTCATCCCATTCATAATCAAGATGACCGATTTCAACTCCGTTTTCAACCGCAACGAAACGGCCACCTGCTGTTTGTTCTTCTTGTTTTATCTGCATCATTGTTTGCTTTGAGTGACACTTAACCTATTCATCTCCATGAGAGCAAAATGCTTGCCAACTTCTTCTGCATGACGGTCTGACAGAAGTCATCGCGCAGATAACGGCTGATGAAAGACTTAGTCCTGTCTCATGTACGCCTTTTTCCTTGTTTTTCCTCTTATTAAATAAGGTGGAAATCAAAATAATTTCGTATTTTTGCATCATGGATAATAAAGAAGCTACACTGAAATTAGGTACGGAACCCGTTGGAAAACTATTGCTGCAATATGCTATGCCGGCGATAGTTGCCATGTCAGCAGCGTCGCTTTACAATATTGTTGACAGCATTTTCATCGGTCAGGGCGTTGGTCCGTTGGCCATTTCAGGCCTTGCCATCACGTTCCCTTTCATGAACCTGTCAAGTGCTTTCGGTGCAGCTGTAGGCGTAGGAGCGTCAACACTCATCTCCGTGAAACTCGGACAAAAGGACTACAAGACTGCCGAAAACATCTTGGGGAACACGGTTACGCTGAACCTGATCATTGGAATAGCCTTCTCCGTAGTGTCACTTTTATTCCTTGACCCTATCTTGAAGTTCTTCGGAGCAAGTGAAGCCACACTGCCTTATGCCCGCGACTACATGCTGATTATATTGATCGGAAATGTCTTTTCGCATATGTATTTCGGCATGAATGCCGTGCTTCGTGCTGCCAGCAAACCGAAACAAGCCATGTATGCCACGATTTTCACGGTCGTAATGAACACGCTTCTCGATTATATCTTCATCATGCAGTTTGGTTGGGGCATACAAGGGGCAGCCTATGCCACGGTGCTTGCCCAAGTGATGGCACTCATGTGGCAACTCCATCTCTTTAACAACAAGAAAGAACTGCTGCATTTTGAGCGCGGAACTTTCGGGCTTCGGAAGGATTTAGTGAAGAATATCATCAGCATTGGCATATCGCCTTTCGCCATGAACGCATGTGCCTGCATGATTGTTATCTTTATCAATCAGCAGCTCGTTCGCTATGGCAGCGACCTTGATGTGGGTGCCTATGGCATTGCAAACAAGGTTTCTTTCGTCTTCTTGATGTTCGTCTTAGGCATCAATCAGGGCATGCAACCAATTGTAGGTTATAACTATGGCTCGCAACAATTAGACAGAATGATTCGTGTTGTGAAGCTTTCTATCATGTCAGCAACATTGGTTGTGATCATAGGTTGGCTCATCGGAATGTTTGCCCCCTATTATTGTGCACGGGCATTCACCAAAGATGCCACGCTCATTCAATTGGGCATGAAAGCCATTCGGTTAAGCATGATGCTCTATCCCGTGATTGGAAGTCAGATGGTTACTGCGTTTTTCTTCCAGAGTATCGGTAAAGTGAAGGTCAGTATCTTCCTTTCTTTGTCGCGACAACTCATCTTCTTACTGCCGGGTCTGATTATATTTCCACTCTTTGCAGGCGTAGATGGCGTATGGTATGCCATGCCGTTCTCTGACGGGTTCGCAGCAATTATCGCGGCACTGATGTTGATAAGCTATATGAAAAAATTCAAGAAACAACATAAAGAAATACGACATGGAAAACAAGAAAATGATTATTAACATAGGAAGACAGATAGGTAGCGGTGGAAGAATAATCGCCAAGCAACTTGCAAAAGACCTGAATTGCACGTTCTATGACCGAGAACTGCTCAACTTGGCAGCCAAAGAAAGCGGCTTCAGCGAGAAGTTCTTCGAACAGAATGACGAGCGAAAGGGATTTCTTCATTCGTTGTTGCATGTCAATGTGCCGCTGATGGGCG
The DNA here is from genome assembly GCF_900637655.1 of Segatella oris. Taxonomy (NCBI): domain Bacteria; kingdom Pseudomonadati; phylum Bacteroidota; class Bacteroidia; order Bacteroidales; family Prevotellaceae; genus Segatella; species Segatella oris. The sequence continues at coordinate 2,531,193 of NZ_LR134384.1, forward strand.
AGAATAACTTCTATAAGAACGACTTCTCTCAAGAGGGACTGTATCAGTTTCAGAGTGATGCCATCACCAAAGCTGCCCGTGAAGGCAACTGTGTTTTCGTGGGAAGAACGGCCGATTACGTGCTGCGTGACTTTCCAAATACGGTGAACATCTTTATCACGGCATCGTTTGAAGAACGCATCAAGCGCGTTTGTGAGCGTCAGCAACTTACGGCTGATGAAGCCATGAAATACATCAATGCGCGCGAAGAAGCCCGTTCTACCTATTATAATTACTATACAGGCAAGCGTTGGGGAGCTGCCGAGAGCTATGATCTCTGCGTAAGCAGCAGCATCTTAGGCCTTGATGAAACCGCAACTTTCATCACTTCATTCATTAAAAAGCGTTTTGAGAAATGACAAAAGTAGGCATCATCAGTGACACACACGCCTATTGGGACGACAAATATGAACTGTATCTCGGTGAATGCGACGAGATATGGCATGCCGGTGACATTGGATCTGTAGAACTGGCCGACCGCTTTGAAGCCATGAAACCTGTCTTTCGGGCAGTCTACGGCAATTGCGATGGCTATGATCTTCGGGCACGTTATCGCGAAATTCTGCGCTTCAAATGTGAAGATATCGATGTAATGATGAAACATATCGGGGGCTATCCCGGACATTACGACCGTTCGATTGCACCGAAACTCTTGGCTTCTCCGCCCGATCTATTTATCTCGGGGCATTCCCATATCCTTAAGATTATGCCCGATAAAAGCCTCAACCTGCTCCACATTAACCCCGGAGCAGCCGGTATGCAGGGTTGGCATAAGGAGCGGACATTAGTTCGTTTAACCATAGAAAGCAATAAATTCACGGATTGCGAAGTTATAACATTAGGACAGAAACAAACAAAATTATAAACAATATGAAGACATATCTCGTGACTGGTGCCGCTGGTTTCATCGGCGCAAACTACATTAAGTATCTCCTTCACCGTAAGTATAAGGAGCAAGACATAAGGGTTATCATTCTTGATGCACTCACTTATGCAGGCAATCTCGGTACTATCAAGGACGACATTGACGGTAAACGCTGCATATTCGTTAAGGGAGACATCCGCGACCGCAAGCTTGTTGACCGCCTGTTTGCTGAAAACGACATCGATTATCTCGTCAATTTTGCAGCTGAAAGCCATGTAGACCGCAGCATAGAAGACCCTCAATTGTTCTTAAGTGTAAACATCTTGGGCACTCAGAACCTACTCGATGCAGCCCGCAGAGCATGGGTTACGGGCAAAGATGCCCAAGGTTATCCCACATGGAAACCAGGGAAACGCTATCATCAGGTGTCAACCGATGAGGTTTATGGCAGTCTTGGCGCTGAAGGTTACTTCACTGAAAAGACTCCTTTGTGTCCACATAGCCCCTATAGTGCCAGCAAAACAAGTGCAGATATGTTTGTTATGGCCTATCATGACACCTATCATATGCCGACAACTATCACCCGTTGTTCCAACAACTACGGCCCTTATCACTTCCCGGAAAAGCTGATTCCACTCATCATCAATAATATTCTGGAAGGCAAGAAGCTTCCTGTGTATGGCGAAGGACTCAATGTTCGCGACTGGCTTTACGTGGAAGACCATTGTAAGGCGATAGACTTAGTGGTGCGTGAAGGTCGTGAAGGGGAGGTTTACAACGTCGGCGGACACAACGAAATGACCAACATTGACATCGTAAAGCTTACGATTAAGACCATACATGACATGATGGAAGCCGACAAGAGCCTACGTTCCGTGCTCAAGAAGAAAGTAGAAGACGCACAAGGAGACCTTGATATCAGCTGGATTAACAACGACTTAATCACTCATGTGACTGACCGTCTCGGCCATGATAAGCGATATGCCATCGATCCTACAAAGATAAAGGAAGAGCTTGGCTGGTATCCTGAGACTAAATTTGCCGATGGTATCGTGAAAACTATCAAGTGGAACCTCGACAACCAGCAATGGATTGAAGAGGTGACCAGCGGAGATTACCAGAAATACTACGCCGAAATGTACGGTAACAGATAACCATTTAATTGATAATATCCCCCAACCATGACAAAGAAAATCATGCTTTTGGGCTCCGGAGAGCTTGGAAAAGAGTTTACGATTGCAGCAAAACGCGCAGGACTTCATGTCATTGCATGTGACCGTTACAATGATGCGCCGGCCATGCAAGTGGCAGATGAGCGCGAAGTTTTCAGCATGTTAGACGGTGATGCCCTTGCCGCTGCGGTCGAAAAGCACCGTCCCGACATCATCGTTCCAGAGATAGAAGCTATCAGAACAGAGCGACTTTTCGACTTTGAAAAGCAAGGTATCCAAGTCGTTCCCTCTGCCCGGGCAGTCAACTTCACGATGAACAGGCGCGCCATTCGTGACCTTGCATCGCGCGAATTAGGGCTTCGGACGGCCAAATACTTCTATGCCAAGACCTTTGAAGATTTCAAACGGGCTGCCGATGAAATAGGTTTTCCATGCGTGGTGAAACCATTAATGAGTTCAAGTGGACACGGACAAAGCTACGTTCACAATGATGATGAACTGCAGGCTGCCTTTCATGAGGCCATGGAAGAGGGGCGAGGAGACGTTAAAGAGGTTATCATTGAAGAGTTTATCGACTTCGATTCCGAATTCACCTTGCTCACTGTAACCCAAAAGAACACACCAACCATCTTCTGTCCTCCTATCGGTCACGTGCAAAAAGGAGGTGACTATCGTGAGAGTTGGCAGCCTTATTGCATCACAGAAGAGGCCTTGAAGCAGGCGCAACACATGGCAGATGAAGTCACAAAATCACTGTCAGGATATGGCCTTTGGGGTGTAGAATTCTTCATGACCAAGCAGGGGGAAGTCATCTTTTCAGAACTAAGTCCACGGCCACATGACACGGGCATGGTCACCTTGGGACACACTATAAACCTCAATGAGTTTGAACTTCACCTGCGTGCCATTATGGGTTGGCCCATTCCTGCTATCCACTTAGAGCACAACGGCTGTTCAGCTGTCGTTCTCGCCAAAGAGAATGCAGACCATGAACCTACATTTGACCTCATGGAAGCACTGAAAGAAGACCGTACCCGCGTTCGAATATTCGGCAAACCAGACCAGCATAAGGGTCGCAGAATGGGCGTTGTGCTGTGCTATGGCAGTCTTGATGCCGACATGAATGCCCTCCGTGAGAAGGCAAAACGCTTGGCAGCAACCATTATCAAATAAGGGAAACGTGGAAAAGGAAAATCATATTGACACCATTACCAAGTTTCTTGAAGACCTCAGGAAACTTGGTGAACAGCTTTCATACATTCAAGAAGAGCAGAAAAACCTACTTGCCCGCATGCTGAATCTCAAGCAACAAGAAGGCACCGAGACGCAGGAATATGCTCAACTTGCAGGCAGAAGCAAAGATCTTCAAGCACAGATTGACAAATATCGTCCTATCTATGAAGAGCGCATGGCATGGATTAAAGATATCAAGAAGAAAAGAAAGAAAAGATAGATGCAATCATTAGGAAAGCTTATTGACCTGCCGAAGATTATCGATCCGCGTGGAAATCTGACGGTTGCACAGCAATATGCGCAAGTGCCTTTCGGCATACAACGCGTTTATTGGACTTACGATGTGCCCTCAGGTGAAAGCCGTGGCGGTCATGCTCACCGCCATTGCCGTGAGTTTGTCATTGCCGTCAGCGGCAGTTTCGATGTAAGCCTCGACAACGGACAAGCCAAAAAGACCTATCATCTCAATCATCCTTATCAGGGACTACTCATCGAAACTGACATCTGGCGCACGCTTGAAGACTTCTCTTCGGGTGCAGTATGCTTGGTATTAGCCGAAGATGAATTCGACGAAACAGACTATATATACGACTATCACCAATTTCTTGACCACTTGAAATGTTTGAAATAAAGCCTTATCTCCCTGAATTGAAGTCCGAATGGGACGCTTTTATTTCTGCGTCAAAGAACGGATTGTTTCTCTTTTACAGGGATTATATGGACTATCATCACGACCGTTTCCCCGACCATTCGCTGCTCATTTACAGACGAAACAAACTCTATGCACTCCTGCCGGCTAATCAAAAAGGAAACATTCTCTACTCACATCAAGGGCTTACTTTCGGCGGATTGATTGTCAATCAGCATTTCACGACAGCCGAAGCTGTCACGGTTTTGCAGCTCATGAATGCCTATCTGCACAACGAAGGCCTACAGAAAGTTGTCTACAAAGCCATTCCCTGGCTCTATCATCAGCAACCTTCAGAAGAAGATCTCTATGCGATTTACCGCACAACCAAAGCCCGATTGGTTGCCCGCGACATAGCAACCGTTGTCAAGATTGATGCACCATTGCCCTGCTACCAAATAAGAAAAAGTGGGATAAAAAAAGCAAATCAAAATGGTATTACGGTTGAAGAGAGCAACCGTTGGACTGATTTCTGGCACATATTGACCACAAATCTACAAACCAAATATCATGTCCGGCCCGTGCACACGCTAACTGAAATCGAAATGCTTAAAGCCAGATTTCCAAACAACATCCGTCTTTTCACAGCACAACTGAACGGCAAAATGCTGGGCGGAACCGTTGTTTATGAATATGGAAATGTGGCACATACGCAGTATATTTCGGCCTCTCTGGAAGGAAAGAAGCTACATGCACTCGACCTGCTTTTCGACAAATTAATCCATGAAACCTATCGCAACAAGGCATGGTTTGATTTTGGAAAATCCACCGAACAGCAGGGAACAATCCTCAACGAAAGCCTGATTTATCAGAAAGAAAGCTTTGGCGGACGCGCCGTCTGCTATGATTGGTACGAATGGGACGTATGAAAATAGACTATCTCAACCTACAACGCATCACGCAACAACACGCTTCTGAAATTCATGAAGCCGTGGAGAAAGTCGTCAACAGTGGCTGGTATCTGCAAGGAGAGGCCACAAACGACTTTGAAACCTCCTATGCGAAATATATTGGGACGCAGCATTGCATCGGCTGTGGCAACGGACTCGATGCGCTGACACTCATCTTCAGAGCCTACAAAGTACTTGGAAAACTACACGAAGGTGACGAGGTTATCGTACCGGCCAACACCTATATAGCCTCCATTCTCTCACTCACTGAAAACCGTCTGAAGCCTATTTTAGTGGAGCCTGATGTCTTTCTGCAACTCGATGCTACGCGCATTGAAACTGCCATCACACCGAAGACGCGCGCTGTTCTGCTTGTACATCTCTACGGAACATGCGCTATGAACGACCTCATCAACGACATCTGCCACCGCCACTCGTTGCTGCTTATCGAGGATAATGCCCAAGGTCATGGCCTGATATGGCATGGAAAGCGAACCGGAAGTATAGGAGATGCCGCTGCCCACAGCTTTTATCCGGGCAAAAATCTCGGTGCTTTGGGCGATGCAGGTGCCGTGACTACCGACGACGAAACACTTGCTATGACCATTCGTTCTCTCGGCAATTATGGCAGCAGTCGCAAATATGTATTCCCCTATCAAGGCCTCAACAGCCGCTTGGATGAAGTGCAGGCAGCCGTCTTGAAAGTAAAACTGAAATATCTTGATGACGACAACCAACGCCGCCAAACCATTGCCGAGCGCTATGATGAAGGACTGAACCAGGGGAGCATAAAGCTTGTTCGACCCGATAACTCCGTGTATCACATCTATCCTATTCTTTGCGAAAGACGCGATGAACTGCAGGAATATCTCACTTCGAAAGGCATAGGAACGATGATCCACTACCCTATCCCACCTCATCAGCAAGCTTGCTATCCTGAATGGAACAGCCTACATCTGCCCCTCACCGAACACATTGCGCAGACCGAACTGAGCCTGCCGTGCCACCCTGCCATGACCGATGAAGAGGTGGAAACGGTCATACAGACGATTAATCATTGGTCGGAAACATATTAAGAACATAAAACAAAAAGCCATGAAGTATTCATCTTACAAAACAATCTTTGTCCCATTGCTGTTGCTTTTCCTGCTTTTTGCACCAAAGACATGGGCACAGGAAAACCAGAAACAAGTGCCGGGACTCCTCATCAACCACCATTTCTTCGCAAAAGAGATGCCTATGCAGGAGATATTCAGCGTTCAGAAAGGCTTCCAACGCCTTGATGATGGCGAGCAACACTCCGTTCTCCGCGTACTCGTTCCTGCCGATTTCGTCATTCCCAAGGCATGGAAGAAATATGAAATCGCACGGAAAAACGTTGTCAATGCCGACAAGTTTGAAGCCGGTGCACGCCTTTTCGATGAAATGGCAGCGGCAACTCACAGCGGAGATAAACAGCTGACAGCACCCAAGATAGGCCAGAAACTGCCAGGAACATTCACACTTCACGACATCAATGGTGGCACATGGACACAGGATTCACTGCAAGGCCACGTGACGGTCATCAATGTTTGGTATTCAGGATGTGGCCCCTGCCGCAAAGAAATGCCTGAACTCTCTACATGGAAAGAACGCTTTCCACAGGTAACTTTCCTTTCGGCAGACTTTGAAAAGCCTGAAAAAGTCAGGCAGATTACGGAAAAATGCAATTTCAACTGGACGCACTTGGCCAACGACAACTACTTCACGAAATGGGTAGGTGGCCGAGGTTATCCGATGACACTTGTCTTGACAACCGACGGAACCCTGCAATATATGGTCAACGGCACCAATGAAGACATCCGCAAAGAGATTATCAAAGCCATAGAGAAGCAAGTGGATGCGAGCAAGAAATAACTGTCAAAAAACTTGACAAAAGCCTTCTGAAAACGGGCCTATTTTCAAACGAGCAAGCCGCTCAACGGAAATACGCCCGTTTTTCGGCTCTTTAAGTAAGTTAATGATTATCAGATGATTAAACCATCTGTTTGAGTTTACAGCACAAAATCACAGGAGTTTGATTTGCAATTTGCGTCAAATCACCTTGCAATCTGCATCAAAACACACCACAAAGTGGCCCATCTTACAGGGCAAAACAAGTCAAACAGCAGGCTGACATGACGCTGATTGACAAATATGAGCACCGAGAAACCATGGTCAGAGGAAGCAAAATGTAAGAAAAAGAGCTTCAGAATGCAATTTCTTTTCCTATTTCATCAAACTCAAAGAGGGGCTTTTTTCAAGAATAACCTTTACAAAACAGCTTTCAGGAAAAGGGAGAAAAGAAGAAAGATTGCTGCTCATGCGCGGATATTTCAAGCAGAAACAGCAGCCGAAATAAAACCACAACACGCATGAGAAGCAATGAGGGAAAACGGAATTCAACCCACAAGGATGACCGTAACGGAACGAGCAGCCTGCGCACCCATGACAAGTGCCTGCTCAATGTCGGCCGTCTTGCTGGGCCCACTGATGAAAGTGCCAAAGCCATAATCAGTCATCTGTATCTTCTGATAGGCCTGGTGCATGTTGTCAACCACTTGTTTTCGGTCGAGAATGATTACAAGATGCTCTGAAATAAAGCACACAGCCTTCTCTCTCATCACTTGAGGCACCCATACACATGCGTTTTCTGCCACGCCAATTTCACCCTTGACGACTCCTACATCGGTGCCGTTGAGTTCGCTTGCTTCGGCGACTGTGTCGGGATTTCGTTGGGCATTGATGCCCGGAAGATTGCTTGCAATGACCCTTGCATCGGGATAAGCCTTGTTGATCAGTGTGTTCAAATCATCTGTCGGCTTTGCTTCGACAACGCTTCCACCCACAGATTGAGTCATTTCTATAAACTGTTTGACCGTGTCGGGATAGGTAATGCCATTGATATTCATGTCAGGCATATCGTATTGCTCACGCGTATTGGCACGCAATCTATCGAGAAATTCTTTCTTTTCCATACTTGCAAATTACATGGTTTCACTTCACCTCACCCTCTTTCCACAGCTGATGGAATGACTTTTCGGCAAATTCGGGCTTCGCATGACCTATTCCCCATGGATTAATTCGGCTGAAATGCGTCAATCGTTCGGGGATAAGATTGGCCAAAGGAGCAAACTTCAAGGTCGTCTGATAAAGCGTCGGAGCCTCAAAGAGCGCCTCCATGCCCTTCGACATTGTCTTCTTCAGCGGGTCAGCCTTGCCTATACTGTCGAGCATCTGACGCCAAACATAAATCTGACTGCCCGGTGCTACCTCGGCTGGACACACGTTATCGCAACTCAAACAGAGCGAACAGGCACTCACATTACCCGCATGTTTTCGGGCATCATGCAGCATACCGAGGTTCACCCCGATAGGTCCCGGGATGAAATAACTGTAGCTGTAGCCGCCACTTCGACGGTAAACGGGGCACGTGTTCATGCAGGCTCCACAGCGGATACACTTCAATGTTTCCCAATGTTCAGGGTTTCCGAGTATCTTACTGCGTCCGTTGTCAACCAAAACCACGTGCATTTCGCCTCCCGGACGGGCCTGACGAAAATGCGAAGTATAGGTAGTTGTGGGCTGACCTGTACCGCAACGGCAGAGCAAACGCTGGAAGACAGCCAATGAAGCATAGTCGGGAACGAGCTTTTCAATGCCCATTGAGACAATATGCAGCTTCGGGATAGAGGTTGTCATGTCGGCATTTCCCTCATTGGTACACACCACAATATCACCCGTCTTGGCTACACCGAAGTTGCAACCCGTCATACCTGCGTCGGCTTCTACAAACTCCTCACGCAGATGATGACGTGCACATCGGGTGAGATATGTAGGGTCATAGTTTCCTTTCTCTTGCGAAATGCCCTTTTCTTCAAACATTCTTCCCACTTCTTCACGCGTCAGATGAATGGCCGGCATCACGATATGACTCGGCTTCTGACCAAGAAGTTGGATGATACGCTCACCTAAATCGGTCTCAACAACATCTATTCCACGGTCGATGAGATAGGGATTCATCTGGCATTCTTCAGTGAGCATCGACTTTGATTTCACCATTTTCTTCACGCCATGCGACTTGAGTATATCATACACTATGGCGTTGAATTCATCGGCATCATTGGCCCAATGCACGATGACTCCACGACTCTCGAGGTTGGAAGTAAAGGCTTCAAGATAGTCGGCAAGGTGGGTTATGGTGTGCCGTTTGATGTCACTTGCATGTTGACGCAGGTCTTCCCATTCAGGCAATTGGTGGGCTACGGCATCATGTTTCATGCGAACTGACCAGAAAGTCTGGTCATGCCATGTCGTTTTCTCGCGGTTCTTATTGAATATGGCTGCCTTCTTTGCATGTTCTGTGCTCATAGATTTCCTTTCCTTTTATGCTACATTAAAGTCCGGCAGCCAGTATTTGGGCCACATGAACGAATTTTATGGGTTTCTTTTCACGCTTGGCAATGCCCGCCATATGCATCAGACAACTGCTGTCGGGGCCTGTAACAAACTCGGCACCTGTGGCAATATGGCGGTCAATCTTATCTTCTCCCATGCGTATAGAGACTGCAGTTTCCTCCACAGAGAACATACCTCCGAAGCCACAACACTCGTCTTTACGCTCCGGTTCTTTTACAGTGATGTCCTTTAAAAGCTTCAACAAGTCGATAATCTTATTGTAAGGAGGAATGTTTCGCTCGGAAGGAGCAGACAAACCAAGTTCTCTTACGCCGTGACAACTGTTATGTACGCTCACCACATGGGGGAAACTACCCGGCAAAGAGGTGATTTTGAGCACGTCATGCAGGAACTCTACGATGTCCATTATCTTCTTTGAAGACAGGCATTCGTGCTCTCCTTTCAGCAAACGAGGGTAATATATCTTCACATATGCAGCGCATGAAGCCGATGGTGCAACGATATAATCGAAGTCACGGAACAGCTCATCAAACTTTCTGGCCAATGGTTTTGACATGCCTTCAAAGCCTGCATTCCCCATAGGTTGACCGCAACAAGTCTGCTTCTCCGGATAACTGACGTCGATTCCAAAGTGCTTTAACAGCTTGTATGTAGCAATCCCAGCCTCCGGGTACAGTGCATCCACATAACAAGGAACAAACAATCCAACTTTCATAATGGTTTTGTAAATATATAATGTGCGCTATTTTCTCATGTTTTCATCAACAAACGCAAAGGGCAGAAGGTCTTTTACACTTTTCAAAATATATACACCTGATGTGCCATAAAGCAACACACGGACATTCTGTTTGTAGCGATCTTCCATTTCAAGCATCACTTGTCGGCATGCTCCACAGGGCGTAATAGGATCTGACAGAAACCCTTTTTCGTTGTGGGCAACGATAGCTAAGGCATCAATAGCCTGCTCGGGATAATGCGACTGGGCGGCAAATATGGCTGAACGCTCGGCACATAAGCCCGAAGGAAAGGCCGCATTCTCCTGGTTTGCACCGATAACAACGCGCCCATCATGCAGCCTCAAAGCCGCACCAACATGGAAATGACTATAGTTGGCATAGCTGTTCTTCACAGCAGCCTTGGCACTTTCAATGAGATTTAGGTCCTGTTCGCTCAATTCATCAAGTTGACAGAAATCATAACCTATTTCTATCTTCAATTTCTTCATGATGCTTTTATCTTGTTTTATTCTATTTACAAAGATACAAATTAATCCGAAGTAACCACGTATTCATGCCATTTTTTTTATCAATTCAAAAGGCTTAGAAGTGCTTTTTCATTTCATTTTCAACAATAATTCGTATCTTTGCATTCCTAAACTTATAAAGAATGATTGTCTGTATTGCCGAGAAACCAAGTGTAGCAAAGGATATAGCACGCATCTTAGGAGCCACAACTGCCAAGGATGGATACATGGAAGGGAACGGATATCAGGTCACATGGACCTTCGGCCACCTATGCGAACTGAAGGAACCCAATGATTATAGCGAGAACTGGAAGCATTGGAGTCTGGCTGCCTTGCCTATGATTCCACTGCGCTTCGGCATTAAACTCATTCCCGATGACGGCATTAAGAAACAGTTTTCCACCATAGAAAAGCTTTATGCTGGGGCAGATGAGATTATCAACTGCGGTGATGCAGGACAGGAAGGAGAGCTAATTCAGCGCTGGGTAATGCAAAAAGCCAATGTGAAATGCCCTGTGAAGCGGCTTTGGATATCGTCAATGACCGACGAAGCCATACAACAAGGCTTTCAAAATCTTAAGGATCAGCAGCAATATCAACCGCTTTATATGGCTGGTTTGAGCCGAGCTATCGGCGATTGGCTGTTGGGAATGAACGCAACCCGACTCTACACACTGAAATACGGACAGAATAAACAGGTGCTTAGTATAGGTCGTGTGCAGACACCTACATTGGCTTTGATAGTCAATCGGCAAAAGGAAATCGACCATTTTAAGCCAGAACCCTATTGGGTTTTGGCCACTATCTATCGCGATACGCAGTTCACGGCCACCTCTGGTAAGTTTACAAGCAAGGAAGAAGGCGAGAAAGCATTTGCCACTATCGACGGAAAACCGTTCACAATCAAGAGTGTTCAGAAGAAGAAAGGCACTGAAGCGCCTCCTCACCTCTATGACCTTACGTCGCTTCAAGTGGACTGTAACCGCAAATTCAGCTATTCGGCAGAGACTACTTTGAACCTTATTCAAAGCTTATACGAAAAGAAATTCACGACATATCCACGTGTCGACACGCAATATCTGAGCGATGATATCTATCCGAAATGCCCACAGATACTCAATGGTTTGAGTCAATGTAAGATTGATAGTCAGCCAAAATACATGCCATGGATAAAGAACTTGGCGGCCATGAGCAAGAAGTTACCCAAGAGTAAGAAGGTTTTCGACACGAGTAAGGTAACAGATCACCACGCCATCATACCGACCGGAGTTCCCGTGAAAAGCCTTACTGTCATGGAACAAAACGTGTTTGACCTCATTGCAACACGCTTTATCAGTGCTTTCTACCCTGACTGTAAGTTCTCAACGACCACAGTTCTCGGTGAAGTTGACGGCATAGAGTTCAAAGTTACGGGTAAAGAAATATTGGAACCTGGGTGGAGAAGTCTCACGGAAAGCATCTCCTCAAAGAACGAAAAGAGTGATACGCTTTCAAATAACATGGCTTCTCAAGAAGAAGAACAACCCACTTCCCCCGCTCTTCGAGATGAAATTGGGGGTGAAACTGCCGCTCTTCCCACTTTCACTAAAGGCGAAAGCGGGCCTCACACGCCTACACTCACGGAGAAACAGACCACGCCTCCGAAGTTCTATACAGAGGCTTCGCTGCTCCGTGCCATGGAAACGGCGGGCAAATTCGTTGAAGATGATGAGCTGCGTGCAGCCTTGAAAGAGAATGGCATAGGCCGTCCTTCGAGCCGAGCAGGTATCATTGAGACCCTTTTCAAACGTAAATATATCCGTCGTGAACGCAAGAATCTCGTGGCCACTCCTACGGGAATAGAACTCATCGACATGATACATGAGAAGCTGCTCACGAGTTGTGAACTCACGGGTATATGGGAAAAGAAGCTCCGCGACATAGAACATCGGAAGTATGATGCCTCACAATTCATCGAAGAATTAAAGACACAGATCTCCAATATCGTTAATGATGTGCTGCGTGACAATAGTAATCGTCGCGTGACTATACTCTCCGATGAGGACTTAAAGAAGAAAACGAAGAAGAAAGCAGCACCAAAATCCACGGAGAAAAAGGTCTCTAAAAAGGACAAGCCCCTAAAACCAAGTGATGAACTCATCGGGAAACCCTGCCCACTATGTGGCAAAGGACACATCATCAAGGGGAAAACTGCCTACGGATGCAGCTGCTGGAAGGATGGCTGTAAATTTGTTTTGCCTTTTAATGACAAAGTATAGACGACATTCATCAAGGTTAATGACCATTAGATGAATGTCTGATTTCACGCTTAATTCTGCTTTTTCAAGAAACTTTCTATGGCTTTCCGGCTCCTCAACGAATCGGTTTCACTTCCATAATAGCCTCTGTAAATTCTCTTTCGAAGGCCTAACCACCGCTTATATACTGATATATAATCACTATTTGTGACAAAGGAGGCATAGTCAACTACAACTTCATAGTCCTTGTCTTGATAGAGGACTTCATATGTTCTGCCTGGCATCGAGTAACTATAAAACAGTAAGTGCAATACCAAAACAGGCAAACTTAGCCATGATATCGCGTATAATGTTTTGGTCACAGCATTCGGATTACGCAGGCTTTGCACATAAAACCATCGAATAATCAAGACACAACACGATGCCGGACCAAGTAACCAAAGGGTATCATTCAATGCAGCTGGCCACGCAATCTTCAAGAGAAGCGGTGGCATTTCCAATGCAAGACACGTCCAAAACACGCCTATCAGAAGTCTGACAAAATACTTTTTTATCTTCATATTGACCTTATCTGCGGGGCAAAGATATAAAAATCTATCAGAAATACAGGGCAAAACCCACTGAAAACTATAATATAACCCCATGCAAAACGTTATTTATACATGCAGAAAATCCACCTTATCATATACATTACAACCCTCTTTGCCCTCGCTTCCTGCGGCACTGAACGCGCCATGAAGAAAGCCGAGCAGCATCAAGCCATAGGAGAATATTACGATGCTGCACAGCAATACCGCAAAGCCTACCAACAAACCCCGGCCAAAGAACGCACAGAACGTGGTCAAAGAGCCGTGAAAATGGCACGCTGTTATGCTAAAATCAACCAGACACAACGTGCTATATCAGCTTTCCGAAACGCCATACGTTACCAACAAGCCACATTGAACGACCAACTCATCTATGCGCGATTGCTCTTGAAAGACGGACAATATAAGGCAGCAGAAAAGGAGTTCTTGACCCTGAAAGACTCTCTTCCAAACGACACTTTGGTGTTGAATGGCCTCGCTTCTGCACACCAATCACCACTCTGGAAGAAGCAAGGAAGCAGCTATACCGTCAGGAAAATGGCGGCTTTCAACTCCTATAAAGCAGACTATTCGCCCATGCTCTATGGCGACGAAAGCAACATTCTCTACTTTACTTCCACGCGAAAAGAGGCCGAAGGTGACGAGCAAAGCGGTATTACGGGAATGAAGAACGGTGACATCTTCTTTACCGAGAAGAACGATAAAGGCAAATGGAGCAAGCCCGAACCCGTTGGCGGAGCCCTCAACACGGCCTTCGACGAGGGTGCATGTGCCTTTTCTCCCGACGGCAGAACGATGTACCTGACACAGTGTTCAACTGATCCCACCTATCCACGCTATGCCCGTATCATGACTTCCGAACGTAGCGATGCCACATGGGGCAAGCCTTCCGAACTGCCAATCTCCCGCGACACACTCTCTCTTTTCGCCCACCCTGCCGTCTCTCCCGATGGCCATTGGCTCTATTTCACCTCTGACATGCCGGGAGGAATGGGTGGACTTGACCTCTGGCGCATACGAATTACAGCCGCAGGATTAGGCGGAGCAGAGAACCTCGGGGTACCTATCAACACACCAGGCAACGAGGAATTCCCCACTTTCCGACCCAATGGAGACCTCTACTTCTCGAGCGATGGCCATCCCGGATTAGGCGGTTTAGACCTTTTTATGGCCCATTTCGATGCACAAGGGCACCCGACAATCACCCATTTGGGCTATCCGATGAACAGCAACGGCGACGACTTCGGCATGACTTTCGAAGGCCCTCACAACCGCGGATACTTCGCTTCAAACCGCAACGACAGTCGAGGCTACGACCATATCTATAGCTTTGAGAATCCCGAAATCGTGCAGACGGTCAAAGGTTGGGTATATGAGAAAGACGGATATGAGCTTCCTCATGCACAGGTTTACATGGTGGGAAACGACGGAACGAATGTAAAACTGAGCGTAAGAGGCGACGGTTCGTTCACACAGACCCTCAAACCGGGAGTCAACTACATTTTCCTTGCCACCTGTGACGGCTTTCTCAATCACCACGCAAGCCTCAACATACGCCCCACAAAGGCTTCAGAAGAGCACGTACTGCAATTTCCTTTGGCCTCAATCACGGCTCCTGTGCTCATCGACAACATCTTCTACGACTTCAACAAGGCCACACTTCGCCCCGAATCAACCGCTGCACTCGATGAACTTGTCACGTTGTTGAACGAAAATCCGCATGTAACCATTGAACTTGCAGCCCACTGTGACTACCGCGGTTCGGCCGAGTACAACCTCCGTCTGTCGCAGCAAAGGGCCGAGAACGTAGTGCGTTATCTCATCAGCAAAGGCATTGCTGCCGACCGTCTGACGGCTGTCGGCTACGGAAAACAACGTCCGAAAACCATTCGAAAGAAGCTCACCGAGAAGTACACATGGCTGAAAGAAGGCGACCAACTCACTCCCGCTTTCATCGAAAAGCTTGATAAAGAGCAGCAGGAAACATGCAATCAACTGAACCGACGCACGGAATTCAGCGTGCTCCGAACAACATACGGCATGTTCGACAAGGACGGGAAACTGAAGAATGAACCTGAAAAGAAACAGCAGAAAAAGGGAAAAGAAGAGGCCGAAATATACTTCTGAACCAAAGAAATGATGTAGACAAGCCATGGATTTGGCCCTTTTGCGTTGTCAAATAAATTCACATCAGATTTGCATTCGCCTCTGAAATTGATTATCTTTGCCGTAGGGAAGGTGTACAGATGCTTTCCCTTTTTTCATACCTAAGTACAACAAGAAGTATAAAAAGGCTGAAACCACTCGCAAAGTCATATGAAATCAGCATCTCATCTGCATCAAATCAGCGTGTGAAGTGACGCAGATTACAAGACGACATGACTTTAGTCAGCTTGCAAAATGACCGATTTCAGAACGCAACTACCAACAAACAAAAAAGCGAACAAAATGATTTTGTCCGCTTTTTTGAGTATTTTGTTAAATAAATATAAAGGCTATCGCTCCATATAAAAGCCTCCCTAAATATACCTTTGCACATTTTTCAAGACATGATACACCCCAAAAATCATCACCGCAACAAGTCCGACATAAGTCAACAGTGCTGTGGTCATGTTCAAATCGGGCATGACGACAGCCTCTGAAAGACTGCTCCACAGATGGGTTAAAGCCACAAGAAGCACTTTCGTTCCCTGCTGCATGATGAAATAAACGACCACAGCCACCATGCAAAGGAGCGTCCATACCGTGTTCAACCGACGCATACGCGACTCCGGGAGCCGTCGCATCACTCTGCGTGAGAAGCCTCGGTCTTCGATTTCTCCTATCTGATGAGCCTCAAAGAAGCTTGCAATCAGTTTCTCATCAATATGATTATCTGTCATATCCATTCTGTTTAAGATAAACGGTCAGTTTCTGTTTTCCACGCGAGAGATGGCTTTTCACCGTTCCTTCTGCCATGCCCGTGATTTCTGATATCTTATCAATGCTCTGCCCTTCTATCAGCTGAAGCGTGATGCAAGAACGCTCACAGGCCGACAAAATGTGCAGAGCCTGCTGCAAATCCATCTTCAATCCGCTGTCCACTCCTGCCGACTTACGTCCCGACATGCCCGGAGCATCAATGTCATCCGTAGGTTTGTTACGCCTCACATAATCGTAAAAGGTGTTGTAGGCAATGCGATAGAGCCAGGTTGAAAAGCTCGACAGGCCACGGAAATGCGTAATATTGGTGTATGCTTTGATGAAAGTATCCTGTGCAAGGTCGTCACTGAGCTGGACATCTCCCCCCGTTTGGGCTAGAAAGAAACGTCGTATAGGCGACTGATATTTCACAACCAATCGGTCGAAAGCCTTTCGGTTGTGAAACACAGCCACCTGTGTTACGAGAGAGATATCGTTCAGTTCCTTCACGTTTCGTTACGCTTGTGGTTGATTATCCGTGTTCTGAGTCTTGTTTTCCGTAGACTCTTCTTCATAAGAATCCTGCTTTTCGTCTTCAAACTCCTCATAAATAGGCGACTCATTCCTACGGCTTGTGCGCCCGATAAGCATCTGTCCAGCCCCCATGCAGAGTATCAAGACGCCCACTCCAACGAGTTGTTCTGCACCAATAAACCAGAACAAAGCCATGAGTCCGAGGCCTATTGAAGCCGTCTTGATGCCCCGTTGCCACTGATCTTCATTGGAATAAGTGCGATGTTTCGCAATTTTTGCACCCGAAGGAACAGCTTGTCCGCTTTCCATTGCCTTCTCTGCAAGTCGCACATTGTCATTATGCCGACGAATGAGATAGCGCAAAACAAGGATGATAATGATGAAAGGCGACACGAGAAACAGGAAGACAAGCACAACAATCAGCAATGCAAAGATAACTGCTCCGACGCCTAATGCCCCCGTGATAGCTTTTACAAACCAGGGAGATTCGTTGAAATCGTCTTCCTGGACATGATAACCTGAAGTGTAAGTGGTGTCGACTACAGCCGTGTCAACAGTATCATCAGCAGAAGAAGTAGTGTCAGAAAAGGCCTCAATACCTCCATTCTTTGCCTTTTCAGCAGCTGCTTTATGAGATCTGTCAGAGGCTTTTGCCTTGCGAGACACGGTTTCTGTGCGCGGCGTGTGCCTGTGCCGCTGTGCCTGTGCCACATGGATTGTTCCTAATGTCAACACTAACAAGAGTGTGATAAAAGTCTGTTTCATATCTATTGCTTTATTTATTATTTCTGTTGTTTAGACGAAACGCCGGCTCGTTTAGTTGCAAAGGAACGAAAAAATTCCTAATTTTGCATTATATATCAAGACAAATGACCATGAATCTGCCAAAAGATTTCATAGAATATACACGCCGGTTGATGGGTGAAGAACTGTATGCTGCGTTTGAAAAAGGCATGCAGGAAGAGGCACCTGTCAGCATTCGGCTCAACCCTTTCAAGCTCAATACTGCGCAAGTCTGCGTGAAAGACAAGGAAACTGATGTTCCTTGGTGCCGCAATGCCATGTTTCTGAAGTCGCGTCCGAACTTCACTTTCGACCCCATGCTACATGCCGGACTCTACTATGTGCAGGAAGCGGCATCTATGTTTGTAGACCATGTGCTGCGCGAAGTGGTCAAAAAGCCCGTCCGTATGCTTGACCTTTGTGCGTCACCCGGTGGGAAATCCACTTGCGCCTATGCTGCTTTGCCCGCCGGAAGTCTGCTTTTCAGCAATGAGCCTATACGTCAACGGGCGAATATTCTGAATGAGAATGTCTTGAAATTTGGCGTTCCAGACATCATTGTGACCAACAACTATGCCCGCGACTATCAGCAAAGCAAGTTGCAGTTTGACGTTATTCTGACCGACGTTCCCTGCTCGGGGGAGGGCATGTTTCGTAAAGATGCGGGGGCGATTGACGATTGGAGCATGAAGAAAGTAGAGGAATGTGCCCGCCTGCAGCGTGAGATTGTCAGCGATATATGGTCATGTCTCAAGCCTGGAGGACTGCTGATATATTCCACTTGCACTTTCAATGCACATGAAGATGAGGAGAATGTGGCATGGATAGCCAAGGAATTGGGAGCCGACTTCATTGAAATTCCTACAGAAAAAGCATGGAATATCATGGGAAGTCTTATCGACAAGAACCCTGTCTACCGCTTCGTTCCCGGTAAAACGCGTGGAGAAGGCCTCTTCATGGCTGTGCTTCGGAAGTATGGAGAGCCTGCCGATGTGAACGAAGAAAGGCGCTTGAAAGAGATAAAAGCTATTCATGAAAAGGCACTGAAGAAGCTACATGTGCTGTCACATGGCCCATTGCCCGACATGATGAAAGGCAGACAAGCCCTTCCCGACCATTCGAAAGCACTCTCTGTAACGGCAGATTTGCACGCCTATCCACACGTAGAAGTGGATTATCAGCAGGCCATTGCCTACCTTCGCACGGAAGCTGTCACGCTGAAAGCAGATGCTCCGCGCGGTATAGTGCTATTGACTTACCGTGATTTTCCTATCGGTTTTGCCAAGAACTTAGGCAACCGAGCTAACAATCTCTATCCGCAGGCGTGGAAAATCAAAAGTTCACACATCCCCGAAGACAACAACATTGTGATTGAATGATACTCTCTCTCATTGCAGCAGTGGCCCGAAACCGTGCCATTGGCTATCAGAACAGATTACTATTCCACATCAAAGCCGACCTTGAACATTTCAAACGGCTGACCATGGGGCATGTGGTTATCATGGGACGTCATACGTTCGAATCGCTGCCCAACGGCGCCTTGCCTCATCGGAAGAATATTGTCATCAGTAAATCTGTTGCTTCTTTTCATGGTTGTACGCGTGTTTCATCATTCAAAGAGGCTTTAGACATGTGCCAAACAGAAGAAGAAGTGTTCGTTATCGGCGGAGAACAGGTGTATAAAGAAGCCATTACGCAGGCCGATAGGCTTTATCTGACAGAGATAGATGCCCCGGCAGAGCAGGCCGATGCTTATTTCCCTGCCTATAACTCCTGGCATTTGGTGGCTCACGAAGCCCATAAAAAAAGCGAAGACAACCCTTTTGTCTTCGCATTTACTGTTTATCAGAGACGTTGAGTAGGTGAGTTAACGAGTTGACGGTGGACAGGTTAACGGTCATCTCCTATGCTCATTCGTCTTCATCCTCATCATTATTCTCTTCAACCTGAATGTCGGTAATCGGCAATTGTCGGTCAATGAGCATGCTGAATGAAATGATAGTCTCACTGCGTGATAGCCCTAAAGGTTGCAGTTTATCATGAATAATCTGCATCATGTGGCGATTATTGTGGGCATAAAGCTTGATAAAGAGATCCATACCGCCTGTAGTTGTATGGCATTCTACCACTTCGGGAATCTTCTTCAAAGCATCAACAACGATGTCATGCTTCTCTGGATTCTTCAGATAAAGAGCGATATAAGCACATGTTTCATAACCAACCTTCTCGGGATCAATAATGAATTGTGAGCCCTTTAATACGCCTAAAGCCGTTAACTTCTGTATACGTTGATGAATTGCAGCACCACTTACATTGCAAGCTCGCGCCACTTCAAGGAATGGAATGCGTGCATCCTCTGAAATAAGCTTAAGGATTTTCCTATCCAGTAAATCTAAATTATGATGTGACATATTATATATTAATTTGCTTGCAAAGTTAGTATATTAGTTTGAATGTTGCAACTAAAATTATAATATTATGACAGATTGTTATCTAATTTTATAGGAATTATTTCTTTATCTCTGTTGCAGAGTAGTTTATCTTCAACGCTTTTGCCTGGCGCAATGCCTGTTTCACCTCATTGACAACACTCATTTTAGTTGCTTTGTCGGCTTTTATAGAGACGGTCATCAATTGCTGA
The DNA here is from genome assembly GCF_900637655.1 of Segatella oris. Classification (NCBI taxonomy): domain Bacteria; kingdom Pseudomonadati; phylum Bacteroidota; class Bacteroidia; order Bacteroidales; family Prevotellaceae; genus Segatella; species Segatella oris. The sequence continues at coordinate 2,551,443 of NZ_LR134384.1, forward strand.
TCTTCGGGAGAAAGCCTGCTTTTCTCTGCCGAAATATAATCAATGATTTCGCTCGGAGTGACATATTTGTCATTCAACTGAATGCACGAACCGTCGAAAACTAAAGCCGAGACGGGATAACGACTACTTATCGGCCGACCGATATGCACATAACTGACAGCCGACTTCTTAGTCAAGCGCGTCAGTTCTGTACCTTGTGGCACGCGATATTCTACCTTCAGCGTCTCCTTACGCATGTGAGTAACAATCATGAAGAAGAACAAAACGGAGAATATCAAGTCAGGAAGTGAAGCGGTATTCAAGCCTGGCATTTCATGAATATGACGCCGAAAGAGACTCATTGTGTGCCTCCTTTCTCTGCCATATTATAGGTTTCAGCCACGCGTTGCGGGCAAAGTGTGCGCAATTCTTCGCGTTGTTGAGGAGACAGTTGATTGTAAACATGGCCATATTTCTGTTGTGCTGTGCGGTCACGCCATTCGCGATAGGCTGCAACAAGGGCATTCTGAACATGAAAATAGGCATCATAACTCGACTCAGGATGAGCATCCAAAGAGATAAGATGGCTTTTCCCACGTGCCATTACGAAGCGTAAGATATGATTTGAAAGCTGTTTCTGCGACATAGGTTTACCGTCAACAAGCAGCTGATTCTGTGCAGTTATCTTGATTTCTAACAGGCGTTGCCTATCAACTTCAGTCTCATTCTGCTGCTGTTTGTGCTCCGCAGGCGGCAATTGTCGTGGGAGTCCTTTGTCAACATCCATAGAAGAAGCCACTAAAAAGAATATCAACAGCATGAAAGATATATCTGCTGTAGACGTCGTATTCAGTCCAGGAACCCTATGTTTTCTATGCCTAAACATGCTCACTTCTTTGCTCCCCGATAATATTTCGTAGCGCCATAGATAGCAGCGGCAATGGTTACAAGCAACAGAATGACCGATGTATAGATGAACATATCCGATACTTTCAACCAAAACCAATCTCCATAAGGCCGTCCATTGACAAGCATTTCACGACCGGAAGCCACAAGAAAAGAAAAGACTACTATGCCTATCGTACCCAAAATGACACTTCGAGAGATGCGCGCAGCAGGCACATTGTTTTCAATTCCATTACCCGAGCCACGCAATTTGCGTACACTTCGCACAACAGCCCATATCGACAAACCACCTGCAAGCAGTATTAACACGAGCATCAATGACAGTAACAAGTCGGTAAACAATGGCGCATTGAAGCTTGGATTGTCGGCGAAAGGACGGTCATAACCTATGCCATAGAACAAAACAAACACCACTGCAGCCAACGTTATCAGCAGATAAAGCACCCGTTGTGATATCCGTTCCGTAGGCCAATGCCTTATATTGCTCAGTCTTAACATTCTTTTTTCAACTTATATTTCATCACAACATCTAACAAAGTGATAGCACTTTCTTCCATTTGTGACGTGATATGCTCTATCTTTGAAAGGATATAGTTATAGAACACCTGTAAGATCAGGGCCACGATGATACCGAAAATCGTTGTCAGTAAAGCCACTTTCATTCCTGAAGCCACGATGGTCGGACTGATATCTCCTGCTGTCTGAATCTGATCAAAGGCCATAACCATGCCGATAACTGTACCTAAAAAGCCCAAAGAAGGAGCCATGGCAATGAACAAAGTAATCCATGAACAACCCTTTTCAAGGTTTGCAGCCTGCACGGAACCATAGGAGACAACAGACCGTTCTATGTTATCAATGCTTTCATGTACACGCTCTAAACCTTGATAACAGATAGAGGCTACAGGACCACGGGTATCTCGGCACAACTTCTTTGCACCCTCAATATCTCCTTTCATGATGCGTTCGTCAAGGTCGGTCATAAACTTTTTCGCATTGATTTCAGACAAACTGAGATAGATGATGCGTTCAATGCAGAAGGCAAGACCAATGACCAAGGCCAAAGCTACCAATGACATGAAGCCTGCATCGCCCTCTATGAACTTGGTTTTCAAGGCTTGATGAAAGCCTTCGCTCGTCACGCCATCTCCCAACAACGCACTACTGTCGGCCACAGCTTCATCAAGCTGGGCTGCAAGAGCATCATCATTAGAAGTCGTATCGACTTTCGCCGTATCTGTTTTTGCCTGACCTGCACTCTTGTTCTGCGCCATTGCCGGACTGAAAAGCAAGCCTGTCAGCAGCAACAGCATGGCAAAACGTGCCATAAAATGTTTCATCTTTATTCTTGTTTTTTATATTTTCGTGAATATACGTCTTACGTTTTCTTCTGTCACTTGCGCCACCTTGTCGGCTGAAACACCATAAACCTCAGCCAATTTCTCCAATACCAAATGTACGAAAGCACTCTCATTACGTTCTCCCCGATGTGGAACAGGGGCCATATATGGGCTGTCTGTCTCTAAAACAATACGCTCCAAAGGAACTGAAGCGGGCAGGTCTTCACGCAAATGACTGCTCTTAAACGTCAAAACACCACCTATTCCAAGTGCAAATCTCTTGAATTGCAGCAGCTGTTCTGCCTCTTTCTGATTGCCCGTGAAACAGTGGAAGACACCTCCCGAGAGCCGACTTTCATACTTTTTCAGGATATGTACTAACTCATTTTGGGCCTTACGACAATGTATCATCAGTGGTAATTGCACCTCAACAGCCCACTCCACCTGCGCTTCAAAAGCCAACAACTGCTCCCGTTCAAATGTCCTGTCCCAATAAAAGTCAAGTCCAACCTCACCAATAGCAATGAAAGGAGCCTCATTGAAACGCGATTTCATTGCATCAAGCTGCATCTCCCAGTCGGCTTTTATTTCCTCGGGATGCAGACCAATCATTGGAAAAGCATAGCCGGGAAACTGCCGACACACATCAAGGACGGTGTCAACAGACTTCAAGTCAATGGCAGGAATGAACACACGGCCCACACCTTGCTCCTTAGCCCTGCTGATTACATCGGGCAAATCGGCTTTGAATTCCTCGCCATCTAAATGTGTATGTGTATCTGTAAATGTCATTTTCAATAAATATGTTCCTCATTTCGGCGATAATAATAAATCACCCCATACTTCCGGCACTGTTCAAATTTCACCTCGGGTGGTTCATTCTGAAAGTGCGCCTCTATCTGATTCCACAGATTAAGAATGATTTCATCGACCTTAGGACGCAGCATCTGCACCTTATCAAGCGCTGTTTGAGTCTGCAACATCAGTTTCCGCTGCTGTTCATAAGCTTCACGAAAGATGTCGAAATGGGTTGACACCATGCTGATAGTAGGGTTATAGATAGCCCTTCCACCCTGCTTTAGTCGCGCTTTCTCACCTTCAATGATCTTCGGCCCCCATGCAAGCAACCCTTCAGCCGACTTCAGATTAGCCGGCATTGCCTTTGCTTTTTCATCCAAACCATATAGCTTCAGCTGTGCTTTCCGTATTTCTCCACGCTCTACAGCCATGAGCAGAACCTGAATGAAATGCCCCACATACATTGCTGCATTGCGTTGAGGCTTCTCTACATACGGCGCTCTTCGCGTCTGTACTTTCAACTGAAGGGTATATTGGTCGACAGCAGTTTTCAGTTCGTTATAAGCCGGTTGTGCCGCATTGATAGTCTCCCAATCTACAAACCGACCTCTCACCGTGTAGAGACTGTCGTTTCCAAGCAATGTCTTCAAGGCCTTGAGCCTGCTTGCATCCGTTTTAGGTAATCTTCTATAAGGCATTATCTGCTTCCCGGGATTGGTTCACTTAATTCTTCCGATGCATCATTTTCTGTGCATAAAGCCGAAGTTCGGCCTTACGTTCATCGCTCACTTGCACTGCATCAAGATACTTCTTACTCTCTTCAAAATAATAAGCAATCTTCTCAATTGCCAGTTTATCCACGCCCACCTTATTATATATAGCAGTCACAGCAGCCACTTTCTCATCGCTGTTGAACGTCTCTGCTTCCATCCAATGCTGCAGTTCACGCCGCTGTTCGGCATCAGCTCGGTTGTAAGCATTGATGAGCATGTAGGTTTTCTTATTGCAGATGATGTCTCCTCCGACTTTCTTTCCAAAGACTTTCGGGTCACCATAAACATCAAGATAATCGTCCTGAAGCTGAAAAGCCAATCCAATCTGCTCGCCAAATTTATAGAGATTGTCCTGATCCTGCTTCGAGGCACCGGCCAAGATAGCCCCAATCTTCTGTGCACAAGCCAGCAGAACACTCGTCTTGAGGCGTATCATCTCAATGTATTCGTCTTCAGTGACATCATTGCGCGTTTCGAATTCCATGTCATATTGCTGCCCCTCACCTATCTCCAAGGCCGTTTCCGTGAACGTATGAAGCACATCTGACAGATAAACAGGATTACACTTTGCCATGCGTTCATAGGCAAGAACCAGCATCGAATCACCGCTCAAGATAGCTGTGTTGGCATCCCATTTGCGATGAACTGTTTCATGTCCGCGCCTCATATCAGCGTTGTCCATCAGGTCATCGTGCAACAATGTATAGTTATGATAGGTCTCTAAGGCGCAGGCCGGCATGAGAACAGACTCCACATCGTCCTTAAACAGACCGTAAGACAACAGCATCAGCACGGGCCGAATACGCTTTCCACCCATCGAAAGCACGTATTTCACGGGGTCATACAGGCCACTTGGCTTGCGATCATACTTCAGATTGTCTAAAAAGTCATTGACCTTTACTAATAATTCTTCAGCTTTCATTTTATAACTTAAAGTTTATCGGGATGGCAAACATCGTCCGACAAGGTTTGTTCTTCTCTATTCCCGGCTTCCATTTCGGCATCATCTTGACCACACGTAAGGCCTCTTGGTCAAGCAAAGGATCGATGCCTTTCTCTATTTTCTCATTCGTAACAGAACCGTCCTTATTGATGATAAACGACACAACTACTTTGCCTTCAAGTCTCTGACGCTGTGCCAAAGCGGGGTAATGCAGGTTGCGTGTGAGCCATTTCATCAGCTCAACCATGCCTCCCGGGAACTCCGGCAGCTTCTCTACAATGCGGAAATGCAGCGGATTATCATTCTCGTCAACAGCCACTTGCGATTGAGAAGCGGTAGAATTAGCATCATCCTGCGTGTTCGTGCGCACGTTCTCACCGCCTACACCCTGTGTCATATCACCATTGTCAGGACTGAGTTTCTCAGCCATTTGGGGCGTCTTATCCACGGCTTTGAGTTTTTCGGTGACGGCATGTGTGGCTCCACTCGGTGCAACCGCTATCATATCCCTGACATCCATGGCCGGCATCAGCTCGATATCCTGGCTCATATCATCGGTCATGCCATTGTTGTGACTGTCATCAGCAGGCCCCGAGGTATATTCAAAGCCCACATAAAGCATGGCGAGCACTAACACTAAGCCCAACAGGAAATTAGTTGTTCGCTTGTGTTCTATGTCTGCACGATATGACTTTTTTATTTCCATGCTATATGAAACACATTCACTCTCCACGCATCATGCAACATCTGAAAACTCTTTCTATAACTCATTGACTACCAAGTGATTTCAGAATACCTTGCAATCTGCGTCATTTTACCGTGCAACTTGCGTCAGATTACACGCTCATCTGCGTCAGTTTGCACGGTAAAATGACGCAGATTGGAAACCCATTTCATGCTATATGAAAAACAGTCTCTTTGGACTTATTCATTAACATGCTGTCAACGGTCTCACATTGTAAGGCAAAATTAATGCTTATATTTGAAAAAAAACGTATCTTTGTCGAATAATTAGGAAAATTAAATGAAAATAACTACATTCGCACTTCTATTTAGTCTATGTGCAACTCCAGTCGTTGCGCAGGAAAGTCTGACGGGATATAACTTCCTCAGACTGCCCAACAGTGCCCATGGAGCAGCCCTCGGTGGCGACAACATCACACTGATTGAGGACGACGAATCGCTTATTTTCAACAATCCGGCCCTGCTTTCAAGTGTTTCAGATAAGACCATAAGCCTCAACTATATGAACTATATGCGTGGCGCAAACATGGCAAGTGCAGCTTTCAACCGCAATGTCGGCGAGCATGCTTCGTGGGCTGTTTCAGCGCAATATCTCAACTATGGCAAGATAAAAGAGGTGGATGAGAACAATGTGCAGACAGGAGAATTCTCGGCAAAAGACATCTCGTTGGCCGGCTATTTCTCGTATATGCTTACCGAACGGCTTGCAGGTGGCATTGCCGCGAAGTTGATAACATCATATATCAGCTCGTATAATTCCATTGCCATGGGCGTTGACTTGGGACTTAATTACTATGACAGTGACCATGAATGGAGCGTTTCGTTAGTGGCTAAAAACCTTGGAGGACAACTCAAAGCTTACGATGATCAGTTTGAGAAAATGCCTTTAGATGTTCAGCTTGGAGTAAGCAAAAAACTCACAAACACCCCCATTGGGCTGTCTGCAACCCTTGTAGACATGAATCACTGGAACTACAAATTTATCGACCATTTGGTAGCAGGCATCGATGCACATCTGTCAGAAAGCATCTGGGTTGGCCTTGGATACAACTTCCGTAGGGCGCATGAGATGCGCATTACCGATACGTCCGGCGAAGAAAGTAGCCACGGGGCAGGCTTCAGTATGGGTGCAGGTTTGAACTTGGAGCGGTTCAAAATCAACCTCGCCTATGGCAAATATCACGTCAGCAACAATTCAATCATCATTAATATTGCTTATTCATTATGAAGAAAATAACCATTGCCATTGACGGATTTTCGTCATGTGGCAAGAGCACTATGGCCAAAGACTTGGCCAAGAAGTTAGGATATGTCTATGTAGATACCGGTGCCATGTATCGTGCTGTGACGCTTTATGCCATGAGAAATGGGCTTTTCAATGCCGATGGTAGCGTCAAGACGGCTGACCTTGAACGGCAGATGAACAAGATTAACATAACATTCAAACTTAACAAGACGGCCGAAAGACCCGATACTTACCTGAATAATGAACTTGTAGAAAACGACATCCGGACGCTTGAAGTGAGCAATCATGTCAGCCAGATTGCAGCAGTTCCTTTCATACGTGAAGCCATGGTAGCCCAGCAACAGCGTATGGGGAAAGACAAAGGTGTCGTGATGGACGGGCGAGATATCGGCACAACAGTCTTCCCCGAGGCTGAACTGAAAGTGTTTGTCACGGCTTCTGCCGAGGTAAGAGCACAGCGTCGATATGACGAACTCAAAGAAAAAGGCATACCTGCTGACTTCAACGACATTCTGAAAAACGTGCAGGAGCGCGACTATATCGACAGTCATCGCGAGGTAAGTCCGCTTCGAAAGGCTCCCGATGCTATCGAACTCGACAACAGCCACATGACAATTGCCGAGCAAAGTGCATGGCTCATGGAGCAGGTTGAACAGAAAATTGAGGCGTAAAAGGCTTATTTTACAGTGTAGCTTCTATTTAGTTCCTATCATATTAAGGACATAAATATTTGGAAGATGACAGAAAATAATCTATATTTGCAAAGACAACAAGAGCAGAACTGCAATGACACAATTGGTAATTACGATTAAAGACGACAAGATAATCCCCTACCTCAAGAAAGTTCTTGAGGCTATAAGCGGGGTCGTTAATGTCAAGACATGCAGTGAAAAAACTGAAACCATTGTTGACCCTGATACTGGTTGGGCACTGAATGACGACATTGTAAGTGACGTTGTGGCCTACCGTTCAGGCAAAGACAAAGGATATTTGGCTAAAGATGCAGATGATTTATTTGCCCAATTGGATGCATGAGTTACATTATTCGCTACTCTTCAAACTTCAAGAAAGCATATAAACGTTGTAAGAAGAGAGGACTTGACATGTTATTACTAAAGGAAGTAATTCGAATTCTCTCTGAAGAAGGAAAACTTCCTCCTACATATCATGCCCATACTCTACAAGGAAAGTATAAAGATCTATGGGAATGTCATATATAACCAGACCGGCTTCTTGTTTGGGAACAAAACGATAAGGAGTTTATTCTATACTTTCTCAGTACAGGAACACATAGTGATTTATTCAAGAAATAAGTTAAAATCTATGCAAACACACACACTAATAAATCACATTTTGGCTTTTGAATGGTAACTGTTCACTATAGTATTAGTACAAAACAAACATATCTTCACAAATCATTAATACTCATATAGAGGCTCTCAACATAGAACTTTCACTATTCACAAACAGACTTCTCCCTGTCTTCAGAAACCTTTGATTTCCTTTCAGGAACTTACTTAACGGCTAAAAACTAAAGACAGGGAGAAGCGTTTCTTGCATTTACTCGTTCACAATGACGCCACCACGCGGCTGAACCGTCACTTTCAGCTGTCCGTTGCTACCAACTTTCTGACGTTTCATGCCTGGTGTGAGCCACAAAGAGCCTGCCTTTTTCGGGCCGTCTGCATACACATTGACTTCTTTTCCGGCAAACATCGGGAGATGAAGTGTCAAGGTAATAGGCTTCTCTTCAGCGCTGATAGCAGCAGCATACCACTTACCTTCCGTGGTTTGTCGAGCCACAGCAAAGTGCTTTCCGGGGTAACCGGCAAGGAAACGGAGGTCTTTCCACGTTGTAGGAAGCTGCTTCAGCCAGTCTGTTTCGAAAGCAGGCAGACTTTCAAGTGCGTTCGGTGTGAGTGCCACACAGTTCACACTACACTGATTGGTGATAGCCGTTGCCATTTCAAAGATATCACCTGTGAACCGTTGATGACGACTCTTATTGTCCTTGCTCATATAGCGGTTCATCAGCACCCCACCCCAATCGAATGCTGCAACGGCATTTCTTGTAAACGGATACATGGTCAGTTCGAATGCTTCCTGCTTGGCATGATGTTCTGTGAAGTACACATTCTCACTCGCTAAAGCGGCTTCATTAGCCACAAAGTTAGGATACATACGCTCCCAGCCACGTGGCAATGTGCAGCCATGGAAGATGACTTGAAGTCCATAGTCATTGGCATCGCTGAGGATATCCTGGTAGAGTTGAAGCGTCTGTTGCTTGTCGCCACCGAAGAAATCAACCTTTATCGCCTTCACACCTATCTTCTTCATCCACGCCATGTCACGCTTACGGGCAATCGAATTGCTCATAACATTGCGCGGTCCCTGCGGTGCATCGTTCGCTGTTCCATTACTGTTATACCACAACATGAGGCTCACACCCTTGCTTTGTGCATAGCGTGAGAGCTCTTCCATACGCTTTCGGCCAATCTGTTTGTCCCAAAGTGCATCCACAAGGATATATTCATAGCCCATCTTGGAAGCCACATCAATAAACTTTACCTGGTCATCATAGTTGCAACTTTCATCCATCCAAAGTATCCAACTCCATGTATAGCGCCCCGGTTTACAGTCATATTTCGCCTTATAAAGCGGTTCAACGACATCATAAGGGATGGTGGTTTCAACAATAGGTTGCAGCGAACGGCCCACTGTTATCGTGCGCCATGGCGTGCTTCCCGGTACAGGAATAGACGCAAACTCACTGCCAACACCGTTGTTTTCTCCTGCTTGCGGATAGGCAACATGATATCCCTTGCCAGGCTCATATTCGGAGAGTCGGCATCCGGGATAACTCGTTGTACCTGTTTCAGAGACAAGAACCCACGTGTTTTCTCTGCCGTTTGGAATGCGATAAAGACAGGGGAAAGTATATCCAACGCCATAGGTTGACTTGTCGGTCAAGCGTGCATCGGCGCGATATTCTTCCTCATAACTCGGCTTTGTGCGTTCCCAACCCGACATAGGCTGTATCTGTGGCGTGAGGAAAGTATGCGTTTCATCGGGAAAATTGAAACTGCTGGCCTCGCTATATACAACGCCACACCGTGGATTTTCACCCTTGGAAGGCAGCAAGGTGTAGCGATAAGCCACATCATGATTGCCTACAGAGAACGTCATCTGCAATGGGAAACCTTTTTCATTGACTAATTTCAACGTCAATTGAGTTGCTTCATAGTCCACATGTGCACGTTTTGTACGCGTCATATCGTATGCCTTATTCATCGCCTTTTCCGTGGCCTTAACGATTCTCATGCCTTGTGTGAAGTCGCCATAATCGGCTTTCAGTCCAAGCGCTGAAGGCTTCAGGACTTCTGTTCCGTCATAGAAAATCGCATAAGTAAGCTTTCCTCCTTCATCGTTGACCGAGAGTTTGAGCTTTTTGTCAGGTGAATAAACAGTGTGAACGTCGGCAAAGACCATTGCAGTGAGGCTCAATGCCCATGCCAATAAAAAGGTTTTCTTCATGTTATTACGTAAAAGTTGTTTTGCATTCACAAAGATAAGACAAAAGCAACAAACCACAAAAGCCAAGCGAAGAAAATCATCCGAATGACGAAACTAAGCGACAAAACAGAGAAGAAAAGACCTTACGGATGATGATTTTTCGTTGAATTCCTTGCTCGTTTTTAACACTTCAGAAGACCACCAAACAGAGAAAAACAGACGAAAAAACAGGAGTTAGTTTGCTTTTTCAAAGTTCTTTGTGTGCAATTTCATTCATGATGCGCTGTGATTTGACGCAAGTCATGCTGCTGTTTGCGTCAGATTACACCATGAAATGATGCAAGATATAAGCTGATTTGACGCAAATTGCAGTGTTTCTCAGCGTGATTATTCCCCATAATTTGACTTGGATTTTATAACCATCTGACTGTCAATATGTTGTAAAACCATAAAAAACAGCACCTATTTGGAACGAAAAAGCCTCCTGTTTTGAATTCACTGATTTAACAAGCACAACTGTAAACATTAATGATAAGATTTAACATATCATCCGCCTTGTGCTATTTCATCATGACTTTCAACGCATCGGAGGGTATGTTTCCTATCATTTTTCCTTGAAACAGAGCATAGACTATATGGCAAAGAAAAAGCCCCGACTCAACGTCGAGGCCTATTTCTTTTTGAAATGTTTCAGTAGTTTGTTCTTAAGAAGTCATGAGTTTATTGAAAATCTGTATTGTTTCCATTATCAATCTGGGGCAAAGATAGGCAAAAGTTTCAATGAGTTAGCATGAAACGAAACAAATCATGCAAATAATTACGTAAACGTTTGCGGCAAAAAGTCTATCTGCATGAAGTGTCACCTCATAGCTTTTCGCACACGGAAAGAATTGAACTCCTGCATAACTTTCTTACAGCCATTCGATGAATTATCGTGCTAATTTATTAAATTTGCACCATATTGTATATATAAACAAAGCTGATGAAAGAATTTGTAATCTCTGAAGTCAAGGCCGAAACAGCCATTTTGGTGGGTTTAATCACCAATAACCAGTCGGAAGCCAAGACAAAAGAATACTTAGATGAACTCGAATTCCTTGCTGACACGGCAGGGGCTGTGACCGTGAAGCGCTTCACTCAGAAGGCAAACGGCCCCAGTGCGGTGACTTATGTGGGTAAAGGCAAGTTGGAAGAAATCAAGAATTACATCGAAACTTGCGAAGAAAACGAAGAGCCTATAGGTATGGTTATCTTCGATGATGAGCTTTCTGCCAAGCAAATCCGCAACATAGAAAACGAGTTGAAGGTAAAGATACTCGACCGAACCTCATTGATTCTCGACATATTTGCAATGCGGGCACAGACTGCCAACGCTAAAACGCAAGTGGAATTAGCCCAATATCGTTACATGCTTCCACGCTTGCAACGACTTTGGACGCACTTGGAAAGACAGGGAGGTGGCTCTGGTTCGGGTGGAGGTAAAGGTTCTGTGGGACTTCGTGGCCCTGGAGAAACACAGCTTGAAATGGACCGTCGTATCATTCTTCAGCGCATCACGCTGCTCAAACAGCGCCTCGTGGAGATTGATAAGCAAAAGGTTACCCAGCGAAAGAACCGTGGACGAATGATCCGTGTGGCGCTCGTGGGCTACACGAATGTGGGTAAAAGCACCATCATGAACCTGTTGGCAAAGAGTGAAGTGTTTGCCGAAAACAAACTGTTTGCCACGCTTGACACCACCGTTCGCAAGGTTGTTGTCGACAATCTGCCTTTCCTGCTGGCTGACACGGTAGGTTTCATTCGCAAACTCCCCACAGATCTCGTTGATTCCTTCAAGAGTACACTCGACGAAGTGCGCGAGGCTGACGTGCTGTTGCATGTGGTTGACATCTCACATCCCGACTTTGAAGAGCAGATACAGGTAGTGGAAAAGACACTTGCCGACTTGGGTTGCAGTGACAAACCCTCGATGATTATCTTCAACAAGATTGACAACTATCATTGGGTAGAGAAAGATGAGGACGACCTTACGCCCGAAACGCGCGAGAATATCACATTAGAGGAACTGAAAAAGACATGGATGGCACGCCTCAATGATAACTGCCTGTTCATCAGTGCCAAGGAGAAAATGAACATAGATGAGTTCCGAAGCACCCTATATAAAAAGGTGAGAGAGCTTCATGTGCAGAAATATCCCTACAATGACTTCCTATATCCGGAGGTGGAATAAACCACTTTACTCCGGTAATCGTAATTAAGGATAATGAACAATGAATTATGAATGAACATCATGCGACAACTTACAGATGAAGAAATAAGAGTTCTTGAAGACCGAAACTGCTGGGCTGAGGACTGGACAAACGTGCATGTATCAGATGATTTCAAGCCGAATTACATGCATCGGGTAATGCTTTACGGTGAGATTTCTATCGGCGACTTCGACAAGAACATTGAAGTGAGCCGTGGTTTCCTCAAGCATTCGGGCATCAACAACGCCACGTTGCGCAACGTAAGCATTGGTGATAACTGCCTGATTGAGAACATTGGCAGCTTCATCAATAACTACACGATTGGTGACGACTGCTATATCAGCAACGTAAGTGCTATGGAAACCACCGACGGGGCTACCTATGGCGAGGGCAATCTCATCTCTGTGCTCAATGAAGTTGGCGATGGAAACGTGATACTTTTCAGCGACTTGAACAGTCAGTTTGCTGCTTTCATGGCAAAACACTTCGGCGACAAGCCCCTCAAAGATGCCATTCGGCGCCTCATCAACGAAGAGATTGCCCGCAAACGCCACGATCAAGCCTATATAGGAAACCATGTAAAGATTGTCAACACCAAGGAAATTACGAACACGGTTGTCTATGATGACTGCGAAATCAATGGCGCTGCACGCCTCAGCGACTGTACTATTCTGAGTTCACCTGCTTCAAGCGTGTATATCGGTACAGGCGTTATCTGCGAGAATTCGATTATCAGTGAAGGTTCAAGCATTATCAACAGCGTTAAAATTCAAGACTGCTTTGTGGGCGAAGCCTGTCAGATCAGCAACGGATTTACGGCATCTTCAAGTGTGTTCTTTGCTAATTCTTACATGAGTAATGGGGAAGCTTGCGCCGCATTCTGTGGCCCTTTTACGGCCAGTCACCATAAAAGCAGCTTGCTTATTGGCGGTCAGTTCTCTTTCTATAACGCTGGAAGTGCAACGAATTTCAGCAATCATGCCTACAAAATGGGGCCTATGCACTACGGCATTTTGGAGCGAGGAACGAAGACAGCCAGCGGTGCTTATGTGCTCATGCCGGCCTATATCGGAACTTTCTCCGTGTGCTTTGGCAAGCTGATGTATCATCCCGACACGCGCAATCTGCCGTTCTCTTACCTCATCGCTTACGGCGATACAATGTATCTTTCGCCTGGAAGGAACATCACAACCGTAGGACTTTACCGCGACATTCGCAAGTGGCCGAAGCGCGATGTGCGTCCTGTGGGCAGCCAAAAAAGCATCGTCAACTTCGATTGGCTATCCCCTTTCTCTGTCGGAGAGATATTAGAAGGCAAACGAATCCTTGAGAAACTGCTCGATGCAAGTGGTGAAAACGTAACCACTTACACCTATCATAACTATGTGATCAATGCAAGTTCGCTCAACAAGGGCATCAAATACTACGATATTGCCCTGCGTATCTATATGGGGGCCGTGCTGAAACGAGTCATCAAGAAATGTGGAACAGTCGAGCCTCCGACGACAACTGTCGGGCTTGGAAAATGGAATGACCTCAGCGGACTGCTGCTTCCGGAGAGTGAAGAGATGCGACTGATTAACGATATCAAGAGCGGAGAGATTGAAACCATACAGGAAGTGACTGACCGTTTCAAGGAAATCAACTGCAATTACCGTGAATATCAGTGGGCTTGGACTTATCAGATGATACTTGACTACTATCATCTTTCAGAGATTACTGACGCAGATATTGAGCGAATTCGCGAGGACTATGTGCGTGCCCGACGTGCATGGATTGCCGAAATACGTAAAGATGCCGAGAAAGAATACGCCATGGGAGATGTTGAAAAACATGTACTTGATGACTTTATCGACAATCTTGACCACGAAATTGATTTTGAAAACTAAAAGAATATGAGACTAAAAACGATTTTATTCACATTGGCTTTGACCGCAATCTCATCAGTTTCGGCCAAAGACTACCACTTCACGACCGTCAAAGGTGACGTGATGCAAACTCGCATCTACACTCTTGACAACGGCTTAAAAGTCTACATGAGTGTCAACAAAGAGCAGCCAAGACTGCAAGCAAACATTGTAGTCCGCACGGGATCGCGCAATGATCCGGCCGAAACTACAGGCTTGGCACACTACTTGGAGCATCTGATGTTCAAGGGAACACAGCAGTTTGGCACCACAGACTACGCCAAGGAAAAACCTTATCTCGACGAAATTGAGCGACGTTATGAATACTATCGCACGCTCACTGACCCTACACAACGCAAGAACGCCTATCATGAGATCGACTCAGTGTCGCAACTTGCCGCCCGATATAACATCCCGAATGAATATGACAAGCTCATGGCAAGCATCGGATCTGAAGGAAGTAATGCCTACACAAGCAACGATGTGACCTGCTATGTGGAGAATATTCCATCGAATGAAATCGCAAATTGGGCACGCATTCAGGCCGACCGCTTCCAGAATATGATTATCCGTGGCTTCCATACTGAGCTTGAAGCCGTCTACGAAGAGAAGAATATATCCATGGGAAGCGACGGAAGTAAGGAGTATGCAGCCCTTTGGAAGCTCCTCGCTCCTACGCATCCATACGGCACTCAGACCACAATCGGCGAGCAAGAGCATTTGAAGAATCCTTCAATCGTCAACATCAAGAACTATTTCCACCGCTATTATGTACCCAATAATGTGGCTATCGTCCTTGCAGGCGACTTCAATCCAGATGCCGTTATCGCAATCATCGACCGATACTTCGGCAGCTGGAAGCCCAGCAAACAGCTTTCCCGCCCCGAGTTCGAGGCCCAAAAGACCATCACGAGTCCACGCGATACCACCGTCATCGGACTTGATGCAGAAAACATAATGATGGGTTGGCGCTTCAAAGGTGCCAATCAGTTGCAGAATGACACGCTTGATATCGTGAACCGTATGCTTTCGAACGGCAAGGCCGGACTGCTTGACATCAATATCAACCAGCCTATGAAAGCCATGGAAACAGGCACATATCTCGACGAACTTCACGACTATTCGATGCTCCTTATCGAGGGAGTGCCCCTGCAAAATCAAAAGCTTGACGACCTGAAAGCCCTCATCTTAGCCGAAACAACAAAGTTAGGACGCGGTGAATTCAGCGATGATCTGCTGCCGGCTGTGCTTGCCAACAAGAAACTTCAATACTACAAGTCGCTTGACAGCAATCAAAAGCGCGTCAGCATGATGGTAGATGCTTTCGTCAACGACAAGCCATGGGCTGATGTCACACAGCAGATAGAGCGTCAGGAAAAGCTTACCAAGCAGGACATCATAGACTTTGCACGCCGTCATCTGCGCACAGATAACTACGCATGTGTCTATAAACAGATGGGCACCGACACCACCTTGAAGAAGATTGAGAAACCTATCATCACTCCAATTCCTGCAAACCGCGAGTTTGAAAGCAAGTTCCTCAACGAAATCCGCACGGCAAAAACAGAGCCGATACAGCCTGTGTTCGTGGATTTCAAGAAAGAACTTACATTCTCAAACACAAAGTCTCGCCTGCCTCTGATTTACAAGAAGAATACTGACGACGGCATTTTCGACCTCGTTTTCCGCTATGATTTCGGCTACACTGCCAACAAACTCTACAACACAGTCTTTGACTATCTCGACTATATCGGCACCAACGACATGACCGTTTCACAAATCAAACAGGCTTTCTACAAGCTTGCCTGTAAATATTATGCCGTCATGGATCAGCGCACACTAAGCATCTATCTCACCGGTCTCAATGAAAACATGCCGCAAGCACTGCAACTTTTAGAAAAGATCATGCATCAGGCAAAGGCTGACAAGGCCTCTTGGAGCCGCTATTGTGACATGGTTGAGAAGGCACGCAACGATGCAAAGACCGATCAGAAGGCTAATTTCAATGCACTTTGGGACTATGCAATCTATGGGAAATACAATCCGACGCGCGACAAAACCCCTGTAAAAGATCTGCGGACCATGGACCCACAGCAGCTCGTTGACATGCTTGCACAACTTGGAAAGATGCAACACACCGTGTTATACTACGGCGCATCCGACCTCAAGCAGCTCGACAAACTGCTCACCAAGGAGCATCCTACACCTGCGAAATGGGCACCCATGCCTGTCAACAAGCCTTACAAGCCACAGCTGACGGCACAAAACGAAGTGCTCATTGCCCCATACGACGCCAAGAACATCTATCTCAGACAATATAACAACGAAGGGAAGACATGGTCGCTTGCCAAAGCTCCCGTTGAAACCCTATTCAATCAGTACTTCGGCGGAGGCATGAACACAGTAGTTTTCCAGGAACTTCGCGAGACACGTGCATTGGCTTACAACGCTTATGCCATGTATAAACGTCCTGAATATAAGGACGATTCGGAAAGCTTCTTCACGCATATCATCTCACAGAACGACAAGATGGGCGACTGCATCAAGGTCTTCAACGAGATTGTCGACAGTATGCCGCAGAACGAAGCAGCGTTTGATTTGGCCAAACAAAGCCTCACGAAATCCATTCAAAGCGAACGAACAACGAAGTTCAACATCTTCCAACGCTATCTGTTCCTCAAGCAATTGGGCCTTGACCACGACTACATGCAGGACATATATGCCGCATTACCGAAGCTTACCTTGCAGGACATTGTCAGCTTCGCCCGTCAGAACATTGCCCATAAGCCTTATCGTTATGCCGTTCTTGGCAATGAAAAGAACCTCGACATGAAAGTACTTGAAAAGATAGCCCCCGTGAAACGCCTCACGACGGAAAACATCTTCGGAGAGTAAAAGGCTGAGAAAACAGAAAGGTAAAAGAATGGAAAAGCAATCTTTTGCCGAAAAATAAGATACAACTTCTGTTAAAGGGATATGCTTCATCCATTGAAACATATCCCTTTTTCCTGCTTTCAATGTGGCATCATGTTTCAATCCAGTGACAGCAGACCTTGAGAATAACAAGGAATTAATCAAGAAGCGAATGATATGTTAAATCTTATCATTAATATTTACAATAGTACTTGTTAAATCAAAGAATTCAAAACCAAAGTCTTTTTCGTTCCAAATAAGTGCTGTTTTTTACGGTTTTGCAACATATTGACAGTCATATTGTTATGAAATTCAAGTCAGATTATGGGGAATAATCACGCTGAAAAACACTGTAATTTGCGTCAAATCAGCTTGTATCTTGCATCACTTCATGGTGTAATCTGACGCAAACAGCAGCATGACTTGCGTCAAATCACAGCACATCATGAATAGAATAGCACATCAAGGACATTGAACGCGGGAGATAACGTCCATTTTTCCGCTTTTTATTTTCTATTTGGTGATGCTCTGAAATGTTAAAAACGAGACATTAAGTTTACATTATCAAGCCATGCAAATGGCTCGTATATTCCACTTTAAGCATTCTCCTCATCATGACAGGAGCTGTATATTGCATGGTTTCCTTTCACAAAATCCGGAAAAAGATGCGTACGAAAAACGTGAAATTCGCAGCGAATTACACATATTTTTTATACCTTTGCAACAATCAAGCAATGAGAAATTCGAAACAATATCATAAACAAAAAACATTATGGCAAATAAAGTTGAATTCAAGTATGCACCGATGTTTCAGGTTGGAAAGGACGACACGGAATATCGTCTTCTGACAAAAGAGGGTGTAACAACAAGCGAATTTGAAGGCAAGCAGATTGTGAAAGTCTCAAAAGAAGCCTTGACTCTTCTTGCACAGCAGGCTTTTCACGATGTTGAGTTCATGCTGCGTCGCGCACACAACGAGCAGGTTGCCGCCATACTTAGCGACCCGGAAGCCTCTGAAAACGATAAGTATGTAGCACTGCAGTTCCTCCGTAACGCCGAAACTGCAGTCAAAGGCATACTTCCTTTCTGTCAAGACACGGGTACGGCCATTATCCATGGCGAGAAAGGTCAGCAGATCTGGACCGGTTTTGAAGATGAGGAAGCACTCTCACTCGGCGTCTACAACACCTTCACTGAAGACAACTTGCGCTATTCTCAGAATGCTCCGCTCAACATGTATGATGAGATTAACACCAAATGTAACCTGCCTGCGCAGATTGATATCGAAGCAACAGAGGGTGCAGAGTATCGTTTTGTCATGGTAGCTAAAGGTGGTGGCTCGGCCAACAAAACCTACTTCTATCCTATGACAAAGGCAACTATCCAGAATGAAAGCACACTTCTGCCCTTCTTGGTGGAGAAAATGAAGAGCTTGGGAACCGCAGCCTGCCCTCCATATCATATTTGTTTCGTCGTTGGTGGAACCTCCGCAGAAAAGAACTTGCTCACCGTTAAGCTCGGATCTATCAAGTATTACGATAATCTTCCTACCACCGGAGACGAAACCGGGCGTGCTTTTCGCGACATAGATCTTGAAAACAAGCTGCTCAAAGAGGCGCACAAGATTGGTCTCGGTGCACAGTTTGGCGGCAAAGCGCTGGCACATGACATCCGCGTTATCCGTCTTCCACGCCATGGTGCAAGCTGTCCTATCGGCATGGGAGTAAGTTGTTCGGCCGACAGAAACATCAAAGCAAAGATCAATGCGGACGGAATCTGGCTCGAAAAGATGGATACTAACCCTTCAGAACTTATCCCCGAAGCATACAGAAAGCCTGGAGAAGGCGCTAAGGGCATAGAGATTGACTTAGATAAAGGCATGGATGCCGTGCGCGCAGAGCTTACAAAGTATCCTGTTTCAACACGTGTCAGCCTTAAAGGAACTATCATTGTGGCACGTGATATAGCCCATGCAAAACTTAAAGCGCGTCTTGATGCAGGCGAAGATCTGCCACAATACATGAAAGACTACCCTGTTCTATATGCTGGTCCGGCCAAGACTCCGAAGGGATATGCCTGCGGTTCGATGGGGCCGACTACTGCCAACCGCATGGATCCCTATGTAGATGAGTTCCAAGAACACGGCGGTTCTCTCGTCATGATAGCCAAAGGCAACCGCACTCAAGTTGTAACAGATGCCTGCAAGAAGCATGGTGGCTTCTATTTAGGTACGATTGGCGGTGTTGCTGCAGTGCTTTCACAGAGCAGTATCAAGAGTATTGAATGCGTAGAATACCCGGAATTGGGCATGGAAGCCGTATGGAAGATACGCGTTGATGACTTCCCTGCTTTCATTCTTGTTGATGATAAAGGCCACGATTTCTTTAAGGAACTGAAGCCGTGGACGCCTTGTGACTGCAAGAAATAAAGCAAACTTGAAATCTCCCTCATTCTGTTTTCAAAATCATGAAGCACGAGGAGAAGAGTGATTGCGGGCAGAAGTTCTATCATTCAAGCGTACATCGAAATCGGAGAATTGAAAAGAGACGGCAACATTGTACTCCACAGACCAGACAAGGAGTCAGTGAACGCAAGTTCCATCGAAGAGCTGTCTGAACTTATGATACAGACTGTAGGATTAAAATAAATATACTGATGAAAAGAATTACATCTATCCTGTTTATCCTTATGCTTTCGATGGGAAGCGTATGTGCCGTCACTTCTGCCGACTCCATACGCCGGGAAATGAAACACCTCAAGGGAAAAGAACTCTTGCGGGCACACAGTAACCTCTGCCGGTTAGCAGCCGCCCAAGATGATATGGCATATGAGTTGCGTTGCATCCGCGATTTTCTTGCGGAAGCTTTGAAACAAAAGGATGCAGATGCCGAGGGAAGGGCACGTGTCAGACAGTTGTATTGCTACTACAACTATGACAAACCAGACAGCATCCTCTTCTATCTGCCAGAGACACTCAAATCTCTGAAGAAAAACAGAATGTGGGAGTATTACTACAATGCGTGGAGCGTTTTAGTAGAGAGGTATATGTACGAGGAAAAACTGCAGACAGCCTTGGTCGAAGCACGGAAGATGTATGCCGATGCACACGCAGTGAACAGCAACTACGGACTGGGGGTTTCCTCATACGATATTGGTAGCATCTACCAAACTATGGGCCGCTTTCGTGAAGCGGAAAAATCCTTAACGGAGAGTATTGCCGCTCTGTCTAAGGAAGAAGATATCTCACAACTGCTCTCTGCCTACAATGCCTTAAGCGAGACTCTCGACGGATTGGGTGAGTACGGCAGACTGCGGGCAACAACCGAAAAATGGAAAAACGTCCTTGACAAATATCGGGAAGAGGCACAGCGCAAGGGCTATACCCAGCCACTAAACGGACGTTACCTTTACTGTACACTGGCAGCTGCCGTTGCTGAAATAGAGACGGCAAATTATTCAAAGGCTTACAAACTGCTGAAACAAGCAGAGATATACGCAGAGGGGCGCAAGGCTGTCGCGCAATACAAGCTCTTACAAGTAGAGGCACGTTACTATGCGGCGACGAAACAATATGCAAAAGCGATAGCCTGCAACCGCAAGAACATGGAAATCATTACTGCCTCGGTCGACTCCGTGAGTCTGCTCACCGTGCAGACACAGCAGGCAGATTTTCTCCTGAAAGCGGGACGGTATAAGGAGGCTGCCGAACTCTACAACGAGATACTTCCTCACAAGGACAGGCTGCGCACCACGGAACTTGCCAACCAACTCGACGAACTGCATACCATTTTTGAAGTGGATAAGCTCACGCTACGCAACGAAATCATCACCACACGCTTCTATCTCTCTCTTATTATCGGACTATTGCTGTTGCTTACCCTCATCCTATACATTATATATATGCGCAGGATGCACCGTAAGAACAGAGCCTTGTACGACTCCATTCTGCAATACCGACGTGTGCAGGACGAAGTAGAGAGTTCGGAAAAAGCCATTCCTGAAGAACAACTCGACCGCGAAGGCAGGCTCTACCGTCAACTGTGCGAACTGATGCAGACCAAGGAAGTTTACAAAGATACGGCACTGAACCGAGATATTCTGGCCGAACAACTCGGCACGAACTCCGTTTATCTTGCCGATGCCGTGCGCAAATATGCCGACGGTGCCACTGTCAATGAGTTTATCAACAGCTACCGTCTGCGTCGTGCAGCCTCCCTGCTGACCGGTAATCCTGACTTGAATATCAATGAAGTGGAATTCCTGTCGGGCTTCAATTCCCGTTCCACTTTCAACCGTTGCTTTCGAACCAGCTATGGCATGTCGCCCTCGGAATACAAGGTCATCTCCAAAGAGAAGAAGAAGAGAAAATAACAATTGCCAGGTCGATAGATACCGAAAGAGAGTATGTAAAATGTGAACTGCCCCCCGAAAGTTGTTTTGTCAAACTTTCGGGGTTTTTCGTTTTTCTGAGGAGTAGGAAATGGAGCCAACGGCGTTTTTTGATTTTCCCTCGCGGGGGAAAGCCGTTTTTCGCTGATTTCTGATTTTCCCCCGTGGAGGAAAGCCGATTTTTGCTGATTTCTGATTTTCCCCCATGAGGGAAAGCTGATTTTCGCAGATTTTTGATTTTCCCTCGCGAGGGAAAGCCGTTTTTCGCTGAGTTCTGATTTTCCCCCGTGGAAGATAGCTGATTTTCGCTGATTTTTGTACGTCGTACCCCTACGAAGCGTGATTTTTCATATTTTCCGCTCATCGTAGGGGTACGAAGCCTTGTTTTATGCGTTTTTCATCAATCGTACCCCTACGAAAGCTTCATTTTTCTGTTTTTCGTTGATTGTATCCCGTATCTGAACAAATTTTCCCGAAAATTGATAATCTACCCCCGTATCTGAGTTATTTTTCTTGAAAATCGATGATTGTACCCCGTATCTGAACAAATTTTCCCGAAAATTGATAATCTACCCCCGTATCTGAGTTGTTTTTTCTTGAAAATCGATGATTGTATCCCCTCATCTGAACAAATTTTCCCGAAAATTGATAATCTACCCCCGTATCTGAGTTGTTTTTTCTTGAAAATCGATGATTGTATCCCCTCATCTGGGCAGATTCTCTTGAAAATAACAGACCATTTCTTTGCTTAAAACAAGCTTTGATTATCGCTTTATCTTTCTGTTTTGATATTCCTTTTCCTATAAGATAAGGAAAGAAAGAATAGAAACTTTTTCATCCGTATTTGTCTGTCTTACGGCGAATTCCGAATATGACACTCTTTTTTTCGGATATGAGACACCTCAGGAAAACATAGTTTCTAACTTTGTGCCAGCATCAACAAAAAAAGAATTAAGAGGATGTATTGGGTATATATAACAGAGGAGAGCGAGGCAGGAATGACCATTGGGTTTTCTGCTGAAATGGATAAAATGCTCCTTATTCTTTCCACATGTGGGAAACGCCTTTTCTATCTCCGGTCCTTTCCTGTTCCTTTCGATGCGCTGGCATACAAACATCTGCTCGAGGATCTCTCGCTAAAAACAATCAGGAGATTCATACGAGCTCATCAGACAGAGACAAAGCAATATCGCGACAGACTTTTAGCTAATTATGATGAGAAGCAAACCATTTAAATTAAAACAAAATATGAATTATAAAAGAGTTATGTTGACAATGCTGCTTGGAGGAGCAATTCTCCAACTCCATGCACAGGAGGTTTCGAAAGAACTATCCACGAGCCGAGGATGGTATGTCGGGCTTCGTGGCGGACTGTCGGGGGGTACGTCTACATTCGTTTCGGCTGCTGCCGATAAATATCGGCCGGGGTGGAATGCAGGATTTTCCGGAGGTTACCGATTTAACTCCGTATTTTCTATCGAAGGTATATTGAAATGGGGAGAAGTCACTCTCGGTGTCCGCAAAGGCGATGTCGGTGCGAACTATTGGTTGGGCAGCGATCTCGTGCGTTACCATGCTCCCGTCATAGGCCTCGAGGGTTGGGATTACAACGACCTCAAAAGCCGCGTCTGCATCCGGAGCTTCAGCTTGCAGGGCAATATCGACTTGCTTAAATTCTTCCGCTCCGTCAATCGTCGCTGGCGTATGGAGATTTCACCCCTTGTATCGGTAGTGCGTACGAAAGCCGATTTCATGGATATTTCAGACAATAAGACCGTTATGGGACTCGGATCTCAATGGCACTTTGGGTGGGGTAGTGAGATGCAAATCAGCTACCGGATGTCCGGGCATTGGGCTATCGGCGCCTACGGTGGTTTCACACAGCTTGTCGGCAAACGCCTTGATTACATTCCAGAACAAGGCTACAAAACAAATCTGCTCCGCGAAGCTGGCCTGAAACTCACTTATTCTGTAGGCAAGAAAGTGAAAAGAACAGAGGCATTGCAGCCTTCAGAACCTAATATGCCCGAAGTTGATGATCTTCACGTACAACCGGAACAGAAAGAGGGCAACGAACCGGAAATGACAAAAGTGACAAAACAGGTTGAGCAGTCAAAGACAACTGAACGCCCCGTTTCTGAAGTAAGTGTGGCAGCTGCCGAAAGTGTGGCAATAGTCGACTTCCCCACAGTGTACTTTGCTTTCAACAGTGCAAGGATCTCGAGCAAGGAGGAAACAAAAATGCAGCAGATACTCCACCTACTACAAGACAATCCGAAGCTGAATATCATCGTGACAGGCTGGTGCGACACTGTGGGTAGCGATGCTGTCAACCTGCGCCTGTCAGTGCGACGTGCCAAAGCCCTCAAAACATGGCTGACCACCCGGGGTATCAATGCTGTCCGCATCAAGACCGCTGGCAAAGGCCGAGACTTTAACGAAAAGAACGCTGCCAAAGCGCGCCGTTCGGAAACAGTAAAGGAGGATTAAATTATGAAACAGATATCATTTTATTACACCGTCGTGTGCCGCTTAGTGCTCTCTGACACGTCACCTTTGTTATCACTTTTATTTTTCGTGGCGTTCTTGTTTACATCATGCAACTCCAACGACACAAGCAATGAGGCTTACGGCATTTCTGCTACCCTTTCTTGGGCAGATCCCGCCGATGCCGGTCGCGAAATCAAGAATGTCAAGGTGTGGATATTCCAAGCTGACGGCAAGCTCGTATCCGAGCGCGAATACAGTTCCAAGTTTCTGACCGCTCTCGACATCCATCCGCTTCCCGTAGGGGAATACGACGTGGTGGCTGCGGTCAATCTCATCAAACCTTTCCGAGCAGACGGCAACGAGACTTTTTCCACATTGTCACTGAAACTTCAAGAAGCTTCAGCCTTAGCCGAGCACGCCCACTATGCCGTAGCGCACATCAGTCTGCCGAAGGACAGGAACATCCGTGCCAATCTCAAACTGCATCGCATTCTCTCGGAGCTTACGATAGAAGTGGAAGGCGTTCCACAGGGTGCGAAACTTGAGACTGTAGTGATCAATGCCGCCGAAGCCCTTGTTCCCTCACAAAAGGAGGCCGACGGCACTTGGGGTAGAGCCTCTGAAAACAAGCAGCGAGCCAAAGGCAAAATCGCCGTCGAACAGAACAATATCATCAAGACTGAAACCCTTCGTCCGATGCCTACGGTGAGCAATGCCACGCATGCCTATCTCCACTTTACGTTCCACCTTGCTGACAAAAGCCTGCGCAAGTGCGATGCAGAAGCCCCTCTCATGAAGCCGGCTGGCAAGTATACATTGAAAATGAAATACGCCGAACTTAAGCCTTTCATGCATATCGATGCCACGCGGATCAGCGATTGGGAAGAGGGGTGGACAATCAGCGGGGAAATACTTAATCCCATTACCCAATGAGAGAACTGATGAAACAACTTTAATTATTATTCAACCTATAAAATTAACAAACATGAAGAAAAAGTTTCTTTTCGCTGTCACACTGGCAGCCGTTGCACTGGCAAGCTGCAATAACGACAACGGACAAGTGCTGTCGCAGACCAAGCCAGAGTACATCACCGTGAGTACTTCCATTGACAACCTGACCCGCGTCTCCACCACGGGCAACGCCTCCAAGTTCGATGAAGGCGACAAAATCAGTGTCTATGCCTGGACCGGCACTGCCGATGAGGTGGCGCTCGCCAACCTTGCAGTGAACAACTCCATCAACGAACTGAAAGATGGCAAGTGGCAGGCGACTCCTCTCATGAAATGGAAGGACATGTCAACGCCTCACTTCTTCCTCTCCGTCTATCCTGCCCGCACCGTAACCAACTTCAAGGCCGACCCCGTGAAGGTAGACACGCAGAAGCAGTTGGAGAGCGACCTGCTCGTAGCCGTCAATACAGGTAAAAGCAAAGCGGGACTGCAAGCCACTGATAATCCGGTATCGCTCCATTTCGACCACATGATGTCCAAGCTTGTTCTGGAACTGACCTACCGCAACGAGTTCAGCGGCACGCCCACTGTTGGTTCGACAAGCATAGAGGCCAAGAATGAAGGCACCATTGATTACCTCAAAGGTATGATTACTCCTAACGGGACTGTTGCTCCGTTCCACTTGCAAACAGTGAAGGCCAACGAGGTGTATGCTTCCGTCATCATACCGCAGGCAGTGCAGAAGTTCACGATAACTATCAACGGCAAGAACTACGTCTACACTCATCCCACACAGCTGATGCTCGTCAAGGGCAAAAAGCAGACGGTGAAACTCATCGTGGGACGTAACCGCATTGAGCTTGACCAAGTGGTCATCAACGACTGGGGAGCTGCTGCAGACATCACGGGCGGAGAAGCAGTGGATTAAATCGGATAATCTCTGATAAAACCCGTTTTTATTTTCCAATAATAATCATCATAAAAAATAATCAAGATAATGAAGACAATCAAAAATCTGGCAATGCTTGCCGTTGCCGCACTTGCCACAGCTGCGTGCAACAATGACGAGAACCTCGTCACTCCGACTGATCATTTTCCCGCCGACGGCATCATTCGCGTGGCTGCCGATGTAACTGACCCACAAACCCGTGCGGGAATGGAAACAAACAATCTTAAGATGTTCCAGCTTCGTGTACAGAACCCCGTCAATGACACCTATTCCTACAACGCTCAGATGAAGAAAGATGGCGACCAATGGGTGAGTTACAAGAACGACGGTTCTGAGAAAATGATGATGCTCTGGCAAAACAAGACGCAAAAGGTGAACGTAGCCGCCGTATGTATCCCTGACGTCACACTGACCGATGATAATTGGAAAGCCACCGGCGCCACACCCGTAAACATCACGGTAGAAGCCGACCAGAGTAAGGCCGACAAGCTGAACAAAAGCGACATTCTCGCGATGAAGAACCACGAGTTCAACCCTGCCACCGAACTGACCACAGGAGGCAAAATGAAAGTAGAACTCAAGCACCGCCTTGCCAAGCTCAACCTCACCGTGAAGCTCGGTACTGATTTCAATCTGAACGGCATCGGCACCACCAACAATCCCATTACCGAGGTGAACGTAAATGGCACCAACACCAAGGCTGCATGGACACTCATTACCGATGAATTCAGCGGGCTGAGCGAAAAGAAATCTGTCAAACCTCTTCAGACTTCATACACCGCCGGTAATGCCGATAAGCAGAACGCCGTGGCGAAGTACGAATGCATCCTCCTGCCACAGACCATCAATGCCAACGGCTTCGCGGTGAAGATTGTCATAGGAGGCAAAGTGTACACATGGAAGTCTGGGGATAAAGTTACCCTCACATCCAACACGCAGTACAACCTCACCCTCACGGTGGGCAAGGACATCGTTGTCATCGGCAGCTTCACCGCTACTCCATGGATTGACGGCGACACGCAAAACATCGAGACAAAATAAAAACTTTTTAATGCAATAAAAACATTTAATACAATGAAACTTCAGATAGTAAAAATGCTTGCAGTGGCTGCCCTCTTCGGAGGACTGACCGCCTGTAACAACGAACTTACCGAGCCGCAGGCAGACCAAGTTCCCGAAAATGCCGTGCGGATTACGGCGAGTATAAACAACCCGTTTGCCACCACCCGTTCCATGCCTTTGGGCACGGTGGAGGATCAAGCCAAGTTCAAGGAGGGAGACGAAATCTTGGTGACAAGCTACAGCGGCCAGCATGCCATCTATCGTTTCGATGGCTCTGCCTGGACGCCCACAGACGGCAAGTACCTCCTTTGGAAAGACGACAACCAGACGGAGACTTTCGCAGCCTTTTATCCCGCCGAATGGGGCTTGGCAAGGTTTGGTATAGCATCATATGCTTTTCCAACAGACCAGAGCAGTAAAGACAAAATCGCTAAAGCAGACCTGATGCAAACGAATCTTAACCAAACAAAAACGAAAGACGCATTGCACTTTACGATGGGGCGCTTCACGGCACGCCTCATTGTCAAGATAGCCGGCTTCAAGTCCGAATTTCCTGCCAATGCCAAGGTGGAGAACGTCAAGTTTCATAACCAGACATACGGCACCCCTGCAACATACACACCCTATGCCGATGGCCGGGGCGAGGCGGGCAGCACCTACACGGTGCTTGTTCGCGATGCTTCTGCGGACCATACGGTTTCCCTTACCGTAGGTGGCAAGGCGATGACTGCCAAGCTGCAGGACTATTCGTATGATGTCGGCAAGAGCTACACCTACAACCTCACGGTGGGCAAGGAGAAACTCGAGGTGGGCGAAGTGACGGTGGCCGACTGGACTGGCCGTGAAGTCATTCCGGGTGGAGAAGCCAACCTATCCAAATGGGACGGGGTGACGACATCGGCCGTAACTCCCGAAGCCGACGGCAGAACCTATAACATCAAGGATGCAGAAGAATGGGTATGGCTTTGTGAACAGGTAGGCAACAATACGATTCCTACGAACGGACTGATCGTCAATCTGATTGCAGACCTGAACTTCGGCGGGCACGAAATGTATCCCTTGGGATATACGAAAGACAATGCAAGCGGTAAGGCCGTTGGTTTCTGGGGCACGCTCAACGGAAACCATCACACAATAAAAGAATTGAAGATGACGAAAGGCACCTATCGGCATCTTGGTTTCATTGCTCAATTATATCCGAACTCCACGGTTAAAGACCTCACCGTAGAGTGCGACATCAAAGGAAATTGTGACGACACCGGTTCAGAAGCTGTGACTATTGGAGGAATAGCAGGCAACTGCATGGGAGGTACCATGCAAAACTGTACGGTCAAAGGAACCGTATCCTCCGATAAGATAGCAGTCTATATGGGAGGTCTCATCGGCTATTTCTACGGAGGAACCATGATGCAATGCTCAAACTATGCCAATGTCGTCTCCCTTTCCGACGACAGCAGGATTATAGGGGGCGTGGCCGGATGTGTAGCCGATCTTTTACTGTCAGGGTACGATATGCCCTCTTTCATGATAGCCTGCGTCAACTACGGTACTATCTCTGTGCGTGGAGACGGACGGGCCGGAGGCATAACGGGAGAGGCCGAGGAAAATCAGAACAAACCGAATGATGTCCGAAACACTTTTGTGGCCTGCTATAACGTCGGAGATATAAAGGTAGTGGAAGGCAAAACTTATGTAGGTGAGCAAGCCTCGGGATTGTGTACAGCAACATCTGAAAAGAGTACTGCACTTTACGGCTGTTTCAGCGCGGGCACTCTTCCACAAAACGGAAAGCCCGGCGTAAGCGTGTGTAAACCGTATGGCAATGGAGTCTTTGCCCTTTCTGACGCTTCAGATGATTTGCCGGAGTCTGTAGGAATAGCCGATACGGGGAAAAACTGCGGGAAGAAAACACGTGCCGACCTGAACTCTCCGGCGACCATAAAGGCTATGAACGATGCTATCGAGGCCTTCAATGCAAAAGAACCGACTCATGCTTGTACCTACCGTTTCAAAGCGGGACCAACTTATCCCGTTCTGAAATAGTGCCGAGACAAATGATAGTAACCTGAATTCAATATCGATAGATTTCGAGTAAAAACACATATATATAATAAGGTGGCCCTTGCAATGATACCAAGCATCGGTTGCAAGGCTCGCTTTATATATCCTTGATAAATACAGATGCGCTCTCTTGAAGAATGGCTACAAGAGATTTACAAACAAAAAAAGACCCGTCATCCCGACGAGTCTTTCTCTCTTATAGCTACCACTATAATTTCATCTTAAGTGATACTTAATTATCATTTGGACTTATATGAGTATAATCGTTTAATTAGTCGCGCACCTACATGAGTTGAATTTTATTGTTGCAAAAGTACACATATTTCCTTATATAGGCCTTGTCAAAAAGGTATGTAAATTTTCCTTTTATGTATGAAATCACTGAAATAGAGATAAAAAAGGGCATTTTAGCTACCTTTTTGGGATAAAATACTGTTTTTCCACTTACGAAAAATGTTAAAATATAACAAAGTAAGCCTGATATGTTCCTTATTATTCGTACCTTTACGACTACAATATCAAGCATCAATTATGGAAAGCAACAAGAACAAAATGCCCACGATTGCATCACTGAAAGAACTGACCGAATTGCTACAATCTACGGAATACAAAACTTTGGGAGACCATGTTGTCACCTCAGACTATATGGCTTTCACCGATTGCAGTCCTTTCTTTCAAGCAATAATAGCGGCCAATGCGCCCATTCGCATGGAATGTATGCGTGTTGCTATCGTCAAACAAGGTTCTTGTTGCCCTGTAGTAAACTCGCGTCCCTATGCTTGCGAGCCTGGAGATATGATTTTCATCAACTGGGGAAGTGTGCTCGACGACGACAGCTTTGCACCCGACACACGGTTTGAAGGCTTTGCTCTAACCGAGGAATACCTGCGTCAACTCTTCGGATTGGATATTCCCACAATGCTCAAAAACCCGGGACTTTGTTTCAAAGTCCACCTAAGTGAGGAAGAAAGTAAGGTTTACAAGTGCTATCTCGATACGATCATGAGCCTCTCAAAACTACCTACCGGCGACAAAAACAAAGCACTCAATGCCCTGTTTGTCGCTGCACTCAACTTCGCCGAAATGCTTTATGACCAAGACTTTGTAGCTCCACAGAAGAATTGGTCGTTGGGTAAACAGCAGACCGAGGCTTTCATTCAATTGGTTAATCAAAAGGCACACACCGAACATGAGCTTTCGTTTTATGCTTCTACGCTCTGCATGTCTAACCACCACCTCAGTATGGTCGTGAAACGTGAAACGGGAGAAACGGCCAAAACATGGATTGACCGAGCCACCATTTCAGCTATCCAGGCGGAGTTACGCTATTCCAACAAAACACTCACCCAACTCGCCAACGAATTCAATTTCCCTTCACTCAGCAGCTTCTGCAAGTTTTTCAAACGCCACATAGGACTTTCACCACGACAATACAGAGCGGAAATTTAAGGACAAGGCGCAAGCTGTTGTTTCGGATAAAACAACAAAATCCATAAAAAGATTTGCATAATTAAATGCTATTCACTACCTTTGCAGGCGTCTTCAACATTGCGTTGACGACACAACACACGGGGTGCTACCGCGTTTGCGGATGCTGAGAACAGACCCATGGAACCTGAAACGGATAATGCCGACGCAGGGAAAAGATTATTCCACGAGTTCATTTTTAAGACCATCTGATGCATAAAAGCAATGCAGAAACCTCGATGTTGTTGGGAAAGAAATCGAGATTATTCATTAATAAAGCTTCAAAATGAACAGAAAACCAAAAATGCTGATGGCCGCTTTGATAGCAGTGAGCCAGAGTTATGCAGCAAAGGAGTCCATCGACACACTCAAGACCTATGAGTTACAGAATGTACAAGTCACATCAACTCGTGCAGGAAAGCATACTCCCATGGCCTTTTCAACGCTCAATAAAGACCAAATCAAGAAGATTAATCATGGTCAGGATATTCCTTTTCTGCTTTCTCTCACGCCGAGTGTAACCACAACAAGCGATGCAGGAAACGGCATTGGCTACACTTCCTTGAAAGTACGTGGCACCGACCCGAGCCGTATCAACTTCACCGCTAACGGCATTCCTGTGAATGATGCAGAGAGTTCGCAAGTGTTTTTCGTTAACATGAGCGACTTCATGTCAAGCGTAAAAGACCTTCAGATACAGCGAGGTGTGGGCACATCTACCAATGGAAGCGCTGCATTTGGTGCCACTGTGAACATGCAGACAGATGCTCCTTCGCTCTATCCTTACTTGAATTTCAATGCTTCTGCAGGCAGTTACGCCACGCATAAAGAGAATTTGCGCTTCGGTTCGGGCCTTTTGGGAAACCATTGGAGCTTTGACGGCCGCCTCTCCAATATCGCCAGCAACGGTTATATAGAGCGTGCTGCGAGCCAACTGAACTCCTATTTCCTGCAAGGTGCCTATACCGGAGACAACACACTCGTGAAACTGCTCACTTTCAACGGTATAGAAAAGACATACCATGCCTGGGATTACGCCACAAAAGAGCAGATGGAGAAGTATGGAAGACGCTATAATCCATGCGGAGAATACAAGGATGCAGACGGCAATACACGCTACTATGACAACCAGACTGACAACTATCACCAGCAAAACTACCAGCTTATCTGGAACCAGTTGCTTGGTGATAGGTTCAATTTCAACGTAGCCCTGCACTATACGGCAGGCTTCGGCTACTATGAACAGTATATGGTGGGGCAGAAACTTGCCAAGTATGGACTTACAACCACAAACTTGAAATCAGATCTTATCCGTCGAAAGAACTTGCGAAATGACTTCTTTGGTGGCGTATATGCCTTGAATTACAAGCACAACCGACTTGAAGCGTCGCTCGGTGGAGCCATAAACCATTATAACGGACGCCATTTCGGAACCATTGTCAGCGTGATTAATCCCACTGTTGCCAACTATCCCGATAACGAATACTATCGAAACAAGGCCGAAAAAAACGAAAATAGCATCTACGGAAAGCTGAACTATGAACTCGTCAAGGGCCTCAACGCCTATGCAGACCTGCAATATCGCTACATCAGATACCGCATAGAGAATCCCGAAGACAAATACACGACCGTGCATTCTGCGGATTGGCGTTATGACGAACGCTACAAATTCCTCAATCCCAAGGCTGGGCTTTTCTGGCAAATCAACCCTAATCACGCGGTATATGGCTCGTGGGCACTCTCTCATCGCGAGCCAGTGCGCAACGATTT
The DNA here is from genome assembly GCF_900637655.1 of Segatella oris. Taxonomy (NCBI): domain Bacteria; kingdom Pseudomonadati; phylum Bacteroidota; class Bacteroidia; order Bacteroidales; family Prevotellaceae; genus Segatella; species Segatella oris. Next base: position 2,583,893 of record NZ_LR134384.1, read on the forward strand.
CGAGGGAAATCCCGCCCCAAAGCCACGTGCTGAGCGCATGAACGACTGGGAATTGGGCTACAAGTACCAAGGAGTGAAGTTCAGTGCAGGCCTTAATCTCTACTACATGGCCTACAAAGACCAGTTTGTTCTCACCGGAGAGCGAAACGCTATCGGTGAGATGATCCACCGAAATGTAGGGAGTTCCTATCGCGAAGGCGTTGAATTGCAGGCTGCCTGGAAGCCCATGAGCTGGTTTCGCTGGGACATGAACACCACATTGAGCCGTAACCGCGCGAAAGACTGGACGGTAAAGAGCGATAACAATAAGTCACTCAGCTTTGGAACTACCCACCTCAGCTTCTCGCCCGACCTCATTTTCAACAACATTTTCACCTTTGACTATCGCGGTTTCGAAGCATCTGTGCAAAGCCAATACGTCGGAGAGCAGTATATGACCAATGACAACAACCGCAATCTCATGCTTGATGCTTACTTCATCACTAATCTTGACCTGAGTTACAGCTTTAAGATGAAGTCGGTGAAAGCCATTACAGTAGGCGCAACGATATACAACCTGTTCTCCGAAAAGTATTTCACGAACGGCTATGCCAGCGCAAGTTATGATGACAACGGAAAGGAAACTAAGACAGAATCAGCCTATTCTCCACAGGCACCCACTTACTTTCTGGCGCATTTAAGCATCACCTTCTGATATGACAGCATACTTATCACTCCACTGGCTCGATATTCTGACTACGCTCTTAGGTCTCACCTACATCGTATTGGAGTATCGGGCGAGTATCTTTCTATGGCTCGTGGGCATCGTGATGCCCCTGCTTGACATCTGGCTTTACTTCAGTCACGGTCTCTATGGCGATGCAGCTATGGCCGTTTACTATACGGGAGCCGCCCTCTATGGCTATGCCGTGTGGCGCTTCGGTCGTAAACACGGACAGCAACAAGGGCAGGCTCTGCCCATCACCCGCATGCGCCGACGCCTCTATCTGCCTGCAACAGTGTTCTTTTTCGTGGCCTGGGGCGTCACCTACTGGGTGTTGCGAAGCTTCACCAACTCTACAGTGCCACTGCTTGATGCCTTTACCAACGCGCTGAGTTTCGTTGGTTTGTGGGCTTTGGCACGCAAATATATCGAGCAATGGGCTTTCTGGCTCGTGGTAGATGTCATCAGTTGCTATCTCTACATCGTCAAAGGAATTCCTTTCAAAGCCGGACTTTATGGCTTATATGTGGCGATTGCCGTGGCCGGATACTACAAATGGAAACAAATGATGCAACAACAACATGAACAACTATCCGCTCATCAACAGTGAAACTCACTTCGACATGCTCATCGTGGCCAATGGTTCCTACCCCGAAAACGAGGTAGGCCAAACCATAATTCGCCATGCCCGACACCTCATCGCATGTGATGGCGCAGCCTTATCACTCATTGACCACGGCATTCGTTCCGGGCAAATGACGGTGGTTGGTGACGGAGACAGTCTGTTGGCAGAACTGAAAACACGTTTGAATTTCCTCCACATGGCCGAGCAAGATGATAACGACTTGACCAAAGCCACACGCTATGCAACCACGCTTCCGCACATCCAAGAGGGCAGCCGGATTGCTTATTTAGGAACCACAGGCAAGCGCGAAGACCACTCATTAACCAACATCGCGCTCATGATGCGCTATTATTCAGAGTTTCATCTGCAGCCCGTCATGATTACAGACCACGGATATTTCATCCCCACCCAAGGCAACAGCACTTTCAAAACGTTTGCCCGGCAACAGGTAAGTATCTTCAATTTCGGGTGCAAGCAACTGAAAAGCAAAGGCCTTGTATGGGATTCTTTCGCCTATGATGCGCTATGGCAGGGCACACTTAACGAGGCACAAGGAGATGAAATCAGTTTCCAGGCTGACGGGCCTTATCTTGTTTACCTTACATTTGAGGGCAAACGAAAATGCCAAAGCAATAGACAAGGAAAATAATCTGCGTCAGACTGAAAGTTTCTGCAAAGTGAAAATTACACCTGTTTTTGTAAAGATTATCACCTGTTTTTTAACATCTCAAGACACCACCAAATAGAAATGAAAATCTACTTTCAGCACGGATGTGAGGCCATTTCTGTCTATCAGCTCTCTTGTTTTTATCTTCTTTTGTTGTCATTTCAGTCAGTTCACCGCATAAACTCATAGACTTTACTTCGTATGATGATGCAAATGGCAAGATAATCTGACGCAGATGACGATATGTTTTGACGAAAATTGCACCGTTTTTCAACATGATTTCATGTTGCTTTTTGCATTGAAAACCATAATTATCTGATATTCAACGCATTACAAAATCATAAAATACAGCGCATATTCAGCGTGGGGAAGGACTTCATTTCAAATACGCGAGTATAGCGAGAGCAATTGTAAATATCCTTGAAATGAATTAACACATCATCCGCTTCATGGGATTATAGCTCATGGAATGCAACACATACAATCCTCATTAACGAAAAAAGTCCCTGATACTGACTATCAGAGACGCTTTCACTTTATATAAATAAATACTTTGAAAACTATTCTTCTTACCTTTTTCCTACGACATACAACGACAGGAAATGACAGGAATTCAAGACTTTAACTTAAACGAAACCTCGATAGAATTCACTTCTTCCTTGAACGAACTGTCTACTTTCAAGCGGTTTTCTACCTGTGCACAACTATGAATTACTGTGGAATGATCACGGTTTCCGACAAGACGGCCGATGCGAGATGCAGGCATCTTGGTATATTTCTGGGCGAGATACATCGTCACTTGGCGGGCAATCACGAGATCATGCTTGCGACTCTTGCTGTTGACAGCACTCAAAGTAACGCTGAAATGATTGCATACCGTGTCGAGAATTTCGTCAACTGTGAGCGGATTGTCATCCACTTTCACCGCCCGCTTGATGACTCTTTCGGCCAAACGCATGTCAACATTGCTGTTGTAAACTACGCTGTAAGCCAGCAATGAATTGACAACGCCTTCAAGATCACGCACACTTCCATTGGCTGTTGAGGCTATAAAACGGATGACTTCATCGGGAATATGCAGGCCATCGCGACGGATTTTAGCCTTCAGAATGTCGGTACATAATTCCACATTCGGCTTCTCCAACTCTGCAATAAGCCCACAGGAGAAACGTGTGAGCAGTCGTTCGTTCATGCCTTTCAGGTCGACCGGCGGACGATCGCTTACTAAAAGTATGCGTTTTCCATTGCGGAAGAGATGGTTGAAGATATGAAAGAAAGTGTCTTGTGTCTTGGTTGCATTGACCCATTCTTGGATATCATCGACAATCAACATGTCAATCGTCTGATAAAAGCGAATGAAGTCGTTGATAGAACTGTGGAGATTGGCGTCTACAAACTGCGATTGGAAGAGGCGTGCACTAATGTAAAGCACGCGCTTTTCAGGATAAAGCTGCTTGCAACGGAGGCCGATAGCATTGATAAGATGAGTTTTTCCACAACCGGAAGGGCCATAGATGAACATCGGGTTGAACTGCGGTTGAGACGGATGTTCAGCGATAGAAAGCCCCAAACTGCGTGCTAATTTGTTGCTGGTTCCCTCAACATAATTCTTGAAATTAAGGTGGGGATCAAGCTGAGTGTCTATATCGGCAGCCTTGTCTACGTCCATAGGCGAAGGCGACTGATTGGCCCCGCTGCGCTCTTTGCGTGGTTCAGCATCTGTTGGATCGGCTTCTAAGTCTTGAGTCAGCTTGTGTTCCTTGTCTGTAACAACGCGATAAGTGAGCTGTGCACCCTCACCAAACGAGCGATAGAGCACGGTTTTGAGTAGGTTCAAGAAGTTCTCTTCCAAGTACTCATACACAAACAAGCTGGGTACTTGAACTAAGATAGTCTTCGTTGCTTCGTTGTAATGCTCAAAGACAATAGGTTTGAACCAGGTTTCAAATTGCTGTTGCGTCACGTTCTGCCTGATGAGCGCAAGCGATTTGCCCCAACGGTTATCAGGACTCACTTTCATTTATCATTTAAGATGTATAATAATGTATGTCTTTCGACTCTTTTTTACGTCGTGATTGCAAAGATAGTAAAAGATAATCAAAATGACAAATCTATCTGATGAATGTTTTCTGATAAAATGAGTTAAATCACTCATACATGTGAACTTACGCATATTATCAATTTATTTGCCTCTTTACAGACTTGCAGATATATAAGGTCTTGATTTCAAATGGATTATCTTAGGTTCTGAATAAAGTCATATGATTTGGTGAAACATTTGAGAATATGTCTGTATGAAGCATATAAAAACGGCTTTCGGGTATGCCCAAAAGCCGTGAAACATTTATCTTTACAATTTAGACCATTTTTAATTTAATTGCAATCTCTTATTTTTCTTTTCTTCCAAAGACAGAGAAATGCACATAACGCTTGGGATGTTGCCGCACATTTATCAACAAAGAGTCGGCACTGCGCATGGTCTTGTTCATATTGTTATACAGTGTCGGATCGTGCATCAGCAGGCCCAAAGAGCCTTCCCTGCTATTGAGTTGATGGGTGAAATCCTTGAGATTTGCTATTGTCTGGTCTACTTGTGACATCGTTCCTGCTACATCCACACGCGCCAAATTGCCTGTAAACTTATCGGCATTCGTCAGCACACCGTTGGCCTTATGCAGCAACCCGGGTACGTTCTTGTTGAGATCTGCCATCAGAACATTCAGCTGTTTGGAAGTCGTCTTGAGGTTACCGGTGATACCTTCAATGTTTTGAAGCGACTGGGCAAGTGCCGGATTAGCCAACAACGCATTGAGGTTTGTGAGGATACTGTCTATCTTCGGCAACATCACTTCTACTGTAGGCACTAAGCTTGCAACCTTTCCCATAAGTCCGTTTTTCGTCGAACCAATCATCGTTTCGCCGGGATTGACGCGCTCACGAGGATTATTAGCCAAGAGTAAATTCATTTTAATGTTACCCATGATGTCGCTTTCTATCTCGGCAGAACTGCCTTTCGGGATGCGAAGGTCTTGGTCTACATTAATCTGAACAAGGATATCTCCACCCTTATCGTAGTCATATTGAATGCGTTTCACAACGCCCACCTTGTATCCATCGGCATAGATCGGATTGGAAGAAGACAATCCGCTGATATCCTTGAACGACACATAATAAGTGTTGTCATTGGAAAACAGCGTCATTCCCTTAAGGAAGTTGAGTCCGAAAAAGAGCACAAGAATACCCACTATGGCTACTATTGCAATTTTGATTTCCTTTGTTAACTTCATATTCTTATCTTAACTTTCTGTCTGTTTGACTTATATAAAACTATCTTTTCAATTTGAATTCCTGAATAGCAGCGTTGATATCCATCTTGTTTCCATTCTTGAAAGCAACTATAAAAGCGTCAGGGAACCTGTCAAGTATCTGCTTACGCAGCCGATATATCTCGTTGTAATTGGTCGATGCCCCATAAGTGTACTTATACAGTCCCTCTTTATACGACTCAATATTGGTCAATCCTTTGAAGCGGTTGTCATCAGATTTCAGCACATTGGAACTGACAAGGAGCTGCACTTTGAATACAGGTTTGTCGTTCTCTACCCTATTCGGTACCTGAACATCACCTTCCTTATGTGGTGGTTCCACTTTTGCAAGGTTGTTATCTGCCTCAGCCGACTTGCGTTCGACACGTCGCTTTGACTTGCGTGGAGCTGGATTATCAGCAGCTGGTTTTCGGTAATCAGAGGGCACAACCTGCGGTATTGTAGGCTCTTCCTTAATGGGTTTATAAGGCACACTGATGTCGTTGCCATAACGTTGACGATATTTCATGAAGGCATTATAAACACCTTTCACATACAAAGCTACTGAAGCATCATCATTCAAGAAGTCTTCTTCATCAGGAGTCGATATGAACCCCAACTCCAAAAGACAGCTTGGCATTGACGTTAGGCGCAGAACTGCGAGGTTATTCTGGTGAGATCCTCCATTGACACGACCCGTTGAAGCGCATACATACTGTTGTAATAGGCGTGAAAGTTCAACACTTTTCTCACGATTCTTATCTGCAATGAACTCATACATGATATCACTTTCCGAAGAATTCGTGTCAAAACCCTTATAAACTGTCTTGTAGTCTTTCTCTAAGAACATGACAGAATTCTCGCGTTTTGCTACGTCGAGGTTGGCTTTAATGCCTCGATCGCCTGAATGTTCACCGCGACCTAACGTCCAACTTTGAAAGCCGTGGGCCGATTTCGAACCTGTAACCGCATTGATATGGAACGATAAGAAAAGGTCGGCATTGCACTTATTGGCAATATCAGCACGCCCTGCCAAAGTTACGAAAACATCGGTCTTACGCGTATAGACCACACGAACATCGGGACTATTATCCTCAACATAGCGCCCAAAAGCAAGCGCATATTTCAGTGTAAGGTCTTTTTCTTTAGAGTAACTACCAGGTGCTCCGTGGTCAGTTCCACCGTGTCCGGCATCAATAACGAGTGTAAACTTGCGGTTTGCCGCCATGACAGCAACAGCAAACAGCAACATTGTTATCAGGAAGAAGACTCTCTTTCTACGCATAAAACCAATATATCGGGTGACAAAGTTAATGAAAAAATGTCATAAAACCTTATGTCCTCATTCAGTTTTATCATTTATTAAATGAAGTTCAACGCCTGCACCTTCACCGTCAGCACCCATTGGTGGATTGCATTTGAGTACTTTTATGTCGAGTTCCCTGATAGAAGAAAACTTTCGAAACAGGCGATCAGCAATCCTATAAGCCACGCGTTCAACGAGATTACCGGGCACTTTCATCTCCTGCGAAACAAGCTCATAGACCGCCGCATAATTCAAGGTATCAGCTACATCATCGGAAATAACGGCTTCATCCAACGGGTAACTAATTCTCAAATCCACCCGATAATCATTACCAGTCAAACGCTCCTGCGGCATCACACCATGGAATGCATGAAACCGCAGGCCGTTAAGAAAGATATAACTATTTCTGATTTTCATTTCAATTCATATCACTTGAGGCGCTATCAACCACACCGACTGGCGCCACAGTTAGTGCAAATGAGGCATCCTTCCTGATAGACGAGCGTCTCATGACCGCATACCGGGCACTTCTGTCCATTGGCTTTAGTGCCATCAACGATATATTTCTTCAGCGCACGCTCTACTCCATTCTTCCAAGTATTAATGCTTTCATCCTTCAATTGCAATGAACTCACAAGCTTCATCACATGATCAATCGGCATACGATAGCGCAAAACGCCGGATATCAACTTTGCATAGTTCCAATATTCCGGGTTGAACTTCTCGCTCAGTCCCTCCACTGTAGTTTTGTATCCCCGCTTGTTTTCAAACTGAAAATCATAACGATGCGAGCCATCCTCAATGGTAGACTTGATGATCTTGCCTTTAGTGACATTCTTTGGCAACACAATTCCTTCTTCATCATCCTGCAAACCAGTGAAGATTTCATAAGGATAACCATTGAGCAAGCCCACAAAAGCCACCCATTTCTCCTTGTTGTTCTGGAAACGAACAACATCACATTCGAGTTCTTTCGGCCGTACTTCTGTCACTTCCGGACGAACACACTCGTGCTGTTTCGGTGTATCTTCCCGAACATCTGCGCCTTCTGTATGACTGCCTTTCTTCTTGTCTTTCTTCGAAACAGATATCATTACCCCCGCACGGCTACCATCCCGATAGATAGTACAACCCTTGCAACCGCTCTTCCAGGCTTCAACATAAAGACGATTCACAAGACTTTCATCGACATCATGAGGCAGATTGACTGTCACGGAGATGCTATGATCCACCCATTTCTGTATAGCGCCCTGCATCTTCACCTTCATCAGCCAGTCAACATCATTGGCGGTAGCCTTATAATAAGGTGATTTTGCAACGAGATGATCTATCTCTTCCTGCGTATATCGCTTCTCTGTATCGTATCCGTTGACCTGCATCCACTGCAAAAACTTACGATGATAAACGATATACTCCTCGAAACTGTCGCCCACTTCGTCTACAAAATCCACATGAACATCAGCATCATTGGGGTTAACCTTACGCCGACGCTTATATACAGGCATGAAAACCGGCTCTATTCCGCTGGTAGTCTGTGTCATCAGTGAAGTTGTTCCGGTCGGTGCAATAGTCAGACAGGCAATGTTGCGTCGGCCATATTGCTGCATATCTGCAAAGAGTTCAGGATCAGCCTCCTTTATTCTTTGAACGAAAGGATTATTGACTTCACGCTTAGCATCATAGATTTCGAAAGCCCCACGCTCCTTTGCCATGGTCACAGATGAGCGATAAGCATTCAAAGCTAAAGTCTTATGAACAGACACCGAAAAGTCTGTTGCCTCCTGAGTACCATAGCGTAATCCCAAAGCTGCAAGCATGTCACCCTCTGCAGTGATGCCGACACCGGTACGACGTCCCATTCCACTCTTGCGCTTTATCTTCTCCCAAAGATGATATTCAGCCTCTTTTACCTCATTGTTCTCAGGATCTTCCTTGATCTTATGAATGATAAGGTCTATCTTTTCCATTTCAAGATCAACGATATCATCCATGATACGCTGTGCAATCTGAACGTGCTTCTTGAACTTGTCGAAATTGAATGAAGCCTCTGTTGTAAAAGGTTTCTCCACATAACTATAGAGATTGATGCTCAACAGACGGCAGGAATCATAAGGACACAACGGGATTTCACCGCATGGGTTGGTGCTCACGGTGGTGAAACCGAAGTCAGCATAGCAGTCGGGAATACTCTCGCGGAGGATTGTATCCCAGAACAAGACGCCGGGTTCTGCACTCTTCCACGCATTATGCACTATCTTTTCCCACAGCTTGCGGGCTGAAATCTCCTTCGTCATCTTAGGTTCTTTCGCATCAATAGGCCACTGCTGCATGTAATTTCTGTCATCAACAGCAGCCTGCATGAACTCATCATCGAGCTTCACTGACACGTTTGCACCCGTCACCTTGCCTTCTTCCATCTTGGCATCAATGAAAGCTTCGCTGTCGGGATGCTTGATACTGACCGACAGCATCAGTGCACCGCGACGGCCATCCTGCGCCACTTCGCGCGTAGAATTACTGTAACGCTCCATGAAAGGCACAAGACCTGTTGACGTAAGTGCCGAATTATTCACCGGACTTCCTTTCGGACGGATATGGCTCAAGTCGTGACCAACACCGCCACGACGCTTCATCAGCTGCACTTGTTCCTCGTCAATGCGCATGATAGCACCGTAACTGTCGGCCTTTCCTTCAAGACCTATCACGAAGCAATTGCTCAAACTGGCCACTTGGTGGCTGTTTCCGATGCCGGTCATTGGGCTTCCTGCCGGCACAATATACTTGAAATGATCGAGCATTTCGAATATTTCCTGCGCGTTCATCGGGTTCTTATACTTCGCTTCTATACGTGCCACTTCATTGGCAATACGCCGATGCATGTCTTCAGGACTGCACTCAAAGATATGCCCGAAGCTATCTTTCATTGCATACTTATTTACCCAAACGCGGGCAGCAAGCTCGTCGCCATCAAAGTATTTCAAAGAAGTTTGGTATGCTTCTTCAAAAGAATAGATCTTATTGCTTTCCATTTTCTTGTGTAAAAGTAAATTTATAGTTGCAAAATTAGCCTTTAAATTCGACAAAAGGAAAACTTACTTGCTTTATTTTCTACTAAAGATTTTCTTTTTTGAAAACTTATTATATGATTTAAAATAAAAGTTTATCTAAATCAACAACTCGAAAATGAACACTTCAACAGAAACATTTTCTCAGACAACAGCCCTGATATGAAAAGGCAACGACATATTCTCCAAACTGCAATATGAAGCGAATAGCCAGAGAATAGCATTCATCTATGCTTCCACTTCGTGTAATAATTATTGCTCATTTTTAACATTTCGAGATGTCCCCTTTTAGGAAAAAGAAAATTAAAAACCAGACGTTATTTCGTAATTTCAAAGAAGTCGGTATTTAATTTCATTCATCCTACACTGCAACTTGATGCAAAATGCACGGCTATTTGAGTCAAGTGATGCGATAATCTGATGCAGATTGCGGGATGATTTGATGCTAATTACAATGTTTTTCAGCGTGATTATGCTTCACATTTTGCCTTTAGTTTCGTAACAACCTAATAATCAGCGCATTATAAAATGCCCAAAATCAGTCCATATTTGACCCGAGGGAGTCTTTCTTTTCGAATGGACAAGCATGATGAGAACAATTGTAAACATACTTGAAAGAAATTAACATATAATCCGTTTACATGACAGAAGTGCTGCGTCATGCAATAAATGAAACGACCAACTGACTGCACTTTGCCCAAATGGAATATTTTATGTAACTTTGCTACCATAATAAATCCCAAGCAAAATGACGATGAATACATTCCAAAACAGAAAGACTATCAGGAAATATGCATGCAAAGAGGTCAGCAAGCAGTTGCTAAATCGCCTGTTGGAAACGGCAGAACGTACCCCAACGATGGGCAATCTGCAACTCTATAGCGTTGTCGTGACCCGCAGTAAAGAAAGGAAAGAACAGCTGTCTCCGGCGCATTTCAATCAGCCCATGGTAGTGGAAGCGCCTGTGGTACTGACGATTTGCGCTGATTTCCGACGCACAACAGCATGGGCCGAGCAGCGAAAAGCAACACCGGGATATGATAATTTCCTCTCATTCATGAATGCTTCAACAGATGCTTTGCTTTATACGCAGACCTTTTGTAACCTTGCTGAGGCTGAAGGATTGGGCACCTGCTTTCTCGGAACCACGCTCTATATGCCACAAATGATTATTGATATCCTGAAACTTCCACGCTTGGTGTTTCCTGTGGCAACGATAACTTTGGGCTGGCCTGACGAAAATCCCGCTCTCACCGACCGCCTTCCATTGCGTGCTATCATGCATCAGGAGACTTTTAACGACTACACTTCCAACTGTATCAACGACATCTATCACGAAAAAGAGACTTTACCCGAGAACAAACATTTCATGGAAATCAATCATAAGGAGACGCTTGCACAGGTGTTTACTGACCTTAGATATACGAAGAAAGATAACGAGGAAATGAGTAAAGGCTTTTTAGAAGCACTGAAAAAGCAAGGGTTTTTGTAAGTAAACGAGTAAACAAGTAAACGGGTAAACAAGTTGTTTGCTAACCAACAGCCAACTTGTCAACTCGTCTACAGACAACTTGTTTACTCATCAATCATTATTAAGGACAGTCGTAAACGCATGTATTTTTATGGGTAAACGAGTAGACTAGTTATTGTTAAAGGTTCAAATAACATGTCTACCCGTTTACAGTCAACTCGTCTACAGCTAACTTGTTTACTCGTCAACTCCTCCACTTGTCAACTCCTCCCCCTACTCCACAACGATAGGTTTGTATTTAGGCACAAGCAATTTCATGATACACCAGCCTACAAGATAAGCCACTGCACAGATGCAGAAGACTATCATATAGCCGGCAGGTTTGCCTTCAAAGCCCATGAAAGAGAACGCAGAACCCTGCGCCTCAGCGTATGTGAAGAGCTTTCCCGAACCTTTATTGATCATAAACGAACTTATTCCGCCTGCCATAGCACCAATACCTGTGATTGTAGCTATCGTTGATTTGGGGAACATATCGCCGATAGTGGAATAGAGATTTGCCGACCATGCCTGATGCCCGGCACCCAAAAGACCAATGATAATGGCTGGCCACCAAGGACTATATGCCCCCATTGGCTGTGCAAACAAACCCAACACAGGGAAGCAAGCAAAGATTAACATTGCCCGCATACGGCCGATATAGGGGTTCATTCCTTTCTTATCCACAAAGTAAGTGGGCAGATAACCACCGCCGATACTTAGGAATGTGCAGATGGCATACAGCGTAAAGACAAGCATGATGCCCATCGTTGAATCGCTTTTATAGCCATATTGGTCGGAGAAATAGGCCGGAGCCCAGAACAGGAAGAACCACCACACACCGTCGGTCATGAACTTTCCCATGATAAACGACCATGTCTGTCGATACGAGAAGCACTTCATGAAACTGATAGTCTTCTCTTCTTTCTCTTCCTCCTCAACCTTTTCAACTGCTGAAAGGTCGCTGTCTTGCTCAATATAACATAGCTCTGCCTTGTTGACATGCTTGTTTCGAGTTGGCTTTTCATACAGCCACAGCCAGAAACCCATCCATACATAGCCCAGAACACCAATGATAATGAAAGCCATTTCCCAGCCCCATGCACGGGCAAGCAATGGGATTGTGGCCGGCGCAGCTAATGCTCCAACCGATGCCCCGCTATTAAAAATAGAAGTAGAAAAGGCACGATCCTTCTTAGGAAAGTACTCGGCAGTCACCTTAATGGCTGCAGGGAAGTTGCCTGCCTCGCCTACTGCAAGTATCAAACGACACGAAAGGAAGAGCCAGACGCTGATAGTTGCAATGGCAACAGCGGCATCACTGCCCGCCTGTACCATGCGCAAGGCCTCTATACTGCCGTAACCTTCAACCTGCATGGCTACCCATCCACACCCCGCATGCATCACCGCACCGGTTGACCAGACGAGAATTGCAATGAAATAGCCCTTCTTTGTGCCCATCCAGTCAATGAACTTACCCGCAAAGAGATTGGCTACAGCATAGAAGATTGAGAATAAACCCGTAATCGTTCCATAGTCATCATCACTCCAGTGGAATTCAGGAGCGATGAAATCTTTCCAAGTTAACGACAGAACCTGACGGTCCATGTAGTTGATTGTGGTTGCCAAGAAAAGCAAAGCACATATCACCCAACGGAAGTTGGACATCTTTGCAGTTTGTATCTTTTCCACTTTCAGTTGGTTTTATCAGTTATTTTAAAGTCGGTATCTTTACGACTTGCATATCAGTATAAACCAAGTTCTCGCCTGCCATGCCCCAAATGAAGGTGTAATTACTTGTACCTGCTGCACAATGGATACTCCATTGCGGTGAAATTACAGCCTGTTCGTTGTTCAACCAGATTGGTCTTGTCTCTTGAGGCTCGCCCATTACGTGGAGAATCTTTTGTCCTTGGGGCACATTATAATAGAAGTAAGCTTCCATTCTGCGCATATGTGTATGGGCAGGCATGGTGTTCCACACCGAACCTTCTTTCAGTTCAGTGATTCCCATCTGTAATTGACAGGTGCGAACTCCGGCAACTCCGTCGATAATCATTTGGTGAATAACGCGGTCATTGCTTTCTTTGAGTGAACCGGCCTTAATGTTATTGGCCTCTTTCAGAGTCACTTTCTTCGTTGGGTAAGACTTATGTGCGCAGGCACTATTCATATAAAACTTGGCAGGATGAGCCGCATCAACACTTGAAAGCACTATATCCTTATTGTTCTTATCATCTGCACGGCCCACATAAAGTGCTTCCTGGAAATCCAATTCATAGGTTTTCCCGTCGACAGTCACCGTTCCCTTACCACCAACATTGATGATACCCAGCTCTCGATTATCGAGCAGTCGCTTCTTATCCTGTGGCTTATCCGTGTGCAAAGGCTCAATCGTTGTCAGATGGATTGGTGCACCTACAGGTTCAGCTCCACCGATAAGGAAGCGGTCATACATGCTGTAGACCCAGTTAACTTCGCCTGGAGCAAACACTTTCTCTATTGCAAAGTCTTTGCGAAGACGTTGTGTGTCGTAGTGTTTTACATCTTCCGGATGGTTAGCCCATCTCACTTCATAATTCGTTTGTGCCATGCTGATGGTTGCAGTAAGGCCAAAGGCCAAGGTTAATAATGTTTTCTTCATTTCGTATTTGTTATTTTTTCACTTGCTATAATCTGTCGACGGTTGAACAATAAAAGTACAATGGTGAACACGCTCAACAGTCCCATGCCCACATATTCCAATGAGGCAGTGCACTTATAGATAACCCAACCGAATAAACTTGATGCAAAATCGAGTGCACCACCCGAGAAACCATCGGGGATATGGGCTGCTTTATCACCGGTTTCTGCATAGACAGAGGCTGCAGCCTGCGTGAAAGCAGGAGCCATGTCGGTGACAAAATAAAGTCCGAAAATCAAGGCCACGAGACCGATAACGAATGTTCTCACCACATTACCCTTAGTGAAAGGCAACACCATGGGGAACAAATAGAACATTCCGGCCAATGAAGCTAAGGGCAGAAACTGGTTACCTGGCAGGAAAACTGCTAATGCAAGAATGGTTGGAATAAGGAAAAGAGAGACCACAAGTGTCGTGGGATGACCGATAACAAGGGCCGGACTCATACCGATATAGATTTTCTTGCCGTCGAATTTACGCGCTACAAGGTCTTTCGTTTTCTCTGAAATAGGCATCAATCCGTCGATAAACAACTTCGTGATACGCGGTATCAACTCCATCACAGCACCCATAATCACGCCTAAAGCCAACACATTTTTCACGATGCTCATTGTTGCATCAGTGGCTGTAGTGCTTGGTTCAGCCTGCTGAAGTTCTTTCAGATAGCCACTGAAATCAGTGATATGACCGGCTTCCCCAAATAAAGCAATCAGACTTCCCACGATAACTCCAAGCACTAAAGGGTCGCCCAACTCACCAAACTTGCGTTTCAATCCTTCGGCATCAATGTCGAGTTTGTTGAAGCCCGGTATCTTTTTCAATCCCTTATTGATAAGTACTGCAAAAGGAACGAAGCTCTGACAGAACGGCTGGGGAATGGAAATACCCTCCAAATCATAATACTTCTGGAAGCGTTCTGCCGTCAAGTCTGCAAAAACAAGCGTAATCATGTAGCACACAATGGCTGCGAAATAGCCCCAAAGCAGGCTCTCTCCCATAACGAAATAAGCCACAGCGCCAATGAAAGCAAAGTGCCAATAGTTCCAAAGGTCTATGTTCACCGTCCGCGTTGTCTTCGTGATGAGCATCAGAAAGTTAATGCCTAAGCAGACAGGAATAATCAAAGCACCCACTGCAGTGTTATAAGCTACGGCTGCAGCTGCAGGCCATCCCATGTCGAAGACATTGAGTTGAAGATGATAAAAATCGGAGATTGAACTCAAAGGAGTATTGAAATTCGTGGTAAGCAGGGCGGTTACGACACCCAAGCCAACGAAACCGACACCCACATAGAGGCCTGATTTCAAAGCTTTGCCAAAGCCCATACCAATAGAGAGTCCAATAATGGTGAAGAGAATCGGCATCATCACGCTGGCTCCAAAGCTGATGATGTAGCTAAAGATCTGTTCCATTTCTTATTTAAACGATTTATATTTGTAGATTGTTTCTGTCATTCCGCCGTTTTTCACGCGTTGGATGCAAAGTTAAGAAAAGTTTTCATATTCTAAAGGATTTCATATGTTAGTTTTCCTTAAACATGAGATGAGAAACCCACAAAAAGCAACTATAAACAGCTGTTCAAGAGGAATATGTCACCACTGACCCAAAGCTACACCTTCATCTCCTCATACAAATATTCTTTACAAAACCTCTTTCAGGTTTCGTTCGGTTTTCATCAGAGAACCACTCGGCTGCAAATACGCGAGTTTTGGGCCCGTTTCGTAATTCATTCAGCATCAAATTATTACGCAATTGCCTAAACATTATCTCCCAAAGAAACCGAGAAAAAACAAGCTTTTAAGTTGAAAAAGCATGCAAAGTGGGGCATTTCAGCGGCTCATTTGGTGCAAATCAGAACATAAAATGACTGAAAACGCGGTGCAAGATGACGCTGATTGCAAGACAACACCATTCAAAACGCTTTCCAAATCAACCAAAATCACCACAAGAAACGCCCTGAAACAGCCTTTCATTTTCTATTTGTTCATTTTGAAAAGGGCTGTTTTTTGGTTAAGTTTCCTTACAAAACACAAGACTATCAGACACATCTTTCCCCGTCTTTCATCTTATTCCAACTGCGTTATTGACTTTCCTTTTTGTCAATTCAGCTCATTAATAACGGGCAATACGAACCACATTGCAGGAAGAACAAAGCCAACAGAAAGACTCATCCACTATCCGCAAGCAGCGTTCCAACGTCGTTTAGCATGCCAATTTTACAGCGTAGATTGCGCTTGATGGTTTTGGAACCAAGCTAATATAAATCTTAATCCTGGAAATAGACACGCTTCACACGGTTGCTGATGCCTGTAAGTACCTCGTAAGGAATAGTATCAATGGCATCACTCAGCACTGTAACAGGCAGATGATCGCCGAAGATTTCAACGCTGTCTCCCTCTTTACAGTCGATATCTGTAACGTCAATCATCGCTACATCCATACAGATATTACCCACATATTCGGCTTTCTGCCCATTGACAAGACAGTAACCACGGCGGTTGCTGAGCCGTCTGTCAAGACCATCTGCATAACCTATAGGGATAGCGGCTATCAAACTGTCACGCTCAAGATAGGTCTTTCGGCTGTAACCGATGCTTTCACCTGCCGGAAGTTGATGTATCTGGAGGATTGTAGTCTTTAAGGTGCTGACGTTATTGATAATCTTATTGTTGCGCGAATTAATGCCATAAAGCCCCAATCCCAAGCGACACATGTCCATCTGACGGTCGGGGAAGTGCTCAATACCGGCACTGTTGTCCATGTGGAAGAGTATCTTGTGGTCGAAAGCGGTTTGAAGTTTATCTGCCCCAAGCTTGAAAAGTTCAAACTGTTGGGCGCTGAATGTGTCGAAATCATCACTGTCTGCACCCACGAAATGGCTGAACACAGAACGTGGAATGATGGCATTCTGACGTTTCAGACGCCTGATAAGCTCGTCCATATCCTTGTGCGGATCAAAGCCAAGACGATGCATACCGGTATCGAGTTTGATATGAACGGGGAAACCGGTAATGCCTTCTTTCTCCGCTTCTTTCACCAAAGCATCAAGCAATCTGAAAGAGTAAACCTCGGGTTCGAGGTCATAATCGAACATCGTCTTAAAGGCGGTCATCTCCGGATTCATAATCATGATGTTGCTGGTGATGCCGTTCTTGCGCAGCGTTACACCCTCATCAGCCACTGCAACAGCAAGATAATCCACGCGATGATCCTGTAGTGTCTTGGCAATCTCAACGCTCCCGGCCCCGTAAGCATCTGCTTTGATCATGCAGACCAACTTGGTATGTGGCTTCATGAACGAGCGATAGTGGTTCAGGTTCTTTACAACGGCATTGAGATTTACCTCTAATGTGGTCTCATGTACTTTCTGGACAAGCAGTTCTGTCAGTTGATCGAAACCGAAACGGCGTGCTCCTTTGATGAGAATTACTTCGTCGTGAAGTTGCTTAAAAACGTCACTGTCTATCAGTTCTTCTACGCTTTCAAAGAAATATTTCGCTTTCACGCCAATGCAATAGGCATGAGATTGAAGGTCTTTTCCTACACCGATGAACTTCTCTACACCACGCTGTTGACAGAGCATTCCTACCTCTTGATAGAGTTCATCGGTGGTCATTCCGCTCTGATAGATGTCACTGAGGATGAGCGTATGACGGCGTCCTTGATGGTCGGGACGGCGGTTCATGAAGTCAAGTGCGATGTCAAGCGAGTTGATATCCGAGTTATAGCTGTCGTTAATGAGCGTACAACCATGCTGTCCCTGCTTTACTTCAAGGCGCATGGCTATCGGTTCAAGCTGCTGCATGCGTTCATCGAGCACGTCACCCCCGACACCTAAGGTCAGCGCTACAGCTGCACAAGCAAAGGAATTGGTAACAGAGGCATCATCGATAAACGGCAATGAATACCAACTTTCATTACCTTTATATATATAGGTGACTGTAGTCGCGGTCTCTTTCTTTTCAACTGACTTGATAAAGAAAGGTGCACGCTTGTCTTTCAGCGACCAGAACAGACGCTCACCCTTAAAGTCTTCAAGCTCATTTACACAGCCATTGACGATTGGATCGTCACCATTGTAGACCACAGTCTTGGCATCATGAAACAGAATAAGCTTTTCCTTACACTTCATTTCCTTACTGATGAAGTTCTCTTGATGGGCATCTCCGAGGTTCGTCAGCACGGCAATCGTCGGCTGAATGATATCACGCAGCGCCAACATCTCACCAGGTTGACTGATGCCTGCTTCGAAAATACCCACTTGGGTGTGCTCATTCAGCAGCCAAACACTTAGCGGAACGCCCACCTGTGAATTGTAACTGCGAGGCGAACGCGTGATAAACATATCATCACAGAGCAACTGATTAAGCCACTCTTTGACCATTGTTTTACCGTTACTTCCCGTGATTCCAACAATCGGAATATTGAATTCATCACGATGACGCTCGGCTAAACGCTGCAAAGCTTCAAGGGAGTCAACCACTTTCAAGAAGTTAGCTTCAGCGTATTCTGTGGCATAATCGGCCGGAACTTCAGTCACAACAAAGTTTCTGACCCCACGACGATAAAGCTCGGGAATATAGTAATGGCCATCATTACGGCCAGACTTGAGAGCAAAAAACAATGTCTCTTCGGGGAAACAAAGCGAGCGACTGTCTGTTAAAACAAAACCAATCTTGGCATCACTCGCACCAAAACGACGCGCACCTATCAGTGTGGTAACCTTTTCAATAGTATATGTCATCGTGTATGATATGTTATATTTGACTACAAATTTACAGCAAACCACTGACATATCAAAATAAAAAGCAGTGAAATCAAGTACATCTTGAAAAATCATACAGCATGAAAAACATACTCATCTAAGCATGAAAGCCAACCACCTGCCATGCATCCATTCTTCCATAAGACTGGAGCAAACAAACAAGAACAGCGTTGAATCACTCCAACGCTGTTCTTATTATTAAATAATTTCATATTATTTCTAATAAAATGAGCGACGCTTTCGCTCGTGTTATCCCTCAAAGTTCTTTTTACCTAAAAACTAATCCTATGAAAATCTAACTAATCTTTAAACCTAAACAACTAAACCTAAATCTATATGTTAAACCTAAACAATCTATTACCTAACGTCCTATTGACGATACAAAAGTAGTAATTGTGCACGAACACACCAAATAATTTCATCCTTTTTTGCACTAATTTGCTGACGTTTTGATTTATATCAACAAACAACAGGAAAGAAGTGACTTTCCTTTACGTTTGTTTACAAATCACGGTTCAATATCAATCCTGTTTGATGAAGACCGGACATGGAAGCCAACTCATACTTTATTGTCCTTTCACTGCCCACTCGATTACTGCCACTTCCCGGGATATTATAGATCAAAGGCATACAAAGGATTGTTTGTTCCGGATTGTTTCAACACATCACATACAAGTTCAGAAGCAGAAACAAATATCAAAACTACTGACAACACCTGTTTTCTGATAATACATTATATCATAAGGACAACCCTTTGAAAATGGCAGAAACACGACAATATGTTATGAGAAATACACTTTTCTATAGCTTTTTTAACTTAAATCTTTTGGAAATCAAATTGAAACTTATTTACCTTTGCACTCGTAAAAGAGTTATAAACAAACAAAAAGAGAGTAATTATGAAAAAGTTTTTGATGACTTTAGTAGCAGCATTTGCTGTTGCAATGAGCGCTAATGCACAGGTTTATGTAGGTGGTGGCTTTAGCATTAACGGTGTAGACAATGGTAACACCACTGTAACAACCTACAAATTCATCCCTGAAGTAGGTTACAACTTCAACGAAAATTGGGCTGCCGGTGTTGCATTTGGCTGGGAAGGCGCAAGCAAGGGCGGTACAAAGACACTTGAAGTCAACCCATATGCACGCTTCACTTTCGTTCATACAAAGTATGTTAACCTATTCGTTGATGGCGGTTTTGGCTACAAGCACACTTACAACCAGGGCTATGATGCCGATCTTTGGGCTGTAGGTGCACGTCCAGGTGTTGCAGTAAATCTCACAAAGAAACTTTCGTTTGTTTCTCATGTAGGTTTCCTTGGCTGGTCACAGAGCAAGGACAACAACAGCAATTTGAAGACAAGCAGATACGGTCTTGACCTCGATGGCAACGACATCACGTTCAGCCTGTACTACAACTTCTAAGTTGAAAGGGGCTATAACCCACGAAACAAAACAGCCGATTCCCTCATGGAGTCGGCTATTTTCTTTTTACACCACGTGCTTGCTGATATTGAAGATCACAACACACACAATAGAAAAGTTAAGCTTTCAAGGCTTTATCTCTCGCAAGAGAATAAGAGTGAGGCCACGTTATGCCTCACATGATTTATCTTTACAAATGCTTTCGCAAGAAGACCCCTGTTCTAAAATAAAACATCGGCGGTCAGAAATACGCGAGTTTTGAGCCACTTTAACAACCAACTGATTATCAAACGCTTATAGAAAACACAACACTTTATTCCACATTTCAACGTAAACAAAAGTTGTGATTTGCGTCAAATCACATGGTCATCTGCGTCAAATGAGCATGCCAAGTGACTTGAAATACACGACAAGATGATGCAGATTACAGGCTGATTTGACGCAAAACAGGAACTCAAGGAAAGGAAAAAGAGAAATCAAAGCCGTCAAGAAGAAGGAAAACTTGCTGTTTCTCATCTTCTTTTTCCTTAGATTGCAACTTTTAAAGTGCATGTTTTTACACCAATTTTCTTTACATATCAGCTGTAATCTACTATCTCATTCCCCCTAAAGAAAAACGTCCGTATAAGCATATGAAGCATACTTACACGGACGATTGGCGATATAAAGAGTTATGTGTTGGTGCTACTTGCGGGGCGACGGAGCTGGAGCCACACCGGTTTTTCCACGGAAAATAAAGCCCACATTACCTTTAAGCTTGTTTTCTGACATGGCATCTACCTGCAAAGAGAGTGCTATAATCTGCATAGCTACAACCGACTTGACCTTTGAAAAGCCAAAGGAATAATTGCTGTTCCCAGCAAAAGCGATACTGATTTTATGGCTTCCTTTATTATAATTGAGTTCAAATACGGCCGTTTTGGGGTTCAACAGAAAGCCTACCGGACTGAGATTATAATAGCCTGTGAAGCATGTGATGTCCTGATTTGGGGCTGATTTCAACGCTTCTTTCAGTGCATTGTCGTTCACATAATCGGCAAAAAGGCTCATCGGGAAGTTCTTTATGGTCAGCGTACTGTCGGTCAATATCTCCCATTTCACGTCAGACGAATCACTCACATACTTCTTGTCAGTGGCACTCCAACGCTGATAATAGGTCTTACCTGCATAAGATCCCCTCACTTGTTGATAGGCCTGCTGTTGCTGTTCACGGGTAAGACTGTTGTCATTGCCACCACCTGGTTCACAAGCAGTAAAGGTTAAACCGAGCACTGTCAGGCATCCTAACAGCCATAGATACATTTTGTTTGTTTTCTGTTCCATTTTATATAAGGTTTATTTTGGTTTATCTACCCCCTAAATGTCAATGAAGAAGAAAACTTGCCTGATATGACATTAAATAATTGTTAAAATCAAGAAATATAGGCAAGACTGTCTTAACTTTGTGTTTAACAAATAAAATGAGGAGAGTAAATGGTATAAGAAAAAACGCAGAATGACGTTTTTTAAACCATAAGAGGATATCCAAGCGCGGCATGAAACTATTCACCACAGACAAGGAACTGACCATAGTTCACAAGTTAAGCAGGGGCGAAGCCACTGCCATTGACTTGTTATATGCCGAGTATGCGCCTTTTCTTACGGCGGTTTGTGCGCGTTATATCCCGCAGAACGATGACATGAAAGATGTCTTGCAAGAGGCTTTCATCAAGATGTTCAACAAGGGAGACACGTTCACCTATCGTGGAAAAGGATCGCTGAAAGCCTGGGCAACGCGCATTGTTATCAACGAGGCATTGCTTTTTCTGCGTCAACAGGCAAAGGAAGATGTGCTGACAACCGACAGGGATTTGCCTGAAACAGTCGATGAGGAGCCAGAAGTAAACACGCTTTCTACCGATGAAATAACAGCTATGATAAGGCAGTTGCCCACGGGATATCGCACAGTATTCAACCTATATGTCATCGAAGGAATGAGTCATCAGCAAATAGCTGAACTGCTGAATATCAAGCCTGACACCTCAGCCTCACAGCTTCACAAGGCCAAGGTGATGTTGGCTCATATGATAAAATCACACCAACGACAAGAAGAAAAGACGGTATGGAGAATTGGATAAACGACATTAGGAAACGCTTTGAGAGGCATCAGCAGGAGCCTCCAAAGGGCTTGCTCGGCGATATCAAGGCCGAGATGCTGCGCCGTGGCCTTGCTTCGACCACCTCTTCTGCCCCTCGCCCAACTGCAACGCTTCGCAAATGGTGGATTGCAGCAGCCTGTATTGGTGGCCTGATTGCAGGAACTGCTGTGTGGTGGTTACGCAATTCAGCGCCCGAAATGACTGCTGTCATCGCTCATCAACAGGCGAACCACGTAGGAAAACAGGTTGCATACAAGAATAAAACAGTGGAAAAACAACGGCAGATAGTGCAACAAAAGCTTGCATCATGGGCTGTCGGGCTCTCCGGAACAAGGCAATCGGACCGTCAAAAGCAGGAGGTTACGGTAGCGTCTGCCACAGTACAGACTCCTACACAAGTGCAACCGTCTGCAACAAACACTGATACAACAGAGACAAAACCAAGAAAACGTCCCATAATATCAAGTCAACAGAATGATAAAGTCATAGCCGCACTTGAAGGAAACCTTGTACCTTTCGCTCCTCAACGCCTTTCATTAGACGTTTATATGGGTGGCAAAGGCTTGTCGAACGGAGTTTCAAACAATGGATTTCATAGTGTATCATTTAGGCAAGCAATGCTGAATGAAGATGAAAAAGGCAAGCAGATATACAGTGCTCCGGGCTATTTGCCACAGCAATATCACCATCGATTGCCCGTCAAGATAGGTCTTTCTGTGGGATATCAGATAAGTCGAAACTGGACTATCCATACCGGATTGACCTACAGTTACCTGTCGGCAAGCATCTCAAACGCTAACTTATCGGATGGCAAAGACGGTCTGCAACGCCTGCATTATGTCGGTATTCCATTGGCTGCAAGCTATCGGTTGTGGCAATATAAGCGGCTCCATGTCTACGCAACAGCAGGTGGTGAGGTCGAGAAACTCGTCAGCGGACAACTTCGTGAGCCACAGACTACAATGCAGGAAACCCCAAAGAGCGAGACCCTTCGTATCAAGGAATCGCGCTTACAGTGGTCAGTCAATGGCGCTGTCGGCTTGCAATATCAGCTTACTAATCGGATTGGACTCTATGCAGAACCTGGAGTGAGCCATTATTTCAATAACGGCAGCGATGTTGAAAATAGCTACAAGCATCGTCCAACAGGCTTCCAATTGCAATTAGGAATAAGGATTAAATAATCAAAATAAAGAAAATTATGAAGAAAATTATGATGTTATTGTGTGCCGTCTGTCTGTTGATAGGCTGCACAAGCAGTCAGAAAGCGGTGAAATATCAAGTGGCTAAGAACTACTTCTTCGTTAATAATTCACCATATTCCGGGTTATTAAAGATAACAACAGAACAGGAATTCGGTAAGTATTTCGGTATGGCAGCCACCATGGGAAAGGACGGACAACCGACTGAAATAGACTTCAAGAAGCAGTTTCTCATTGCAAAAATACTGCCGGAAACAGACACTTTGACCCACATTGACCCTGTTTCAGTGACAGAAGAAGACAACACACTTCACGTGAAATACAATATTCAGCGTGGCGAGAAGCAGTCTTATACGATGCAACCTTTCTCCCTTCTCATCGTTGACAGACAGTATATGGACAAAGAACTCAAAGAGTAAAGTCATTCAAATAGGTGTGAAAGCAAGACTTTCACACCTATTATTATTAATATGATGCCCCCTAAAAGCTCCGGTTTCAAGCGTCGTTCAATCGGTTTTCCAAACTTGACACCAAGCAACATGCCGACAGTGGCAAGCAGAAATGACACAAGGCCGATGATGACAAGAGGAGACATGAGCATTGATATATGGCGGAAGCCCATGCAGGCAAACGATATTCCAATGGCCAAGGCATCAATACTTGTGGCCAAAGCCAACAGCAGTTGGGTCTTCAGTTTACAGGGATTCAGCGAGTGGTTTTCGGCAGGAAGAAACGCATCGCGTATCATTCGCCCTCCCAAGAAAGTTAAAAGACCAAAGGCTATCCAATGGTCAACCTCTTCAAGATAATGGGAAAAGGTGCTTATCCCGAGCCATCCAAGCAGTGGCATAGCGGCTTGAAAGAGTCCGAAAAGCAAGGCCATGCGCAACGTTATGGGCCAAACCATGCGCTTGATGATAATGCCACCGGCAATTGAAACCGTAAAACAATCCATGGCTAAAGCCACTGCAAGGAACCAAATATCAAGCTGATTCATCTGTATATATACAAAAAAACTCCCCTCGCTTGACACGAAGGGGAGTATTATTTGATTTATTTTCTTACCTAACCTGAACTACAAGATACTTGCTTGTGCTCCAGAATATCTGCGGATTTGTTATCGTAAGCACATATTCCTTATTGGCATCACGCGTCAATGTGTAGCTGCTTGCAGGGTGAAGTGTCAGCAGACGAGCCGACTTAGAATAAAGTTTGATCACCTTATCCACGCGGATATCAATCTTGGTAAAATAGTTCTTATTGAAGTTTCCCTGCAGAACTTTACCCTCATCGATAATGCGTTGATCCTTCAGTTCTTTCTTTGTGCCAAACACATACCATGCAGTGTTGAGCTGTTTGTCCTGTACATTAATCGTTTCTGTCTTCTGTGCACTCTCCGTTGTGAGGTGACTCACATTGGTATTCAGGTTGTTAATCGTTTCATCAAGCTCCCCGATGTGAATGTCTTTGGCATCAAGTTCGGCACGTAACTGGCGCAATTGTTGGTCTTTCTCATCCAACTGCTTCACCAAGTTGTCAATAGTTGACTTGAGTTGACTGCCTTTCAGCGAGCTACTTGCTAACTGTTGACGCAGCTTAGCAATGAGTTCACGGTTCTTCTGCATACGCTCGGCGATGAACTTAACGTTATCTCTGAGCACCTGTTTCTTGTTAGCTCCCTCGCCATCTTTAGCGATAGTAACACGGTTCTCGGCCTCATTAATCTGACGAAAACCCTCTTGAACCTCGTTCATCAGGCCCATCATGTCGTTGATTTCAGTATCTTTCTGCGCAAGAATCTGCTGCAGAGAGTCATTCTGTTCGGTGCCTGCGACGTTGTCTTTCGACTTGTTCTGATTACAACTTGTAACAGCCAGCAATAACATTCCGACTGAAACGAAAAGCAATTTCTTCATAGTTTTTCACTCCTCTAATTTTAGTTTCTTATCTTTACCTTTCTTTATACTATGTCCTGCGAGTATGATTACAATCTCTCCTCGCGGATCTTTCTCTGTAAAATGGGCGATAACCTCCTGCAATGTGCCACGAACGTGCTCCTCATACAACTTGGAAATCTCTCGCGCTACACTCACTTGGCGGTCTTCTCCAAACACATCGGCAAACTGTTGCAGTGTTTTCAGCAACCGATAGGGCGACTCATAGAACACCATTGTGCGCGTTTCGTCCTGCAAGGAGAGCAGATGTGTCTGCCGACCTTTCTTCTGTGGCAGGAAACCTTCAAAGCAGAAGCGGTCGCAGGGAAGTCCCGAAGACACCAAAGCCGGCACGAATGCCGTTGCACCGGGCAGTGTCTGAACCGTTATTCCGGCATGAGCTGCCTCACGCGCAAGGTAGAAACCGGGGTCGCTTATACCCGGAGTGCCTGCGTCACTGACAAGAGCTATGGTCTGTCCTGCCTTCAAACGCTCCACGATTCCGGTAGCAGTGCCATGCTCATTGAATTTATGATGGGCCATCAAATGGTTCTTGATGTCGAAGTATTTGAACAGAATACCCGACGTTCGCGTGTCTTCAGCCAACACCAAATCGGCCTCTTTCAACACCCGAATGGCGCGTAACGTCATGTCCTCCATATTGCCCACAGGAGTCGGCACAATGTATAATGTTCCCATATTCAAGTCACAAATATAAACAATTATTCATGATATGCAAAATATCATGTAGTTTCTTTGCAATTTTTAAAACCTGAAATAACAAGTGATAACATATGTTTCTTTTCATACGTCCTAACTAATAGCAGTTCCTCTGCACCATAATTCCATCCCTTTCAGGGCGATTTGGCATCACCCTTAAATACAAAGTATTCTGCATAATGGCAGCAAACGAAAAATAGGTTAATATTTTTCAAGGATGTTTACAATAGTCCTCGCATAGTCAGCGTATTCTGAATGAGAAGCTTCCTCGCTTCAAATATGCGCTGTTTTTAAGCACTTCACAACACGCTGACTATCAAATTGTTATGAAATCAAAGGCAGAATATAAGATAAAATCACACTGAAAAACCATGCAATTTGCGTCAAATCAGCCTGCAAACTGCCTCAAATTATCGCGCATTTTGAGTCAAACAGCGTTGTGATATGCGTCAAATTACAACGCATCATGAATGAAATTGCACACAAAGAACTTTGAAAAAGCAAAATAACTCCTGTTTTCTCGTCTGTTTTTCTCTGTTTGGTAGTCTTCTGAAATGTTAAAAACCATATAACAATCTTTACAGAAAGCAAACCGTTTTACAAGCATGACACCTTGAAACATATACATATCACTGAAGATATTAAAATCAGATGATGCAGAGATATCCAACATCATTATCTCACTTTGAAATGCTGAAAAACCGCGTCAAATCATCCCTGTCATCTTGTATGTAGAATGAGCATGACCTCATACTTGCCACCGATGACCTCCTAAATCAATAGTTACAGCAAACTAAAAGACAATGAGAAACTTTTTAAAAAGAAGCAACTGCACGTAAAATTTGCTTCATCTTTTTCCTTCTTTTCCAAGTAACTATTCCCGTTTTTTTTCTTAACTTTGTAGCCATCATGGTAGAAAATCTAATTGTTGAGGCACATCGCCCGGGCAGAATCGAGGTGATATGCGGTTCAATGTTCTCTGGAAAGACCGAAGAACTGATACGAAGAATGAAGCGAGCTAAGTTTGCCAAGCAGAAAGTTGAAATCTTCAAGCCGGCAATCGACACGCGCTATTCGGAAGAAGATGTCGTGAGTCACGACCAGAACTCAATCCATTCAACGCCGATAGACGCTTCGGGCGCGATACTGTTGCTGGCATCCGACATTGACGTTGTAGGCATTGACGAGGCTCAATTCCTTGATGACAATCTCGTTGATGTGTGCAATGAGCTGGCAAACCGTGGCATCCGCGTCATCATTGCAGGGCTTGACATGGACTTCAAAGGTGTTCCTTTCGGGCCAATTCCAGCCCTCTGTGCCATTGCCGACGAGGTAACCAAGGTGCATGCCATATGTGTAAAGTGCGGCGCATTGGCCTATGTGAGTCATCGTTTGGTGGCAGATGAGCATCGGGTGATGTTGGGTGAGCAGTCAGAATATGAACCGCTGTGCCGTGCCTGCTATCAGAAAGCATTGAAAGAGGAAAAGAAATAGGAATTATGAGAAAAGAGATTACCTTCGATCAGCTTATCCGTTGGGTAGGAACCGGCCTGTTAATCATTGCGATTTTGTTGCTGGTCAACTATCTGAGCAACGTACTTCTGCCGTTCTTCATTGCATGGTTTATGGCCTATTTGCTTTATCCGGTAGTACAGTTCATAGAAAACAAGCTGCATATCCGTGTGCGCGCAATCAGCATTCTGCTTACAATGCTGCTGGTTATAGCTGTCATCGGAGGTGTATTCTACCTCATCATACCCCCCATGATAGAGCAGTTCGACAAGCTTCAAACCGTTCTTATGCGCTGGGTTCATCACACTACGCATACTAACAACCTGACGAATTACATCTCAGAATGGATACAGGCAAACCAAGAACACATAGAACGTTTCTTCAAAAGTAAGGACTTTGGCGACACCATCAAGAGCGCAATGCCTAAGCTTTTCTCGTTTGTAAGCCAGACGGCCAGCGTCATCCTGAGCATTATCGCCTCTGCCATCACCTTATTATATATGTTCTTTATCCTGCTGGATTATGAGTACTTAACGACCAACTGGATACGTATTTTCCCTAAAAAGAACCGTCCTTTCTGGCAAGAACTCCTGCAAGATGTGAAGCGTGAGCTTAATAATTACGTGCGAGGTCAAGGACTTGTGGCGCTCTGTATGGGCATTATGTTCTGTATCGGCTTTACAATCATTGGCTTCCCCATGGCTATCGGTCTGGGTATTCTCATCGGAATACTTGATTTGGTGCCCTATCTTCACACCTTTGCACTCATTCCAACAGCCTTTCTTGCGATGCTGAAAGCAGCGGATACCGGGCAGAATTTCTGGATTGTTTTTGGCTTGGCATTGCTTGTTTTCATCGTAGTTCAGGCAATTACCGACTTCATTGTAACACCCAAGATCATGGGAAAAGCAATGGGACTCAACCCTGCTATCCTGCTGTTGTCGCTCTCAATATGGGGCGCACTGCTCGGTTTCATCGGCTTGATCATAGCACTTCCACTTACAACCTTACTCATTGCTTACTGGCAGCGCTATATAACGAAAGAGGAACAAGGGCAAAACAAACCCCATTTAGAGGTCGAAATCAAAGAATAAAAGGCTTCGGTAAAAGCCCAAGACCTATTGACATGCGACACCTTTCGAGGTCAAGCGTCTCACTTTATAATGCTCCTTGATTTGTTAAATATATTAAATTAAAGTATATAATCCCCACAAGTCTTTCCCTGTTTCAATTAAAATAAGTACCTTTGCACTCGCTTTCGAACAGGAAGTTGACTGACTCGCTAGCTCAGTTGGTAGAGCACAACACTTTTAATGTTGGGGTCATGGGTTCGAGCCCCATGCGAGTCACAAGATAAAAAAGAGGAGTTCAAAATTGAACTCCTCTTTTTTCATTTCATAACATGCAGGGAACAGCATTTCATCATTGTGCATTCAACCGTTCCATTTCAAGCGAAGCCCAGATAAACGGGCCAATACTTTTGGCGTCGTTATCGCGGATCAGTTCGCTCATATAATAGTCGAAGCTGCCGTCACGCTTATAGTTTTCCTTGCCTGCAGGCACGAACGGTCCCTTGCCTGGACCGAGTCCGCTCACACTGCAGCAATCCGTCAGCGAGATTGTACGGTCTTCATTCACACGAATAAAACGCTTCAGAATGCCTTCATAGGCTCGCTTTCCAGCCTCATTGAAGTCAGTATCAAGCCAGCCCATACGCGAACCTTTCAGTAAAACATAGGCAAACATGCACGAAGCTGTGCTTTCCAAATAGTTCTTCGGACTCTCAACGTCCAACACATCATACCAAACTCCACTCTTTTTATCCTGATATTGCACGACAGCTTTCATCACTTTCTGCAACAATGCCACTACTTCTGCCTTGCGGGGGTAGTCATCCGGCATGATATCAAGGCACTCGGTCATCGCCATAACATACCAACCGAGCGCACGAGCCCACGTGTGACGACTCTGTCCAGTAAGTGGATTTGCCCAGAATTGTCTATGAGTTTCATCCCACGCATGCTTCCAAAGACCGGTTTTCTCATCGTAAGTTCGTCTGTCAGTCTGCATCATCTGATTGACTGCATCATCAAGAATTCGGCAAGCTTTCCGTGGAGAACAGTTCTTCACAGCATAGTCACAATAGAACGGTAAGCCCATAAATATGCCGTCAAGCCACACCTGATTGGCATATATCGCCTTATGCCAGAACACGCCTTCTCTTGTTCTTGGCTGGTTCAGAAGCTGCTTCATAAAGGTTTTCAAAGCAATCTTCTCCCCTTTCCTTGCCCCATACTGTTGCATGCGAAGAATGAACTTAGCAGGTCTTACATTATCAAGATTGAATGCATTATAGTCATATCCCACTACATCTCCACGCTCATCAATCATCTTTTGCCTATATGTATGCAGATAATTCAAGATAGAATCATCTCCATGAACACGGTAGGTATCAAGCAATCCCTCGAGTTCTATGCCCACAGCATAGTTCCAACGAGGCTTCGAAGCGAAGTCAAGCAGATAGGATTTCGGTGTACGTTTCATCTCCGAATAAGTCATCCATTGCGCCATACTCTTATAAGGACGGTCTTCGGATGCCAATACCAATGAGCCGTTCATCATGACATTGTCAAACTTCACGTTACGAGTTTTGCCCGTTATCCTTACGTTTTCTCTGCCAATACCATTGAAAACACAGTCTTTCAAGCGTATATCCGACACATTTTCCACACTGTCACGCCCCACAATCAGTACGCCGTAAGCACTCTTCCGACACGTAACATCCTCTATATTCACGTCTCTTACCTCTGGTTCGAAGCCACGATAACAGGGCTCTTCGGGTTCATAATCAAGGTTAATCTTAACGACTGCTTCCTTACATTGCCCCACTTTAACGCGTCGCATGTTGACATTTTCAATGCGACCACCGCGACAATTGTTCGTCTTGATACGCAGAACACGGTCCAGATGCGGCGAATCCATGGTGCAGTCTTCGGCATATACATTCTTACATCCACCTGAAATCTCACTCCCAATGACGATACCTCCGTGCCCATCTTCCATCACACAGTTACGGATAATGATGTTTCTCGAAGGCTTATTCCACATCCGTCCATCGTTATTCCGACCGCTTTTAATCGCTATACAGTCATCTCCCGTGTGGAAATGAGTGTTCTGAATCAATACGTTCTCACATCCTTCAGGGTCACAACCATCACCATTGGGCCCTTCATTCCATATCTTTACACCGTCAACGATTACGTTCTTACAGAGCAAAGGATGAATAACCCAGAAGGGAGAATGCAGTAATGTGACTCCCGAAACACGCACTCTGTTTCCCTTTACGAAGTTAATGAGCTGCGGACGGAGGCCTTGTCCCAAGCCAAAACGACGCTCATCCCATGGCACATCATCTTCTGCAAACTGCTGAAGTCGCCTGCGTGAGCCCGACACCTGCGCCTCCTTGGTCACTCCTTTGACATAACCGAAGACCTGTTTCCCGCACATTGGCCACCAAGTTTCATTCGAACCGCCTCCGTCAATCGTGCCTTCTCCCGACACAACCACGTCATCTGCGCCGTAAGAATAAATGCAGGGACTGTAGTTCCAGCACATCATTCCCTCCCAAGATGTCTTCACCAAGGGATAAAGTGAACAGTCGAAAACAAACTGAAGCAAGGCATCCTTACTCACAACAAGCTCTATTCCAGATGCTAAACGCAAGGCACCTGTCTGCCACTTTCCAGCAGGAACAACCACCTTTCCGCCTCCCTGCTTCGCTAAATAAGCAATAGCGCGATGGATTGCCTGCTGATTTTGTGCTGCAGAAGCCGTTGTCTTGGCTCCGAATTTCGTGATAACGACAGTGCGCTTCGCTATCTTTGGCTGCTCAATCGAACGCTCAATCGCCCGATACTCGACTTCGTTCCAACCGTCGGCCAAGGCAATCAACGGGAAGAACACCATTAAAATCAATACTGAAAACTTGTTCATAGAGATTCTTAGTAGGTTTTGTTTTTAACGTATTTGTTTGTCTTTTAAATATATAATGGGTATATATCTCCGCTTACAAAGATAAAGAAAAAGCACGAATGCATGAGTATACTATTGTTAAAAAAAGTCACATGGATGCTTTTCACTTCGTGAATTATTTGCTATATTTGCCCCAGAAACAACATCACAAGCATGATGAACACAAGACATTTCCTCACATTTACCGCCTCATTGCTTTCTACATGGCTTGTCATCATGCTGCAATCAGCATGCAAAGAAACCAGAGTGTTGGCACAACCAAGCACGATATTTACGCCGAAACAATCGTTCAAAGCACAGAAAACAAGTAAAACCTACAAGAATCTCACGCTCGATGCCGATACCACCTGTGCGGGGTGGCGTGTCATCCTGCAATCAGCTGACGCACCATATAAGGTGAAGCATGAAGACTTCTATGACAAAATCGTGCTCATCACGCTTTATAAAGATGGCAAACTACTTGTTGACAAGCAGGAATTCACCACCAAAAACCTGCATCGAAAGCCTCAACCTTATCTGCAACTCTACCCTGCATATGTAAAACTCATCACGCGAACGACAGCCTATATCGGTATTTCCAACTGCTTTCCTGAAAGCGATGCATGCTGGATTTACACGCTCTTCTACGGACAAGACGGCAGGATGAAAAGAACACTTATAAGCATAGCAATGGACGAATCGGACGAAGCAGCTGAGTTTTTCAGGTCATGGATACACGAATGTCAACAGAAACCAGTTGACCAAACCTCACTGCAAATGATTGCAGATGCCTTCTGTACGCCTGCTTATGCCAAGCAGACAGACTGCAAGAACTGGCAGAAGATACTGCCGAAAAAGGTAGTTGACAGACTCAACAAAGACATGGAAGTAGATGCAGAGACCACTTTTATCTCGGAAGATGAAATGCTCCAGCGTGGAACAGTGCGTTTCCTTTCCCGAAATTCAACCCATGTCATTGACTCTGTCCATTATGAATTGAAGTTGAAAAAGCAAGAAGACGGCTTTTCAACCTATGACGGTATCAGCAGGATATGGCAGGAAAAATAAGGTGACAGACAGGGAAACAGGAAATGATTTTGTTCAGTTTCTTTCCCTGTTTTTAACATCTCTACGGATCACCAAATAGAAAAAGAAAGACCACTTTTTGTGACAAGCGCAACCATTTCTTAGCTTCGATGCCCTCGTTTTTATCTTCAAGTATTGCAATCTCTGTCACTTTAGCTCGCTATCTGCATCATTTCACCCTGCCAAGTGCCTGAAAACACCACGCATTTTGACGCAGATGACAAGCTGAAGTGACGCAGAAGGCGAGTATTTTCAATGTTGCCAAACACTTTAAAAAGCATCAAATTGGATAACATCTTGACTGTCAATACCTTACGAAGAGGCCTCAAAACTCGCGTATTCTGAGCGAGGAAAGGTTGTGTTTCGAATATGCCGGCTATGCGAAAGCAATTGTAAACATACTTGAAAAGAATTAACATATAATCCGCTTAAAAGCACAATACATGCTTACTTCTTTTGAACGGGCGAAACATTCCTATTTCCTCTCCCTCAAGAATGCTGGGGAATAGCACCTTTAATCTTTCTTGATGAGCATATATCCGATATCACTGATGCCGGGAAGTATCTCACGTTTCATGTTATGTCGAACGCTGACGATGATGCTGTCGCCTTTCATCACGGTGATATCCTTTAGATTAAAGTTGTATTGGTAATAGCTTATGCCACCTATTCCCTTACTGTTGCCACTCTGATCAATGAGTTTGCAGTTAATGGTGTCGCTCTCAACAGCATGCGAAGGCAGCGTAAGCTTGTCGATAATCAGCGTCAATCCCGTGAAAGGATAATAGCCGTTGATGCGCAATCCGAGGTTAGCAGTATAGCAACCTGCATCTTTGAAACGTGCAATATCATCAAATTTGAGTGTATCATTGCGTTCCCAACCGACAACAGGTGTGTGTTGATACCGGTCGTAGACTCTGTTTTCAGTGCACGAACTCAGTATCAACGCAGTCATGACAGCTATGAAAACACTTTTAATCTTCATGCCTTTTCTTCCGTATTTGGCTTCTGTTGTGGAGCTGTCTGGCGGGATTGACGCTCACTTTCAGCACGACGTTCGCCGTCTTGCCGGCGCTGTTCGTCTCTGCCTCCGCGGTTATTGCGTCGGTTTCCGTTGTTATTGCGGGGCTGTTGACCGTTGCGTGGTTCCCCATTGCCATTGGATTGGCGTGGCTGACGCTGGTTTTCGATGCCCTCTGCAGCAGTTCTTTGCGATCCATTTTCTTTGTTGTCGCGTGAAGGCATACGTTTTTTCTTCTTGCGTTTAGCCTTGTCGAAGCGGTTGATATCATCTTCAAGAAGGTCTTTCGGCTTATTGGGAGCCTTGCTCTTATTATCTTCAAGCAGAGAAAGAGGCTTCTCTCCACGACGGTTCATCATGATGATTTCGTATGCACGCTGGGCTGAAACGACCTCTAAGTTGGCAGCAAGATGCTTGTCGGTTGAATAGGTAATGAGACCTGCAAGGATATCCGTTTTGAACAGATAATAGTCACTATCCTGTGTCTGTAGCACGACATCACGGGCCGGCATGCATTTACCGGCCTCAACATAGTCGTCGACTTCATAGTTCAGACAACATTTAAGTTTGGCACACATCCCGGCAAGTTTCTGCGGATTGAGCGATATATCCTGAAATCGGGCAGCATTAGTGCTGACGCTTACAAAGTTCTTCATCCACGTAGCACAGCAGAGTTCGCGTCCGCAAGGGCCTGTTCCACCGATGCGTCCGGCCTCTTGTCGCGCACCTATCTGCTTCATTTCGATGCGGATATGGAAAGCACTTGCAAGGTCTTTGATAAGCTGTCGGAAGTCAACTCGCTCGTCAGCGATGTAGTAGAAGATAGCTTTATTGCCATCACCTTGGTACTCCACATCGCCGATTTTCATCTGCAAACCAAGCCGTTTTGCTATCTGTCGGCTCTCAATCATCGTGGTATGTTCGCGTGCTTTCGCCTCATTATATTTCTCAATATCCACCGGTTTGGCTATTCGATAGATGCGTTTGATGTCGTCAGCCGACTTGAGATTGGCTTTCTTCAACTGTAACTTTACGAGTCGACCTGTGAGTGTAACCACTCCAATGTCGTGCCCGGGATTGGCTTCAACGGCTACAACATCGCCTTTTTTCAGGTCAAGATTGTTCACATTGTGATAATATCCTTTGCGCGTATTCTTGAATTGAACCTCCACAAGGTCAGTGCTTTCAGCATTTCCCGGCACGTCAGCCAACCAGTCATACGTGTTGAGTTGTCGGTTTTGTCGACCGCATCCTTTGTGGCAAAGGCCACGATCACAGCCACTTGCCAACTTGAATTTCATATTCTTGAAGTCCATTTAGATCTTTACTTTCTGATTAATAAAACTATCATTTGCAGCGCCAAGTCAAAGAAAACAACCTTTGCATTGGCATTCTGCCCTATATCTCGCCGTGCTTTCTGCAACAGATTGCTGATATCTATCACATTGGCTTCGTTGATAAATCTTGCGAACTTGCGGGAGAAGTTCTCTTCTTCCTGCGTCATATAACATAGCTCTGGCTGCTGAAAATTATACATGAAGTTCTCTCTCACCATATTCATGGTATAACTAAGCAGGCGCCGTTGCTTCTCACGTCCATATGTTGCAACGACCTCACTCCATTTTTTAAGTTCCTTGATATTGCGCTGATAAGCCAATCGCATGAGCATAATGAACATGTCAAGAAACTGCCGATTCTCATTACCTGCATCCAGATTTTCAAGCGCCCGCAGCCAGTTTCCGCCTGCAATGCGTGCAATACGATGGGCATTTTCAGCATCAATGGCACGCCGTTCGATAAGTGCCTGCTCCAAAGAAGCGTCATCAATGCGCTTGATGTCTATGCGCTGCGTGCGGCTCTTGATAGTATCAAGCAGCAATTCAGGCTCTTCACAAACCATGATGAACACCGTTTGATGAGGCGGTTCCTCAAGAAGTTTGAGCAGCTTATTGGCACATTCCACATTCATTCGCTCTGGTAACCAGATGATACTCACTTTATAACCGCCCTGACTTGACTTGATGCTGAGCTTTCTTGTCAGTTCATCGCTCTCGCCTGCACCTATTAAAGCCTGCTGATTTGCAGCGTCCATAGCGGTCAACCAGGTATCTATGCTGAAATAAGGTGACTTTAAAAGCAGTTCATGCCACTGTTGAGAGAAGTCGTCACTTGTCATCTTATGGTCTGCCGAAGTGCCTGTAGGTTTGATGACAGGATACGTAAAATGCAAGTCTGGATGTTCCCATTTGGCCAGCATAGCCTCTGCGTTTGCAATGGCACGAGGGTCAGAAAGCAACGATTCCTCATCGTTGCGTTCACCTAACAGATAGGAGGCAAAGGCAAGAGCAAGCGCCAGTTTGCCGCTTCCGACAGGCCCACAGAGCATCATTGTGTTAGGAATACGATGTTCTTTCACTAACTCTCGCAGTCGGTTCTTAGCCTCTTTCTGTCCGATTACATCACTGAATTTCATGCTTACAATAGTTCTTTTGCATATTACCGAGCGTCGCTATATCTTCTGCAAAGATAATAAAAAAAATGCAACCAACACAAAATTGAAAGTAAAAGGCAAAGCATATATCACGAATAATGCCATTGACAAGATGATTTTTCTTAGCTAAACACTTGATGAAACAGAATAAATATCGTATTTTTGTAACCCATATTCGTTGACAATGGCAGTACATAATGAACTTGGAAAGATAGGAGAAGACTTCGCAGCTACATATCTTGAGCATGCAGGTTACGGCATTATAGAGCGCGATTGGCGGCAAGGACATCGCGATCTTGACATCATTGCCCGCTCACCTGACGGCACAACGGTGGTCTTTGTGGAAGTGAAAACGCGAGGTTCTGATGTGATTATGCACCCTGACGAGGCTGTAGATGCGCGGAAAATACGCAATCTCGGCCATGCCGCCAATGCCTATGTGAAGGAAAGAGCGATATGGGATGACTTGCGTTTCGATTTGATCAGCATCGTTGGAACGGCTCCCGAAAACTTCAAACTCGAACATATTGTGGATGCTTTCAACCCGCTTTTGGTATAATAAACTTGCATATTAAGACAAATGAAAATAAGAGATTGGCTCTTCAGTAAGAAGAAACAGCGGGAAAAACCAGAGGTAATCTGGCTCGAAGAAACCACATCAACCAACGATGAAATACGCAAACTGATGCCTTCGAACAGCCAGAGAATGAGCGTTGTCGTGGCAGATTATCAGCGTTCGGGACGCGGACAGGCTGCAAACCGATGGGAAAGTGAAGCAGGAAAGAACCTGCTTTTCAGTATCATGACACACCCTTTGATGGTTCCGGTGCGTAATCAGTTCCTGCTTTCTATGGCAGGCGGTCTGGCTTTGAAAGAGGTTTTGGATGGCTACACGACTGAAATCACGCTGAAATGGCCCAATGATGTCTATTGGCGTGACCGCAAAATCAGTGGCACTCTGATTGAAACGACGCTCTCTGCAGGCCATATCAAGGACTGCATCTTTGGCATCGGACTCAACGTAAACCAACAAGTTTTCAAGAGTGATGCCCCAAATCCCGTCTCGTTGGCACAGATATCAGGTCATGAAATCGACCGAAAGAAACTGCTTAATGAATTGCTTTCAGCTTTCGATAAGTATTATTCGTGGATTGAAAACGGACAATATGGTGACATTTCTGCACTTTATCATGAGGCACTTTATCATCGTCATGGGTTCTATCCCTATCGTGATGTGGCTTCAGGTGAGGTGTTTGATGCCGCAATCATAGAGGTTGAAGACGATGGGACATTAGTCGTCAGAAATCGGGAAGGCGTCATCCGCGAGTATAGGTTCAAGGAGTTGGAGAGCTTGAAAAGCTCTCCCCAGCCCTCCTGAAAGAGGGAAACATATCTTCAAGGCATTCGAAATGAAATAAAATATCAATCTAACAAATGACAACGGCACAATAAACAGATGACCATTCTCTTTCAAAAAGCGGTCTAAAAATCGCTTCCACCTCTTACAGAGAGGGGCAGGAGAGGTTGTTCTGGTGCTTTTATTTTATACTAATATGAGGTTCAAACGTATTTTACTTAAGTTGAGTGGTGAGAGTTTGATGGGCGAACAAGGACATGGTATCGACCCCGAGCGTCTGTCAGATTATGCACAACAGATTAAGGAAGCCCATGAAATGGGCGTTCAGATTGGCATTGTGATCGGTGGTGGCAACATCTTCCGAGGCCTTAGTGGAAGTCAGAAAGGCTTCGATCGGGTAAAGGGTGACCAGATGGGAATGTGCGCAACGGTCATCAACTCGTTAGCACTGAGCAGCGCATTGGGTGCGATTGGTGTTAAAACAAAAGTGCTCACAGCTATTCGCATGGAGCCAATCGGAGAGTTTTATAGCAAGTGGAAGGCCATAGAAGCCATGGAATCAGGCTATGTCTGCATCTTCTCTGCAGGCACAGGAAGCCCATATTTCACGACAGACACAGGCAGTTCGCTGCGTGGTATAGAGATTGAAGCCGACGTAATGCTCAAGGGAACACGCGTCGACGGCATTTATACTGCCGACCCGGAAAAGGATAGTAAGGCCACAAAATTCACCGAGATTACCTACGATGAAATCTATATGCGCGGATTGAAAGTCATGGATCTCACGGCCACGACAATGTGTAAGGAAAACCATCTGCCTATCTATGTGTTCAACATGGATGTTTATGGCAACTTGAAACGGGTGTTGAACGGAGAAGAAATAGGTACGTTGGTGCATAATTAGAAACCATCCAGTGCTCCCTTCTCAATGGAGTGAGAGCCAAAGTTTCAGATGATTTTGATGCAATGAGGCTGAATATGGCCTATAGGTCGGGGTGTTTTGCAGCGCAGAAGAGGCAGAATGCTTTGCTGCAAGCAGTTCCAACCCAATTGCATCAATCTTTCAATGGCATTAATTCTATTACAGGGGAAGTGTAAAAGTGCTTCCCCTTTTTCGGTTTCAACCACCGATATAAGTCTTTTTGACAGGCTTCCTAAGAGACAATTGAGAATAATACAGCCCTGAGTTTCATCTCTCTATCAATGTCGAACGCTGCAGATGGCAGGTTAAACCATATCATTTTCCTTCCCTTTCATATGCAAACGAAACGCTATAGGCAGTATTTTCACTTTGTATTATCAAAGCATTCAGAAACTGTTTTCCTTTTCTATATTTTCTTACAGAACTTTTGTTGAATTGCCTCCAATGCTCTCAAAAGCGCTGAAATCTATAAATATTATTTACCGTTTTTAACACTTCGGGGGCACACCAAATAGGAATGAAGTTCTGCTTTCTGCATATGTTTCAAATCATCTGCGAGCTTCAATCATCCTGTTTTTATCTACTTAGGCTGCAATTCCAATCATCATGTGTTGCAATATGACGCAAAACACACTGCAAAATGACGCAAATAGTGTGGCAACTTGACTCAAATTACACGCTAACTTGACTCAAATTACACGGTAACTTGACGCTAATTACACTGTAACTTGAGTCACTTTATATCGTAAAATGACTTTAGTTGTGCGGTTATTCAATACAAATTGCAACGCCATGTAAATGGGACCTTATCTTATATTATCCAGAATTGAGGTATCAGATGAATGGAGTTACATGTCAAGGGGATAGAAAAGAAGGCGTCAAGGCCATAAAATGGCTTTGCATTTGCACTAAAAACGGTTTTTCATTTCTATTTGGTGATGCTCGGAAATGTTAAAAAATGCCTTTTTTGTTTACAGAAATCATAGAACTTTCTGTGTTGAATGTCATTTGTTTTCCTGTATAGTGGTGGGCTTGTTAATTGACGGATTTCCTGAAATATAAGGCAGATTTCCAACAGACATCTTGTAAAAAACTTCAGAAAGTGAATGCTTTTATCAGATTTTATGATTACCTTTGTCGGCCGTCAGAAAAGCTTATTTCATGTCTTGTGCAGCACTAAGATAAGTAATCTTACGCATGCAGCTTGCCCTGTGAGGCAGGGTTGCCAAAGGATTGTATTCATCTGTAAATGATAAGTCTGATTATTTAAGGTAAAGAAAAATAGTAATGGATCAGCCGGTAAGGACTTTTACTTTGGTAGGATTGGTGGTCTTTTTCCTTCTGCTCATGCATCAGTTGCCCACTGTCAGCATCGGTGGAACAGAACTTCGGCATGTAAACCTGCTTAGCCAGATACAGCCTGACGTTCATGAGAGTGTGGTTGATGTGATACCTGTGCCCAAAGCGCCGAAGTCAGTCATTGCCGTTGCAGCGAAAGGAAAGGTTGTTGAGTTCAAGGAAAAATGGCCCAAAGGCGTTGAACCGATATCCGATTTTTCGGAAGGAAAGGCAGGTGGCATGGATTTCTTCTATGCTCAGTTAGCCCGTTTGAAGCAACTTGACCGACCGGTGCGTATTGCTTATTTCGGAGATTCGTTCATTGAGGGTGACATTCTGACAGGTGATTTGCGTGCACTCTTTCAAGATCGCTTTGGCGGTTCAGGCGTGGGATGGGTTGATTGCAGTATGCCTGCGGCGGTTGTCCGTCGTACTGTCAACCTGAAATCTAATGGAATTGTAGGATTTGCCACAGTGAAGAAGCCATTTGATAAGGGTCGGCAAGGCTTTTCGCAACGCTATTTTGTGCCTTCAGAGGGGGCATCGGTTACGGCTCGTGGCTCAAAATCTCAGCCTCATGTGGGCAGTTGGCAGCATGCTAATCTGTTTTTCCGTACACCACAAGCTATAGAAATCAATGTCGAGGCAGGCAATATGCCCGCTTATAGATATCAGACTCGTGCATCTGATGGCGTGCAGATGTTGACTACAAAGGGCGAAATGGGCGCTGTGAGCTATCGTTTCACACAGGTATCTCCCCAAACAACGCTCTTTGGAATAGCTTTGGAATCAGGAAAAGGAGTTATTCTTGACAACTTGTCTATGCGTGGTTCGTCGGGTGTTCAGTTGGGAAGTATCCCCCATAAAACATTGTCTGACTTTGCATATTTGCGCCCCTACGACCTCATCATCGTGCATTTTGGACTCAATGAAGCTATTAAGGGCAATACGGTTCCATTGTTGAAGATGTATATAAAGCGTATGAAAAAGGCGATTGAAAATATCCGTGCGGCCAATCCGGAGGCGAGTCTGTTGGTTGTGAGTGTGCCCGATCGTGACCAACGTTCGGCAGATGGCATCACGACACTTAAGGAGGTGAAAGACCTTGTAGGTCTGCAGGCGCAACTGGCTGCCGACAGTCATGTGGCTTTCTACAATTTGTATGAGGCCATGGGCGGTGAAAGCAGTATGAAAAAGCTTGTAGATCGCAATCTCGCTAATAAGGATTACACACATTTGAGCTTTGGAGGTGGCAGACAGATAGCCCGAAAAGTGTTCCCCTCTTTTATTGCAGGATTTGAAAATTATAAGCGCCGTAAGGCTTTGGAACAACAATGATACAGCGACTCATCAGTCTTCTGACCTATAATCCCAAGGAACCTCTCATCTTTTCGAGTGGGTTGTTCCTTATTCTCTTTTTGGGATTTTCATTTGTATATATGCTGCTTCGTCATCAATTGCGGCCTCGGCTGCTCTTTGTGACGCTTTTTTCTTATTACTTTTATTACAAGAGCAGCGGGCTGTATTTCTTCTTGTTGGCAGTTGTAACGGTGAGTGATTTCTTCATAGCTCGCCGTATTCATAGGCTTGATGAACAGGTGTCGACTGCCGAAATGAGGAAAGGTATTGACCGACAGCGCAAGTGGTTGGTGGCTTTGAGCCTGTTGATAGACTTGGGTTTGTTGGGTTATTTCAAATATACCAACTTCTTTGCCGGTATGATTAGTCAGATGATAGGGCACAACTTCCAGCCTTGGGACATCTTTTTACCTGTGGGAATCAGTTTCTTTACTTTCCAGAGCATGAGTTACACCATTGATGTCTATCGCAGAAAGCTGAAACCTTTGCCCCATCTTCTTGATTATGCATTCTATGTTTCATTCTTTCCTCAGTTGGTGGCAGGCCCTATCGTGCGTGCTTCTGACTTTGCCCCACAGATCAGCAAGCCTGTCATTATCACGAAAGATATGTTTGCACGAGGGGTATATTTCATCATTATAGGTCTGTTCAAGAAAGCAGTGATCAGCGATTATATCAGTCTTAACTTCGTTGATCGCATTTTTGACAATGCTATGCTCTATAGTGGCTTGGAGAATTTGCTTGGAGTTTATGGCTACGCTATGCAGATATACTGTGATTTCAGCGGTTACAGTGACATGGCTATCGGCATTGCTTTGCTGCTGGGTTTTCATTTCCCACTCAACTTCAACGCTCCTTATCGGGCAACAAGTATCACGGATTTCTGGCGGCGTTGGCACATCTCACTGTCGAGTTGGATACGCGATTACATCTATATTTCCTTGGGTGGCAACCGAAAGGGTAAGTTTAGGCAATATGTCAATCTTATAGTGACGATGCTGTTGGGTGGACTTTGGCATGGTGCCAGTCTTAATTTCATCGCCTGGGGCGGTATGCATGGCTTGGCTTTAGCGGCTCATAAGTTCTTCAGTCAGGATATTCTGCACCATGAACGCGGTTATCAGTCGCATGGATTAAGGAAGTTTGTAGCCGTTGTGCTGACGTTTCATTTCGTGTGTTTCACCTGGATATTCTTCCGTCACAGTTCATTTGAGGCGGGTTGGGCAATGATTTCCCGGATATTCACAAATTTCCATGCTGAACTTTGGATGCAGATTGTGAGCGGATATAAGTATGTGTTGGCTTTCATGGCCTTTGGTTTTCTCACGCATTTCTTGCCTGATAGCTGGCAGGAAACTATGATTGGCGGTCTGCGTCGTTGTAATGTCGTGGTTTATGCGCTACTGATAACGGCCGTTATCTATATCGTTATTCAGGTGAAAAGCTCAACGATACAGCCATTCATTTATTTCCAGTTCTAAGGTCTTTCGTTACCTTTTGAGGCTCATTCTCTTTCTTTTGACGAAGAGAACAAGATGTTTTATTGATGAAACTTGCGTGTTAATTAATATTGGAATAACGTAAATATTTGTAATTTTATGAATTAAAACTTGTTTTGTATTATAATAATGTGTACCTTTGCAGGCCTTTTGTATGTTGGCGAAAGTGTGTGAAGTTGATTATCAGGAAGTTAGAAAAGAATTAGGTAAAAAGGATGAGACAACTAAAAATTCAGAAGAGTATTACGAACCGTTCAAGCGAAGCCTTGGACAAGTACCTTGTAGAGATTGGTCGTGCTCCGTTGATTTCCATTGACGAAGAAATCGAATTAGCACAGAAAATCAAGAAAGGTGGTCGTGATGGTGAGCGTGCAAAGGAGAAATTAGTCACTGCCAATCTTCGTTTTGTGGTATCTGTTGCCAAGCAGTATCAGCATCAGGGACTCTCCTTGACCGATCTTATTGATGAAGGAAACATTGGTCTTGTGAAGGCTGCAGAGAAGTTTGATGAGACCCGTGGCTTCAAATTCATTTCTTATGCAGTATGGTGGATACGTCAAAGTATTCTTCAAGCCATTGCCGAACAAAGCCGCATTGTGCGTCTTCCGCTTAATCAGGTGGGTTCACTCAATAAGATTAATCGTGAAATTAACAAGTTTGAGCAGGAGTTCCAGCGTAAGCCTTCATTGGCAGAGTTGTCAAGTGCTACCAAAATTGAGGAAGAAAAGATAGATCAGAGCTTAATGGCCGATAGTCATCATGTGAGTATTGACGCTCCTTTTCAAGAGGGTGAAGACAACAGTATGGTTGATGTCATGGCAGGAGGCGAAGACAGTCGTACCGATAAGCAGGTGGATCATGAGTCAATGGCACTCGAATTGGAGTCTGTTTTGCGTAAGGTTTTGAAGGATCGAGAGATTACTATCATCCGTGAATGCTTTGGAATTGGTTGCCACGAGAAGGGACTTGAGGAGATTGGAGACCAACTTGGTCTGACTCGTGAGCGTGTTAGACAAATTCGAGAGAAAAGTATTGCAAAGCTGCGAGATAGTGGTTATGCAAAGATTCTGATGAAATATCTGGGATAAGTCATTAATTTAAAGAGATAAGATAAAGAGAGAAGTTTCGGCTTCTCTCTTTTTGTTGATGGATAAGAATTGTTTGAATGTATTGAAAGGGATACTGGTGATGTGTATTTTTTGATTGGGTTGTATCTTAAGTTCATTTTGTATGCAGTTTAGTTTGCTTTATATTTAATTAATGTTAATATCTTTTCTGTAAACTATTCTTTTGCTCTTATTCTATAATTAAATGCTTATTTTTGTAAACTCAAGATTACAAAACGAACATGTTAGCGAATAGAAAAGATAATATGAGTGTAGAAGAAATTAATTCATTTCAAGCTGTTGATGAAGGCTTTAGCATGCGAGAGGCCATCGCTGAGGCGAAGAAATGCTTGCAATGTAAGATACCCCAGTGTAGGAAAGGCTGTCCGATAGAGAACGAAATACCGAGTTTTATTCATGCATTGAGCATGGGTAATATGGGCGATGCCATGCACATTATCAATGAAAAAAGTAATCTTCCGGCTATTTGTGGGCGTGTTTGTCCACATGAAAAGCAGTGCCAGGGTCATTGTGTGATGAATAAGAAGGGATCACCGATACAGATTGGAAAGTTGGAACAGTTCATCGCGGACTTTGATACGAAGATGAACTTGACGCGTGAAAGGCTTCCACAGAAGGATAGAGGCAAGATTGCAGTCATTGGATCGGGGCCTGCGGGATTGACTGTAGCTGGTGATTTAGCGCGTAAAGGCTTCAGTGTGACTATTTATGAAGGGCAAAGTGAACCGGGGGGCGTACTGATGTACGGTATTCCTGAATATCGATTGCCCAAGAAAGTGGTGCGTGCCGAGATACAGAAGATTGAGGCTTTGGGGGTAAACTTTGTGTGTAATGTACTCGTTGGTAAAGATGGTTTGACGGTTGATAGCTTATTTCGCCAAGGATTTGATGCTATTTTCATGGGTACAGGAACAGCAATTCCGCAGGATATGAACAGTACACCGGGAGCGCAGTTGCGGGGGGTTAGTCAGAGTACTTACTTCCTTCATAATGTGAATAGTTATAATGAAGGAGCTGTGGGACGTGATATGGTGCCATTGAAAGATGGTGAAAAGGTAGGGGTTATTGGTGGAGGCAACGTTGCGATGGA
This sequence comes from Segatella oris, assembly GCF_900637655.1. Lineage (NCBI taxonomy): Bacteria > Pseudomonadati > Bacteroidota > Bacteroidia > Bacteroidales > Prevotellaceae > Segatella > Segatella oris. Next base: position 2,628,753 of record NZ_LR134384.1, read on the forward strand.
CGCTGCTCGCACTGCTATTCGCTTTGGAGCTGATGTCACAGTGCTGTATCGTCGTACTCAAGAAGAGATGCCTGCTATCAAGGCGGAATATGACCAAGCGGTGAATGAAGGTGTCAACTTTCGATGGAACACCTCGGTTGCAGAGTTTATTGCAGGTGATAACGGGCGCTTGGCAGCGTGTCGTTTAAATACGCCTGAAGGTGAAGTTGTTGAGCATTTTGACCGTATTTATCTGGCTATTGGCAGTCGTCCGGCCAATCGAATTGTAAGTACAACCGAGGGTATTGATGTTGATGAGAAAGGGTATGTAAAAGTAGTTGAACGTCCTTATGGTATGACTACGCGTCGTGGAGTGTTTGCAGGAGGCGATGTCGTTCATCGTCCACAGACTGTTGTTTTGGCAATGAAGGCTGCGAAAGATGTAGCACAAGGCATGGCACAATATGTAGATGCTATTAAATTACTTGAAGCTGCTAAAAAAGTTGAAGAACAACATTCGGTGGATAAATAAAATACAATTTTTTGTTGTTTTAGTGGATACTGTCATCAGTTTTTAGTAACTTTGCTCCCAAATATATCATATATTTCAAAATTATAATGGCTGAAACAAAAAAAATCAAGACAGCTCTTATTTCGGTCTTCCATAAAGATGGTTTAGAGGAGTTGCTTGCTAAACTGCATGAAGAGGGTGTAAAGTTCTTGTCTACAGGTGGTACTCAGAAGTTCATAGAGTCTTTAGGCTACGAATGTCAGACAGTAGAAAGCGTTACAACTTATCCCTCAATTCTCGGTGGTCGTGTGAAAACGCTCCATCCGAAAGTGTTCGGTGGTATCTTGGCTCGCCGTGACAAAGAGAGCGATTTAGCTCAAATGGCCGAATATGAGATACCTTCTATTGATTTAGTGATAGTGGATCTCTATCCTTTTGAGCAGACAGTTGCAAGCGGAGCTGCTGAAGCAGACATTATAGAAAAAATTGATATTGGTGGTATTTCATTAATCCGTGCCGGTGCAAAGAACTTTAGGGATGTTGTCATTGTTCCAAGTAAGGCGGAGTATGGAGCGCTGCTTGAGTTGCTTAAACACAATGGTGCACAGACAGAAATAGAAGACCGTAAGATGTTTGCAGAACGTGCTTTCGGTGTAAGTAGCCATTATGATACGGCGATACACAATTGGTTTGTAAAATAATAAATACAATATGGGATTTTTTTCTTTTATTCAAGAAATAGCGATGGATCTTGGTACAGCCAATACAATCATTATCAGTGATGATAAGATTGTGGTTGATGAACCGTCCGTTGTTGCCCTTGACCGTCGCACCGACAAGATGATTGCCGTGGGGGGAAAGGCAAAAATGATGTATGAAAAGACGCACGATAACATCAGAACCATTCGTCCTTTGCGCGATGGTGTTATTGCAGACTTCACAGCCTGTGAGCAAATGATGCGTGGCTTGATTAAAATGGTGCATTCAGGTAGACGGCTTTGGTCACCTTCATTGCGCATGGTGATTGGTGTTCCCTCTGGTTCGACAGAGGTTGAGCTACGTGCTGTGCGCGACAGTGCAGAGCATGCAGACGGTCGTGATGTGTATTTGATCTTCGAGCCTATGGCTGCTGCTATCGGTATTGGTATTGATGTAGAGGCACCAGAAGGTAATATGATTGTTGATATTGGTGGTGGTAGTACCGAAATTGCTGTTATTTCGTTGGGTGGTATCGTTAGTAATAACTCCATTCGTACGGCAGGTGACGATCTTACTGCTGACATTCAAGAGTATATGAGCCGTCAGCATAACGTCAAAGTGAGTGAACGTATGGCAGAAAGGATTAAGATACATGTTGGTTCTGCATTGTCTGATCTTGGTGATGAGGCCCCGGAGGATTTCATTGTTCATGGGCCTAACCGTATTACAGCACTCCCAATGGAAGTTCCTGTGTGCTATCAAGAGATTGCACATTGTCTTGATAAGACTGTGGCAAAAATTGAAAATGCGGTTCTTTCAGCACTCGAGAATACGCCACCCGAGCTTTATGCGGATATCGTGAGGAACGGTATTTATCTCAGTGGCGGTGGAGCTTTACTGCGTGGTCTTGATAAACGTCTGACCGATAAGATTAATATCCCGTTCCATATTGCTGAAGACCCGTTGCATAGTGTGGCAAAGGGAGCAGGTATTGCCCTCAAGAACATTGACCGATTCTCGTTCTTGATGAGATAAATAAAATGTTAGGTGTTGGCAGAATGAATTTTCATTGTCAACACCTAATATTTCATGATAAATTTAGTTTATGCGTAATCTTTTAGATTTTCTCGTAAAATACAGCTATTGGTTCCTGTTTTTTGTCTTGGAGGCGGTGAGTTTTGTTCTGCTTTTCCAATTCAACAGCTATCAAGGAAGTGTATGGTTTTCATCGGCCAACGCCGTAGCGGGAAAACTCTATGAGACAACTTCAGCGGTAGAATCCTATTTTCAACTGTCCAAAATCAATATAGAACTTACCCAACGCAATTTATATTTAGAGCAAAGACTCTGTAAATTGGAGAAAGAGAAGAGTGATTCTGTTGCAGATTCAACAATGGAAAACAGTCTGTTGCTCAAGAGTTTGCAGCCTTATCGATTGATTTCGGCCCAGGTTGTGAATATGAAATGGGGAAGAAAAGACAATCTTCTGACTATTGATAAAGGCGAGGCTGACGGTATTAAAAAAGACATGGGAGTAGTTTGTGGCACAGGTATTGTCGGCATAGTCTATCTTACGTCCGCCCATTATTCCATAGTTATTCCTGTCCTTAACTCTCAGTCTAACATCAGCTGTGTCATTCAGGGACGTGGTTATTTTGGTTATCTGCACTGGACAGGTGGTGATATTTCAGAGGCTTATGTTGACGATGTGCCACGCCATGCACATTTCAAACTCTATGAAAATGTCGTAACCAGTGGTTATTCCTCAGTTTTTCCAGCTGGTATTATGGTTGGAAAGATATTGCATGTGTATAATTCTGCCGATCAAATGTCTTATCGTTTACGCGTGAAACTATCTACAGATTTCGGTAGGTTACGTGATGTCTGTGTCGTAGACAACACGGCTTTGTCGGAGCAAATAGAGGTTATGCGTGCTGCAGAAGACTCTATCCGAATGAAAGAAGCGGGGAAAGCAAACTAAATTAAAAGGTAGGAGACAAAGAACATGAATATACAGATATTAAGAGGAGCATTGCTCTTTGCGGTTCTTTTGCTTGTTCAGGTGTTGGTGTTTAACCATATCCATCTGTTCAACTGCGCCACACCTTTGCTTTATATCTATGTAGCGCTGCTCTTCCCACGTGACATTCCACGCTGGGCAGCTTTGGTTTCATGCTTTATCATGGGCTTTTTGGTTGACATGTTCTCCAACACTCCAGGGGTTTCCATGGCGTCACTCACGTTTCTCGGACTTATCCAGCCGTTCGTTTTGAATTTGTTCATGCAGCACGATAGCGCGGATGATTTGCAGCCATCAATGCGTTCTTTAGGTTTTGGTAGGTTCTTTTACTACACCGTTGTCATGGTACTTGTTTATTGCATACTGTTCTTTACACTTGAAACTTTCAATTTTTTCAATTGGATACAGTGGCTCGAAAGCATTGCGGGAAGCATGATAATCACTGTCATTCTTATTTTGACACTTGATAATTTCCGTTCAAGATAGGTGTAGAGAGTTAGAGATTGTCTGCTGGTTTATAACAAAAAACGATTATTATAGGTGAAATCTTATAATCTTGAAAATAGACGTTTTGTAATTGGTGGTGTAGCTTTAGCCATTGTGCTGGTCTATATCATCCGGCTTTTCACAATTCAATTACTTAGCGATGACTTCAAGAAGAATGCCGATAGTAATGCTTTTCTCAAGAAAATCGATTATCCTTCGCGTGGCGCTATTTACGATCGAAATGGCAAACTGATGGTTTATAACCAGCCTTCTTATGATATTATGGTTGTCATGAACGAGGCAAAAGGCCATATTGATACGCTCGAACTCTGCAATGCACTTGGTATCAGCAAGGTGTATTTCGTCAAACGGATGGATGATATCAAGGACCGTAGCAAGAATCCTGGCTACAGCAGATTTACCGAACAGCTTTTCATGACGCAGCTTTCCGACAGGGAGTTCAGCGTATTTCGAGAGAAAATGTTTCGTTTCCCAGGCTTTTATGTGCAGAAAAGAAGTATTCGGCAATACACCTATCCCTATGCAGCTCATGTTCTGGGCGACATCGGTGAGGTTTCCGTTTCCGACATAGAAGAAGACAATTATTATCAACCGGGTGACTATATAGGCAAACTCGGTGTTGAAAAATATTATGAAAAGGAACTTCGGGGCGAGAAAGGTGTGCAGATTATGCTGCGTGATGCCCATGGAAGAATACAAGGAAGCTATCATAATGGGAAGTTCGATCGACGGCCTGTTGCCGGGCGCGACCTCACATTGAGTATTGATGTGAAGCTTCAGGCATTGGGCGAGCGTATGCTGCAAGGCAAGATTGGAAGCATTGTTGCTATCGAACCAGCAACGGGTGAGGTATTGGCAATGGTCTCATCGCCGACATACGACCCTCGTAATCTTGTCGGCCGACAGCGCAGCAAGGCACATGCAGCTCTCTCGCGCAATGTGTGGAAACCGCTCCTCAACCGTTCTATCATGGGACAATATCCGCCGGGATCAACCTTCAAGACAACGCAAGCGCTGACCTATCAGACAGAGGGTATCATCACACCCAACACGATGTTTCCTTGTCATCATGGCTTTTCATACCGTGGTTTGCATGTAGGTTGCCACGGACATGCGTCACCTCTGAACCTCATTGAGGCCATCAGCACGTCTTGCAACGGTTATTTCTGCTGGGGACTCTATTATATGCTGGGCAATCGACGTAAATATGGCAACGTACAGAAAGCCATGGATCGCTGGCGTGATTATATGGTGAGCATGGGATTTGGCTATAAATTGGGTATTGATTTGCCTGGTGAGAAGCGTGGCTTGATACCGAATGCCTCGTTTTATGACCGAGCTTACCATAAATCATGGAATGGATTGACGGTTATCAGCATTGCTATCGGACAGGGAGAAGTTAATCTTACACCGCTTCAAATAGCAAATCTTGGAGCCACCATTGCCAACCGAGGTTATTTTTACACGCCTCATGTGGTGCGAAAGGTGCAGGGATTGCCACTCGATACAGCCTTCACGCACCGTCATCGCACGATGGCCAGTGTACGTTCTTACTCAGCTGTGGTTGCAGGTATGCGCTCCTCAGCTTTGAAGGGAACCTGTAAGGCGCTCGGACATCTGCCGTTCACGGTCTGCGGAAAAACCGGAACGGCACAGAACCGCGGTCAAGACCACTCGGTTTTCATGGGATTTGCACCAATGGATAATCCTAAGATAGCCATTGCGGTCTATGTAGAGAATGGTGGATTTGGTGCTGATTTTGCTGTACCAATAGCCGGAGTGCTCTTCGAACAATATATGACAGGTAAACTTTCACCGTCGGCTGAGCGCATGGCCACGGCCTTACAGAATCGCAGAATAGCTTATGGTTCGAACAACAGATAAACAACCCAGTGTGCTTCGTTCGCTTGATTGGTGGACGGTAGGCATCTATATAGCCCTCCTTGTCTTTGGTTGGGTGAGTGTTTGCGGTGCAAGTTACACCTACGGTGACACTGATATTTTCAGCCTTTCCACTCGTTCAGGCATGCAGATAGTCTGGATTGGCACATCATTGTTCTTGGGCTTGGTGCTGCTTTTGCTTGACGACCGCTTCTATGATACGTTTTCCTATGTCATCTATGCAATATTATTGTTACTGCTTTTCCTTACGATCTTCAATCCACATGAGATAAAAGGTTCGCGTTCCTGGCTTGTCTTAGGTCCACTCCGACTGCAACCGGCAGAGTTTGCAAAGTTTGCAACCGCCCTCGCTGTAGCCAAATTGATGGGTTCTTACGGCTTTAACATCCACCATTGGAAAGATTTCGTTGCGGCATGTGGCGTTGTCTTGTTGCCCATGCTTTTCATTGTGGCCCAGAAAGAGACGGGGTCGGCGTTGGTTTATCTGTCGTTCTTCCTGATGTTCTATCGTGAGGGAATGCCTGGAAGCATTCTGTTTACGGGTGTGGCCATGGTAGTTTATTTCGTTGTGGGCATTAAGTTTGAAGGCGTTTCTTTGTTGCAAACACCAACCTCCTTAGGCGTTTTTGTCGTCATTTTGCTTATTCAGACGTTTACATCTGTAATGGTCAACGTCTATTGTCGCAATAAGAAACTGATGTGGTACATGCTCGGTGGCAGCTTTGGAGCAACGTTGTTAGCGCTGCTTTTCTCGCTTTATGTGATACCGTTCAACATTATTTGGGTACAGTTGCTTGTCACTGTTATCATTGTGGGCTATCTCTTGGTGGAGTGGCTACGCACGCGTTTGTCTAATTATTTCTTTATTTTGGCCTTTGCAATAGGGTCGATAGCTTTCTTCTATTCGGCCGATTATGTGCTCAACAATGTGCTCGAACCTCATCAGCGCGTGCGTATCAATGTCTTGTTGGGCCTTGATGACGACCTCAGTGGTGCGGGGTATAACGTTCATCAGAGTGAGATTGCCATTGGATCGGGTGGTTTGCGAGGCAAAGGTTTCCTTAATGGAACGCAGACGAAGTTGAAGTTTGTCCCCGAACAAGATACCGATTTCATCTTCTGTACGGTTGGAGAAGAAGAGGGATTCTTCGGTTCGGCAGGCGTACTCATTCTCTTTCTGCTGCTTATCCTGCGTCTTATTCATCTTGCCGAACGACAACCTTTCGCCTTTGGGCGCATCTATGGCTATTGCGTATTAAGCATATTCCTCTTCCATGTGTTTATCAATGTGGGCATGGTACTTGGACTTACACCTGTGATTGGCATTCCATTGCCATTCTTCAGCTATGGAGGTTCTTCGCTATGGGGCTTTACTTTCTTGCTGTTTATCTTCCTTCGCATAGATGCAGGAAGAAATCTTGTGCGCATAGAATAGGGGAATTGTCTTGCAATTTGGCTGTTGTATAGCGTGGGATAATTCTTTGTCAGGTTTCTGTGAAGCTTTAGTTTGATGATATTTCACGACACAAGAGCTCTTGATTTTGTAAAGATTGTTAGCAGGTTTTTAACACTTCCGGGGCAGACCAAATAGAAATGAAAACCTGTCTTTACTGTCAGTATAAAGCCATTTTATGACCTTGACGTCCCTGTTTCTATCCCTTTGGCATGTAGCTCCATTCATCTGATACCTCAATTATGGATAATATAAAATAAGGTTCCATTTACATGGCGTTGCAATTTGTATTGAATAACCTCACAACTAAAGTCATTTTACACCGCTATTTGAGTCAGATTACATCGCAACTTGATGCATATTACGGGATAATTTGACGTAAATCGCATGGCTTTTCAGCGTGATTTCATCTTACATTTTGCATGGAATTCTGCAGCATTCTGATAGTCAGCATTTTACAAAACGGCCTTAAAACTCGCAAATTTTGAATGGCAGTAAATCTTGTTTTGAATTTACCAGTGATGTAAGAGCAATTGTAAATATCCTTGATTAAATTTAACATATAATCTGCCTCATAGGATTATGGCGAGAAAAACCATACATCAAGTCATTGCAGGAACAGATATTTACATAATCGAATGACACGATATGTCGGACATTCAAGCCCTCATCTTCCTTGAAACAGCAGCTACAGGCAAATCAACAGCTATCTAAAAACATCTTCATGAGCATGAAAAAAGCCTGTCAGACTGGTTAATCTGACAGGCTTTTCCCTTTTTGACAGCCTACAATGGGCATGCACCCATCGGCATGATTACAGCAAAGCCTTGAACTTTTCGTCGAGAATTGCCTTGCTTGCAGCACCTACAAACTTGTCAACAAGCTTGCCATTCTTGAAGAAGAGAATAGTAGGAATGTTGCGAATACCATAGTCTGCAGCTACATCATCATTCTCTTCGACATCGCATTTGCCGACAACAATCTTGCCGTCATACTCTTCTGCAAGCTCTGAAATGATAGGCCCTACCATGCGACAAGGCCCACACCAGGTTGCCCAAAGGTCTACTACCAATGGCAATTCGCCGTTCTTATAACTCTCAATGTTTTGGGTTGTGATTTTAACTTCCATCTTATTTGTTTCTTTTATTAGTAATCTTATATACTTTTGCAAAAGTAATCATTCAGTTTCATAAAAGCAAATGCCATGCCAAAAAGTCTGTTAAAACAGTCGTAAAGACTCATCAGTTGATGTGATAGGACATGGCAGAGTTGCTGTCAACATAGTTCAGGAGTTCTTTGGTGACGTCAACGGTGTGGCTCCGTGAGCGCAACATCACGCTGACATTATGCTCGCGGTCTATAACCTGCACATAGAGTTGCGCCTTCCCCGGCGTCTTTTCAACTAACGTGCTTAGGTCGTTGACGACGGCTTCTGTAAGTACTGTACTGTCAACAGATATGGTAATCTTCTCCAAACGCGTATCTTTGACGGTCTGCATGTACTGAATATCCTGCACACGGAGGTCGTAGAAGTTACTGTCGCGATAGCGTTGTTGGCACTTGGCTGTAATATATACGATGCAACCTTCAGTCAACATACCACGCCAACGCCCCCACTCTTCACCGAAGAAAGCCAATTCTCCGCTGCCTTCGAAATCCTCCAAAGTGACAAAACCGCATGGTTTCCCATTCTTGGTAAACTTGGATTTCACCCCTGTTACAATGCCACCAATAGAGATTTCCTCTTTCTTGGCAAGCTCTTCTTTCTTATCTATCTCCACACAATGCGTGTTACACATCGACTTCAAGATAACCCCATACTCGTCTAAAGGGTGCGCACTGAGGTAAATTCCTACCAAATCACGCTCGCGGTTGAGCCTTTCAATCGTGCTCCAATCCTCTGCATTGCCGGGAACCGGACGTGAAATCTCGACTGCACTCTCGCCTCCGAAGAGCGAGTTCTTGGCTTCTCGCTGCTCTTGCTGATAGAGCTGACCATAGCGAACAAGCGTATCAAGGAACACATCTCCTTTCATTCCTGCTGCGAAATATTGCTCACGGCGGAATTCAAAGCCATCGAAACCGCCGCTCAAAGCCAGAGATTCGAATGCTTTTCGATTGACACAACCATAATCAACACGTTCAGCGAAGTCATAGATATCCTTATATGGGCCATTAGTTTCGCGCTCTTTAACGATTGACAAGGCTGCAGTTTCACCCATTCCCTTAATGGCAGAGAGGCCAAAACGTATTTCGCCTTTCTTGTTTACACCGAATTCTGAGTAGCTTTCATTGACATCCGGGCCGAGCGTTGCTATCTTCATGCTCTGGCATTCCTCCATGAGTTTGGTGATTTCGGTTATCTGACTGAAGCGCCGAGTCATAAGCGCTGCCATGTATTCTGCAGGATAATGCGCCTTCATATAGGCTGTCTGATAGGCTACCCACGAATAACATGTGGCATGAGACTTGTTGAATGCATAGGAAGCGAACTTCTCCCAATCACCCCAAATCTTTTCCAACACCTTCGGATCATGCCCATTTTCCTGTCCCTGCTTAATGAATTTAGGCTTCATCGCATCAACAATGGCCTTCTTTTTCTTACCCATCGCCTTACGAAGGGCATCACTCTCACCTCGTGTGAAGTTAGCCAATTGACGTGAAAGCAACATCACCTGCTCCTGATACACAGTGATACCGTAAGTGTCCTTGAGGTATTTCTCCATGCAAGGAATATCATATGTCACTAAAGTTGGGTCGTTCTTACGCTTGATAAAATCAGGAATATAGTCCATTGGACCAGGCCGATAGAGGGCATTCATGGCGATAAGATCCTCGAAAACCGTAGGATGCAGTTCACGAAGATACTTCTGCATGCCCGGTGACTCAAACTGGAATGTACCGATAGTACGGCCCTGTTGATAGAGCTGATAGGTCAGTTCGTCATCTATGGGGATATTATCAAGGTCGATATCATCACCAACAGTCTTCTTAACAACCTTGCAGGCTTCCTTTAACTCCGACAGAGTCTTGAGTCCAAGGAAGTCCATTTTGATGAGTCCGGTAGACTCAATGACATGCCCATCGTATTGTGTTACGGCAGTTTTCAAGCCTGGAAAATCAGGATCATCAGCCGTTGAGACTGGTACCCAGTTGCTGATCGGGTCACGACAGATAATGAAACCACAGGCATGAATACCCGTTCCGCGCACCGTTCCCTCAAGCATTTTAGCATATTTGATTGTGTTTCGCTCGCGTGGATCCTGTGAAACTTCGGCCTCACGGAGTTCTGGTGTGCACTTAATGGCATTCGTAAGATTCATCTTCAAGCCGTCGGGCAGACGGTCAGGGATAGCTTTACAGAGGAAATTCGATTTATCCAAAGGTAGTCTTTCCACACGCGCGACATCCTTGATAGAGTTCTTTGTGGCCATACTTGCATAAGTAATGATATGCGCGCAGTTCTCATGCCCGTACTTATCCATTACCCATCGCAACACCTTTCCACGTCCGTCATCATCAAAGTCGGTATCAATATCGGGGAGATTCACACGATCTGGATTGAGAAAACGCTCAAACAGAAGGTCGTATTTCAAGGGATCTATCTTCGTAATTCCCAAGCAATAAGCTACCACGGAGCCTGCTGCAGAGCCACGCCCAGGGCCAACCATGACACCCAAATCAGTGCGGGCAGCATTGATAAAGTCTTGAACTATGAGGAAATATCCCGGGAAACCCATAGTCTTCATCACGTGAAGTTCGAAGTTAATATGCTCGCGGACATTATCCGGAACAGGGTCTCCATAAAGCCTCTTTGCACCATCATAGGCTAATTTTGCAAGGTAGTCGGCCTCAAACTTGATGCGATAAATCTTATCATATCCACCAAGACGCTCGATGACTTTCTGCCCTTCTTCCTGCGAAAGTGGGTTTTCTCCATTTTCATCAGATGTGAATTCCCTGTAAAGATCAGCCTCCGTAAATTTCTTCCTCCACCCTTCTTCTGTACCGAAAGACTCCGGAATTGGGAAGAAAGGCATGATAGGGCCATGCTCTATGCTGTAGAGTTCGACCTTATCAAAGATTTCAAGCGTGTTCGATAAAGCCTCGGGAACATCTGAAAAGATATCGTTCATCTCCTCACGAGTCTTGAACCATTCCTGTTTGCTATAGCGCATACGGCTTGGATCATCGAGATCTTTACCCGTAGAAAGACATAATAAATGGTCGTGTGCTTCGGCAGTTTCCTTGTCTTCGAAATGCACATCATTCGTACAGATGACCTTAATGCCATACTCCTTAGCAAATTCCAACAACACTTTATTGGCTTTCTGCTGCAGCGGGAAGGCTTCACGATTGGCCAGAATTGTAGGATCTTTCACCTCATGACGCTGCAATTCGAGGTAATAGTCATCACCGAAAACACGATGATACCATTCACAAGCCTCGCGTGCTCCTTCCAAATCGTCCTTGATTATCTTTGAAGGCACCTCGCCGGCAATACAAGCTGAACACACAATCAGGTCTTCGTGATACTTCTCAAGCTCTACTCTATCCGTACGCGGACGGTAATAATACCCCTCCATCCACGACTTGCTGACTAACTTTATAAGGTTCTTATAGCCGTTATAGTTCTTGGCCAATACGATAAGATGATAGCCGGAGTTATCTCCATGCTCTTTAACTTTATCCTGAAGTCTATGCCGTGCCACGTACATTTCACAGCCAAGGATAGGCTTGAAAGGTTCAAGTCCATCGGCTTTCCGCTTTTTATTGACGCCGGCACAATAGTCGGCAAACTCCTTGATGCCGAACATTACACCGTGATCCGTAATCGCCATACCCTTCATTCCATTTTCGACAGCCTTATTTACAAGGTTAGATATCTTGGACTGGCCGTCAAGAACCGAATAATAAGTATGGACATGTAGGTGAATAAAGTCTTGCATAAGATAATAATTTGGGTTGCTAAGGTACTGCAAAAAAAGAGGAATACAAAATAAAACAAGGTTTTTTATTTTAGATATTTGCTCATAAAACAAAAAATAATTACCTTTGCGATGAATTAGTATCTATTCTAATAGACTATGATTAAGAAGATAAAGAAATTTAAGAAAATACGTATTCACCGCGAAGGGACCGATACCCTTCTCTACAGTTTCATAGCCTACGCAGCGCTTGCACTACTATTGTTTCGGTTAGACAACAAGCTCTTTTTCTGGTCATTCCTAATTATTTTCGGTTCAGTTTATGCCATTGTGCTCAACTTCTACCGTTGTCCTGTGCGCTGTTTCTCTGAAACTGACGAGACAGAAAAGGTTGTTGTTGCCCCTGCCGACGGCAAGATTGTCGTTATAGAAGAAGTAGATGAGAACGAATATTTCCATGATCGCCGCCTGATGATCAGCATATTCATGAGCCTTTTCAATGTTCATGCCAACTGGTTTCCTGTTGATGGCAAGGTGAAATTCGTGCGCCACCAAGACGGGAACTATCACAAAGCCTGGCTTCCCAAGGCAAGTGAGGAGAATGAACGCGCTGACACAATGATCACTACTCCCGAAGGAGAGGACATTCTGTGTCGTCAGATAGCCGGAGCCATGGCACGTCGCATCGTTACCTATGCCAAAGAAGGTGAAGACTGCTATATTGACGAGCACCTTGGATTTATCAAATTAGGAAGCCGTGTCGATGTGTTTCTGCCCATTGGAACCGAAGTTTGCGTGAAAATGGGACAGACTACGATAGGTGACCAAACGATTATTGCCAAACTGAAATAATGGGTATTAAGAAACATATTCCAAATAGTATCACCTGCTGCAACCTCATTTCGGGATGCATAGCCACGACGTTTGCTTTCGCCGGAGACGCTAAGATGGCCCTTCTCTGGATTATCATCGGTGCAGTATTTGACTTCTTCGATGGCATGTCAGCACGTCTGTTGCACGTGTCATCTCCCATAGGCAAGGAACTTGACTCGTTAGCCGACGATGTTACATTCGGCGTTGCTCCTGCCACAATTCTATTCTCCGAGTTGTCTGTTCTGGAGTATCCCGGAGTTCTTTTCGGCATAAAAGACTACATCCCTTACATTGCTTTTCTCATGGCAGCATTCTCTGCTTTGCGCCTTGCAAAGTTCAATCTCGATGAAAGACAAACCACTTCATTCATCGGTTTGCCCACACCAGCCAACGCATTGTTCTGGAGTTCACTCATTGTCAGCAATCCTTCATGGCTCGAAAGCTCGTCTTATTCCATATTCATCCTCTTGATCATGCTTGCCGTCAGCTGCTATCTGCTCGTGTCAGAACTGCCGATGTTTGCCTTGAAGTTCAAGCAGTGGGGGTGGAAAGGAAATGAAGTGAAATACTGTTTTGCAGTACTTTCCATTGTCTGCCTTGCTGTTTTCGGACTTCTCGAAGCCTGGTGGATTATCATTACCCTTTATCTTGCCGGCTCAGTTTTGCTTTGGTTGAAGGATAAAGCATGACAACCAACTTCACTTTTCAACACACCTATATAATTAAGGAGGGATAGACGATGTTCTTATTCAAGTTTATATTTCTGCTTTTCATAGTACTCTTCATATTCATCTTGCTGACAGCTTTTCGCTTCATCAATACGTTCCGAAACAATATCAACAGATACAATCAACGTGCACAAGACTTCGGTCAGCGACAACAGAATGCACAACGACGCCGCACCTACGGTGACAGGGAACAAGTATTCGACACACGTGAACCCGAGGAAGCCAACAAGAAGATATTCAAAGAAGATGAAGGTGAATACGTAGATTACGAAGAAGAGAAGTAAATCCTCATCAACTCTGTAAGCTTTCTATGCCCGAAAGAATGCTAAGCAGGCAGAAAGATTAATGAGCGTAAACAGAGAAGGAGGCACAAGTACCCAACGACGAAACCCTTTCCTATAGAAGCTGCAAGCCCAGAATGCACCGATATAAATCAAGAAAGTATAAGCGTTGGCCAATATAAACAAAGCCACAGCCTTCCAAGAAACGCCTGGTGCATCAAAGAAAAAGATGGTTACAAACACCACTAACGGTGATATTAATTGCGGACTCAATGCAAACAACTTCAACCAAACTGGCACATCAGAGTTCCGCTTCAAAAAGAAATAAATGCAAATTGCATGTAATGCGAGGATAATTGTCATTCTGCCTTCTTCTGTTAGGTCTGTAATAATACTGCAAATTTAGTAAAAAAACACAGAAACAAATGCCTTTTTGACAGGAAAGATAAAAAGAACAGTCCGCCATCATCAGTTGGGTTTTCTTGCTGTTCCTCCTTACTTCCGACATATCCTTACCTGTTTTGGCAGTGAATTCAAGCAGGTAAATATCATCAGGACGATTGGACTGTATTTGTACTGAACTGAAACTATCTCCAAAAATCAAACGGGAAACAACCGAATACCATTGGTGTACAAAGAACTTTACAGTGCAAACGGATTATAAGTTAAATCTTATCAAGGAACTTTACAAATGTTCTCGCATAGCTCGCATATTTGAAATGAAAGACTATCCCGCTCCAAATACGGGCTGTATTTTGGCAATCCATAACGCATTGGTTATCAGAATTTTGCAAAAATCAACACAAAATAAAGACTAAAATAACATTGAAATTCCATGCAATCTACGTCAAATCGTCTCACCATCAGACTTAAATCACAGCACTTTTTGAGGTAAATAGCAGCATCAAACACCTTAGTTCAGGATAAGCAATTGAAACTATTCAAAAGCAAAGATTTATCCCCAATTCGTGTAATCCATATCTGTTTGCATAATCATTTGACATTGATTATTCTGCTTTTTGACTCAAATCACCATGCAACTTGCGTCACTTTACGCCGTAAAATGACTCAAATAAGCATGCGTTCTATACCCTGTCGTGTAGTAATCTCCACCCTATTGTTTCATCATAATGACCATGTGGCAAGATAAGAGGCGAGAGGTGGGAGGGCAACTCTGTACGAGTTGTGCTTTTGAAAGCCTCACGTCGGCGAGCGAAGTGAGCCTACGTGGGGATAAAATGGACGTATGAAATGAACCCGGAACGGGTTCAGCTTTTTCGTATCCGCCACGTAATTGGAAGAAGCAAAACCCGTACCGGGTTTGAAAACCACGCGTTATCATTCCCACGAGGTAGGCTCGTTCCTCG
The DNA here is from genome assembly GCF_900637655.1 of Segatella oris. Lineage (NCBI taxonomy): Bacteria > Pseudomonadati > Bacteroidota > Bacteroidia > Bacteroidales > Prevotellaceae > Segatella > Segatella oris. The sequence continues at coordinate 2,644,001 of NZ_LR134384.1, forward strand.
CCAACCACGGGCTTTCAAAAGCATAACTGCTACGCAGTTACTACATGAGAAATGTCTCATCGCATAACACAATATCCGTTGTCACTCATAGGAACGAAAGTCGGGATAGCCCAGCATGGCACTCATCGCACGACACAATATCCATTGTCATCATATAATAACAGGTAGTTTATAGAACAATATATACCCAATCATGTGACAATCTCTATTAAATCGTGTGGCAACTTGACGCTAATTACGCTGTAACTTGACGCTAATTAGCGTGTAACTTGAGTCACTTTATATCGTAAAATGACTTTAGTTGTGAGGTAACTAATCACTGAAAATGAAGAAATGTTGAGGTTGATGTAAACTAACTGATAATGAGGAGGAAATACACGAATTAGCATAATACTGCTCTATTTGTAAAGGGCAGAAATATGCAGATTTAGGCAGAAGTTCAGTTACCAGAGTGTTACCTTGTTTTGATGTTGGTAACGATGGAGAAGAAATAGGTAACTGAATTATTATCGTTCGTGTGGCTGTTGCTTCGGTCGGCAGTTTTCTGCGTAAGTGAGGAACGCTTTAATTCGGGTAATTTTGCCCACAAATATTAAAGCGTATGAAAACAGAGAAAATGAAGGTGTTGCTCTACCTTAAAAAGAGCGGTTTGGACAAGTCGGGCAAGGCCCCGATTATGGGACGTATTACCATTGGGCGTTCCATTGCCCAGTTTAGTTGTAAACTCTCCTGCAATCCCGGCTTATGGAATTCACGTGAGAGCAGGATGGACGGCAAAAGCCGTGAGGCGGTGGAGATTAACGGAAGGTTGGAGAACTTGTTGCTTTCCATTCAATCTACCTATCAGTCGCTAATTGCCAAAGGACAGTCATTTGATGCAACTGATGTAAAGGAACAGTTTCAAGGCAGTGTGCAGGCACGATGCAGGCTCATCGAAAGGCTGGGGATATACTCATCAAGGAGAAAGAAAGCCATATCGGTATAGACATCAAGGAAGGATCTATGTCCGCCTATTATTCCACTCGAAAACGATTACAGGAGTTTATACAGAAGAAGTATCATGTTTCGGATTTGGCTTTCTCGCAATTGCCAGAAAGCTTCATCTACGAATTGCAAGCATTCTGTCTTGGTGAGCTTGGTCATCAGCAAAGCACATTCTTCAGAGTTGCAGCAGATTTGAAGACCGTCTGTAGGCTGGCTTATCGTGAGGGGCTGGCAGATACGCTTCTGTTTGATAAAGTACATATAGAACGAGGAGACAAGAAAGCACCCAAAGCTCTCGACAAGGAAGCATTGGACAAACTCAAAGCACTCCGCTTTGATGAATTGGAAAAAGAAATGGAAACTGCTCGTGATGTGTTTCTCTTCGCCTGTTATACCGGTGCAGCCTATTGTGATTTGATGGAACTAAGCAAGAAGCATCTTGTCCATGATGATGCAGGTAGTTTTTGGTTGAAGTTCAACCGACAGAAGACGGGTGTGCTTTGTCGTATCAAACTGTTACCGGCGGAGGCTATTCGATTAATAGAGAAAATGCACAGCGATGAAAGGGAAACACTGCTCCCTTTCATGGGGTATAAAAACTATCAGAGTTGCCTCAAAGCTTTACGACTTCGTGCAGATATATCCTTTCCCTTTACCTCGCACACGGCAAGACACACCTTTGCCACGCTTATCACCTTGGAACAGGGCGTTCCAATCGAAACGGTGAGTAAGATGCTCGGACATACGAACGTAAGTATGACCGAACGTTATGCAAAGGTTACACCGCAGAAACTCTTTGAGGAGTTTAACCGTTTCCTTTCTTTCACAGAAGATTTACGTTTAACCATTTAACCAAGATTTTTTATGAGAAGTACATTCAAGATATTGTTTTACATCAACAGACAGAAAACAAAGGCAGACGGCAAGACTGCTATTCTCTGCCGTATCACCATAGATGGTAAGAGCACTGCTATCACCACAGGCGAGCAGTGCAAGTCCTCCGAGTGGAACAGCAGGAAAGGACTGACAACCGACAAGAAAACCAATCAAAGAATCGGCGAGTTTAAGGAACTTGTAGAGAAGACCTATCAGGATATTCTGATAAAGGACGGAGTGGTAAGTGTGGAACTGCTCAAGAACCGTTTGCAGGGAATAGCCACCATGCCGACAACACTTCTTGCCATGAGCAAAGCAGAACTGCAAGCAGTTAAAGAGTGCGTGGGCAAATCAAGGGCAGAGGGGACTTATCAGAACCTATTCTATTCAGATAAGTTGCTTACGGAGTTTGTAAAAAATAAGGGAGTGATAGATATAACCATAGCCACTATAACGGAAGACTTGTTTGAAGAATACCGTTTCTATCTGAAAAAACGAGGCTTGGCAACAGCAACCCTAAATCGTTACCTTTGTTGGCTGAGTAGGCTGATGTATCGTGCGGTCAGTCAAAGGCTCATTCGCTGTAATCCTTTTGAGAATGCCAAGTATGAGAAAGCGGAACAGAAGATACGCTTTTTGCAAAAGAGCGAAGTATCTAAACTTATGGCACTGAGAGTACTTGATAAGGAAGCAGAACAAGCAAGACGGATGTTTATCTTCTCATGCTTTACGGGCTTGGCTATTGCTGATATGTAACATTTGCAATTGGGACACATTCAAACGGCAGCCGACGGACAGAAATATATCCGTAAAGAAAGGCAGAAGACAAAGGTGGAGTTTATTGTGCCCCTGCACCCGATAGCGGAGACCGTCATCAATCAATGCAAGAAAGAACAACTGAGCATGAAAGAAATGCAGACAGTGAAAGAAAAAGGCGACGACTTTATCTTTCACTGTGCTTGTAGCCGTAGCGTGAAGAGTGTAAAGCTGCGCATCGTAGGCAAAGCTTGCGGTATCAGGGAACGGTTGTCCTACCACATGGCGAGGCACACGTTTGGCACGATGAGTTTAAGTGCAGGAATACCCATCGAAAGCATTGCCAAGATGATGGGGCACGCCTCTATATCCAGTACTCAAATCTACGCACAGGTGACGGACAATAAGATTTCGGAGGACATGGACAGGTTGATAAGGAAACATCAGACAAAAGAAACGAAGGAGGAAACCGTATGAATGTCAATCACCATCAAACAAAAAGAGAGCGAAGCTATTTCGAATGGGGCGATAATATGCAAATCACTCGCAAAGGCAAAGGCGAGATAGCTATGACAGAGAGTGAACTCGTAGATTTCTTTAATGTAACATGGAGGAAGCTCAATTATCAATTGCAACTACTCCTCAAAACATTTTCCCTACATCCCGAGGAAAGGAATGTAGGGGAGGTGGAAGTGTTCGTAAATGGACAGTTAAAAGGTTATGCTTCGCTTTATCCGCTTTCAATCATCATCGCTTTGTCTTATCAATTGGACAGCGCGGAAGCACACCTGTTTAGAAAACACATCTGTCGAGAACTGCACCGCTCTGCACCTGTGATGGAGCAGATATATCTACACTGCAATGGCAGTATCAATTGATATGCTTTTCTCTTTCATCGATATCAACCTACGACATAACTACAAAAGATGTATTAAAATGGAGTCAGAAACTGTACTTTATCTTCACCCACGCTTCGGAGTTCTTACCATACATGGCAAACTTGCCTTTGTTGGCATGGAAATAGTCGTAGCCGGCGGTTAGTTCTATATCGTCGTTGAGAAAATAGGAGGCGGAAAGGCGGTTGAAGATGCCGCCGTTTGCCACGTCGATGTAGGCAAAAGTGGAGAGTTTCAGCGTGTTGTGCAGCAATTCCTTCGAGAGTCTTGCTGTGGCAAGCCCGGCATTGCGATAGACGGAGAGTGCTGCGAGATTGCCCGATGTGTATTTATGATAATACTGCACGCTGATGTTCCAGTCGTTACCCGGATACCAGTCTACCCCTGCAAGGGCGTTGAGCGTGTTGCGTCGCACGGCATTCTGCCCCAAGCCGCTTCCTTGTGCCTCGCCTATGTACTCGGCGACTTCGGCGCGGAGGACAAACTGACCGACGGGCAATGAGCAGTCGGCACCCAACATCGTCATACGGCGGTACTGTCCGTTGATGTGGAGCGTCCTTCCATCGCCCGACAGGGCAGGGCAAAGGGCGGGCAGCTTGTTCCACGTCCGCAAGGCACTCACGGAGAAGTCTATTCCGCTGAGATTGACGCTTGCCCGGCCGCCAAACTCCATATTCTTGATTTTCTTCTCCGGCTTGCCGCTTTCCAAGTCGGTGGTATAGGGTAGTGTAGCAGATGGCAGGCGTATTGCCCACGGATTGCGCTCGTCTGTCGGCAACACGAAGAAGTCTGCTACAGGATTGCACACGGCTTCAAGGGTGACCGAACCTGTCGTATACTTTGCACGCAATCCGTTGACGGGCATGCGAATGTCGTCGTAGTCTTGTGCGAGAAACTCAGTATAATCGAACGGCGACACACAATCGGTAACGCGCAGTGCATCCGCCACGCCCCATACGACAATCTGCCGCCCGACGCGCAGGTCGAAGTTGCCCTTTGCATAAGAGAGATAAGCCTCGCGCAACTCCAGTCCTGTGCGTTCTTTCAATATTCCGTTGTAGGTGGCGTTCAGGGATAGGAAGAGCGAAGCCGCCCCTTTCTCGAGTTTGAGTTCTCCCCGCGCCCGAGTCCGCGAAGCCATCCAGTCGGCACGTCCCTCCGTCCTTACGGCATGGTAGGTATCAAGAAAACCTTTCACCTGCACCTGCAAGGCGTTATCGTCCGATGCTTCGACCGTTTCCTGCGGAGTGCATTCCGAACCGATGGTATCGCTATCGGCCGGCAATGTATTTTCGATTTGGGCCGCTGCCTGCACCGAGAGTATCAGCACAAGCAAGAGCATAAATAGTTTCATATCAGAGTCCTTTCTCCAGTTGGGAAACAGTGAAAAAGTTAGGCGACAGCTTTATGTTAAACTTCTGATTGTCCATACGGATAATGGTTTTGTGTCCCGTCTGTACATTCTCCATCTGCATAAGGTGCATCGTCCAGAAGCCCTGCATTTTATTTATGTTGGAAATCGTGAGCCTACGGTGCAGCTTGTTCAGCTTATCGTAGTATTCCGCCTTTACCGCCATCAGGCAGTCCTGCCGAACCCAGGTGACGCGGCGTGTGTAAATCTCATCCTTGTCGTTGGGTACCGACTCTACCACCCAACATTTTTGACCGCCCAACATTTCTTCGCGCAGAAGCGTATGCTTCTCTTCGTCCACGCTGCGGGCGCTCATATCGTTGTAGGTAAAGTCGCTGCCCATGAAGTAATCGGTTTTTGATGACTTCCCGCTGATGCGCCTCGTCTTTTTCATTGCCGGAAGATAGAGCCACTTATCGTCCACCTTGGCGGTATTGTCGTAGTCCCAAGTGAGAAATCCCGTACCCTTCACGTCGCCGGGATAGGTGAAGAACATGATTTTCTTCATATCATTGCCTATGTCCATTGCCCACGATTCGAGTTTCCTCACACGCTTATGACCGCTCTTCTGAATGAGCGTCATTTCGATGGTGGCAGAACGTGTGTCGCCGTCTGCACGGTTTCTTACTTTCTGCATGATGTCTCTGCCTGACTGCCCTGCTGCTTGTGCACTACAAACCGCTAGTATGGCGATGAACAGCAATGTAAAATGTCTTGTTTTCATATCGTTATATTTTGTTTCTTATGATGTTTTTTGTTACTCATGAAGTCTTTTTCCATTCCCAAATACTCGGAGATATTTAAAGGAAATGGGCGTGAGAAAGAGGTCTGCCAGCAGTGCCGACGTCATACCAGCAACAGCCAGAATGCCCCAATTGCGCATCTGTGTGCCATCGGAGAAGACGAAACCTGTAAACGTAGCTGAGATGACGACCGTGGACATCACGATGGCAAGTCCTTCTGTGCGGAAGGTTCGGTTGATGGATTCTGCATAATCGTCGCATCTGTCGTATGCTACATGGCTGTGGTTGATGAAATGAATGGTGTCGTCGACGGCAATACCCAAGACCATCGGAATGAGCGAGGCAGTCATCATATCGAGCGGATAGCCCAACCAACCCATCATACCGCCCACAATGATGGCAGGGGCAATGTTCGGTATCATACCCACAAGCCCTACTTTCCAGTTGCCGAAGACAAGCACGAGGATAATACCGATGACCAATACCGACAACAGCATAGACCACATCTGCCCACGTTCCACATACTGCTGCATCACGGTGAACTGCGGTATGCTACCTACCACAGAAATGTGTGCATTGGGAAAGAGCTTGCGTGCCTCCATCTGCAAGTCGTTCATTTCCTTTTCTGCCTCGTTGGAGTTGTAGTTTTTCATTTCTAACTGCAATCGTAAACGCTTGTAGTCGTAGTCCATCCAGTATTCCGACTCCGTACCACCTGCATTCTCATAGAGCAACAGTAACTGCGCCACCATATCGGCATTGTCGGGAATACGGTAGAACTGCTGATTGTTGCCGTTGAGCGTGCAGTTCATGTCCTTTACGATGTCGGTGATGGAATTGTGGCGTTTCGTTAGTTTGTAGCCACCCGCAATCTCCGCCAGTCGGTCGAGTTTCTGCAAATTCTCTGGCTTTTTGGCGTCGTTGTCGTTTGGCAAGGTAATCATAAGGTCGTAGGCATATATCGAACCGAGCTCGGTTTCGCAGAGATCAAGGAATTTCTTGACATAAGGAATCTTTCGCCCCATCGTTTTTTCGATGTCGAATGCTGGTTCGATGAAGAAGAGTCCGATACCGCAGAAGATGGTCAGTAAAACCGACGATGCAACAATGAAACGATGGTTGCGCATCACGAAACTGCCGAACAGTTCGAATCGTTTGCCGATATATCCTTCAAAACTTTTCGACATATCGGTGACAGGCTTGCGATCCTTGCCAAACGACAACAGAATGGGGGTAAGCAGCAGGCAAGTGAGCAGCACGGCAAGCAGACAGAGCGAGGTGTTGATGCCGATGGCTTGCATCGGTACTATCTTCATTGACAAGAATGTCATCATAGCAGCCACGGTGGTAAGTCCCGACAGCAACACACCCCAACCTGTTTCGCTTACAGCTTCCTTGATAGATTCCCTGCGTTTGCCTGTTTCTACAAACTGCGTCTTGAAGAAATTGTACAGGTGGATATTATAGGCGATGGAGCAGGCAAAAGTTAGTATCACAGCTATCATTGTTGTAGTCATATCAATGTAGATGCCTGTCCAGCCGATGATGCCGAAACTGATAAGCAATCCGAACAAGGACGTGAGCAGTGGTGCAATAACGCCACGCAGCGAACGGGTTACGATGAGCATCACAACGATGGAGATAATGAAGGCAAAAAGAAACAGTCTGCCCAATTCGCCTTTGAGATAATTGAATTTCTCATAGCCCAGATAGGGCATTCCTGTGGCATTGGGTGACAGCTCGGCATATTTTGCCTTGCCAATAATGTGTCCAGCTTCTTTGCCCGTAATCATGTCGGGTGCAATATCGCTTGTCTTCTTCCACACGCTATCTTCGGGGAACGGCCGCAATTTCACCATAATCCATGTCATCGTGCCATCGTGCGACAACATCTTCTTTGCCAAATACGGTTTGCTGTACGCTTTCTGCCGGATAACATTCAGCGAATCGGTATCTGACGGAATTTCGTCGGGAACAATCTGTTCTATGGTCATACCCTCCTCTGTACCTGCGGTAAACTCAATATCGGTGAGCGACGTTACTTTGTCGGCATATGACAGGCTGTCTTTCAGTTCGTTGCTCAGCTCGCGAATGAGCGTTAGGCTGCGTTGAGAGAAGATATCTTTGTTTTTCACCAGCACCGCCACATAGTAGTCGTTGCCGAAGATAGACTTGAACTCGTTGGTCTTGAGCAGCATCGGGTCGTCGCTCACGAAATAGTCGTCGAACGAGGTTTTCATCACGATGCGCTTCGCCCCCACAAACGAGAAAGCGATGATGATTGCGAACAACGCACCGACCACAAGACGGTGGCTGAGTATCCAGTCTGCCAACCGCTTGAATTTACTATTGATTTTTACGATTTTCATTGTTGTTTTATTTTTATTCTTAGTATTATCTCTAATCAGTCGTTGGGAACCTTTAATACTTACAGAATTGGATACACATATCCAACTAAGTGGATGAATTTGTCCACGTCATTAGACTCGTCTGTCCAATTTGCACGAAAGGCATATACCCGTAAGTCATATATTGTTGCTGTTTGCCATAATCCTTTGCGAGCAATTGATGTAGAGGGGTATCATTACTGTTTTTCCTGTTGCAGACGAATCATGCGGGCGAACTCGCCGTTACGAGCCAACAGTTCGTCTGGAGTGCCCTGTTCGCTCACCGTTCCGCCACTAAGCACCACGATGTGGTCAGCATTGCGGACGGTGCGCATACGGTGTGCTATGATGATAACGGTTTTGTTGCGCACCAGTTCGGAGATACCCGCTTGTATTTTCGTTTCATTCTCGGCGTCAAGGCTTGCGGTAGCTTCGTCGAGAAGTATGATAGGGGCATTCTTCAGCAGGGCTCGGGCAATGGAAATGCGCTGCCGTTCGCCACCCGAAAGGGTTTCTCCGTTTTCGCCGATAACGGTATCGTAGCCTTGCGGCATTCGGCTGATGAAGTCGTCGCACTGCGCGAGTCGGGCAGCGTGGTGCACTTCTTCGTCGGTTGCGTTGCGTTTGCCGATGCGTATATTATCGGCTATAGAGGCATTGAACAGCAATACGTCCTGAAAAACAATGGAATAGTGTTTCAGCAACGTTTCGGGGTCAATCTTTGAGATGTCGTTTCCACCCACAAGAATTTGTCCGTCGTTGATGTCCCAAAAGCGTGCGGCAAGCTTGGCAGTAGTACTTTTGCCCCCACCCGACGGTCCTACGAGGGCGGTAACAGAGCCTTGGCGTGCCGTGAAGGAAACATTGTGCAGCACTTGCTTCGCGGTTTCGTAGGCAAAACTTACGTTGCGGAACTCGATGTCGTAGTTGTCGAGTTGTACAGCTGCACTTCCCTCCTGCGTGGGCATGCTTTCTATTTCCTTCATACGGTTGATGCGCACGTCGAGGAAGGAGAGAAGGGCAAGGTAGTTGCATACTTCGATAATGGGATTGTAGACCATTGCCGATGCCAAGAGGTAAGCCAAGTAGGTGAATACCGACACTTTGTCCTGCTGTAACAGCCACGCTCCCACCAATATAACGGTGGGCATACCGAGCTTGAGCAACATTCCGGCGAGGTTGAGGAAGACCCCTGCCACGAGTTCGCCGCGCACAAGCTCGCGTTCGTAGCCCTTCAGCAGCTTGTCGAAGCTGTGGCAGTATGCCTGTTCGCCACTGTATGACCTTATTTCCTGCATACATTCCAAGCCTTCCTGTATCTGTTCGGTTACACCGCGCTTCACTTTATAGTGCTGAACGAAGGCTTTGTGGAGCTGACGGCGCGACAGCAGCAGTGTGGCTACGGCAAGCGGAACGACCCAAAAGAGGGCTAAAGCCAACTGCCAGTTGTAGGAGAACATACCAATGGCGATGATGACGACGCTCAGAGCTGATGCAAACAGCTGGGGAACAGCGTGCGAGAAGGTTTGCTCGAGCATCGTGCAGTCTTCCATCACGGTAGAGGTGAGGTCGGAAAGGTTGCGTTCGCCGAAGAAAGAGAGGGGCAGGTGGCGAAGCTTTTCTGCCACTCCGATGCGGCGTTGCGCACTCTCGTTGTAAACGGTGGTGTAGGTGCTGTCGTACTGTCGGAGGGCTATGAAGAACATAAGCACAGCCAAGAGCAAAGCCACAGCCACATAGAACCACAGCGTGTGAGGCTCGGCGGGAGTTTCGGAGTCGATGTACTCCATGAGGAAGAAGAACAAATAGGTGGGTGGCAGCATCAATGCGAGGTTCATCAGTGTAGAGAAGGCGATGCCTTTCCGCAAGTCTTTCGCTCCTTTTTCGGTGAGGGCGAACCGTTGTTGAAGATATTTTATCATTGTCTTGAGTCCTTTCTGTTTAGGTTTATAGTTTCCATGCCACCGACTTTTGGTATTCGTTCCACATCCTATAATATAATGTGGCTTGCTCCATGAGCTGTTGGTGGGTGCCCTGTTCGGCTATTCTGCCCTTGTCCACCACGACAATGTTGTCGGCATCTTGCACGGTGGTCAGTCGGTGGGCTATCATGAGCACAGTCTTTCCGCAAGTAAGGTGGGCAAAGGCTTTCCTGATAAGGTGCTCGTTTTCAGGGTCGGCAAAGGCAGTAGCCTCGTCGAGCACCACGATGGGAGCATCTTTCAGAATAGCACGAGCAAGCACTATGCGCTGCTGTTCGCCACCGGAGAGGTATGTTCCCTCTGCTCCTATCACAGTGTTCAGTCCCTGTGGCTGCCGCTCGATGATTTCCCGACTCTGCGAGAGGTCTATGGCGTGGTTCACCTGCTCGATGGTTGCATCGGGATTGCCGTAGCGTATGTTCTCTAAGATGGAGGTCTTGAACAGTCGGGTGTTCTGAAATACGAACGACACATTGCGCATCAACGTTGCCTTATCCATGTGTCGAACGTCCATACCTCCTATTTTCAAAATGCCTTCGCGCACATCCCAGAAGCGTGGAATGAGCCTTGCGATGGTTGTCTTGCCGCTTCCAGATGCTCCCACCAGCGCAACGATCTTGCCTTGTGGTATGTCAAGGTCGATGTGGCTTACGGCATCGTGCTCCGCCGCTTCGTATCGGAACGACACATTGTGCAGGCTGACATCGAAGGTTCCCACTTTATTGGGCTCGGAACTTTCAGGAAGCGGCGGTGTGGCGGTGAGTTTCTCCAATCGATCTACTGCTTCGTTTGCCAGAAAAAGGTTCTGACTGAGGTGCATGGCTTTCATCACGTTGGCTGCAATGATGGGTGCGATGAGCACATACAGTACCATATCGGAAACTATGATGGTAGTTTCGCCGCCGTGCCCTATCAGTATGATGCCCATTGGTACAAGCAGAAAAGCGAAAGCATTGATAACTATGGTGTAGGTAGACATGGGGGTACGCCACAGAAGGGTGTACCTGATGACAAGGTCGCGGTAGTTGATGATGCTATCGTGAAAGCGTTTGAATGAGAATACCGTCTGTTGGAAAACCTTCACGACGGGTATTCCGCGCACGTATTCTACGGCTTCAGCACTCATTTTCTCTTGTGCGTCGAGGTACATACGCTGGAAATCGTTGTTCTTTGGGTTCATCATGTAGCCCATGATGCCGAAGGCGCACACTATCGGTACCATTGCGGCAATGCCCAACTGCCAGTCTACGGCAAGCAGAAGAACTATAATGCCTATCGGAGCCACCACGCTACCTGCCACATCGGGCAGTATGTGTGCTACGAAAGTGTGGGTCTGACTCGAATCTTCATCTATTATCTTGCGCATGCACCCCGTGTTCTGCGTGTCGAAAAAGCCCAACGGAATACGCATCAGCCGTTCCATTGCAGTGCGCCGCATATTGGTTTCGATGCGGAAAGCGGAAAGATGTGAGAGCATGAGGGCGGAAAAATAGAGCAAAATATTCGCCACTGACACTGCGAACGCCGCAATGGCATAGTCCCATACGGGCGTATTGGCAAGGTTTCCATCGGCAGTGAGCAGCGTGCGCACTACCAACCATAGGAAAATAAAGGGTACGAGCGACAGCAGTCCGTTCACTGCCGACAGCACAACCGAGCAGGGCAGCAATGGCTTGCGCCCTCCCATGTAACGTCCTAAGCGTTTCAGTATTTTTATCATCTTCTTCTATATATGTTAAAAGGTTATTGTTCCTACGGTTTCATCAGCTCTCTCCACCCTGCCATACTGTAAGCGGCATACTGCTCGAGTGCACGGTTCACCTCGCTTTCGTCGTAGTCCTCGTGCTCCACAAGTTCGCAGAAGATGTTCACCCACATAGAACTCGCAATGTGCAGGAAGAAGGGCGAGATGTCAATGTTGATGTGCGGATAGCGCGCTTTCATCAGTCGCAGGTATTCCGAACCAACTTTCATTTGGTGCTTAACTATCCTTTCCTTGTACCCAGTAAGCGATGTGCCCTCGGCATTGAACAGCAACAGCCGAAGCTCGGGGCGGTAAAGCCTCACCATTCGTTTCATTGCGCCGATGTATTCGTTCTGGAAATCGAGTGCGTCGAACACCTCGATGCTTAGGTGCCGCTCTTCGTTGTGCGACAGAATGTAGCGGTTCAGCTCGTTGAGCAGCGGCCGCAGCACCTCACAGAACAGCTCGTCCTTGCTGCGGAAGTAGTTGTATACGTTGCCAGCAGCAATGCCCGCACGCCGCGCCACTGTGCGGATAGACGTGCTGCGTGCGCCGTGAGCGATGAACTCCTCTCGCGCCACGGCAACGATACGCAGCCGAATGTCGTCTTTCAGTTTCTGCATACCCCCATGAAAACTTTAAATAATGAACAAAGTTCTGTTTTGTTCATAAAAAAATCGCACCGTTTCGTAATCGAACGGTGCGATAGATTGAACGAACCCATTTGCGCTCTTACTATATAAATATTGTGTATTCGCATAGTTGCAATGTTTATTTTGCAAAAGTAGTAAAGATATAAAAACACTGCAATACCCCAAAATAAGTATTTTGCAATAAATACTTATGTGTGTTGAATATCTAAATTTATTTTATAAGTCAAACAACATATTGTGGAATAGAATATGAAGAGTTTCAGTTATACAAAATCAATCCCCTCACTTGTAATTCTCCTCCAACATTCTCTCCAAGTCCGAAGCCTTGTAGAGTATCTTTCCTGCAAACTGCGTGTAGGGGATAATCTTCCTGTCTCGGTAGTCCTGCAAGGTACGGGGACTGATATACAGCCGCTCGCACACTTCCTTACCCGTGAGGAAAAGTTCGCCAGCAAAGAGTGGTTTGTGCGTCTGTGCTACTTCCACAATCCGTTTCCCCACACCTCTCAATGCCGAGACGACCAGCTGCATCTCGTCCGTCTCCATGTTCAAGTCTCTTGCTGTTTCCATCATATCTGTCTGTTTTTAGATTTGTTCGACTTCGTAAGAAGAAGTGCTTCCACATCCTCGCGCTTGTAATAGCACTTGTGTCCGATTTGCGTAAACGGCAGCACACCCGTATCACGATAATGCTGCAAGGTGCGTTTGCTGATATTCAGCAGCTGGCACACATCGCCGTTGTGCAGTCAGTCCGTGTGCTTGCTTTTCTCTCCGAATGCCTTGTGGCAGCATTCCGCAAGGCTCAAGATTTCATCCCGAAGCTTTGCCCAATTGGTTTCCGTAATGATGTAATAGTTCATAATCATATTTTGTTATTGTTTATTGTTTGTTGTTTGTTGTTTGTTGTTTCAGGTCCTTCCTGTTTCCATCGGCAAAGGTAATGGCGTACGTACGCCTCTCAAAGCCGTGGGGAACAGCAGGGAATTATCGGGAAGAATAAGAAAAAGAGCAATCCGTTCCGTCGGTTCGCATTTGCGTTTTCCTGCCCCGTCTTTTTTCTTTCATTGCAAAATTAATATTGGGCATTTCTTATTCCATCCCTTTTCATTCAAGTGGCAGCTTGTGGAGTCGTAATGGAATAGGTTGGCACAGTAATCCGATATAAATATGCTCCAGTCAATAGTTTGTAGATAGTTGGAGCAAAAGACTGCATCTGAAAGCAAACAACGACATCCACATTTCCTGCTTACTCTTCGTTCGTACTATCCGTTTTTTTCTTAATGAGACGATAAATGCTCTTCTTGACTACCTATCTCCCTAAGAAATTTAAAGCGGACGAGTGCAACATTATGCAAGAAGGCTCTGAATACTTGGAAGTTACGCATTCCCACTCTAACTTCACTCTTGGAAATCAATTCAAGGGAATAATGAAAAAGAAAGCAGATGCAGGCAATATAGACAGCAGGAGAAATCTTCATCGAAAGAGGAGTCCCTCCAAGAACGCAGAGATAGAAAACTATCTCTCCACACACTACGAGTTCAGATACAATACAGTATTGGGTAGAACCGAATATTGCAGTAAGGGTAATAATCGTTTTGTAAAAATCGGTCGCTATGAAATCAATACGTTTCGCAGGGAACTTGATTGCGATGAAAGCATAGCGACTTCTGCCGAGAACCTTTATTCCATCATCGAGAGCAGTTTCTCTCCCCGTATCAATCCCGTGCAGGAGTATTTCAAAGAGTTGCCACTGATAGATATAGGCGATGGTAGTAGTAATGGTAGTAGTTACAGTGGTAGTAGTGTTCCTATTTCCTTTTCACCAAAAGCAATTCCCAATTTGGCAAGTTGCGTGGTCGTCCGTAATTCTAACAAGTGGTTGCCGTATCTTACCAAGTGGCTTGTGGCGGTGGTCGCCAACGCAATTGACGACCGCGAGTGCCGTAACCATACCTGTCTTGTACTGACAGGTGAGCAGGGTAAGTTCAAGACAACGTTTCTCGATTTACTTTGTCCACCCAAACTGCACGGTTACAGCTATACGGGCAAGATATATCCACAAGAGAAGGACATACTCACTTATATCGGTCAGAACCTTATCGTAAATATAGATGACCAACTCAAAGCCCTCAATAAGCGGAATGAGAACGAGCTGAAAAACCTCATCACCTGTCCGATGGTCAAGTACCGTATGCCGTATGACAAGTACGTGGAGGAGTATCCCCACTTGGCAAGCTTCGTGGCATCAGTGAACGGCAATGACTTTCTTACAGACCCGACAGGCAGCAGAAGGTTTCTGCCCTTTGAAGTTCTATCCATAGACGTAGAGAAAGCCAAGCGTATGGGCGAAGCCTTGAAGAAAGCAGGATACATAAAGGTGAGCAAACGAAGAAACGGTGGTAGCCCCATCTATGTCTACAAGATTAGGAAAATCCTACCCTGCCCGCTCCTTCAAACTTGTAGTAACCAAATGTAGTAGAATGTGTAGTATTGTCTTATACTACAAAGTAATACTGATTATCAATCACTTATCACAAAATAATATGTAGTAAGAAGAAAGATGAAAAAGTTTGGAGGGGAAAACTTTGGAAACGGTAAAACCATAAAACAGACAAGCATAAATAATTATCATTCAACTCATTAAAGTATCAAAACAATGAAAGAAAAAGATTTATCAGCTATCAAGCAATATTCCATCGTGGAATATCTCGAAAAGAAAGGCATCAAGCCTGCCCGCAAAACACCAACCTATGCTGTGTATCGCTCACCATTGAGGGAAGAAGTGCATCCGAGTTTCAAGGTGGACAGGGAAAAGAACCTTTGGATAGACTATGCCGAAGGCAGGGGTGGAAGTATCATCGACCTTTGTATGCGCTTGGAAGGCTGCACGCTCTTGGAAGCCATCTGCCGTTTGGGGCAGAACGCTTCAGAGTATATAGTGCCCAGCTCCAGCTCTCCAAAGAGAGAAACATCCATCAGCCCAAAGCAAACAGAAAATACAATGGCAAGCGGTACAAGGAGACTGATAAGCATATCAGAGACCTTGCCACCACATTTACAGGAATATCTTATCAAGGAATGTTGCATCAATTTGGAAAAGGCAATACCCTTTCTCAAATGTATCAGCTATGAGGTAAGGGGAAGAAGACATGAAACCATCGGCTTTGCCAATTCTTCGGGTAGTTATGAACTTCGGGACAACAAAATATTCAAAGGAACGATTGTCCCCAAAGACATCACTCCGATATTTGAGGACAGGGCAAACCCGTCTGTCTGTTTGAAGGCTTTATGGACTTTCTCTCTTTTCTTTCAATGAAAGGGGAAGTAACCAACCAATGTCTCGTGATGAATTCTGTGAGTAATGTAGCAAGAAGTATTCACTACCTGAACAAAAGAAATATAACCTCTGTTCGTGCTTTTCTTGATAATGACGATACAGGGCGAAAAGCAGTACAGGAATTTGTAAACGCAGGTTTTAAGGTAGAAGATATGGCTGTGTATTATAAAGACTTCAAAGACCTCAACGAGTATCATGTCAGCCGTGTCCGTGAGCAACAGAAAGAGTTAGAGAAAACTCCCAATACAAGCAACAAAAGAAAACAAGTCAGACTTAAAATAAGATAGAGGTATGGAAAAGAAAGCAGTCAGCAAAGAGGAAATGGAAAATACCATCAGGAAATCTTTCAGTATGAGCCAAGCTGAAAGTTCAAGTGAACAAACCGTAGCTGAATTTCGAGCAAAGGGAATGAAAAATATTCAAGAGCAAAAACAACAAGAAACAGAACATGCCATAAAATATGTTACGCCAGCCGAGCCTGCACAGCATACAGAGAACACAACCGTTCAAAGACGCATCAGTGCCAAGATGAGAAAAGAGACACTCGACGCATACAAGTAGGCGTTCCTTGTTCCAACAAAGCTATATGAGAGAAAGGCGGTTTACCTGAGCAGGGAGACACAGGAATATGCAGACTTCATCGTACGCTGGTTGGGTGACAAGAGTTCCAACCTCTCAAGCTTTGTGGAAAATATCATCCGCACACATTTGGATGAATATGGTGAGGACATAGAGAAATGGAGAAAACTGTGAACCGTAATAAAAAGGTCGAGGGTTTAGGGAAAAAGGAACGCCTCTTCACTCAAAAACCTTCGACACTTTTCAGAGAGTAAGACAACGAACTTTTGCTAAAAATACTGAATGGTGGAACGCCACGAACGCTGTTAGATACTGAATGCATAACATCCGCTTTTCTACTACAAAACGCTTTATGCGTAAACGGTCTGTTAGGTAGCATTGCAAGACGTCAGTTTGTACCCACAAACAGCGTTTGCTCCCCTTGCTAAGTTATCGGGGAGATTAGACCGTAATCACTCTGTTCTCATCGGTCAGTGTCCAGAAATTAAGCAATAATAAATCATCTGCAATGATTAACTTTCAAAGAAACTTATATGGACAGATATAACAGAAAGACTGCCAAGTGACAGCAACGAGGTAAGGAAGAAGTGAGGATGAATAAGACGGAGTTCATCAAGATAAGGTGTACCTTAGAAGAAAAGCAGCTTATCAAGTCGAAGTCGGAAAGTACAGGGCGGAAGTTCTCAGACTACTGCCGTGAGATACTCCTGAATGATGAGGTAATTGCCGTCCCTAAGATGACCGACAATGAAAGGGAAGCCATCGAACTACTCAGACGAACGACCTACTTCTTACATATTTCCAATCTTATCAAGGTAAAGGATGATGCATGGGTACTGATTACCCAAAGTCTTTCTTATCTGGCAAGGGAGGCATTTAAGCGTTTCTTCAATCCCAAATACCACATTGAGGAAAGGGTAATTAAACTCTTAAATCTAATGGAGAATGATAGGAAAATGTAGAGCAATTGCGCATGGCAGCAATGCGCTGGAATATATTTTCAGAGAGGGCAAGCTTAGTAGTCGACTTGCCTTACATAATCTTTGCAGCAGAGAACCGAAGGCTATCTACGAGGAAATGAAGATGGTCAGCGGTTATAACAGTCGTTGCAGGAATAAGTTCCTGCGTATCGAAATCGGTATTGCACCTCAAGATGAGAAAAAGCTGCCTGTGTCAGAACTCATGCGGATAGCTCATCTGTTTGCCAAACAAATGGGACTTGACAACCACCAATGGGTGGCAGTAACACACAAGGACACCGATAACAGGCATATCCATATCATTGCCAACCGCATCAGCCTTTACGGAGAGGTCTATGATACCACCTTTGTGAACAATAGGGCAGCAAGAGTGGCAGAGGAACTCAGTCGTAAGTATGGCATGACCATCACAAAGGAGGTCAAGGCGAAAAAGAAACATCAGAATGCAAATGCCAATCCAACAAGAGAGCAAACCAAACAAAAAGTACAGCAAATTTGTTATACCCTACTCAACCAATACAAAGGCACAGGCATCGCTGGGCATTCTATATTTCTCTATGAATTGAGCAGGAATAGCATTGGTATTGAGCGTATGAAGAACAAATAGGACAAGGTCTATGGCTTGAAGTTCTCATACGAAGGAATGACTTTCAAGGCTTCCGAAATCGGTAGGGAGTTTGGCTATCATTCCTTGCAGAAAAACTTTGAATCAACTAGCAAAGAAAAAGCAAAGAAACCTAACCAAATAATACAGAAGGCAACAGAAAAGAGCGAACAACCTGATACAGGTTATCAACTTGTTCCCAAGAGCCGTTCTTCTATCTCACGAGACAGTGATACCTTACAAGCGAAGAATCTAATCAGTGAAGTGGCTGACACTACCATAAGCGCAGCTGACGAATTAGTGGAAGGATTAGGCGATTTGATTACACCATCTGCGCATAGCGATGACTATATCGAAGTTGCATGGCAACGCAAGCTGAGAAACCAAGCAAACAGAAAGAAGCGAGGATGAGGTATGTAATTCCATTCCAACTACGAATAGCATTAGAAAAGTGCAGAAAGAAGAATATCTCATTAAAAACGCTTGTTATTCGGTAACAAAGTATTATCTTTGCAGACAGAATAACAAGCGTTCTTTGTTAGGCAGAAAACAGCGAAGCCAAGTAGCTTGCTCGTTTCCAAATCGTTACCAGTTTAGTTATACCAATAAGGTAACTTCTTTATTTTCAAATAGATACATTGTAATAATTATCTTAGCGTGTAATTTGAGTCAAGTTACAGCCTAATTTGAGTCAAGTTGCCACACGATTTAATAGAGATTGTCACATGATTGGGTATATATTGTTCTATAAAACTACCTGTTATTATATGATGACAATGGATATTGTGTCGTGCGATGAGTGCCATGCTGGGCTATCCCGACTTTCGTTCCTATGAGTGACAACGGATATTGTGTTATGCGATGAGACATTTCTCATGTAGTAACTGCGTAGCAGTTATGCTTTTGAAAGCCCGTGGTTGGCGAGGAACGAGCCTACCTCGTGGAAGTGATAACGCGTGGTTTTCAAACCCGGTACGGGTTTTGCTTCTTCCAATTACGTGGCGGATACGAAAAAGCTGAACCCGTTCCGGGTTCATTTCATACGTCCATTTTATCCCCACGTAGGCTCACTTCGCTCGCCGACGTGGGGCTTTCAAAAGCACAACTCGTACCGAGTTGCCCTCCCACCTCTCGCCTGTTATCTTGCCACATGGTCATTACGATGAAACAATAGGGTGGAGATTACCACACGACAGGGTATAGAACGCATGCTTATTTGAGTCATTTTACGACGTAAAGTGACGCAAGTTGCATGGTGATTTGAGTCAAAAAGCAGAGTAATCTATGTCAAATGATTATGCAAACAGATATGGATTACACGAATTGGGGATAAATCTTTGCTTTTGAATAGTTTCAATTGCTTATCCCGAACAAAGGTGTTTGATGCTGCTATTTGCCTCAAAAAGCGCAGTGATTTAAGTCTGACGGTGAGATGATTTGACGTAGATTGCATGGAATTTCAGTGTTATTTTAGTCTTTATTTTGTATTGATTTTTGCAATATCCTGATAGCCAATGCGTTATGAACTGCCAAAATACAGCCCGTATTTGGAGCGAGATAGTCTTTCATTTCAAATACGCGAGCTATGTAAAGACCGTTGTAAACATTGCTGACAAATATTAACACATTATTCGTTTATAGGGATTTCAGCTTATCACATGCAATATAGGCTACGCTGACAATATTCAAAATCGTCCCTTTTAATGATTATTATACACATTATGAGCAAGCTAAAAACATTTTTTTCTACCTTTGCAACATTGAATGTTCGGCTGTTTCCATAGAGAAACCCATGGGATAACGAGAGACGCCTCTCATCAAAACGTTTTGCTTATGAATTTCAGACGTGTAGTTTTATTCATCATCATATTATTGCAAATCACCTTTCTCACAGAGGGATATGGCATTTTAGGCCCTGTCGACACGACCGAATTCAACGACTCTCTGCATGCGACACTGCTTCCGCAGCATGCAATAAAGACCATTCCTCCCGGCAACTACAGTGGCATTACCTGTTTGGGAAATGATGATTATGCCGTTGTAACCGACAAAGGTCAGCATGCAGGCTTCTATACTTTTCATATCACTTTGACAGCGAATGGCGACATCCAACAAGTAGAAAACAAGGGGTTCACAATGCTTGCAGGTGCAAACAACGACGAGGAAGCCATTGCCTATAATCCTCTGACGAAGCATCTCTACATCGGCAATGAGGCTTCTTCAGAAATTATCGACTATGACATGAAAAGCCAAAAGACTGTCAACAGGGCGGTTATCAGCGACTATCAGCGACGATGTCACGTGAACCGCAGTATAGAAAGCCTCACTTTCGACCGCCGTCGCAATCGACTTTTCACAATGAATGAGTCACCACTCATCGGAGATAATGGCTTGTTAGTACGCTTAAAACAGCTGACAACCGACTTGAAAGAAGAAAAAGAGTATTCTTATCTTATTGATGAACCGCTCGAATCGTCCAACAAAGCTGACAACCGACATGCTTATGGCGTAGCCGACTTGCTGGCTTTAGACGATGGAACCATACTCGTGCTCGAACGAGAGCTATACATCAGGGCGCTGAAACTCAACAGTTGGGTGATGAATAAGATGTTTCGCATTAAGCCTGGTAACCCTCGTAAACAGTTTGTTGCAGGCTGGCGAACATGGCTTCGCCTTGTAGACAGCGACTTTGCCAACTATGAAGGTATGTGCGAAGGCCCTCGGTTGAGCGACGGGAGGCATGTAATCGTATTCTGTGCTGACAGTCAAGATCGTTACAAAGGCGTCTTGAAAGACTATTTCCGCACGATTGTCTTTTGACAAAGGGACTGAAACAATCTTTCGTTTTCATCTTTTCTGCTTGAAAAACTCCTGCATCAGCTGGCGGCATTCGGCTTCAAGCACACCACAAGTCACCGTGGCTTTAGGATGAAAAGCACGTGGTGCATAAAGCTGATAGCCCCGTTTTTCATCGCTTGCTCCATAGACAATGCGACCAATCTGTGCCCAGCCTATGGCTCCGGCACACATCACACAAGGTTCCACGGTCACATAGAGTGTGCAGTCAGAGAGATACTTCCCACCTAACAAATCGGCTGCCGACGTGATGGCTTGCATCTCGGCATGCGCCGTGACATCATGCAGTTTCTCGGTCAGGTTGTGTGCCCTGCTGATGATTCTATCCTTGCAGACGATGACAGCTCCAATGGGTATTTCTCCCTCTTCGGCTGCCCTTTCTGCCTCATAGAGGGCTTTTCGCATGTATTGTTCGTCCTTGTTGTCAGTTTCTTTCATGTTTATTTCAGTGAACATTTCCTCGATACATTGGTAAAATTGATGCTGACCATGGTCTGTCCATACTGCTCTACATTGATATGCTTATAGCAGGAATAGTCGAGGTTCATATCCGTGTTGGTTCTCAACAACAGATTTTCAATCGCAGTTCCTTTGCCTTCACTGATTGTTGTCGACCTACTGTTGATGGTATCTTCGGTTGCAAAGAATGTAAATTGACCGATATGTGTATCTGTTAAGCCCAGTCCATGCGTCCCGATATCAATGGTTGCCCGTTGAAAATTGCAGCCGTCTAACAACAATTCAACCTTTCTACGGAAATCAAAGGTGTCAGCTTTGAGATTTGCTATATTCAAGGAGCCACCTTTCAAGTTAAGACTTTTAGGGTTGGCAAGCAGCTGAAGCAACGTAGCCTTAGGCATATTGACAATGATGACCGCAGTTTGTGAGCTGTAATCAGTGTCGTAATCTTCTTCAGAGGTTTGCTCTTCCTCTTTCTTTTCCACAATTTCAAACGTCCTTCCTTCAGCCTTTGTTTTTCCCACTTCGCTACTGGTAATAATATCAAGCATCGTGCCTTTCATCTTCACTTCTACGAGTTCAGAAGGATAATCAACCGTGATTTCACGGGCATTATCGTCAGAAACCAACTCTATGATGTAGTTCTGACTCTCTTCATCATAGGGATCTAAGGCCACAAAAGCTTGAATGGCCGTGAGCTTCTGCGTCTTTAACGTTCCTCTTATGCAGGTTTGGAATATTCTGGCCGGCTGCTCCAACGACATGGTTGAAGTCATCACAAGCATCAGGTAGCTTGCAGCAATGAGTCCAAGGATTATCTTTGTTGTTGTTTTCATTATTGCTCCTCCTTCTTTTACATACGGTCAATCACTTCCAATTCACACAATCGGCGATAGGAAAGCCACAGATTTACAAGTCCGAGCAAGCCCACCCACGCAGTCAAAATATAGAAAGAAGCGTTGTTGTCGGCATTGAAGAACAACAGAGTAAGGCCTCCGATGAGCAACAACACAAAGGCGCTGATGGTGGTTCCTAACAGTGGTTTGCGCGGAAAAACAAAACTGCCGAGCATAAAGAACGAAACGGCAAAGACATACCATGCCGTGGCATACAGGATATTCAGCAGGCCATTACTGCCAAAACCCAACCACATGACAGGGTGAGCAATCCTGATATCTACATTTGGAAACGCCGAGGAAAGGAGTAAATAACGCATGATTTCGAGCGCATAGAATATCACATGGAACACCACAAAATAGCCCACGACAAACAACAGCGTACGAGCGAGCCAGTTTTCAAACATGCTCACGGGTATGGTCAGCACGTGAATGCGCCCTGCTTTCTGCTGTCCGTCGGTGAAAATCCGTGTGGCCGAGATGCAAGCTCCTGTATAAAGCAACAGTGTTCCCCATACAATGAGCGCTGTTTTCCCTGCATCATAAGCCTTTGTCCCGTCTTCAGGCTCATAGATAGAAGCATAGGAAATCAGGCAAGTCCACATCTCTATGATGAAAAGGATACCCAACAGAATGGCTGCCGAAAAGAGAATTGTGCGTCGCTGTTCGGTCCACAGTTTGCCTAAATAACACAAGAAACGCTTAAAATCAAAGAAATTATTAGTCATGGTGTACCTCCTTTCCGTGCATAGCTTCCTCAAAATAGGCTTCAAGATCAATGTTTGCCTGAAGCTCTTCGTTACGAATAACCTCACTTCTATCAATCAGCAACACATGATTAAGTACGCTTTCAATATCTTTCACCTGGTGTGTTGAAATCATAAATATACGGTCTGGGCCGATACCCTTCGTGATGAAAGTACGAAACTGGCGCTTCCCTGGAATATCGAGACCGTTGGTAGGCTCATCCATCAGCAGTATCTTCGTGTGTGTGGCCATGGCAAAACTCATGAAAATCTTCTTGCGCTGACCGAGTGAAAGATCGCCTAAATACACGTTGGCAGTCATTCCGAAGGTTTGCAGATAGAGATTCATGTCGTCCTGAGAAAAGTGAGGATAGAATACGCTGTTTGTCTTGATATACTGCCGGAGCGTGACATTAGGCAGTTCAAACTCGTCAGGAACGAGGAAGATTTCACGCATCGTGACAGGCTTGCGCTTACGAACATCAACGCCACCAAGAGTCACGCTGCCCTTATCTGGAGTCAGCAAACCGGCCATCATATATAATAAGGTGGACTTTCCTGCACCGTTCGGCCCCAAAAGTCCATAGATCCTGCCTGGCTGTAGTTGCAGACTGAAGTTGCTGAACACAGGCGAATGATGCTTAGGATAACAGAAACAGAGATTGTTTATTTTCATAGATATCACTTGAAATTTTATCGAAAAGTAGGAAACTGTCTGATAACTGCAAAGTTATAAAATTATCGGGAAGCTACAATTCCTATTATATATTTTTTTCATTTGAATGCAATATGACAAGTGAATTTATTTCTTCGCATACTCATATCTTACAAGCTCTGAGCCAAACTGAATTTACACAACAAAAAAGCGAGCAGGAAACAAATTCCAACTCGCTTAACTATATTAAATATAACGCTGTTTGTTACTGCTTTGGAGCCTCTTCCTGAGCATCAAGACCAAGGGCTGCACGTGCGTTCTTATCTTCAGGATCGAGTTTGACAAGCTGCTCATAGTATGGTTTTGCAGCTTCAAGATCGTTCTTGGTGACCCAGTAATAGTAGCCAAGGTTAGCAAGAGCAGATTTCAAAGTAGAAGTTTCATCCTCCTGACGGTCAGCTTTATTGGCCAACAAATCAACTGCCTTTTGGAAGAATTCCGCACCTTTCTCGTCCTGACCTGCCTTAGATGCCTGCATACCGGCCATATTATTAACCCACGCTGCAATAGTAGGCCACTTCTCTGCCATCTGATTATAGATACCATAAGCCTTATCGAGGTTAGCTTGCTTGGTAGGTCCTGCCTTCTCTGCCTTTTGAACATAGATGTTAGCTAACTTTGCAAAGTCAGACGGAGTAGCATTCTGGTTGTGTGCCATATAAATCTCATTGCACTCCAATGCCTTGTCTTCCTGCCCCATCTCTGCATAGGTATCAGCCATATACTGATATGGTTTGTAATCGTCCTTCGTCAGATCAAAGGCTTTCTGATACTGGGCAATTGCTTCATCATACTGCTTATTACCCTTAAGGGCAAGACCATAATAAATATAGTCGCGGGCACTCTTTTCAACAGAATCGGTGTTGATGATAACCTTTGCAAAATTAATTGCCTCGTCATTCTTCTGCAAATCTACAGCACTCCAAAGAGCTACACGATCAAAAGTAATGTCCTTGGCGAACTTCTGAATACCAAATTTTGAGATATCAAGACTTTCGTCCTTCTTGTTGGCCATATAAGCAGAAACGGCATAACCTACAAGATAATACTCTTCGAGCTTATCCTTATTAGTCTTAGAAAAGTATTCATAAGCCTTAGCATAGTTTCCGGCAAGGTAGAAGTTATTACCTGCTTCAGCCTCAATAGGGAAATCCGGGCAGTTCTGTTTCAACAGATTAAGTGCTCGCTCACTCTCTTCCGGACTACGTTTTCTATAGACATTTGAATAGCGCATATAGCCCTGAGGGTTCTTTGGATCCATAGACATACTCTGCTCATACCACATAGCGGCATTACCACCATCATCTTTCATGGCAGCAATATCACCTAAAAGGATATAAGCATCACCACAATCCTTATACTTTGCAACTACGGCATTCGCAATATTGGTTGCTTCATCATACTGCTTGTTCATCAATAAAGCCTCACCCAATGCCACAAGTGCCTTAGGTTCTTTCTTGAATTCCTTCTGATAGTCCTTAATGAGATTCTTTAAAGTCTTGGCATCCATATTAGGAGTAGCCTTAAGAGACTGCTCAATAGGCTTTAACATCGCATTATAGTTGGCATTCTGTGCCATGGCTGGAACTGACAATCCCATCATCAGTAATCCTGCTACTACATATTTAATCTTTTTCATACTCTTCCTTTTTTTAATTAAAACCTAACTGTGTCTTATGACGAACAACAGAGAGGAAAGTTTAACTCTCTAATTGACTATCTCTTAATATTAACAGTTTTTATGGTGATGTCACCCCTATAAGGTAGCAACCCCGTCTTAAATAGTATCAACTGGCCTTTGGGACCCGTAATATAGTTGGCAAAACTCCAAGGTAGAGCCTGATAAGGATCAACTACAATGGCATATAAAGTACGGGCAAACGGATAACGACCATCAAGCAAATAAGCCTGATAGGGTTTCCAACTATTCATAGGGGTCGCCTTATCCTTTACGGATACAGACATGACATGAACATTCTTCTTGAAAGTGGTATTGGTTGAATCGCGCTTATCATTAAGCCAATTCGAGCCGATAATACCAATTGCATTTTCGTTATTGTCGACATAATCAATGACAGCCTTACTGTTCTTGGCAGCAACAATGTTGCCGGCAGTAAGGTTCTTACCGTCCATGATAGAGTCAATCACATAATGCAATGTTGCAGAAGCAGGATTATCAAAAACCACTTCAATGCTTCCACGCTTTGATCCTGGATAGATTTCACTCCAGTATTTTACCTTACCTCCCAACACCTTTTTGATGTCATTAACTGTAATACAAGTATCATTATTGTTTTTATTAACAATGAAAGCTAAGCCATCATAGCCAATGGGAAAAGTCTTTGGAATAAGATTTTTGGATTTGAAATAAGCAACTTCGCTTGGTTTCAAATCACGAGATGTAAAGAAAAGACACGTCTTCAAATCTTGGAGCCTTTTGAACCCCGTAATATCATCAGCATAAAGTGCTTTCAGATGTGCCTTGGGATATTCAAATTCAAACTGCTGCCTTTCTTCTTCTATAAAGGGACTGAAACTCTCGTCAGAGACGAACTCAATCGTCCCTGACGTAGGAGTATCGGTTCTACTGCCTTTGGTTTTCTTCCCACAAGATGAGAAGCCAACCAAAGTCAGGAATAATCCAATAAATATATAAGATAAATTCTTATTCATTTATTTCAATTACTGTAACTTAAATTGCACAGGAACATTGAACTTCACACGTACGGCAGAACCATTCTGCTTACCTGGATTCCAACGTGGCATGCTACTTACGACACGAGCAGCCTCACGATCAAGTGAAGGATCGACAGACTTTGCAACGCGTACATCAGTGATAGAACCATCACGCTCAACAACGAACGAAATCGTTACACGGCCCTGGATACCATTTTCCTGAGCAACAACCGGATATTTCACATGTGAGCTAAGATACTGCAACAATGCACTTGGACCACCTGGAAATGACGGCATCACCTCAACGACATCAAAAACCTTCTGTGTAACTTCTTCCTTTGGAGCTGGTGGAGGAGTAGCCACTGCAATATCATTACGCACAGCCTCAACAGTACGATCCTTCGTACCTTCATGAGTTTCTGTACCGACAGCGACTTTATCATCTAACTGATCCATCTGCTTCAGCGTATTAGACTCTTTTACAAGTTCATCTTTCTTGATGACAGGAGCAACGAACTTCTGAGTCTCACGTGCTACAGGAATTTCCTTCTTGGGTTGAACCTTTGGCTGAACAACTTCCTTCTTCTCGTTTTTCTTAGCCTCTTGCTGGAGTTTTGCAAGTTGCATAGCTTCCATATAAGCCTGCTGCGCTTCAGCATTCCTCTGTGAAATGACCTTCCATGCGAGGAAACCACCAACGAGTGCAGCAGCAATGATCAAGATAAGGAGTGCCTTGATGTTACGTCCGGAAGTTCCCTTACGAAGTCTATAGGCTCCATAAGCTTGGTTCTTGTCGGCGAACACCATATCGACCCATTTAGGATCGTACAAATCTATTTTTGCCATTTGTTTCTATATTTTAATTGTTTCGTTACTTCATCAATTAGAGTTTCACTCCTCTGAGCTTCAACAAATGAAGATCATCAGGATTAAGCTTATCGATGACGTAAGTACCAATACTTAGAATCTGCATTTCGTCGAGTGCATCGACCATATTCTTATAAGAGGCATTATCTGAAGGCTTGATGATAACGGTCAAGGTAGGAATTTTCCCATCCTTGAGTTCACCAGCCTTGAGCTTACTAAGTTTCTTTTGATATATGCTATCTGGATACATCTTAGGATCCTTAGCCTTCTCAGCATTCAACTCCTTCACTGCAAGTTCTATACGGGTTACAGGTTTGGTACCATTTGCAGTAGCATGATTTCTCAATGCTTTGCGAATTCCATCATTACCCCATGTTGTTTCTTTAATCCATGTAGGATTATTATATTGGGGCTCACCTTCACCATAATAGATCTTATTATCGGCAGTCACATAAATTGTAATTGCTTCAGAAGCTTTGGCTTCGCTCTTCTGATCGTTTGTAACGTTGTCATTACTTGGCATCGTCAACTCCATGGTCTGCGGCTTACTAAGTGATGTACACAACATGAAGAACGTGATCAGCAACATGAGCATGTCCACCATAGGCGTAAAGTCTACGCGAACCGTCATCTTCTTTTGTTTGCTTTCTTTCTTTGCCATTGATTAGTCCCCCTGTTTTTTAAGCTGTGTAATCATATAGTAATGGCTCTCATCCATATCCTGGAGTTCACTCATTACCTTTTTGACAGTCTTATAAGGTGTCGAAGCATCAGCCTTGAGTGCAATCTTGATATTGTCATTGACAGTACGTGCTGCATCAACCCACTGCTGAAACTCGCTCATACCACCCTTAATGCTATCCATAGGAATACCCTTCGTAGGAAGAGTTTTATGACGCATTACCGTAGAAGAAGCCAGATAACCGCTAAGTTCATTCATTGGAACACCGAATGTAGACTCTGTCTTGAAAACCTTGCTCTGTGCAGCACTCAATTTTACGCCAAACTTATTGGCCATATTATCAAGAACCTGCCCCAGCTGATCTGTATTATCCAAACTCAAAAACACCTGACCTTCGCCTGTTGGCCTACCGGCTGCATCCTTTTCAGGATTGACCAGAATAGTCAGGACGCCGTTCTCAGGCACCTTTATTTCAGACACTGAACCTGGAGTGTTCACCTTTACCGGCTCATTCTTGACGAATGTTGACGTCAGCATAAAGAAGGTGAGCAACAAGGTCATAACGTCTGACATAGGCGTCATATCGATCCAAACGTCACTTTTCTTAATTTTTACTTTACCCATAGCGATAAATTTTTAAAGGGTTAGCAAAAATTAAGCTTCTTCTGTGTGGTTAGCTTCGTATGTCTGAGCAATTGAGTAACCTACCTCGTCGAGTGCGTATGTCAGCTTGTCAACCTTATTAGTGAAGTAGTTGTAAGATACAACAGCACACCATGATGTCAAAATACCGAATGCAGTATTGATCAAAGCCTCAGAAATACCAGCTGAAAGTGCAGCAGAGTCAGCACCACCACCAGCAGACAGAGCAGAGAATGACTTAATCATACCAGTTACAGTACCAAGAAGACCGGTCAAAGTACCCAATGTTACGATGGTCGCAATGATAGGAAGGTTCATTGTCAATGTAGGCATTTCAAGCTGTGTTGCTTCTTCATGAGCCTGCTGAATCTTAGCAATTTTCTGTGCCTTCTTCAATGAAGCATTAGCACCTGTCTCCATATCTTTGTAAGCATTCAACGATGCATAAACAACATTAGCGACAGAACCTCTCTGCTTATCGCAAAGCTGCTGAGCCTGTGCAAAGTCGTTTGCATTCAACGCAGCCTTAATATTTACAACAAACTTAGGCAGTGAGCCTTTACCAAAAGCTGTCTTCATAGCGAGAACACGCTCGATAGACATTGCCAATACTGTAAGCAACAATGTGTGGATAACAGGCACAATCATACCACCCTTAAAGATAGTTCCCCATACATCTGCAGGTGCACCATTAGAATCACCACCTTGGAAGTGACTTGCATCACCAAACCATGTGTAGAACAAAATGAAAGCGATTGCAGCGCAAACGACGATAATCCAGAATGCACCTCTTACTCCCTGAAAGCCCTGAGATTTCTTAGGGCTGGCTGTTTTTTGTGTAGTTGCCATAATTTAAACTTTTATTTTTTAGTTATTATAAATTGATATATTATCTGATATAAATGTTATTTGCAAAAGGTTCGCACATAAATTGCTTTCTTTTTGTTTGGCAAAGATAGCAATTTATGAATAACTAAGCATCGAATTAAGAAGTTTTAACGATAGATTCTCATTAAAAGAGCAACATCACTTCACGTAACTTCCCTTATCAACGCATTGTTATTTCAATTTTGTTAAAACCTCCTTTATTCTCTTCATTGCTTCCTTAATATTGTCATCACTGGTTGCATAGCTCATTCTAAAACATTCGGGATCACCAAAAGCATCCCCACCAACGGTTGCAACATGTGCTTTTTCCAACAAGTAGAGTGCAAAATCTGTCGCATTATTAATAGTTATCTGACCATCGGTCTTTCCAAAGAAACTGCTACATTTCGGGAAAAGATAAAAAGCACCTTCGGGAGTATTAACCTCCAACCCAGGAATATCCTTTGCCAGTTTGACTATTAAATTACGACGACGTTCAAAAGCCAAGCGCATCTGTTCAACACAACCTTGATCCAAGGTATAGGCCGCCTCCGCAGCTTTCTGGCTGACAGAACAAGGGCCACTCGTATATTGTCCTTGCAGTTTATTACAACCTTTGACTATCCATTCCGGCGCAGCAATATATCCGATACGCCATCCCGTCATGGCATACGCTTTGGAAACACCATTCACTATAATAGAGCGCTCTTTCATTCCTGCCACCTTAGCAATACTTGCATGCTTACCCACATAGTTAATATGCTCATAAATCTCATCAGCTAAGACATAGAGATCTTCATGTTTCTTGATGACAGCAGCTAACGCATCAAGTTCCTCCTGGGTATAAACGCTACCTGTAGGGTTACTTGGTGAGCAAAGAATTAGAAGCTTTGTTTTTGGTGTAATGGCAGCTTCAAGCTGCTGAGGTGTCATTTTGAAATTCTGATCAAACCCTGCATTGACAATTACAGGGTTACCACCTGCCAGCTTTACCATCTGCGGATAGCTCACCCAATAAGGAGCAGGGATAATTACCTCGTCGCCATCATTAATCAAAGCCATCACAGTATTGCAGACGCTTTGCTTTGCACCATTACTGACGAGCACCTCACTCACCGAATAGTCCAAACCATTCTCATGCTTCAGTTTTGCAACAATGGCTTTCCGTAAATCAGCATAGCCTGGGACAGGAGAATACTTGGAATAGTTTTCATCAATCGCTTTCTTGGCTGCCTCCTTGATATTCTCTGGCGTATTAAAGTCTGGTTCACCAACACTCATATTGATTACATCAATACCTTGTGCTTTCATTTCACTACTCTTTTGCGACATAGCAAGTGTTGCTGATGGTGCAAGTCGAATTAAACGATTTGACAATTGTCCCATAACGCTAAACTTTTGGTTAATAAATCTACTACAAATATAAACAATTTATCCGTTACAGTGAATATAATTCAATGTTTTTTTTGTTAAATCTTCTCCAATCATATGAGTCATAACCTACAAACAAACCACATTCTATTTCAAATGTAGCGTATGTCCCATGCGGTCACGCTTTGTTTCAAGATATTTCTTGTCGTATTCGTTTGGTTTGATTTCTATCGGAACATTCTCCACAATCTCCAGACCATAAGCCTCTAAACCAACACGCTTGGTTGGATTATTTGTCATGAGTCTCATCTTATGAATACCGAGATGACGCAACATCTGCGCCCCGCATCCGTAGTCACGCTCATCTGGTTTGAAACCCAAATGTACATTGGCATCTACCGTGTCATAGCCCTGCTCCTGCAACTTATATGCGACCATCTTGTTCATCAAACCGATGCCACGCCCCTCTTGCTGCATATAGATGACGGCTCCTTTGCCTTCCTTCTCTATCATTTCCATTGATCGGTGCAACTGTTCCCCACAATCACAACGGAGACTTCCGAGAATATCTCCCGTAGCACATGATGAATGAACACGCACTAAAACAGACTCACCTTCATCCCAATGTCCTTTGATTATTGCCATATGTTCCTGTCCATTACTCGTCTGACGGAATGGAATCAGCCTAAAATGTCCGTAGATTGTAGGCAAATCTACCTCAACTCCGACCTCTATCGTCGTCTCCTTCTTCAAACGATAAGCTATCAAGTCCTTGATAGTAATTATCTTCATCCCCCACTCCTGCGCACGTTCCATCAGCTGAGGCATACGAGCCATCGTACCATCTTCATTCATGATTTCCATTAATGCACCGACAGGATAGAGTCCCGAAAGCTTACAAAGATCAACCGCAGCCTCGGTATGTCCACTTCTACGGAGCACGCCGTTGTCTTGAGCATACAAAGGATTGATATGTCCCGGACGGCCAAAAGTCTGTGGAACCGACTTTGGATCAGCCAAAGCCTTAATGGTTTCTGCACGATCATGAGCCGATACTCCTGTCGTACAACCATCGAGTTTGTCAACTGTTATCGTGAAAGGCGTGCCAAGCATAGATGTATTATCAGCCACTTGGTGTGGCAAATCCAATTCTTTTGCACGCGACAATGTAATCGGAGCACACAGCACACCGCGGGCATGCTTGAGCATGAAGTTCACAGCTTCAGCAGTAATTTTCTCTGCTGCAATAATCAAATCGCCTTCATTTTCACGGTCCTCATCGTCCACAACGATAACAAACTTTCCCTCCTTAAAATCCTTGAGGGCGTCTTCAATACTACTTAATCTGAATTCTCCCATATGTTTTCTTATTCTGATTTCTGGTTTTTCTACTTTTATAGTTACTATATATAATAAGGTGACAAAGGCATATTACTTCACCTCTACCCTTTCTATTCTGTTGATAATATTGCAGTTCGTCTGCCGGACTATTTTCAAATCGCGCAGCAGACGCATGCGGAAACGCCACATCCTACAATAGAAGAATATTCCTAACGGTACGATAACCGCTGAAAGAATATTGAGCCACTTTCGTTCAAAGGGGCGTGTATGAGCTTTCACTGAAAGCACAGGATACTTGTTCAGCTCGTTTAATATATAGGCATCACGCGTATTCGAAAGGTCTGCTATAATCAACTCCAACTCATCATTGATGCGTTCTATCTCATGGTCAGCCCGATATTTGAAGAACACCTTTATCGGATTAGGCATCTGTTTCAAATTATGCAGTGCTGAATAGTCCACGATATCCTTGTTGATAACACCCAACTTAGCCGCATCATTCACGTACTTCGGTTCATCAATAATGACCTCCTTACCGAAAATATGGCGTTTAATCCTCAGCCCTAACACCCTGCGCAACATCTCACGATACAGATCTATGTTGAACACAGCAGAGTCGTTAGAAGCCTTATACGTAACGAATATAGCCAAAGGTGTCAATATGGCCGGCGCAAGTCCTTTGCCAAACCACACTGTCCAAATACCACTTCGCGACATTCGATAACCTGAATTATCAAGAATATAATAGACGATAAAGACCAACACCGATATGATGACAGGTATTCCCAAGCCTCCTTTTCGGATAATAGCGCCCAAAGGCGCACCGATAAAGAAGAAAATCAAGCACGAAAGAGCTACCGTAAACTTGCTGATAGCCTCAATCTCATGCTGACGAATAATGCGGTCGCCGTCACTGGTAAACAAGCTTTTGAAATCCAAATCGCTGACAGCATTCTGCACTTTGCTCATTGCTTCGCTGACCACCTGCTGCTTCTGCTGCATAGACAATCGGTTGAAGACCGTGTCGATATTTATCCGTTGTCCGGCCTTTACTGCCAAGAGAGAGTCTCTTCGATTGATATGAGGCATATAATAGAGCCCTTGTCTAACATCTTCATAATAGCGCCTACCCACACTGTCATAACTCACCGTCAGCGAATCCATATCTCTGTATATCTGCGCAAGACTCTTGCCACGTGCATTGTTCGATAACGCTGAAGCATCGGTCATATTGAAGTCACCATTGAAATCAAGCACAATACGCTTCGACGTGAACGTTTCCCGTCTATAAGGAATAGCTGCACTGTTACCGAAAGCATCGGTCTGCATATTCTCAAACCATTCCCCGCTCCACAGACTCAACATCAAATGCTTCTTCTCTGCCGTTGACTGCAGCATGCCGGAGTCCGCAAGTATGATGGCCTGATCCTCATAACTACCCGTCATTCTGTAAATCATGATGCCATAAAGTTTACCAGTTTTGAGGTCCTTATGCTGCACATACAGGTTGCTGTTGGGTATACCATCATAGAAGATGCCCTCTGGTATCTCTAACTCCGGACTCTTCTGTTTCATCGACATCAGCAATTGAGCAATCTTGTTATTGGCTTCCGGCCCGATATTATTCTGAAAAACAAACGACACTCCACTGACAAACAACGTAATGACTATCAAAGAGCGAAAGGCCTGCATCAATGAAATTCCAGCCGCCTTGATAGCCGTAAGCTCGCTGCTTTCACCTAAGTTACCGAACGCAATCAGTGAAGAAAGCAATATGGCAAGCGGCAAAGCCTGGGGCACAAGCATCAATCCCATGTACCAAAAGAACTTTGCCATAATCTCCATTGAGAGTCCTTTGCCTATCAAGTCATCAATATATCGCCACAGGAATTGCATCATCAGCACAAACTGGCAGATGAAGAATGTACCCACGAAGAGCATGCCAAACTGTTTAGCAATGAATATATCTAATTTCTTGATCCTTATCATTTGATATCTTTTCATGCGTTTTCATACACACAATATATCTTTGCAAAAGTAGCATAAAATTATCAGATTACCTTTCTTTTTTTTATTTTTTATCAACTTTCAGCCTTATAAGGGAGCATTCACACCTATCCCGACAATTCACCAAGCAGACGGCTTCATATTGTCACTCTCCTAAAGAGAACACATTCTTCATATCCCATTCCGGCGCAACCTCACTGCTCACATTACAATTTATACGGCATTTTTTACCCGAAAATTTTGCAGTTTAAAAACTTTATACTACCTTTGCACCCGCATTCAACAAACAAAATGAATGTGATGGCGGGATAGCTCAGCTGGTTAGAGCGTCGGATTCATAATCCGGAGGTCGTGGGTTCGGGTCCCACCCCCGCTACAATTTCCACTCTGCAAACCATGGATTTGCAGAGTTTTTCATTTTTATAGGGAGCTGATAAGAAGCAAAAAGCAAATGAAAAACACGGTGCTTAGTTCCACATATCAAAGATTAATAAATTCTTTACATTTCCTTTCATGAGATTTGCAGAGTTTTCTAAAAAGCATAAATTAGGTTGAAAATACGCATTTTTGAGATATTTCATAAAACACTTATAATCAATCCATTACACAAAAGGATTGATTTCAGAAACTTTTTCTACATGGAAATGCGATGCCATTTGCGTCATTTTAGCAGCTTATTCAACTTGTTTTACGCGTCAATCTGATGCAAGTAGCAAAGCTTTATGACGCAAATCACAATGTAACAAGCTGCTCATCAGCACATCTAAAGCATAAAAGCGACTCACAAAACCATAAAACAAGGCTTCTTTTCTCCTATTTGGTGATGAAGAAAGGGGCGTGTTTTCTGCGAAGTTTCCTTACATTACAGCCCCTAAATACATAGAAAACCGCATGCAGAAAACCTGCACACGGTGATGTTGTTCTGCTTTAAATGCCTACCAAATGCCTACTGCAAGGGAACAACCTCAAGTTTTCGGGCATTTCCGGTGACAGGATCAAGCACGATTTTCGTAGTCATTTTCTTGCCGAAAAGCTCGCCACTGAGTGCTTCCGTGTGGCCAAACTGCGCGGCATAGAGTTCATTCTTGGCGAAAAGTCGTGTGCCGTCAAACAGTGAAAGCCTTATCTTTCCAGGCAAATTCACATAGATTCCGCTCACATCCTTACTCTTCTTTCCCTCATCGGGCAGGCTCAATGTGGGCAGACTGTGCAGGTCTTCCACGCTGATATAGAACGGACGTCCGCCCAAATCATCTACATCTACCAAGCCTAACTTCTTCGAAAAACGAAACAACAGCTGGCGGTTCACCTCCTTTTCGGGTATGAAAGTCAAGACCGTCTCGGTCGTATCCTTCTCTGTCGTGCCGATAAACGTCTGCATCAAAGCACGCTCCTGCTTATCCAAATTGGCCATCATGATACGCAGTTGCTCGCCGTCTTTCGGCATATTATCAGCCTCGCCACGTGTCAACTGGTTACGGCTGTCGCGGATTTCATAGATTTCAGAAGCTATGAGTTCAGCCATTTTAGGTTTTGAACCGGCAGCAAGAATGTCGGCATTCATGTAATCGTGTGCATTGAGGGGGGCAGGTTTAGGGGCAGAGACAAAGGGCTGTGCCGGTTGGGGCTTGCTTCCTTCGGTGTTAACTGCAAGAAGAACGCCGTTATCATCACGGTTCAAGCTGATGATACTGTGCTTTTTGTCAATCACAGCAACATGCCGTTGCGTTGTGTCGGGAATACCCACGGAGGTTACCTGCATGTTAATGATGCGATAAGAGGTAGAGGGTTCAGTCTCCACATCGTGCATTTTCAGATATTTTCCACTGTAGATAGCAAGCTCACCCGGTTTATAAACCGTTTTTTCAACGAGTATATGGAACTGTACTACCGTTTTTGGCAGATAGTAAGTGCTGCCTTCTACGAGTTGCTGTGCATGTGCAACAAACATCATACTCCCCAGCAAAAGGGTTGCGATTTTCCTCATATTTCTGATTGTTTTTTATTCTTTGATACGCGCAAATGCCTTGGGAAGATATTCGATAAGGTCGCTGGCAATGAGACTCTCCTGCCCTAAATCACGGACAGCCAAGTCGCCTGCCAACCCATGGAGATACATACCGATGAGCGAAGCATCTTCCTGACTGTAGCCTTGTGCCAACAGTCCGGCAATAATTCCCGTCAGCACATCACCACTTCCCGCCGTAGCCATGCCTGCATTCCCCGTCGGATTGAAATACACTTTACCGTCAGGTGTGCACAAAGCAGAATAGTGACCTTTGAGCAATATATAGCCATGCAGCCCTTCTGCCAATGCAATTGCCTTTGACAAACGGTCGTAACAACCATTCGACATAGTGCCTTCAAGACGGTCGAACTCGGCTACATGAGGGGTCATGACAATGCCTTCGGGCAATTGTTGCATCCATGCGCGGTGCACACCCAATATGTTTAGCGCATCAGCATCAAGCACCATAGGGCATTGTGTGCGCCTAATCTGTGCAATCAATGCTATCGCAGAAGTTTCATTCTGCCCCAGGCCAGGCCCCATGGCCACAGCCTCATAGTCCTCAGTATTCACTGGTTCCGAGAAAATTGTTTCTTCCTTGTCTATCTGCAACACTGCTTCGGGCACACTGGTTTGCAGGATATTGCAGTTGCGTTTAGGCGTATGAACGATGACTTTGCCCACTCCTGCACGCAGACAAGCTTTGGTTGCCAACACAGCAGCACCCGCCATGCCATATGAACCGGCTATCAGCAGTGCCGTTCCCATATTTCCTTTATGGGCAAAGGCATTGCGTTCGCGTAGCCTACTGCGTATATCGCTTTCTTCAAGAATGCTGTATGGCGTGTCTGTTGCAGCGATAAAATCGGGAGAAAGCCGTATGTCGAGCACACGAACTTCACCTAAATACTGCTGACAATCAGCCATCAACATACTCAATTTCAACTGTTGTATGGTCAAGGTGAGGTCGGCCCGCACGATATTCTGGCGGATATTGTAGGTATTATCCTCGGTCATAAGTCCCGAAGGCAGGTCTATACTGACCACTTTACACTTACATTGATTGATATATCTGACCAAAGAAGCGAACCCACCCGCTATAGGTTTGTTGAGACCGCTACCGAAAAGGCCGTCAACAACCACTGTATCAGCATCCAAACGAGGCGGTTCGAAATCGACGATAACCTCATTAAAGGCCTTGATTCGCTTGCTGTCGAGCAGTCGCTGCTTGTTTTTTGCACAATCATCCGACAGATGATTGTGAATATTGAAAAGGAAAACGCTGACTACATAGCCTTCCTCGGCCAACAATCGAGCCACAGCCAGAGCATCACCTCCATTGTTTCCCGGGCCGACGAAAACCACAAAAGGTGCTTCTTTGGGCCATCTCTGCATGATTGTAAGCGCAATAGCCTTGGCTGCACGCTCCATTAAATCAAGCGAAGTAATGGGTTCGTGCTCTACAGTGTATCTGTCAAGC
This sequence comes from Segatella oris, assembly GCF_900637655.1. Lineage (NCBI taxonomy): Bacteria > Pseudomonadati > Bacteroidota > Bacteroidia > Bacteroidales > Prevotellaceae > Segatella > Segatella oris. Next base: position 2,681,547 of record NZ_LR134384.1, read on the forward strand.
TCATGAATTTGAGTGCTATTGAATATCTTCATGTATCTATGTATAGTGATGCAAAAATACAAAATTAATGCTAATCGGTAGAGGATGTTTCCCATATTTTTAGTAATTTTGCTACAAATTATTTTAATTCGCACTTATGAGTATTGTTAAAATCAAGGATTTAACGTTCAAGACGTTTATTCCGGAGAGTGAAATCCAGCAGCGTGTAAAGGCTGTTGCCGAGAAAATCAACAAGGACTTAGACGGCAAGAACCCTCTTCTGCTGGCCGTATTGAATGGTTCTTTTGTCTTTGCGGCCGACTTAATCCGCAACATTACCATTCCATGTGAAATCTCATTTGTGAAGCTTGCATCTTATCAAGGCACCACATCGACAGGCAAGATCAAGGAAGTCATCGGACTTAATGAAGATCTTACAGGCCGTACCGTCGTCATTGTAGAAGACATTGTCGATACAGGTTTCACCATGAAACGCATGATAGAGACTCTCGGCACACGTCATCCGGAGTCTATTCACATTTGCTCTTTGCTCGTTAAGCCTGATAAACTTCAAGTGCCATTAGATATAGAATACGCTGCAATAGAAATTCCCAATGATTTCATTGTGGGTTATGGACTCGACTATGACCAGCAAGGTCGTCAGCTCAGAGATATCTACACTATTGTAGACAAATAAGTAAAGATTGAACAATTTATCGTTATATACATCAAGAAAGAATGAAGAATATTGTAATTTTCGGTGCTCCTGGTGCAGGAAAAGGCACTCAAAGCGACAAGATGATAGGGAAGTATGGCTTCGGACATATCTCTACTGGCGACGTATTACGTAATGAAATCAAGAATGGAACAGCGCTTGGCAAGACCGCCAAAAGCTATATTGACAATGGTCAGTTGATACCCGATGCACTGATGGTTGATATTCTTGCAAGTGTCTATGACAGCTTCGGTAAAGAGCATAAAGGTGTTATCTTCGACGGTTTTCCACGCACTACACCACAAGCAGAAGCGCTGAAGAAGATGCTCAATGAGCGTGGCCACAAGATTGCAGCAATGATTGAACTGTCTGTTCCAGAGGAAGAACTCATGGCACGCCTTATCAATCGTGGCAAAGAGAGTGGCAGAAGCGATGACAACGAAGATACTATCAAGAAACGTCTCAATGTCTATCACACACAAACTGCACCGCTTATTGATTGGTATAAAAAAGAGGGTGTTCACCATCATGTAGAAGGTTTAGGCACCGTTGACGACATATTCGCCCGCATCAGCAATGTCATTGACGAGCTGTAACCTTTGAACATTGAAGTTTGAGGTTTGAACTTTATGATTGGTTTCCTATCTAAAGGGCAAGCTTCAAACTTTTCTCTTGAGAGTTCAGGCTTCAAAACCAGGCCCCAAAGATTAGTAATTGTTTTACATTAGCACATTAACGGCTTTCATTTATGTTAGAAAGGAAAACGGTTGAAAACGACATTTATCTGTTAACAAAACTATCTTTCAAGAAGCATCGAAGTTCAAACATCAACATTTAGAGCACGCAAAGGCAAATCTTTTCGGTGCAAAGAGCATGCTAAAAGATTGCAATTCATAAAGTTCAAAGTTCAATTTTCAAACATCAAAGATAAGAGATGGACTCCAATTTCGTTGACTACGTAAAGATTTATTGCCGCTCGGGAAAGGGCGGAAGAGGCTCCATGCACCTGCGTCATGTAAAGTATCAACCCAACGGAGGCCCCGATGGAGGCGACGGAGGAAATGGAGGAAGCATTTATCTCAGGGGAAATCACAACTTCTGGACACTGCTTCACTTGAAATATCAGCGTCATATCTATGCAGAACATGGCGGTAACGGTGGGCGTGACAAATGTCACGGCACCAACGGAAAAGACACATATATCGACGTGCCTTGTGGCACTGTGGTCTATAATGCAGAGACAGGTAAGTATGTATGTGACGTCACTTATGACGGCCAGGAAGTGCTCTTGCTGAAAGGAGGACGCGGAGGTTTGGGCAATTTTCAATTTCGTTCGGCCACCAATCAGGCTCCCCGCTATGCTCAACCCGGTGAGCCTATGGAGGAAATGACCATTATCATGGAGTTGAAACTCCTTGCCGATGTCGGACTTGTGGGCTTTCCAAACGCAGGGAAATCAACGTTGTTGTCGGCTCTTTCGAGTGCCCGACCAAAGATTGCCAACTATCCTTTCACCACGCTTGAACCTTCGTTGGGCATTGTGGGCTATCGCGACAGCAAGTCATTCGTCATGGCCGACATTCCAGGTATCATCGAAGGAGCCAGTGAAGGCAAGGGACTTGGTCTGCGTTTCCTGCGACATATCGAACGCAACTCCTTGTTATTGTTCATGGTTCCAGGCGACACAGACGACATCAAGAAAGAATATGAGGTGCTGCTCAACGAACTTCGCCAGTTCAACCCCGAGATGTTAGACAAGCATCGCGTGCTGGCCGTGACTAAAAGTGACTTGCTCGATGACGAATTAATCGACATGTTGAAAGACACTTTGCCACAAGATTTACCCGTCGTTTTCATTTCCTCGGTTACGGGCTTGGGCCTCAACGAACTCAAAGATGTGCTTTGGAAAGAGCTTAACAGCGAGAGCAACAAGCTTCAGGAGATTATGGCTGAGGATACACTCGTACACCGTGACAAGGACATGAGCATCTTTGCAGACGAAATCAAGGCTGAAGGTGCCGATGAAGATGACATCGAATTCATTGATGAGGACGATGTAGAAGACTTGGAAGACTTTGAATACGACGACGAAACTGAATAATGATCAGGCCCAAATTAAACGAATATAGTATCGCAAAAGGTGTCCGTGCTTTCAGCTCTACCCGTCAGGGAGGCGTCAGCAAGGGTGTCTTTGGCGCATTCAATATCAACGAATTCTGTGGCGACAACCCTGATGATATTGCGCGTAACCGCCTGCTTTTAGCCACGGAATTGGGCATTACACCTGATCATATCATTATGCCTCACCAAGTGCATGAGGCAAAAGGCATAGTCATCGACAACACATGGCGGCATCTTACCGCAGAAGAACGCCGACAAAAAACAGAAGGCTACGATGCCATCATGACCCAAGAGCGCAGTCTCTGCATCGGAGTGTCAACGGCAGACTGCATTCCTGTGCTCCTCTACGATGCCAAACACGATGCCATTGCTGCGGTTCATGCCGGTTGGCGAGGCACGGTAAAACGCATCGTTGAGCACACCATCCAACACATGCAACAGGTTTTTGCCACACAACCTGCCGACCTTCATGCCGTCATCGGTCCCGGCATATCATGCAATGCCTTTGAAGTGGGCGATGAAGTCTATGAGACTTTCCGTGCTGCAGGCTTCGACATGAGTGCCATTTCCTGTTATAAAGACAAGTGGCATATTGATTTAAAGGCTTGTAACCGCCTGCAACTGCTGCATGCCGGACTGCAAGACGAGAACATTCAGACAACAAATGTGTGCACTTATACACGTTTTGAAGACTATTTTTCTGCCCGCCGACTCGGACTCAACTCTGGCAGAATATTTACAGGTATCATGCTGCAGGCATAACATGTCGACCGCAAGTGCAGCGAAATTAAATTGAAAGATATTACTAACCCATAACATATAATGATGAAAACAAGACTGACAAATATTGCTTCGACAATTCTTTTGGCCCTTGTCACATCGGCCTATACACCGGCGAAAGATACATTTACGCCTGCCGAACAGCAGCAAATCAGCATTCCTACGCCAGGACTCTTCACCCATTCTAACACAATCAGCATTGATCTCAGCACCTTGAAAGCCGACGATTACGCTTTTCCTCTGCCCGTTGGAAAGTCTGAAGTCATCGACAATCGACAGGCTTTGGAAATCAAGACTAAGGAAGGTGATGCCGTAAAAGCCATGTTTGCCGGCACTGTTCGCCTCTCGCGTAATATCAACGGCTATGGAAATGTCATCGTCATACGCCACAACAATGGCCTCGAAACCGTCTATGGAAACAACGCCCAGAACCTCGTGAAGGTGGGACAAAAGGTCAATGCCGGGCAATCTATAGCCATTGTGGGCAGTGAAGGAGGGAAAACCTACTGTAAATTTGCCATTATGGTGAATGGCGGACGCATCACTCCGGAGATCATTATCAAACTGCAAAGCCACAAACTCCGCAAGAAAACTTTGCTGTGTACAAAGAACGGACGCTTTGTCGACGTAGCCGTGAAGGGCGCCAATGATGCCAACGGGAGCAAGAAGAAAGGCAAAAACGAAGATATAGACCCTGAAAATCCATTTGAAGATGCTAACACTTTCAAACTCAATCTCTCCAATATTGAGAAGGAACGCTGGGCATATCCGCTGCCGGGAAGTCATGTCATCAGCCCCTTTGGAGGCCCACGTCGTCACTCGGGTGTAGACATTAAGACCAAGCCCAACGACCGAATAGTCGCAGCATTTGACGGCGTTGTCGTCAAAAGTTGCCCCTTTGCAGGCTATGGGAACTGCATACGCATCAAGCATCGCTATGGCTTTGAGACTCTCTACAGCCACCAATCGAAGAACTTTGTCAAGGTGGGTGATAAGGTGAAAGCAGGGCAAGTGATTGGCTTGACAGGCCGAACGGGACGCGCAACTACCGAGCATCTGCACTTCGAAGTATTCTTCCAAGGACGCCAACTCAATCCCGCCGTGCTCTTTGACCACACCAACAAGTCACTTCAACAAGTGACTTTGACACTCGCGAAGAATGGCGCTGTCAAGTCAGAACGCAACTATTACGCCAACAAATAAGCTATTTAACGATATCGTCTATAAGGACTTTCGCGAACAAAAGCATCATACCTATTTATATAATAAGAGGCTCTGCAAGACAGAGCCTTTTTCTTTTCTCTCTTCTTGAAGATGAAAACACATGAAATCAGAGTAGATTTATACCTCCATTGAGAAGCAGACACAACCTCATAAATACTTTCTGACAAAACGAAACCTTTGTTTTCATCAACCGAATTCAGCAGTGATATCACGTATTTTCCTTTTCCATAAACCATGAAGCCTGTCAGATTTCACGCCATTTAGCCAACAAGCGAATGATGTGTTAAATCTCATCAAGGAAGTTTACAAATCACTTTGCAAGGATAGTGAATTTGAAATGAAAGTCTTCCTCTTTCCAAATATACGCTGTTTTCTGGCACTTTATAATATATTGACTATCAAGATGTTATAAAACTACAGCCAAATCATGAAACAAAATTACGCTGAGAAACCCTGTAATTTGCATTGAATCACACCACAACTTGCATCAGATGATCATGCATTCTGACTCAAACAGCCATGCAATCTGCGTCAAATTACACCGCTGCATAAATGGAATTGCATCCGGAAAACCTTGAAATTAAAAAATAATGTCCGTTTTCTTGCTTTTCTTTTTCTATTTGGTGATGCTCCGAAGTGTTAAAAACGGATAGAAATCTTTACAGAAAAAGCAGACGCTTCTGTGCATGAAAACCCCACAGAAAGACTTGTCTTATCTCTTCTGCGACTTTCTGTTGGCGCGCTGTTCCCGATACTTTGCCTTCTGACGGGCACTTCCCGAACCATGCGCTCCCGTCACATACTTTTTCTTTTTGGCTTTGGTTTTCACCTTATCATCCGTTTTCTTAGGGCCCGAAGAGCCTTTGAAACTGATGCCATTCTCTAATATACTCTGAAAATCATCCGTCATCTTAATGCTTTGAATATTGAAGTTTGAAGATTAATGACTTTGAAGTTTGAACATTGAAACTTGAACTTCATGATATGTTTTGGATATGCAGAAGCTATCATAAAGTTCAATGTTCAAACTCCAAAGCTTAAAATAAACAATTAATGGTGGAATAATCTCACCCCCGTAAAGGCCATTGTAATGCCGTATTTGTCGCAGGTTTCAATGACATTATCGTCACGAATGGAGCCACCGGCTTGTGCAATATACTGCACACCGCTCTTATGTGCACGCTCAATGTTGTCGCCAAAGGGGAAGAAAGCATCGCTTCCAAGCGCTACATTCGTGTTTTTGGCAATCCATTCTTTCTTTTCTTCCATCGTCAGTACTGCTGGTTTCTCTGCAAAGAACTGCTGCCAGACACCGTCACGCAACACGTCATCATGGTCTTCACTGATATAAACATCAATCGTATTATCACGGTCGGCACGATGTATTCCAGGCTTGAAAGGCAGGTTCATCACCTTCGGACACTGCCTCAACCACCATGTATCAGCCTTGTTCCCGGCTAAACGCGTGCAGTGAATACGGCTCTGTTGGCCTGCACCTATACCGATTGCTTGTCCGTCTTTGACGTAACAAACAGAGTTGCTCTGGGTATATTTCAACGTGATGAGGGCGATAATCAGGTCGCGTTTAGCCTCATCGGTGAATGTTTTACTTTGTGTTGGAATGTTCTCAAACAGCGAAGGGTCATCAAGTTTCACCTCATTGCGTCCCTGTTCGAAAGTCACACCAAACACCTGTTTGCGTTCAATCGGCGCAGGAATATAGTCGGGATCAATCTTAATGACATTGTAGGTACCCTTTCGTTTGTCTTTCAAAATCTCGATAGCTTCGGGTGTAAAGCCCGGCGCAATAACTCCATCGCTGACCTCTCTCTTTAATAATGTGGCTGTTGCAGCATCACAAACGTCACTCAAAGCAACGAAATCACCATACGAACACATGCGATCGGCACCGCGGGCACGGGCATATGCGCATGCAAGTGGAGAAAGAGGAAGCTTCACATCATCGACAAAATAGATTTTCTTCAGCGTGTCACTGAGTGGCAATCCGATAGCAGCACCGGCCGGAGAAACATGTTTGAAACTTGCTGCAGCAGGCATCCCGGTAGCGGCTTTCAGTTCTTTCACGAGTTGCCAGCTGTTGAGTGCATCAAGAAGATTGATGTAACCGGGGCGTCCGTTGACTACTTCGATGGGTAAATTGCCGTCTTCCATGTAAATTCTGGAAGGCTTCTGGTTGGGGTTGCAACCATACTTTAAAGCTAATTCTTTCATTTTGAGAGTAAATTAAACTAATTGCAAAGATAATAAAAAAATAATGATTACCTTTGCAGCACAAGTATTTTATTTCCAGGTATGTTATGAAACGGAAAATGATTTCTTTGCAGAAAGAGGCTGGCTCAAAGCTTATTGAGAAAGCAAGGACAGGAAATGACTTTGAAAAAATATCCAAATTCTTTTCTCACTACCACGTCAATCTTGCCCCATCCTCGTTGAGAAAGCTTTGGAACTACCTCTTGGAAGTCGAAAAACCATCAAGACAAACGCTCGACCGACTGTCTCTTTTCGCCGGATTTCAAGATTGGGAAAGTCTGAAAGCAACGTTTATGGATGAGGGGAAAAAGGAAGATGAAAAGCTTTGAACATTGAAGTTTGAACATTGATTTTTATGAATGGACAATTCACTCAACAGTTCATAGTAACTCATAAAATTCATGTTATGATATAAATGCTTCTAAAGCGTACTAAAGAAAAAGAGGTTATGCACCGTAAGGAGCATAACCTCTTTTATTTCTTTGCGAAGAAACAGCAGATTACTGAGCTGTTGTCGTGTTGGTTCTCTTCTCTGCAATACGGGCTTTCTTACCTGTAAGACCACGGAGATAGTACAACTTAGCACGACGAACCTTACCACGCTTGTTCACTTCGATAGAGTTGATGTTCGGTGATTCGATAGGGAAGATACGCTCTACACCTATAGTACCTGACATCTTGCGAACCGTAAAGCGTTTCTTGTCACCATGACCAGAGATCTTGATTACTACACCACGATAGAGCTGAACACGCTCTTTGGTACCCTCGACAATCTTGTAACCCACTGTAATAGTGTCGCCGGGACCGAATGAAGGGAACTGCTTACCGGTTGCAAATGCTTCTTCAGCAACTTTAATTAAATCCATTTTTTGTTTGAAATTAAATTTTGTTTGCGCCCAACGCAACATGGCAAAGCAACTCTTCTGCTGCCAGCGGTTACGCCGAAAAGCGGTGCAAAGTTACAAAAAAAACAGTAATTGCAACACTTGCAGCATCGGTTTTCTCTTGTTTTTAACACTATTTCTTCTTTTTTCCACTCAAAATAACTACCTTTGTAACAACTAATTACAAATGTATGTACAAGAAATCAGTCGTTTTATTAATGGCTCCGGCTTTATTTGCATTGGCTTCTTGCAAGCCACATTATGAGCTTACAGCCGTCAGTTACAGTCGTATTCTTATCAATAATAAGTACGATGCTCATCCAAACCATGATGCACAAGCGTTCCTTGCGCCTTATAAACACCAGGTAGACAGCATCATGAGTCCCGTAGTTGGTGAGGTTACAGAGTATATGGCAGCCCGAAAACCCGAGAGTAAACTGTCTAATCTGCTTGCCGATATCCTGCAATGGGGTGGCAAAAGCTATCATGAGAAGGTGGATTTTGCCGTTTATAACATGGGCGGAATACGTGCTGCATTTGCCAAAGGTAAGGTTACTTACGGTGATGTTGTAGATGTTGCACCATTCGAAAATAAGATTTGTTTCCTCACACTGACAGGCGAAAAGGTTCGTGAACTCTTTGCACAGATTGCTGCAACAGGCGGTGAAGCCGTCAGTCATGGCGTCAATTTAGTGATCAGCAAAGACCATAAACTCATGGATTGCAAGCTCAACGGCATGCCCATTGACGACAACAAATCCTATCGTGTGGCTACACTTGACTATTTAGCACAAGGCAATGACAAGCTCGAGGCATTCAAGTCGGGCACCGATGTAGTGTCTCCACAGACGCAGGAAAACAATGTTCGCTTCATCATTATGAACTATTTCCGCGAACAGAAGGCTCAGAATAAGCCCGTAAGTCGCGAGATAGAAGGTCGCATCGTAGTGAAATAACCATTTATCAAAACACAGACTATGAAAAGATTTCAATATACAAAAAGGCTGAGAACGCTCAAATTAGCCGTTTGTTGCCTGCTGCTTGCGTGCGCATCTACAACAGCCTATGCCCAGAAACAACTCACAATACTCCACACCAGCGATACCCATAGCTGCATACTTCCATTGAATGAGAACCTTGCCGACACGCTCTTTGCCGGTCGTGCAGGCTTCATTCGCCGCATATCTATGCTTGAAGAGGAGCGCAAAAAGGAGCCGGAGCTGTTGCTTTTCGATAGCGGTGACTTCTCACAAGGCTCACCTTATTATACATTATTTAAGGGGGACGTCGAAATCGGACTGATGAATAGGATGCATTATGATGCAGGAACCATTGGAAACCACGAGTTCGACTACGGTCTCGACAATATGGTTCGCCTCTTCAAGAAGGCAAACTTCCCTATCATCTGTTCCAACTACGACTTCCGAGGCACTGCACTTGAAGGACTTGTCAAGCCATATATCGTGCTGAAACGCAAGGGAATAAAAATCGGAGTCTTTGCCCTTGACCCGCAATTGGAAGGCCTTGTGGCTACCAAGAACTATGGAACTATCAAATACCTCAATCCCGTGAGCGTGGCTAACGACATGGTTAAACTGCTTCGTGGTAAGGAGAAGTGCGATCTTGTCATTTGCATTTCTCACCTTGGATGGGAAGAAAAGGGCATGGGTGACCAGATGGTAATTGCCAATTCAAGAGGAATTGACATCGTTCTCGGTGGTCATTCACACACTTTCTTCAAGGAATTACACTATGTGAAAGACTTAGACGGACACGAAGTTCCCGTAGATCACGAGGGCAAGAATGCCATTTACGTGGGTAAACTCAAACTCGATCTTACTCGAAGTAGAAAGTAAGAACAATCATTTTAGAATGCGTTTCACTCACAGAACGGGCGTATGGAAGCATAGCTTTATCTTCCATACGCTCGATATGCTTTGTATCAAGACTGTTTAGAAGGCTATACATAAACTTCAACTCTGGTCTTATCTTGAAAAACGGCAGGTAGAAATCACAACCAAGTCCTACTTCTGCAAACGCATCATAACGTTTCAGTTTCACAAAATCATTGCTTTTTCCACTAAGATTAATGGCTGGAGTCAGTCCCGCCATGATGTAAGGACGGTGGTTGTTGAAGCGAGGTGCTGCAAAAATCAAATCAATTGGTGTCGCAATATATACCGACTTCAAGTTCTGCCGCTGCTCCATCAGACTGCCATTTGGCCCCACCACACTATGGTTCAGCAACACAATATGGCGTGAACCGAAATACATGGTCGGTGCAACACGCAGTTGAAAATGCTCCGAAAGACGCATCTCACCGAGCACCCCCACGTTGAACCCCATGTCCCAACGGTCTTGGTCAGTGGTTATGGTCTGCTTGCTTGATGTGCCGTCTTCGGCCACAACCGTCTGCTCTCCCCGATTAACAAACTCCAGATCCTGGGCATGTGTGCCCACAGAAATACCGAAATGAAAGGGCCGTAAGTCTGTATACGGGCGGTTCTGCACCGTCCGTTGCTGTGCTGTGGCAGCCAAGTTAAAGGCCAACATCACGAGGAATATACTCCGTCTTTTTATCTTCATGCTATTCGATAAACGCTCCATGAGGCACTATATTGCATGACATTGAACAAGAAAAAGCATAAAAGAACGAAAAAAATCATACCTAAAAGTAGGTATTCTCAAATATAATATATATCTTTGCAACGTGAAAACTGAGTTCATTTGCTTAGTCGAGTTTACAAAAACATTATGAAATTATAATTTAAAGTATTATGGCTTACGTAATTGGTAACGACTGCATCGCATGCGGTACATGTATTGATGAGTGTCCGGCAGGCGCAATTTCAGAAGGTGATATCTACTCAATCAACCCTGAAGCTTGCACAGAATGTGGCACATGTGCTGATGTTTGCCCTAATGAGGCAATCAGTCTTCCCGAATAAGGAGAGAGAAATAAAGCATAAAGAAACGGCATACTGCAACCTTGCAGCATGTCGTTTTTTTTCATGTTTTCTGTCAGAAAAGCATTCAACCTCCCTGCAAGCGAATAATATGTTAATCTTTTTCAAGGATGTTTACAATTGCTTTCGCAGGGCCAGCGTATTTGAAATAAAACGCAACCTCGTTCCAAATACGCGAGTTTTGAGCGCTTTTAATAATCTGCTGACTATCAAACAGTTGTGTGATTTGATACTTTTCAAATCATTTATTGATGTCAAAAATGCGCGTGATTTGCGTCAAATTACGTTGCAATCTGCATCAAGTTACAGCGTCATCTGACTTTAGAAGCAGTGTGTTCTGCATCAAATCACGGCATAAGATGACCGGAATTGCAGACTAAGTGGATGAAAATGGAGTCATAAAACTTACTAAATGGCTTTGCAAACACAATGAAACCGTCTTTCTTTTTCTATTTGGTGGAGCCATCATGTGTTAAAAATCGGATAACAAACTTTACAAAAACAGCGTGTAACACTAATTACATTCTGCTGCATTATCGATGATGCAGGAATGCCAAACGCAATCACAGGAAACTGAATTCGCAAACGTTTACGTAGAAAAAGGCATAGATTGACACCGCTTTTCCTCGCTGATATGCTGATAAAGATGTATATTTGCAGCAACAATCTACCAAACTATACCTTATAAAATGATGAAAATCAAAAACTGTTTGAGTGTGATGATGCTCTGCATGTTCAGTGCTTTCGGCCTGCAAGCAGCATGGGCACAGGCTCCCGCTTTCCCCGGAGCAGAAGGCCACGGACGTTATGTTACGGGCGGCCGAGGCGGAGAAATCATCCATGTTACTAATCTCAACAATGCCGGAACGGGTTCACTTCGTGCCGCAGTAAGCGGAAACAAGAAGAAAACCATAGTCTTTGATGTGGGCGGAGTCATTCCTTTGGCCTCCGATCTCAACATCGGTCAGAACACAACTATCCTCGGACAGACAGCCCCCTACCCTGGAATTACAATCCGATATTATACAGTTCGCCCGGGTTCAAACAACATCATACGCTTCATTCGCTTTCGCCGTGGACAGGAACGAGACGTGAACGACGGTGCCGATGCCATTTGGAACAACCACCTCACAGGTGTCATCATCGACCATTGCTCGATGAGTTGGAGCATTGACGAACTCGCTTCGTTCTACGACAACAATAACTTCACGATGCAATGGTGCATGCTCGGCGAGGCTTTGACCAATGCCGGACATGACAAGGGAGCGCATGGTTACGGCGGCATCTGGGGCGGAAAGTTGGCCAGTTTCCACCATAATTATATAGGAAGTGTAGACAACCGGGCACCTCGTTTCAATGGAGCACGCTACCGTTGGAACGGATATACGGATAATCTTCAATACGCTTCACACCGCTGGAGCAATACAGTGATGGCTGAAAATGTAGACTTTCGCAACTGCGTTCTCTATAACTGGGGAAGCGGAAATGGCTGTTATGGTGGGCCAGGTGGCGGTCAAATCAACATCATCAACAACTATTATAAGGCCGGCCCTGCTACAAAAAACACGAAAAGAGTAACCGAAATCAGCGTCGGTTCTAATGGAAATTCAACCGAAGGCGACATGATTGGCATGACAAGCCGTTACTTCATTCAGGGAAACTACGTTGAAGCAGCAGGCCCACAAGCACAGAATTACGACTGGAAAGGCGTTGCTTTCGACAATGGGGTGCAGACGATTGACGCGCAACCCTACACGCTCGATGCCGGCAACTATTATCAAGACGCTGCCCACAAAACCTATAATGGGAAACCATATGTTGCCATCATGCTGACAACACCTATTACGACAGGCGCTGTCACCACGCACAAAGCCACGAAAGCCTATGAGAAAGTGCTGGCCTTTGCAGGCGCTTCGCTCTTTCGCGACACGGTAGACGTGCGGTATAATCAGGAGGCTAACCATGGAACGGCTACTTATACAGGCAGTAAAACAGGCAGACCCGGCATTATAGATGTCGTGAAAGATGTTGACGGTTACACGGAGAAAAACTTCCCAACAGGTAAGCGATCGGCCGACTTCGACCGTGACAATGACGGGCTGCCCGATGCTTGGGAGCAGGCAAACGGACTCAATCCGAACGATGCTACCGATGCCCTTACAAGCTCGCTTGACCCGAAAGGCTATTACACTAACCTTGAAGTCTATGCCAACAGCTTGGTAGAAGACCTTGTGAAAAAGAAGAACCAAGATGCCGAAACGAGCGTCGATGAATATTATCCTGCCTGCAACAAGGCTGCGGGACTTGACTACTACAATGGTAGAACGGTGAAACTTGTCGACCCAAAAGACCCTTCCGGGCCGATTGTCGGCGTTGAAAAGACACTCTATTCAACTGATTTTTCTGACTGGACGAGTGCTAAAGCCTCTGCAACGGCAAGCACAGTAAGCCTCCAGACACGTTATAGTCATGAGGAATTAAACTTCACTCTCATTGATACAGAGGTCAGTTCGACCAACAAGAACACTGCTAAATTCCCGAAATGGACAGGTGGTTATCTCATGGCTTCAAAGACTCCGACGCCTATGGTGACCACTTCTGCATTGAAAAACATCACGAAAGTGCATTTCAAACACGGTGCAACGGGAAGCAAACGTGGCTGGAAACTCGAAGCAAAAGGTAGCGGAGACAAGGATTGGGTCACGCTGAGCAGTAGTGAAGCCAACCCTTCATCAGGTGCCGATGTAGATGTAGAGGTGAACAAAATCAATTGTTGTTTGCGCTTCACCAACCTCACGACAAATCAGAATGCCTATCTCTTTGAACTCGCTATCTATGGCAAAGTAGATCAGAGTTCAACGCCAGTTCTGGCATCGTTCAAAGCCAACGGCAAGGTATATCAGGCTGCTACACTGTTCAAAGAGCAAGCCGACGGCAGCCAAAGAGCCACGATTGAACTCTCGAAAACGCAGTCCATGATTGGCGAAAGCAATCCGCTGACCGATGTTATTGCCGAGAACGGCACGATAGAACATATTGCCTATGCAACAACAGACAAGGGATGTCGCGTCACAATAAAGGTCAGCGCGGAGGGTAAGAACATGAACTATGTGGTTGATTTTATCTGGAAATCAAACATCACGCTTACTTATTACAACACCGACGGCAGTGTTATTGGGAAACAACAGATAGAGAAAGATGCCCCTATCACAGCCTTTTCATATCATGCTTCAAATGTAACCGTGGGCAAAGGAAAGGTGTTTCGTGGCTGGTTTGCTGCTGCATCAGGCGCTCACAACCGTAAGATGAGCATAAATGACAAGGTTAGTTCAAACACTGCTCTCTATGCTGTTGCCACGGAAAAAGAAGTTCAAAGCACCAGCAAACGATACATCTTTGACCTCACCGATAGCTATTTCTACGATGAAGATCACGAAGCTTTCAACAGCAAAGGCCCTGCAAAGCATCATGACGGGCAGCATGGTTGGGCCTTTGGAGCATCAGATGATGTTGAATTATTAGTGGGTGGAGACGCTTACATCTTTCTGAAAGGCTGCATTTATTCATCGGGTAATCTCATCATTAAAGACAGTAAAGGAAAGCAATTGGCATCACTGCCGGCAAAAGCTGCCACAGACGGTGCTGTCATCAGCTATGAATATCAAGGCAATGCAGATGTACTTCATCTGTGTTTTGACAATAACGTCTACCTCCATGCTATCACTATTGCAAACACCAAGACTAATCCTGTCGTACAGAATGAGGCGGGATATTATGTCGTTAAGGCCGGAGATGCAGCAAGTTTGCTGAATACTTTACTCATTGCCAATGCCAAAGCAGGCAGTCACCGCACTAAGATTTTCATTCCAAATGGGGTTTATGACCTCGGCGAAACGGTGCTTACACCTATCAACGGCAATAACATTTCGCTCATAGGTGCCAGTGCTGAAAAGACGATCATCCGTAACAAACCATGCGTCGCCAATGAAGGCATTGCCACAACTGCCACATTTCTCATCACGGGAAACAACACTTACTTTCAGGATCTGACCATAGAGAATGCACTTGACTACTATAGCAGCGGTGCAGCCGGACGTGCTGTCACCATTCAAGACAAGGGAAACCGCACCATTTGCAAACATGTAAATCTGCGCTCATATCAGGATACTTATTACAGCAATGGCAACGGACAGTATTACTTCGAGGGTGGAGAGATTCACGGAACTGTGGATTATGTCTGCGGAAGTGGCGATGTTTTCTTCAATAAAGTGAACTTCATGAACGAACCACGCAGCCTGAACAATGGCGGAACCGACGTCATTGCAGCCCCCTACCCTGCTGAAAACAACCATTTTGGCTACGTGATGCGCGACTGCAAAATCACCAATCTGAACAGAGAAGGCTACTCACTTGGCCGCAGCTGGGGAGGCAAATCGAAACTTGCCTGGATAGGAACAACGATGAATGAACAGCCCCTCAATGAAGGCAACAGCATCAAACGCTTCACGCTCAACGGTATGAACATTGCCGCTTATCAGTTCAAGGAGTACGCCTCTAAAGACGAACAAGGTAACATTCTGACACCACAGAAGAATGTTGTAACCTTCACTCACAGCACAGGGAACTACACTTACAACACTACAATGAGTGCAGATTCAGCGGCATTGTTCACACTTGACAAGGTGTTTCCCGACTGGCAACCGGCCGACCTGACTGCACAGGCGACCTCACCTGATGTGAAACTGAATGGGAAAACACTGTCGTGGACAGCTTCTTCAACGGTAGCACCCAACCCATGGTATGCTGTTTTCAAAGACAATGAACTCCTCACAATCACCCAATCACTGCAATATACGCTCAAAGATGTAGCGAACGGGGCAATCTATTCTGTGCGGACAGCCAACGCCATGGGTGGTTTCAGTGAACCAACTTCATCATCTGGCACCACCAATCTGCGCAACCTGTCAGTCAATGACAAAGAAGTCGTCCGCACCAACTACTTTCGTCCCGATGGAACGGCATGCAATGCGCAGACTCAAGGCATGGTAGTCGTTGTGCAAGCCTTTGCCGATGGGAGCGTGAAAGCCTGCAAAAGGATTGTAAGATAAACATCAAAGAGAAGATAACACCGATAAAACAAATCATCAGAAAGGCCTTGCGCATTCCTTGCAGCAAGGCCTTTTGTGAAGAAATCAGCATGGACAAACGCCTCTTCGATAACGCTTTTTAACCTACATATCTTCCTAAGAACTAAAGAAAATGCCTATATTTGCAGCGTAAGACCTTATGGATAACGGCGTATAACGCATAGACAAAAACAAAGGAAACGTAAAAGAGAGTTATAAAAAAGCACCGGTCCGCATTCAAACAACAAAGCGGAAAGTGCATCATCAATAATAAATTACATAACAGAAAGCAACATGAAGAAACTATTATTCACGTTGACGCTCATGCTAATAAGCGTTGGAGCGTTTGCCCAAGCCAAGACTATTGAGCTGGGTGCAAGGTTGAATTACGCCACCGAACAGCCTCACTTGGGCTTCGGAGCAATTGCACGATACAACATCGACAATCATTTCAGACCGGAGTTCACTGCTAATTTCTATCCGAAGAGCGACAACAAAGTCAGTGCATGGGATGTAAACATGAACTTACATTACCTCTTTCACATCACCAATCGGTTCAAAGTATATCCTCTCGGCGGTATGACTATCGTCGGAGCTGACTATGACGGCCCCGGCGCGAGCGTCAGTTCAACCAAAGCCGGCCTTAATCTTGGAGGCGGTGTACAGTTAAATATCGCCCCCAACCTGCATTTCAATGCTGAAACCTACTATCAGTTTGTTTCTGATATTGACCGTGGTGTGATGGATGTCAGCTTGGTTTACGTGTTCTAAACAACCACTGAAACGATACAGTTACAGGCAACCTATTTGCAAATTAAACGCAAACCGAATCTGCCTTAACCTTTAGAAGACATTGAACTTAACATAGGGAAGACGCTCTTGAAAGTCTTCCCTATGTTATATCTCCCCGCAGAAAGTCTGGCAAGAAACACTGAATGTTTGGAAAAACAATGTCAGGAAACTTCGCAATAAAACCGTTCTTTTTTCCTTTCCAAATAGATACAGAAATGCTTTCTTCCACGATGATGCAGCCCCTTTTCATGGTTTTAGCGTGCTCATTTGCAGCCCATTACATTGTAACTTGCGTCATTAAGCATCGCTATTTGCATCAAATCAGCACGTAAAATGACTTGAATGAGCCACTGAAATGGTGCAAATCACTTCGTTTTTTCATGTAAAGAGAAGCATTAAAACGACTTTATCTCCATAATCACCTGACTTACAACACTTTACAAAACAGCCTGAAAACTCGCATTTTCAGAGCGAGATTGACTTTCAAGAAAACTGTGCAAATCTCATGAAGCAATTTGTAAATAATTGTGTCTTGTTTTCTCTTGCATGGAGAATACATTGTTGATATGATTCAATGTGGCTTTGCAAAGCACCCATATTAATATAATAAGGTGAACAATTCCATTGTCAACAGCGCACAACTTAAAACAAAGGGCCATTTAGTTAAATAGTATTTATTTTCCAATGGAAATTTGTTTGTTCGGAAATTAATCTCTATATTTGCAATGTTTTCCAATGGAAACAAAAGTAAAACAAGTATTCACCCCTAATGAGGAAATATGAAAAGAAAGATAATCTTCATGGCCTTGGCTGCTACAATCGGCCTGAGTGCATGCTCACAAAACAAGAGTGGCAAGACGCCTACAGAGACAAAGCAAAATAATCAAAAACAAGTAAAGGAGAAAAAGATGAAAGTAACAGAGCTGACAGCAGATGTATTTAAGAAGCAAGTGATGGACTATGAGAAGCATCCTAACGAGTGGGTGTTCGAAGGTGAACGTCCTGCGGTGATTGATTTCTATGCCACCTGGTGTGGTCCCTGCAAGGCAACGGCCCCGGTGATAGACGAACTTGCAGGCGTATATGACGGCAAAGTAGATTTCTATAAGGTTGATGTTGACAAACAGGAAGAACTTGCAGCCCTCTTCGGTGTACGTAGTATTCCAACGCTTCTCTTTGTGCCAAAGACCGGGAAACCCAACATGCAGGTGGGTGCAATGAACCGCCAACAGTTGGAAGATGCAATTAAAAGCACATTGCTCAAATAAAAAATGAATGCTGATGGACAGGGAATGTATTTGTAAAATCAGAGACATTTACCGTAATATAGCTGCTTTTGAAGCTCAACTTCAAAGGCAGCTACACTTGAATATGAATGATGCCATGCTGCTATGTATCGTTGCAGAGCATGAGAACATCAGTTCGGGAGAGCTTGCCGACGAGCTGCAACTCACGCCGTCAAACGCATCAAAGGTGATTGCCTCTTTGGAAAACCGAAATCTTATCAAGCGAAAGACATGTAAAGAAGACAAGCGTTGCATGCGCTTTGCTATCACCAAGGATGGAAAAGAGCTGTTGGAACACTTCACATGCGACTCACTTCAACTGCCCGAACAGCTGCAAAGTCTGACAATATAAACTATATTACATAAATCAATGAACATGAAGAAAGAAAAGAATATCAGGGAAACAACGTTGTCATCAGAGTGTACAACCATCATTGTCGGCGACCAGATGAGCACTGACGGCTCACGTTATCTGTGCCGTTCGAGCGATTTTGATGCGATGATGGCTATCAACTATGAGTTTCATGAAAACACAACTGACGGGCCAACTGAGTTTGTAGCCAAGGACAGTGGCTTCAGATGCCCACTTCCCAAGACTGCTCTGGGCTATACAGCTCTGCCGGATTACCAGTTCCCGGGCGAATGGGGAAGTGCCGGTTTCAATACAGTTGGCGTGGGAATGAGTTCGACAGAGACTATCTTCAGCAGCCAAAAGGCACTTGAATACGACCCTTATGTGAAAGATGGACTGGCAGAAAACTGCACGTATAACATCGTCTTGCCTTACATTCACACAGCACGTGAAGGTGTGGAACGCCTTGGGAAACTGATTGAAGAATATGGTTCGGCCGAAGGTTTCGGTATCGGTTTCATTGATGATAACGAGATTTGGTATCTTGAAAACGCATGCGGTCATCACTGGCTTGCTTGCAAAATGCCTCGCGACCAATATTTCGTTACAGGCAATCAAAGCCGTTTCCGCGACTTTGATCCCAACGACAAAGAAAACTATTTGGCTTCAGATGACTTGATTTCCTTTGCTGAAAAGAACGGACTTTACGACCCGAAGCAAGGCAAGTTCGATTTCCATGAAGCCTATTCACACGACTGTAAGGATGCCGATCGTGATGATTTCACGTATAACTACCCCCGTGTGTGGGGCATTCAGAAGCTGCTTTCGCCCTCTGTCAAGAACGATGTGAGCCGCAATACGTTCCCCGTTTTCGCCAAAGCTGACGAGAAAATAAGTCTTCAAACATTGCGTAAAGCTTTCCGCTTTCACTATGATGGCACCGCACACGACCCCTACTTGCACAACAACGGCAAGGAACCTTATCGTCCGGTTTCTATCTTCCGCACGACACAGACACACATCATTCAAGTGCGTCCAAACCTTCCACAGAGCATCGGACACATCACTTATGTGGCTCTCGGCATGGCAGATTTAGGCGTATTTCTACCGCTCTATCAAGGCGTAAAGCGTGTTCCTGAAGCCTATACCCGCGGTAGAGGGAAAGCAGATCATGAGTCGGCATACTGGAAGTTCCGTAAGGTGATGACCTTAGGAATGGTCAATTACAATGCTTATGCACCAATCATCAAAGACCGTTATGCACAGTTGGAGATTGAAAATGACCGTTTGCAACATGATTTCGAAGCCCAGTATCTCGTTGTTTACAAAGACAATCCACAGCGAGCTAACACGATGTTGCAGCAATTCTCAGACCGATTGCTTCATCGCGCGCTTGATGTGGCCGACCATCTGCTCAATGAACTATTCACTCAAATGACTTTCGACACACAGAATGAATACCTGTTTCACGGAGCATAGAAAGGGAAAAAGTCAAGAAAGTAAAAGAGGGAAAAGATTTGTTTTCCGGCATTTTGCATGAAAAAAGTACATATAAAATATGAAAAGCGGAAAAATGCAGCGATAACGTTATCAATCAAAGACTTAAAAGGACTTTTGGAAGCAGCATAATGCCAACCGTGTACGGTCTTTATGCCAAACTATGACAGCGTTCCGTCTCCTATTCGTAACCCCTGCAAGGGTAATGATGAACAGGTGGAAAATCAAGGAAATTCGCTCTGGAAGAGTTAGTTAGGCTGAAAATTCCTACCCGTCGGTTTCTTATTCCGCGTTCCCCTCGATTTGCTTAGTGGACAACCGCTCCACAGTAAATAATTTTGCAAACGAAAGGAACAAAAGCAATGAGAAGTACATTTTCAGTCATCTTCTATTTGAAGAAAGACAAGGTAAGGAAAGACGGCACGTCACCCATCATGGGACGTATCACCGTGGACGGCACGCAGGCTCAGTTCAGCTGCAAGCTCTCCATCGAGCCGAACCTCTGGGGTGTCAAGGGTGGTCGTGCGGTTGGTAAAAGTGTAACGGCACGGGAGACCAACCGCACGCTCGACAAGCTCCGTGCAGCCATCACAAGGCATTATCAGGAAATCATGGAGCGCGACAGTTTTGTCACAGCCGAGAAAGTCAGGAATACATTTCTTGGTTTGGAATACCGCCGACAGACACTTATAAAGGCTTATGACCTCTTCTTGGAAGACTATGCCAAGAAAGTCGATTGTTGCATGAAAGCAAAGAGCACGCTGTACAAATACAATGCCGTGTATGACCACCTGAAAGATTTTCTGCAATCGCATTATCATGTAAGCGACATCGCTCTGAAAGAAATCCTACCTACATTCATTACGGATTTCGAGGCTTATCTGCGTGCAGACTGCCGGCTGAGACCCAACACCGTATGGCTCTATACTTTCCCTGTCCGCATGCTGCTGCATAAAGCTGTGGAGAACGGCTGGCTGATGCGCTATCCTTTTGCAGGTTATGAGATACACAAGGAGGAAACAGAAAAGGGATTCCTTACCAAGGAGGAACTCGGACAACTTATCAACGCCCCGAAGATGAACTTCAAGCGGACATTCATCCGCGATCTGTTCCTCTTCTGTGCTTTCACGGGATTGGCTTACATAGATCTGAAGAATCTTCGTGAGGAGAACATCGTGTCCAACCCGCTTGACAGCAGCATATGGATACACACCTATCGGCAGAAGACCGGTGTGGAAACGAATGTACGTCTACTCGACATTCCCCTTCAAATCATGAAGAAGTACAAAGGCCTGTGCGATGACGGGCGCGTCTTTCCCGTCCCGGCCTATAATTCCTGCAAAGAAATACTGCGCACCGTCATAAAGATATGCGGTATCAGTAAACACGTGACTTGGCACATGGCACGATATACGATGGCAACGGTGGTATGCCTTTCAAACGGCATGCCTATCGAGTCCGTCAGTAGCGTATTGGGGCATAAGTGTATCTTCCAGCACACAGATATACGCCAAGATTACCAACGAGAAACTGAACAAGGAAATGAATGTGCTGTCGGAAAAGTTGGCCGACATCGGTGAATTTATCACCTCAGAGACTTTTGCATCAACTACAACACAAAGTGGGATAATATAAAAAGGAGGAACGATGAAACGACGAGATATCATCTATTTAAATGAGAACAATTTTTGTATCACCGGTTCCGACACTTGGATGAGCAAGTGGGAACTGGTGGAACTCTTCTACGCAACAAGAGGTGAGATACGTGCAGCCTCCTTACTGCTCTATATTAACAACAGATTAGAATGCTGAATCGATAAGAATAGCGACACACTACAGCACAGCGGCAACTATCCCTTTTTCCGCTTAGGCGGGAAAATCCTTTACAGGGAAAGCGACCTGCAAAAACTGCTTGGGGAACGTTGCCACATCCGATCTGACAATTCTGGTATAAGTTCACCAAAATTATGAATATGGAAGTAATCACAATGGAAAGCATCGTCTATCAGCAGCTGATAGACCGCATCGAAAGTATTGCCTCTCATATTGAAAGACAGGAGGCAACCCGAACCATGTAAGGAATTCCCGACACCCTACTCAATACCCGTGAGGCGGCGGAAGTTCTGCATATCAGTACCCGAACCCAGCAACACCTGCGCTGCGAGAAGCGTATCGACTTCGTCATCCTGCGCGGCAAGTATCTCTATTCCGCCCATGAAGTCGGACATATGATCGATGAGGGATATCTCAAGGGGTATCCCGTCACTATCGAGGGACTACGACAACACTTCAATCTACGTACAGGTAAGAACTCACCTAAATGACCGTATATGATGAACAGAGACAATGACATGAGGCTTTTGGAAATAATGTAAAGTCTTTCAGAATGCCTCGACAGGAATAAGATGCAATAAACAATAGTTTTGGAAAGGCATACGCACGGATAAACCAATTGCGGTATATCCTGAAGCGCATGCCTTTCTCTGTCTCCTGAAAACATCCTATTTCCCAAACAATGCTTTACGCATGAATCTTGACGTCTCTACGGCGTCGTCCTTTCGGATAAGATTTTCTATTTCGGTAAAATTGCTTTCTACGATTTCCTCAAAACGACGTACCCACAGCACACTTTCAGCAATGGCATCGGTGGCATGCTCGCGGTAAGGATACTGGTCCATCGATAGCCAGCCTTGATAGCCCGTCTTCTTCAAATGGAACAATAAGTCAATATAAATCGTACTATGAACCGAAGCTACAATCATGTCATCATCCCAGCTACCATGGTTATCGTTGAAATGCATATGGAAAAGTTTGTTGCCTGCACGTTTCGCGAGCACGACAGCCTCAGCTGTGTTCTCGCCGGCATAGAAACTATGCCCGGTGTCAATGCAGATACCGACGTTGTCGCACCCCGTCTCTTGGGCTGCAAGAAGAGAATCTGCCATGCGGGCGTGGAAAGAGAAGTTACGAGGTTCCTTGGGTTTATACTCCAAAGCGAACTTCAATGTCGGGAATTCCTTTGCCAACGCAGCCGTTCCCTCGCAGAGCCAGTCACGTTTCTGGTCATAATCGGTAGAAAGCAAATAGTCGTAGCCGTCTTGTGCCATCCACATGTTCACCAATTTGCAATCCATTTCAAGGGCAATTTCACCAATTTTGCGCAGGTAGTCAAGGGCTTTGCGACGAATGGCTGGGTCGTTGTTCGTAATGGTTCCCTTGCTATAAATCTTGTCAGTGAATACATCAGGAATAATAGAAACACATGTCTTCCCGTAATCCTGCATACGTTGCTTCATGTCTTTCACGTTATCAGGCCTGATGTCCCATGTTCCCACCAACTCGATACCTTCTACATAAGGAATCTTCACTGCTTCGGCAAGCATCTCTTCCGTGCTGGGATTGTCTTTATATCCCTTGCAGAAACGATCACACGTGTTGCCTAAATTACCTAAAATTACAGAATACTTGTACATAAATTATGATTTTAAAGTTAAACAATATATTGATTTATTGATAAATCTCAGGAATATCCGTAAGTGTCTGCTCAAACATTCTGCGGCCACCTTTCTCATTAGGGTGATGATATATCTGCCAGCCATAACTGCCGGTATAGTCTTCCCAGAACATCAACGACTTGTCGACTTCCTTACCATCACCAGCTAACGATGTTGGCAAATCAAATCTACAACCTTTAATCCCTTCCTTGCTGCGTACTCTCTCAATGATGACATTATTACTTACCTGTGTCCCACTTTCGTTACAAGGAATATTGTTGAGTATGGGGATTGCTCCCTGACTTCGGATATAGTCTACCAATGCGGTCAGGTTCTCTTCCGTATTCCCTCCATTGGTTCCGATTGTCACCATCACGTACTTTGCTTTGATGTGAGGAAGCTCATTCCTAATATACTCTGACAGCATTGAGATGTTGCCTCCACCACGTCCACTCGACATAGCATTTCCATTCAATCTCGCTATGACCAATTGTGTCCATGAGTCAGAAAAGGTCTTTGTGGGGAAATAGCCTTCGGGCTGCGTGATGGAATCCCCATAGAGCAACACCTTTACCCTACTCTTCAACGCACAAACGGTGATACGTTTCACCAAGAACGATGTCCCACTTACCAAACCGAAACAATAATGGTCCCATTGCATTCCGACAGAGAATCCTTTTTGCAATGTTCCTGCGCCACAGCCACCCGTTCCGTCATTGACAGCACTTAGCTCTGCACGCTTTTTTGTCTTCAAATCGGTGATACACACCTTTGCCTGCTGGTAGATATGGTAAATCTCTATCAGATATTCTCTGTTCCCTTGCAAGAAAGGGACCTGCATCTCTGTGGCAGGATTTGTTGCAATAGAGACCCGCTGATGTGGAACATCCACATAGACACCGAAATCACTGAGGCTGCTTCTGAAGAGTGCCGTAGCATCAGCCGAGAATGAGACGCGATACCTTACCACGCGCTCTGCCAAGGCATAAAATAGGTTCAGCTTCACGATGCTATCTTTTTGCACGATATCAAGCCCATCTTTTCGATAGGCACCGGCATTGTTGAGCAATAACTCCGGGATTGCCTTCCTATCGTTAAGCTTCCGATCATACAGGATGCTCTCTTTTGCTGTGCTATTGGTACCGGCTCGCATTTCTGCGTATCCCGCAACATCTATGAATGGGAGAAGTTGCAGAATAAACAAAAAGATGACAACTTTACATTTACTATTTTTCATTTTCTTCTTATCATTTACTGTTCGATTATTCTGCCTGTTTCAAGCCCGGAAAGCATGTGAAGTTACCACCTTGTAACGAGAAATAAGGCGTAAACCTATAGTCGGGCATTCCCTCTATCGTAAACTCACAAGGCTTGTCTGTCGGCTTGATGCGCTTCATGAACGCATCGGGCGAGATATCAAACTTGACAGAAGGCTCATTAGGTGCTTGCTGTACGTCTTTCATCATCGGGCCTCGCAGTGCCATCAGCATCGGACCATAGAAGAAAGCGTAACGTGTTGCACCGGCAATGCGTGTTGCACCGATATACTTTTCGTATCTCCATGTCATCGGAAGTTTCCATGTGATTTCATCATTGTTCTTCCATGTACGGTCCAATTCCACATAACTACCCGGCATTCCGCTCTTCACCTTTCGCCCATTTACATAGAACACAATGCCATCCTTTGCCCATTCGGGAACACGAAGACGGACATTCATCGTCACAGGCTTTTCAACCGATACATTCAGAGCAACCAAATCACTATATGGGAACTGTGTCTTCATCATCAGCTTTACGGGTTGTTCCTTAACCTTAAAGTTGATATCGGAAGCCGAGAACAGATTGACAAACACGCCATCCGTCGCAAGTGAATAGACATACTGCGGCAACATACCGTATAAGGCTGTGGCCTGAATTTCGCAACAAGTATTATAGCGCATGGCAGGATACTTCGCATCGTTCACCTGATTGAAGTAACGAATGCAACCATTCTCTCCCTGTGCCGCGAAGACAACGTTATACAACGACTTCTCTATTTCCGAAGCATAGCGTTCCCTTGTCGGCCAAAGCTGAAGGAACCGATGATTCAGGTCTATCCAAAACACACTTCCACAGGTTTCATATATGTTGTTGGGAAGGTTTGTCAACACATGTGACTTCGGGCGACATTCAAAGTGTTCGCAAAGACTGATGCCTCCACCGGGAATTTGGAAATAGCCCGAATAGATGCTCCATGCACCCAAGGCAGCATCCAAGTAGCGCTTGCTGCCCGTCGCCTTATAGATGTCGAACAAAGCACACACGCTCGTCAGCAGATAATTGTGAGGACGATTGAGCGTGAAGCGCCATGCGGCTTCAGGCAGTCCCTGTGCCAAGTCGTTCAGCCACCAATCCATGTCGTAGTACTTCATGTTGGTCTGAATATCTTCGGGCTTTCCCACCGGAGAATGATAAACCATCGGCCCGGCCACGCTACCCTGTATACCCATGCTGCCCAGCAACATCAGCGGGAGATACTCCTTTGCATTGTTGAACCAATCATAAAACGGTCTCACCAGCCGATAGGCTCTTTCATGCCCACCAAGACCGGCAGCAAGCAAGCCTTTCGTAAGCATTGCTCGGTCGTAGTTCTTCTGTTCGTCGCGCATGATGCCCGGCCATGTATCCGTGGAAATCCTGTAGTTCAGGCTCTGATAAGGCATCAGATAGCCATTACCGTTGGCAAACTGCCTGCGGTCTATCTGCTCCAGAATGTCTTCTACGGCCTTATTGAACGCGGGAACGTCACGAAAGCGCAACGTGTGCCCCATGCCCCCCAGCATTCTCCCTTCATTGGAGGCCATGAGTATGTCGATCCAAATGCGGTCTTGGTCCTTTGCATCCACCCAATTGGGCTTGTGAATACAATCATCCAAATACTGTATGTTTCTGTCGAAGATGGTCTTGAACATGCCGTCTTCCAATTTCACATCACGCACCGGAGCCGTAGCTTCAAACTTCACAGGCTTCCACCCGGCAGGATCTGAAGCCGTCTTCTCATGCCTGCTCATTCGGGCAAGTTCCTCGTCCGTCTGCCTATTCATCTCCACCATCAGACACGTGGGGTCGTCGGTAACAAAGCCTTCAAGTGCAACCCGCTTCCCCTTTGAAACGACAACACCCTTAATGCGATTGAATCGATCCGCCGCAAGGCGGTCTATCGTAAAGAGCAACCGGTGCTTTCGGGCAACCTTTGAACAACAACTCACCACCTTGTACGGCTTATCATTCACATACAACTGCATCACGCCGCCGTCGGGCCCCGTCTCACCATAACATCTCACCATGCTGCCCTTGGCATAGAACTCCCACTCTTCGCCCGACAAGGTTGCTTCGGCCAAGCTTTGACTGCGTTCCAAAGATGCCGGAACGAGGTTGAAGCCTGCCGTATATTGCACGAACGAGCGATTTCCAGCGTCTATCTTCACCGGTGCCGTCAGCTTTCCTTTGCACAGCAGCCAATCTATCTCCACAGCCCCCGACTTTGCCACGATAACCAATGTATGATTTCCCTTTGTCAGCTGTCCCGAATCATACAGCAGGCCGTCGGCGGCGGGCTTGGAGCAATCCACCGTCTTCACCAACCGCCCGTCGATATAGACCGCAGCCGTAGCCCCTGCGGCAACAGGCTTTGCATACCACCGAACGCCCTCGCAATCCGTGAGGAAACAACTTGCCGCTGCCCCTTCTTGCTGTGCATAGCTGCGCGTGTTGCAGAAATAGCCGCCGTTGCGGGGCAGCAAGCGATTGAATTCCCACTTACCCGAATAAGTCAGTTCCGTGTCGTTGATGATTCGCTCGTCGGCATTCGTCAGACCACTCGTCACCGACCAGCCGTTCTCGCCCACCTGCTCCATCTTGATGCCGGCATACGAAACCTCTTTGTCCTGCTGTCCGTTCTTCACGGTATCGTCATTCTGCCCGTAAGCCGCTCCTGCGCCCTGAATAAGCAGGGCAAGCACGGCATACAGCAACTTCTTCTTTCTTTTCATTTCTATAGTCATTGTTTTTCTATTCATACATTAAACGTTTCTCCCCTTATGCTGCCGTCGTCTTCATACCGTCGGTACAGCCGTCTGTATATAAGCATTCCACTCCGACGAGTAGTTATCCTATCAAATTATCTTCACGAGGATAAATATTTATCATCACGATGATAATTCGCAATGGGTAGTATCTCTCGCCCCTTACTCCCTATACACACCGAGGCGGATGAGTATAAGGAGCGGCGGGACATGTAGCCCGTGAGTCGCGGGAGAGAGACGGGGTCATTCGACATACACCCGAATTTGCGTGCTGACGCCCTGACGGTTGGCTGTGATGACGCCATAGCGCTGCGTGCCCGAAGCCTTGAAAGTTTGTCCTTCGGAGGCGCCCAATGCGGGCGAGACCGTGAGCTGCACGTCTTTCAGGTCGTTGTCCACGATAAGGCCGTGAGCATTGATGCCGTAGAAGCGGAGCGTGGCCGACTCGCCTTTCTTCACCCGCACCGTGTAGTCCTTCGGTGCAATCTTTGCTATCTTGCCGTCTTCCGGAACGTCGGCTATGGCAAAGAAAGCGTTCGCCACCTTGCGGGTATAGGTTCCGCCATTGGGACGGTTCATCAGGCCCGTGCCGTCGTCGCCTGCGTTGCAGGCATACATGGTGCTCGAACCGCCGCCGTCGAGATTAAAGGCCGTGGCTGCCCCGGCACGCTTCATCAGCAGGGCCAGCTGGGTAGTGGTGACGCCTACCGAAACGTTCGCCCATCGTCCGTCAACCACGCACATGTAGAGCGTGTTTCTGTCGGCCGACAAGCCCAACGAGGTTCTTGGATGACGCTCGTTCCAGACGTAGGATGTCGGCTCGCCGTTCTTTAATATCAGCGGCTTCACGCCCAGTATATGCACAGGGGCGGAAAGGTTGTAGCCGGCAGCTGCGATGGTGAGGTTGAACGTGGCCTTGTCGCCGACATGCAGGCCGCTCAGCACAGCCTGCTTCGCGCCCGTAGCCGACAGCACGGCATAGCCTTCGGGAATGGGCGTGTTGCCTGTGGCAGAGGCTATCGCCGTCACCTCGAATTCGACGTTGGCATTGAGTGCCCACGCTCCCTCGGTAGGTTTCACGACGACCTCCGTGCCCGTGTTGTCGGTTTTGGTCGTTGCGCCATAGAAGCGGTTGTAAAGTACGAGCTGGTTATCTCCCCGCGTGTTGTTGATGTTGTCAAGCTGGGTGACGGTTCCGCCAATCGTGATTTGCGGTTTTGAATAGGAAAGCTCATCGATAAAGACCGCCCCGTCTTTCTGCACAATCATGTTGCCGACACCTGTCTCGGTGGGCAATGCCACGACATTGCCGTTGAGTGTCATGCCGTCGAGCACGCGGTTGTCGCCACCCATGTTGAAGAAGTCTCCGTTCACGCCTGCGAAATAGCGTCCGTTCCCTTGCGCCGTCTTGCGCGGTCCCATGTTGACGACGCGTTCTACGTTGCCCAATTGGTCTTCGGCAAGCACGGGGCTGAATTTAAGATTTGCTGCTCGCACATCCATTGTCAGGAAATGCACTTTCAACGGGAATTCTTCATGTGCCAGATTGATTTCCGTGTAGTAAGCCCTCGGTCCCACTTGATAATGTGCTGTCGTATCGACCTTGTATTTAAGGTCTTCAAGCGTGCATATCGCATTGGGGAACTGCATCTCGTAGGCCTTCTCGCGATATTGGGTGGGTGAGTACACGCGCACGGTGACTTTCTCTGTCAGGGCATCGCTGCCATTCGCTATCTCCGGAAGCACAACCTTGATGGCATCTCCGCTTTTCGACAGAATGGTGCCTTCGGTCTGATTGAACAGCACCTTGACGGCATCGTCAAAACCTATGCCCTCAATGGTGACCGTGTCTTTGGCCATCAGCCGGGCAGGGACAATCGAATGAATCGTAAACGGCTTCTCGTTGTTGACGAGACCTTCCCAGTCCTTGCAACCATAGGTGCATAAGACTACAGCAGACGCGAGTAACGCTTGTACACTTCGCAGAAAGGTCGCACGATATGTTTTATGATCTTTATTCATAATGGTTGTTATTTTAATTATCTGTTTATATTTCTACCGGCTTATTGTGCTGCGAGCGTAAAGCCGCGAATGGTCATAAAGGTCCATGGCGTTCCGTTTACGGCATACATGTCACGCAGGTTGAAAACCGTTCCGACAGAGACCTTCGATGCTGTATTGACCGTGAACGGAATCGTTCTCGTCACACCCAAATGGTCGGATATCTTTTCCTGTCCCAACGTCTGGGTGGCAGTGGTCACTACGTTGTAATCAGGCAACGTGGTACCTGTGGCTATGACACCATACATTTCGGCACAATTGTCACTGCTTACCCGTCCGACATCTACTTTCAGAACGTATTTTCCGGGGAGCAGGTCAAGTGTCTGATACATCTTTCCATTATTGATGGCTGCTGCCCCCCAAACGGGTGCACACCATGGACTGAATAGATTTTCCGTATTGTCCAAACTGATTCTTACATTGCTGCTATGTGTCCAGTCGGCAACCTTTTGCATTCTGCCCGCACCTACATTCGGGAAGAGGTCGGAACCGTCACCCTTGAACGGTGCACGGGCATTCTTCAAAGCAGGCATGTCGGCTCCATTTGTACCACTGGTCTTTAGGTCGTTGAACAAGTCTATCTCTGCAATTTGCACAGAAGCAGTACTTGTCTCATACGCATTGAGTATTGTTATTTTGTAATAACGAGCAGTTACAGGCTTGTCCAAAGAGAACGTCTGTTTATAGCTATAGGCCTTCAACCGCCCCTCTTTGACAGTCTCCCAATTGGTGTTGTCATTACTTACTTCAAACCTGAAGTCCTTGCAGAAATTCATATCCTTCGGCGCTTGTGATTGAACGATAGTGAAGCCGCTGAAGATTTTCTCCAACTGCATATCGACAGTAATCCAATGGGGCATTCCGGCAGGCTTTGACTGCCAATCCGTGAGCACATTGTTATCGAAGAGCCTCGCACCTTCCTTACCCGTCATTTCATCTGATATACCGGCTATGCCCCAATCATCTTTTGCAAATATCTTCATCGAAGCCTCTTTGGCATCAATCTTCGTTGTTGTAAACTCGTCTATGCAAGTGGGAGTTGGTTTGTATATCGTACAGAAATAATAAGGTTTAGCTAAATCAATGTCATTCACCGTAACAGAGTTCAAGCTGCGCTCTATAAAGACGCTGTCATTACTGCCGGATTTGTTCACAAAGTAAACTCTTACACCCTGTTCATCTTCCCGCTTGTTCTCATCGAAATCTATCCGGATGGATGATGCAGACACTCGTTTAAGTGTCAACAAGGTTCGATTCGCCAAATTAGAAGAATAGTTTGCTCCATAAACCGTTACTTTCACTCCCTTTGGGTCAGAGTTATTCCCAGAGGAGTTATAAGTAACCACACGGATAATCTGTTCTCCCTCGGCTATTTGTTCCAGCAATACCTTCTGACGCTCTGCAGATTTATCGATTGCGAAATCCTTAAACTTGCCTGCACCGTAGAAGACTCTCCCTGAAACGGCCCCTTCGGGTGTTGCAAACTCAATGAGCGTACGATTGTGACCGGGGAGGGCATTCAAAGAACTGACCATAGCAGGAGCATTGTTCTTGTCGTCTCGGCAACCAACGTTTATGACAACTAAGACGGCTGACAGGACAAAATATATTATACGTTTCATAGCTTGATTGTATTATGTTTCTTTATTCTTTTTGTTCACACTCACTGCCATGCTGCAGGTTGCGTCATAGAAGCCATCTTCTTGGCGTCTTCCAAAGGAATGGGCATCACCAAATACTTGTCCGTGTTTGATTGATAGTCACGAATCTTCTTTCTCTGATAATGGAACTTATTATCCTCATCTTTCGTTATTCGCATACCGGTAACGAAATTGTTCGTCTTGTCCAAGATTTTCCAGCGACGCTGGTCATGAAAGCGCCAGCCCTCCATGCAAAGCTCCACACGCCTTTCATTACGAATGCGCCCCATGATAAAATCATAGTTCTTTTGGAATCCTTCCACGTCTTGAAGCTTGGGTTGCAATGCACGCTCACGAATGACATTAAGTGCTGCCAATGCACCGTCCAAATCTCCTAGTTCGCACAAAGCTTCAGCTTTATTGAGATAGAACTCAGCTAATCGGAAAAAGACCCAGTGAGTAGGCTCATTCCCTCTGCTTCCACCGGGACCAAAATACTTGATTTGCGTGTCCTTACAGTTGTAATAACCGGTACAAGAGTTTGTTGCAGGGTCTGTAACCAAGTCGTTATATCCATTTTTCGCTCCAACGTAGGTCTCAACAATAAATGGTTCTGTACAGTTATAAGGTACTCCATAGTTTGCCATATTATAGAGTATGTCAACATAGAATCTGGCATCTCTGTTTGAATACGGGTCTCCCCCCGGAGCCTCACTATACCCAAGTGCAGCCGCACCCGGTGTCACCGTTACATTCGTGCGGGTGTTATCATTATAGGTTACAGGCAGAGAACCATTCTTCATCTCGAAACAATCGACAAGCTCCTGAGTGGGGCTATCGCCACATCTCCACAAATGATTTAGCTTTATTCTGTTATCAGAACAAGTGTAAGTTCCTACATCTACACCATTGGTATCATTGATATGTGAATTATCTAACCATGATCTCCAAATGATTTCAGATACAGGAGTTGTAAATGCTCCGACAAACAGCTTCTTATAATCACTCATCGGAACAAGACTATATTCGGACATATTCAAGACATCCTGTGCAGCATCTGCAGCGCGTTTCCATTTTTCATTATCATGCGTAGGATTATTTAATAAACTCGCATTATTCAAAAGCACCCTTGCACGAATCGCATAAGCCACACCGTTATCTACATGTCGTCCCTCACTTGGTGTCTGCCTGTTAGGGAGTATTCCCGAATGAATAACAGCCATCAATTCATCGGATATTTTTGTAGCTACTTCATCATATGTGGGACGTTTCAAATCATTCCAGCCATTATAATCATCTTGCAAAGGCTCTTCTATCCAAGGCATCGGCCCGTAGAATTCCAGCAAGTTCATATAATACCAGCAACGTAGCACACGAGCTTCTGCCACCCATGTATCTCTTTCTTTTTCGGTTATTGCAGTAGACATAGGCAGATATTTAATTGCATTGTTTGACAACCTGATACCTCGCCAAAAATCAGCCCACAATTGATCACGCGGGGAGTTCGTCTGCCAATCGATAACAGGATTACTTAATGACAAAGAACCATTATGCCACTCGTACGCATTGTAGGTACCGGCCCAATAGGTATTATCTGTCAAAGACTCAATTGTGTTATGTATAAAACAAATATAGTCTCTTCCAAGATAAATTTCACCATAAGCCACATCAAGTAATCCTCTACTACGGCCATAGTTACTCAACACTTTATCTAATGTGATTTGTCCATCCGGAGTCTTTTCCAAGACGCTCTCACAACTACATAAGAAGATTAGTGCAGTAAGCAATATAAATGATATTCTTTTCATAATCGTGATTTTTGAAATAAGTTAAAAAGATATGTTTAATCCTACATTATAGGTTTTGAAAACCGGATAAAGTAGTTCGCTGCTTTGCTCAGGGTCTTGATACTTTACGGGGTATCGATCAAAAGTCAGCAGATTTAGTCCATTGATATAAAAGCGTATAGAAGAAGCACGAATACTATTTGACCACTTCTTAGGAAGCGTATAGCCAACTTCCATGTTTTTTAGACGAATATAATTTCCATTGACATACCAAAAGCTTGAGGGGAGATGGTTGATAGAACTACCCGGATCTAATCGGGGATAAGTTATTCTTTCTCCTGCATCATAACGTTCCTGACTCCAAGCCTCTTTATGCCAATTATTGAAGTTATAGGTTTCGGTTATATTCTGACCTGTCATATAATAACTTCTATTAGCAGAACCTTGCCACATCATACTAAAGTCCAAATTCTTATATTGGATATTTAGCCCTGCACCAAAAGTCCATTCAGGAATCTCTGGATAACCTATAGGTACCATATCTTTATCGTTTACGATACCATCTCCATTTTTATCTTTATATTTCAAATCGCCTAATTTAGGTTTAGGTCCTAATGCTGTTTGGTCATACCAATCAAGGATTTCCTGCTCTGTATTAAAATATCCTGCTACTTCATAACCAAACGGTTCACCTAAACGATAACCCGTACGCCGTAACCTGCAAGCATAATCTTCAGGAAGCAAGACTTCGCTCATATAAATAATTTTATTTCGGTTAAAAGCTGCATTTGCCCTACAGTCTACACGAAAATCTTTATTGAGATTCTTTTGGAAACTCGCTGTAATTTCCATTCCCTTATTGTCTATAACTCCTGCATTGATCTTAGGAATAATTCCTGATGCACCTACACCACCTGTACCAAAGACGCCTGTTGGAATAAGACCTGTCGCAGGGATAAGAATGTTGTTTCTTCTTTCATAAAATAAATCAACATCTAATCCAAAATCCTTAAACAAGCGGGTTTCTATACCAATATTATACTTATTGGCCTTCTCCCATTCCAAATTTTTATTACCAATTTGCGATTCATAACTACCGCTCCACAAAGTCAAGAAAGCGAAACGCGTACCATTCATGTTGTCATTTCCAACTTGTCCATACGATGCACGTATCTTCATATAAGATAAATAGTCTTTCACCTTATCCATAAAAGGCTCCTCCGTTAAGACCCAACCTATAGAAAAAGAAGGAAAGAAGCCCATCTTATGACCGGGAGCGAACTGTTCTGAACCATTATATCCAAAATTTACTTCTGCCAAATACTTATGGGCATAGCCATAGGTGGCTCTCCCCACTAATCCAATATAATTATAAGGTAGCTGAATATTGATAACACGCTGATATCTATTGAACAAAATAAGTCCGGTAATATCGTGTTTACCAAAAGTGCGGTTATAGTTCAAGGAAGCATCTATATCGAACAGATTGCTAAAACTTTGATATTGCGCATCTGACAAAGTACTGTTTATTGAAGAACCTGTCGGCTCATAGGTTGCACTTTCCGGATTCATCGGATCACCTGTTACCTGATATGATTGATAAGTTCTTTGCCGTACTTGTTGATTGCTGGAATAGGCATCATAAGAAGCTACAACTTTTGCAGACAATCCTTTAGTAATAAAGTCTAACTTTTGCTCTACACCCAGTGTTGCCGAAACTTGATTGGTCTGAGTATTCCTAAATCCAGTTCTGTTCAACATTCCATAAGGAACATTCGCTCTCTGATAACTTGTCATAACTTCTCCATCGGGAGTGAGATCGTTATGTGAATTATTCGGAGTAGACAGCAAATTACTTAACATAACGGAATAACCTTGGACATCATTCAGATAGCTTGCATTATTTGGAACAATGACAGGGTCATTCTTTTTCTGCATATAACCACTGATATTAAGGAACATTTTCAAGTTCTTATGTAAACTCACATCAAAATTAGATCTAAAATTGACACGATTTGCCTTTGATTCCGGATCGTAGTCGTACTCTTTGTATTTTTCCGTCTTAAATATACCTTCTTGATAAAGATAACCAACAGTTGCAAAATAGCGCATTCTCTCTGTTCCACCGCTGACATTTACATTTACTCGCTGCATAGGGGAAAATTCTTTCATAAATTCTTTTATATAATTTCTCACAGGAAAGAATGTATGATTATCCCCTAACCGATAACGTTCCAAAGCGTAGTCACTATAAGTCGGTTGTCTGCCATTCTGTAGATCCACCTGATTAGTTAATCTGGCATAATCGTAGGCAGAGGTCATCTCTGGTAGACGCGTTGCTTGCTGCCATGCCTGCTCTACCGTCACGTCAATCATCGGTTTTTCAATTTTACCTCGTCGTGTTGTTACAATAATAACACCATTTGCACCTCGTACCCCATACACAGCTGTTGCAGAGGCATCTTTCAAAACCGTTATGGTTTCTACTTCATGTGGATCAAGCGCAGTAAAACTACGCTCTACGCCATCAACAATTGTAAGTGGTTGTTGTCCATTAATTGTGCTACGTCCGCGAATATAAAAGTCTAAGTTTTCTCCACCGGGAACACCCGAACGTTGTAATACTGTTAGACCGGGCAATCGGCCTGCTAAAGCCACTCCAAGGTTTGAAGCCGGAGTTTGTTTCAGTCCCGTAGCAGAAATTGTAGACAGAGCTGCTACAACACTTTCCTTTTTTTGTTGTCCATAGCCCACAATTACAACATCATTTAATTGGGTAATAGTTTCCTGTAGTATCACATCAACTGTTGATCGGCCGTTAATACTGACTTCCTGTGTTTGGAAACCAATAAAAGAGAATACAAGGACAGCCTTCCTATTGGGAACCTTAATTCGATACTTCCCATCCACATCAGTTATAACTCCCTGACTGCCGCCTTTAATATTAACTGTCACTCCGGGCAAGGGCTCATTTTGCTTATCAACAACAGAACCCGAAGTCCATAACAATTCATTTTGTCCCATTACGTGAATACACAAAGATTGTAATGCGACCATCATAAATAGTGTGATTAGTCTTGCTTTCATACTTTTATAACGTTAAAAAATTATTTCATTACATAGAGATAACTCAGCCGTCCCATAGGCATTGCACATCCCGTTGTATAGTAGTTCATGATGTCGGAAGGCTTTGAGACTCCCATTGCTACTTTGAAGTAAAACTGCTTTTCTCTGACAAGGCCAAGAATAGATCGTGGCAGTGAAATCTGAATAGTATCTGCTTCTTGTATAAATCTACCCTTTCCCTTTTCACAAGTGCTAAAATCCTTTGTGAGCAACTCAATGGAAACACTGTTTCTATTGATATTCCTGCCTATTATATAATTATAGCTTTCCCATCCTTGAGATTTAGGCGAACCTGTTCCAATTAAAAGGTTCAGCCAATTTTCCTTTCCGGCATTGCAACTAAACTTATATTTTCCTTTCAGTAAGAAGTAAATATTTTCCTTATCGTAGGAAACCTTTACTTCTACAAGTTTATCTTTCGGGGCCGCCTGTACGTAACGAACTGTAGGGGCTCCCCCATAAGCATCTCTGTCCATAAATCTATGATCTGTATTACGCACGGTATATCTGACACTCTTCCATTGCGTATCTATCATACTTTGGTTTATAGCCTGTGGTAGGTAAACCATAGGTTCACCCGTAATGCCTTTATAACGATGGATATTTGCAATAAGTTGAAGATAGAATGCATCTTCATACCCCCCAACCATAGGTTCTATATCCCTCGAATATTCTTTGTTTACAGCATCACATAACATATACTCGCCATCGTAAAGCTGTTTGTAGGCTATCCACTCATTCCAACCGCCCACAGATACTATCGAAGGTGCAGAAGCGATCGCATGGTCCCATTGTGCTTGGAAGAAAGTACCTTTGTCCACATTCTCTGCTTCATTCGTTTTCGTTTGAGGATTCCACCCTCTTCCCCAATTTATCCAATTCTTGCGCGTCAATGAAAATGACATCGGGACCATTGGATGACTGGCTACCGTGACATTCATTACTTTCGAACGATTGTGATAGGGCTGAGGGAACTTCCACTCTACCCATGGGAAACCATCTGAGAAAAAGGAATCGGAAGGCCATTGAGGCTTGACAAAATGGAAAAAAGAAAGAATTTCAGGAGATAAGACACCGGGGGTATATTCGGTATCTTTCCTTGAAGCAGCCTCTTTTAAATCATCCTCCTGATTTGTATATGCTATAATCATCGGTTTGCCATCTACATAATACCATGTTGCTGGATAATGATTTGGACGATAAATATTATCATATAAATCTCTTACCGTCTGGAAAGAATGAGAATGGGTGTAAAATACAACTTTTGGAGCCTCCCAGCCAGCTTTCTGCATCTCGTCAAGGACTGCACAGACCTTCAGTGCCACATTCGAATAGATCAAGGCATTTGTTGTATCGAAAAAAATAAAGTCAACACCGGCAATGGTCAACATTTGCATCTGTTTACGTATGACCCATTCATCATCCGAGTTATAATAACCCCATATTGGTTCTCCCCAATAGTGCATTTGCCCATTTGGGCTAATTAGAGAGTCACTATTCGCTGTCAAGACTTTAAGTCCATTAGGTTTTGATAATATTTTAGTGGCATCATATATGCCGGTTGCCAATGGTTGTCCTATCCAAGGCCAATAAAATACACCAACCTGTCTATCTTTCCTATATCCAGAAATCGTACTGAAACTTCGTCCGAATTGATCAACACCGACAATACTGAAGCTATTGTTCTTCACTTCTTGTACAAGGGGTGTTCTCTCCATACCTTGCGTGATTGGGACGTTATAACTATCACATGAGTATAAAGATATACTTGTATTTAAGAAAAACGCCACCAATAAAATAGTTCGTATAAGAAAATGTTTCATTATTGTTTACATTTAAAATGGTAATTCCCAGATGGTACCAATAGTACGACATCATCTCCTATTTTTGGCAGCCATGTTATTTCTTTTACGAGAGAGATATTCCGATTTCCTTCTGTTATTGTTTTTTTATCTTTAGTAGGAATATATACTTTGGCTTTCGTGTTTTCCGGAATTGTTATATCCATTGTTAATATATTCTCCTCTTTCTTCCACGAAACCTTGATCGTTCCTTTTACTGTCTCCAAACTTCCTTTGGCAAAAGTTAACTCCCGCGGAATATAAGGTTTAATAACAAATTCTTCGAATCCCGGATGCGCAGATTCAGGAACAATACCCAACAAATACTTATAAAACCAAGAACCTATGGAACCCATCATCGGATGATTATGTGAGTTCATAGCATCACCGGTCAAAAACTCCCAACGCTCCCATAAGGTAGTAGCACCATTTTTCAGCATAAATCCCCAGCTTGGATAGGTACTTTGTGCTGCAATTTTATATGCCACATCCACGTGTCCATGTTCTGTCAGCATTTCCAATAAGTATTTTGTGCAAAGGTTTCCAGTTGTTAGGTGATAATCATGCTTTTTCACATCGTTTACAAGATTGTTTACTACCCGTGGAATACGAGTTGTGTCTACAATTCCCAAATACAAAGCAAATGAATTAGAAGCCTGATTGTTGGAAGCATAGCCACCTATTTCTTCATTCCAATAGTGATGATTGATAGCTTTTGCCGTTTCATCAGCTATATGAGCATACCGAACTGCAATATCCTGCTTATTCAAGATTTTAGCCATGTCTGACAATAACTTAGAACATAGATACAGATATCCGGTTGAAATCATCCTGCCCGGTGTATCTTTTGAGACGCCGGAGCCATTAGGGTCGGCAAGGAACTCACGTGGAGGACACCAGTCTCCATAATAACTATAATCCACTATGCCGTCCTTTGTTCGCGAGTACAAATAATCCACCCACGCTTTCATTCCATCAAAATGCTCTGAAATGATTCGTCTGTCACCATAAAACTCATAACACTTTTGAGCTAACAGCAAATAACTGGCTGAAACAGGATCGGCAGGACGCATGCCAAAACGGAATGGAGCCACACATGTAATTGTTCCCTTTTCGTCTTGAGTATCTTGTATATCATCTATAAATTTAGGATAGAATCTGGATAAATTAAAATTATAGATGGCTTGCTCAATTCTTACAGTCAAATCATTTAACCAGCCCATACGTTCGTCACGCTGCGGGCAATCGGTCGGGACACTATGAAGGTTACTTGCTTCCGTATTGACTACCATTTTCTGAATACTGTTCAATAAAGGATTACTGCATTCGAAAGTTCCTGTTTTAGCAACATCTGTGCGTACAACCTTCACGGTAATATCCCCTGTTCGAGGTTTATCGGATAATCCTTCTATTTGGAAATACCTGAAGCCATGGTAAGTAAAAGCAGGTTCCCAACGCTCCATGCCGTCACCTTTTAATATATAAGTATCTGTAGATTTTGCATTTCTCAGATTTTCCTGATTTACGGTCCCATCCTTATAAAGTGTTTCAGCATAACGGATTGAAACCTTTGTCCCCTTTTGTCCATTAACCTTCAAGGCAACCCAACCTGCAAGGTTGCGCCCTGCATCAAATACATATATACCCGGACGTGGTTCCTGCTTTAGTATAGGTGTTATCTCTTCCACTACCCTAATAGGCTCTATTTTCTGTGCAACCATCTTCCCCGTAGGATCATCAGTGTTATGAGCCCATGCCCACTCTTCATTCATTAATCCTTGAGGTATTCCCGGAGCATATAATTTATCCGTATCCAAACGAGCATCATAATTTTCTCCGTCAAAAATAGTAGAAGAGATTATTGGACCACCTATCACGGAACGGAAACGATCGGAATTCAAAATCTCTGTCGTATTATCCTGATATGTCACTTCTATCTGCATTCGTAGTCGAGGTGTACCCAACCATCCCGGGGCAACGGGGACAACTATGCTGTTTGCAGTTTGATTAAAATAGCGACTCACATCATAAGTAACATAATAAACCCGTTTACTATATGTGCTTTGAGCCGGGTCTAAAACATGATCTCCTACCTTTTTATGATTGATGTAAAGTTCATAAAAACCAAGTCCTGACACATAAGCACGTGCTTGCTTGATAGCCATTCGCGGAGTAAACGTCCCCTTAAAATACAAAACTCTACCCGGCATTCCCGGAACATAGCCTATCCAACCTGATTTCCAATCATCTGAGGACAATAATCCCATCTCAAAATAAGCCGGAGCAGACCAATCTGAAACCTCGCGAGAATTTTTCCATACCCGAACTTTCCAGTAATAGCGTTGTCGGCTTTGCATCACCTTATTATATATAGCTATGCCAACAGATTGTGACGAAACAACTCTTCCGCTATTCCAAACATCAGCGTTCTCTACATTCAGCTTGTTTAATGACGAAGCCACAATTACCTGATAAGCCTCTTGAGAAAATCCCCTATGATTAGACTGCACTCGCCAACTCAATCGTGGAGACACATCTATTCCAATAGGATTGACTTGATATTCCGATCGTAAATCAAAGACACGGAATATTGCCGCTTTTTCTCTCCCTGCCATAGGGGAAAAGGCAATGCTGGTCACCAGCAATAAAAAAAAGAACTTTATTCCTTTTTGTAAGTTCATGATATTTTATTTTTAGTATTAAATCATTGCAAAGATACAAATATGTAAAGTTTGTTTTTTGTAAAATCTATTCTAATTTTTGCCATATCTAATCTTATTCGCCTATTTTTGCACTTTTTAGTTAGAAAGAAACTATCAAGTCAAGAAATATATTTAATTTAGTAGCATAAAATTTGCTAATACCTGTAAGGATATATGAAAATACATTATCAAACAATTATATTTGTTGTTTCGTTTGTTTTATGGTCATGTACCACACAAGAGAATCATTCGAACGATAGGTCGACCGGCTATGAGCCAAGTATTTCACAGGATATATCTTTTCTTGATATCAATGGGTTTGCAGAAGATTCTTTAGGATACATGTGGATTGCTACATTAGGAGGATTAGACCGATATAACGGGTATGATTTTCTGCATTTTTCACATCAAGCCTCAGACAGCACTTCACTATTAAATGATTTTGTATTCTCCCTATTAATTGACTCTTCACACAATCTTTGGATAGGAACTTCTTCCGGACTCAACAGATACAACTATGAAAAGCAATGTTTTGAAAACTTCTC
This sequence comes from Segatella oris, assembly GCF_900637655.1. Classification (NCBI taxonomy): domain Bacteria; kingdom Pseudomonadati; phylum Bacteroidota; class Bacteroidia; order Bacteroidales; family Prevotellaceae; genus Segatella; species Segatella oris. The sequence continues at coordinate 2,722,800 of NZ_LR134384.1, forward strand.
CGGCAAATACACAGTCCCCATTTATTCCATGTTCGAAGCTCCGGACGGTAAGATATGGCTTGCAACATCTTCCGGTGCAGGATATATAAACAAAGAGAAACATCATATTGTTTTTCCTAATAGAATAGAAAACGTAAATCTGCTTTGGAAAGATAAGTCCCAACGCCTTTGGATGGGATTGAACGAAGAAAGAGGAATGGCTGTCAGAAAAACCGATCGGGAATGGAAGTATTTCACTTTACCGAGAAGTAGAAAGGTTACATGTATTTACGTTGACCCACAGGACAAGTGGTGGCTTGGAACAGATCATGGTATCGTTATTTTTAATCCTGTTACTCAAACTTTTGAAGCATCGGTTATCCCACATTCCGAAAATGAGCAATTAGATAAAATGCAGATTACATTTATAAAAGAAATAGAACCTTTAAAACTTTTAATTGGAACAACCACAGACGGTTTTTTCTATTATGACATCCTATCTCATACTTTACAACACAATTCCCCTTTGCGCTTCAACCCGCAGCTTTCGCCCCAATTGCATACATGTTTTAACGACAGACAGGGGAATGTATGGATTGGTTCTTACGATAAGGGGTTTGTTGTAAGCAAAAAGAATGGAAGTAACTTCAATACGAATCAAGTGCTTAGTAATTACTTCAAAGGAATGTTCGTTACTCGTATCCTTGAAGACCGGGATAAAAATTTATGGATCGCAACTCGATACAAAGGCCTATATCTGTATAACTCACAAGAAGGTATCAAAAGAGAGATCCAAATACCGGAAAAGGGATTTCTTGAGGATATTTATATTGACTCCCGAAAAAGGATATGGATAGCCTTTGAGCACAAACTATTACGGGGAAACATTACTCAAGCCGGAATGGTCCAAATCGACAGACTATTCAATATCGAGAATGTAAGGGTTGTAAAAGAAGACAGGCTGGGGAACATCTGGATTGGCTCGTGGAACGGTCTGTACAAACTGACAAATGACAATATCGGTTCGAAAGCTCCTCAAAAAATATACACCGCAAACAATCCCGACATCAATGTACTGCATAACGGAGACATTCTTTTTTCGGCTTTCGGAAAAGGTATTTTCCGAATAAAAGCAAAGACCACTACAGCCATCCCCGTACAATTTCCAAAACGATTTAATCAGATAGCCAATAACTGCGTGACCATTTTTGAAGACATGCAGCATAGGATATGGCTCGGAACATACGGGAACGGTGCACTCTGCAATAAAGGGAAGTCTTTTATTCCTTTCTCTGTTTCGACAGGACTGCCCAACAATAATACCCTGTGCATTAAGGAAGACCGCAACGGAAACATATGGCTGAGCACCTCACACGGAATATCCATGATATCATTCATTAACCGTCAACCAAAAATTAAAAACTATTTCAAAACCGATGGAACTTTGGGAGATCAATATCATGAGAAAGCCGGATGTAAAGGATATGACGGAAAAATATTCTTTGCAGGCAACCATGGCATCACATTCTTCAATCCTGAAGACATCAAACCTAATACAGACGCTCCTGCCATCAATATTGAAGATTTGAAGATATTCAATAAGAGTGCTCGACCCGGTCAAAAGGACTCCCCGTTGCAAAAGGATATTCTATTTACCAAACAAGTTACACTTAATCACCGGCAAACCACGATATCCATCGACTATGCAGGTATTGATTTTCTCTCGCCCGAAAAGCTCACCTACAAATACAAGTTAGAGGGATTTGAAAAGCAATGGAACAATGTCGGAACTTTCCGCCGGGCAGCCTACTCCAACCTCCCTGCAGGTAAATACACCTTCTATGTCAGTGCCATCAATGGCGACGGAATTGAGAGCGTTCACTCGGCAAGCCTTGAAATCATCGTTAAGCCGGCACCTTGGTTTACATGGCAGGCTTGGCTGGTATACATCCTTGGCAGTATCGGACTCGGTATCTTCATGATGCGATTTTTCATTAAGCTGAGACTTAATAAACAGCTTGCAGAGATAGAACACAATGAAAGAGAAAGGGAGCGAGAGATGGCACAAATGAAAATGACTTTCTTTACCAACATTTCCCACGAACTCCGCACACCGCTCACGCTTATTTCTGCACCTTTGGAGAAAATCCTATCGACCCAAAGTGACGCAAGGAGCATACACCTCCTCAACACCATATCAAGGAACACCAAACGGCTATGGCAGCTGGCCAATCAAATCATGGATTTCAGCAAAGTGGAGAATGGCACGCTACGCCTACACGTGCAGCATACAGAAATTATCGCACAACTACGGACTATTTTCGAAGGGTTTATCTACGTTGCAGAACGCAAAGGCATCGAAATCAGTTTCCGGCCTCATGCAACCGAAATGTGGATATGGGCCGACCAAGACAAGATAGAGAAGATTCTCTACAATCTGCTCTCAAATGCCATCAAGCACACGCCTCACGGAGAATCCATCTGCCTATCCACTCAGATCATCGATGCCGAACAGGTTGCAACGGCATACACGCTTCCCGATAAGAACAGCTTACAAAGCTATCTTGAAATCAGCGTGACCGACCACGGAGAAAGTATTCCCGAGAATAAAATGAAAAGCCTCTTCGTGCGCTATCAGCAAATAGAAACCTCGTCAGGATACAAGCCCGATTATAGCGGCAACGGCATCGGGCTACATTATACGAAAGCCTTGGTCGAGGCGCATAGAGGATACATCAAGGCCTCGATTATGCCCGAAGGCGGCATGTGCTTCTCTTTTGCGCTGTCTGTCGATGACATCTATGCCGACAAAGAAAAACAAGAAACAAGTGAAGCGCTCTTCGTCACATCGCCCCTACGAGAAGCCGTAACCGAAAAGCCGCAAAATGCGACACCCAAACCGCATACCTATACCCTTCTGATAGCCGAAGACAACATTGAACTGCTGGACTTCATCGCCGATCTCTTGTCGCAAGAATATTCGGTCATCAAAGCCCCGGACGGCAAAAAGGCATGGGAAGCCGTGAAAAGGCATACGCCCGACCTCGTGCTCACCGATGTCATTATGCCCGGTATGTCAGGGTACGAGCTCTGCACTGCCATCAAAGACAATATCGACTACTGTCAGATACCCGTCGTGATGCTTACGGCTAAAATCGTAACAGCCGACCGCATAGAAGGGCTCGACCACGGAGCCGATGCCTATATCTGCAAACCCTTCGATGCCAACGAGCTACAACTCATCATCAAAAACCTCTTGAAACATAAAGACCGTCTGCGCCGCTACTTCTCGACACCGGGAATGCAGGAACAGACTCCCTCCGACCAGCCTTTCCTGTCGGCCGACTATATCTTCTTGAACAAACTCAATACGCTCTTGGAAAGTGAACTAAGCAATCCCAATCTCGACATCGACGACATCGCTACCCGATTGGGCTATTCGCGGTCGGTGTTTTACCGCAGGATAAAGGCGCTCACCAACATTGCACCCAACGACTTCCTACGCACCTATCGCCTCAAGCGCGCGGCAGAAATGCTGACTTCTTCCTCGGCATCACTCAGTGAAGTGTCCGACCGCACCGGCTTTAGCTCCTATTCCTATTTTTCCAAGGTGTTCAAGAAACAATTCGGCCTATCTCCGAAAGATTATCGGGCCAAAGATTTAAATATTGAACATTGACATTTGAACTTTGTGATTACTTTGCCGCATTGCCAATCGGTCATATCATAAAGTTCAAGCTTGAAAGTCCAATATTCAATGCGAAAAGCAATATAAAAAGATTATGATTTTTTTGACAAAAAATCGAAGCGTCGTGAAGTTCGGTCAGTACCTCATAAAAATTTTCTACGCACGCCGTTAAAATTTTCTGCGTATTCTTTTAAAATTCCCTGCGCACCAAATTTAAATTCCCTGCGCAGAGAATCTAAATTTGGTGCGCAGGGAATTTTCACTCTCATATATTACTGATTATCAGCAAGTTACAGAGGCCTATTTTCCACCCTTTCAGACAACAAAATTCGACCGCCAAAGGGCCTGAAAAATCATAGAAAAAGGTCTTCTGACGGTCGTAAAATATTTTACAAAACATGATAGATTTCCTACTTCGGCAAGTGGAACACTCGTGAGAGTTCTTTCATTTGTTCGTTGCTCATCCCATCGGGTTCAAACCCCATGGATTTGCAGTCCAAATAGATGACGGCACTCTTCGACAGCACATCCACTTGGTCGAAAGCGTCCATAATGTCCGTGCTTTTGGCAAAGACCCCATGCTTCTCCCAAAGCACGACATCATAATCTTCAAGTTCTTTCAGCGTCCCTTCCGCCAAAGCTTTGGAACCCGGAATGGCGTAGGGGACGACGCCTAATCCCAATGGGCAAAAGGCTTTTGTTTCCGGAATCATACTCCACAATAGATTGGTCAAAACATCTTTCTGAAGGAATTTCTTGTTGTGGCTCAGGGCGACAAGCTCTATCGGGTGTGTATGCAGCGTGGCCTTATAGCCCGTATTGTTCTCTATCTGGTGGGCATGCACCATCAAATGGCTTGGCAACTCGGAAGTTGGCAGCACGGGATTGTCGGCTATGATGACATAACTGCTGCAATCATCAAGCACTCGAATGACACTTCCATTCTCCATCGGCCAACGAGCAAGGTAGCGCATTCGCTTGTTTGTTCCTTTGCAAAAGAAATACTGCCCCTTCAAAGCTGGCAGCGTCACTCCAATCTCCTTTACCTCGCTGATAGCAGGCAATGCCCTTATCGCATCGTCCACGAACTCGGTGATGTTGACGGTTATGTTCCCACCGTTACGCTCTGCCCAGCCTTTCTGCCAAAGGTATCCGGCTACTTCTGCTATTTTGTCAACCTCTTCTTTCAGCAGGGGCCGGCCATCTAAAATACTTTTCATAATCATACGTTTAATTTATTCTGTAGATAATCATAATAATTGGGGCAGGAACGAAGAAACAATCAGAACAATGATGCCCACAATAAGTGTAGCGATTGTCTTTCGCCCGCAACCTTTCCATTCTTTCAAAATAATGCCCCACACATTTGAGAAGACTACGTCGAGCGCCATCAAGATACAGAAAGAGAACGTGATAAGCACGGGTGATTCTGTGAGGAAGCCCTTGCCTAATGCCAATCCAAAGAACTGACTGTACCATAACGCACCGGCCAAAAGACAGAAAAGGATATTGTTGGTCCACACTTTTCTGTTTCCGTAATCACCCCAAGTGCGGTTCTTCTGATTTTGCCAAAGGCAATAGCCGGCGTTGGTAACAAACCCGCCAAGTGTAACAAGCAGTGTGGCGGGCAGCGTCAAGAACAAGCCCGACGTTTCGGCAAAGTGCAATCCGCTCCCAAACTCCAGTCCTACATTGAAGCAGGCACTCATAAAACCGGCTAAGAGTGCGATGGCTATGCCTTTGGGGAAGTTGAAATCCTTGACAGCCTCGCGCTTCTCTTCTTCGCTGAGCTGTGCAGACTTCATCGAACCGGCTATGCCGATAACGGCAATCCCCAGCAACGTCACAACAACTCCGATGAGCACAGAACCTGTCAGTTTCTCCAAATGATGTCCCTCAGGATAAAAGAAGTTCAACATGACCGGACCGAGTATCGTACCCAGTCCGGCACAAGTGCCCAAAGAAATGCTCTGCCCGAGTGCAACGCCAAGATAACGCATGGAAAGCCCGAAAGTGAGCCCGCCTACTCCCCAGAGTACTCCGAAGAGAATCGTCATGCAGATATTGAACATGTTACTTGCGGTAAAGAGTTCGAACAATGAGTGTCCCGATGGAACGGCAAGCAAAGCTCCCAACAGAGGGAGCACCAGCCATGCAAATACTCCCTGCACAAGCCAATAGCTCTCCCAACTCCACGCTTTAATACGATTGATGGGAACATAGCAGCTTGATTGGCAGAAAGCACCAATGGCTATGATGATAAGTCCGATAACAATGCTCATTTTATCCGCGTTTAGTCAACACATCCTTTTCATATTGTTCAATGACTGGAATAAATTCCTCGCCGACAGGCACATTGCTTGTCAAATTGAAATAATCGTAGACTGCACCGAAAGGCAGACTCTTTGCTTCCTCTAACAAGGCCAAACGCTCAAATCCCTTGTCGGCATCTTCGTAGGAACGGAGTTGCCCGATAGGTTCCAAGAAAGCCTGCAACAAACACTTCTGTGTGGCCCGCGTACCAACGACATATGCACCGATACGATTGATGGAAGCATCGAAGTAATCCAATCCGATATGTGCACGGTCAAGCGCTTCTGCACGCACCAACTCTTTGAACAAATCGAGTGTTTGATCGTTCATGATGGTTACATGATCGGAGTCCCAACGCACGGGACGGCTTACGTGGAGCATCAGTTCCGGAACAAAAAGAAGAAGTGATGCAACCATATCGCTGACATTCTCTGTTTGCTCATAATGCCCTGTATCGAGGGTGTACATCAGTTTGCGTGTAGCACAATAGCCGGCAATAAAGTCATGCGATCCGACAGTGTAACTTTCCAAACCGATACCGAAAAGTTTTGCTTCCAAACAGTTCTTCACACCGTCAAGTTTTTCAGCCAATATCTCATCTAAGCTCTCGGCCATAATCTGACGATAACGCATCCGCTCAACAGTCAAGTCCTTACTACCGTCATGTACCCAAATATTCATGATACAAGGGTCGCCCTGTGCCTTACCCATAGCATCGGCTATCTTGCGGCAACGCTTAGTATGTTCAATCCAGAAATCTCGGATACCCTTGTCGGGATTGGCCAACGATAGATTGCCACTCTTCGGATGAGAAAAACTGGTTGAGTTGAAATCAAGCTTCATATTATTCTCCTTCGCCCAATCTATCCAACTTTGGAAATGCTTGACTTCTACCTGATCGCGATCTACCAATTTGCCACCGAAGTCACCATACGTTTCATGAAGATTCAAGCGCTGATTGCCTCCCAGCAAACTTTTGACAAAAAGGATATCCTGACGCACTTCCTCCATGTTTCGGGCACGCCCCGGATAGTTACCGGTTGTTTGGATTCCCCCGGAGAGCGCTTCATTGCGCTCGAAACCAATCACATCATCAGCTTGCCAGCAATGTAGAGAGATAGGAGTTCTTTTTAGAAGTTCAATAGCTCTGTCTGTGTCTACACCCACTACTGCATAGCGTTCTTTCGCGTATGCGTAAGCTTTCTCAATACTTTCTGTTTTCATGACTTTAAGTTTTTAATCGTTTTCAGAATTTTATTTTATGGTTATTTAATCTTTACTTCCGCCTGTTATATGCAAGTACTTCTCATAAGCGGTCTCCCACAATTCAGCATCCTGCGGAATAAATCTTGTCGGCGATATACTATTTGCAATAATTTGTCGCATTTCCCATACATCTTTGACGTATCCGGCAGCCTTTGCCTGCAGCATGATGTTACCTATGGCAGTACACTCTTGAGGACCGGCAAGAACAGTTGCATTGCACGAATTGGCTGTAAATTGATTTAAATAGTTGTTTTGCGAACCTCCACCTATAACGTGGAGAACATCTATTGGGAACGGAGCAAATTCCTTTAACCAACCAAACACCTGCCGGTAGCGTAATGCAAGAGAATCATATATACAGCGACAAAACTGCCCTCTGGTTTCCGGAATAGGTTCGTTGTGTTTACGACAGTAGTCTTGGACAGCTGCTGTCATTGAGTCCGGACTGGCAAACATCTGGTCATCAGGGTTAATGATACTTCTAAACCCTTCTGCTTCCATTGCTTCTTTTATAAGTGTAGTATGACTGACGTCAATATTTGTATCTTTCTTCCATTCACGACGGCAACATTCATATAACCACATACCACAGATGTTCTTCAAAAAACGAATTGTCCCGTCTACTCCACCTTCATTGGTAAAATTACGCTCAAATGTTTGTTGGGTAACAATGGCCTGCTGTGTTTCTATTCCCATCAAACTCCATGTTCCGGAACTAAGGTAAGCAAAATGAGAATTGGATGCAGGGACGGCAGCTACAGCACTTGCTGTATCGTGTTCTGCCACAGCAACAACCGGAATTGCACTCAACCCCGTTAGTTTCTGAACCTCTTCAGTCAACTCTCCTATGACAGTACCGGATTGAACCAACTTGCCAAATTGTTCCCGGCGGAGCCCCCAACTCTCAATCAGTTCTGTATCAATATCTCTCGTATACACATTCAACATTTGAGAAGTGGAGGCGATACTATATTCACAGACCATTTTCCCGGTTAGGAGATAGTTTAAGGCATCGGGAATGAACAAGATTTTATCAGCATGTTTCAAGACCGAATCTCCTGCCTTATGCATTGCATAGAGTTGGTATAATGAATTAAGATTCATGAACTGTGTTCCTGTTTTTTTGTATACCTGTTCTTTCGGCATCACTTGTTCAAAATACGCTTCCATTTTACCTACAGTGTGCGGGTCGCGATAGGAAAACGGATTGCGCAACAGATGTCCGTCTGCACCAACGCACACAAAGTCGCATCCCCAAGTGTCAATACCGATGCTCTCTATATGGTAGTTTCTTTGAACTGCAAGGCGGAGCCCCTCGATTATTTCTTTATAGAGGGCAAATAAATCCCAATATATGTGTCCATGCATTGGTATCAGTGCATTGTCAAAACGGGTCAGTTCTTCTAACACAATGGAAGGCTTTGCTGTTGTATGGTCATCTGCACCATTGGTTGAAATCGAACCTATAATGGTTCTGCCACTTGTTGCACCCAAGTCTACTGCGAAGAATTGTTTGCCTACTTGTTTAGATTTTAGTTGTTTCATCATAAAATGTTTAATAGTTATCTTCTTACAGATTTTCGGTAAGCTGTCGGTGTAATCCCATTTTTCTTACGAAAAGTAGTTGAAAAATAATCTACCGACTCATAACCCACCTGATAGGCAATGTCTGCCAGCGAAAGATTGGTGTTTGCCAAAAGTTGTTTGCCTTTCGTTAACCGTATTTCTTGAATATACTGAAGCGGAGCATAGCCTGTGAATTTCCTAAACACCTGTCGGAATCTTGAGTATCCCATATTGATTTCTTCAGCTACCATTATCGGTGTAATGTCATCTGCCAATCGCTCCATCATGATAACTTTCGCTTTTCTCATCTGATCAATTATCTCTCTATCTGCAAATTTGTTGTGGCGGTTGAAAGCGTAAGCATAACCCTGCACCATATTGGCAGTTCCCGCTAACATCTGTTGAAAACCAACATGCTGTTCCTTGGCTATTGTTATAGCATTCCTAAACACCTGTACAAGTTCATCGTGTAGGCCAACATGGAATATGGGTTCTCGCGGAGAGAAAAATCCATTCGAAATTCGGCCGTCGATATTCTGTCCCCTAAAGCCTATCCAATATTCATTCCATCCGGTTTCTGGGTCGGGCTGATAGCTGTGCCATTCATGGGGAAACAATAGGAACATATCCCCTTCCTTGATTTCTGTCTGATCACAATGCTCTGAACGAAAGACACCTCTCCCTGCTGTAATGTAGATAAACTGATATTCATTTAGCCGTCTACCTCTGTCCGTCAGAAAAGAATATTCCTGTGGATGATTTTTGGGGGGATAGATTTCACCAGAATCTATATGCTGAAAACCAACACCATTGACCGTCAATCCCCAACAAGCATCCTGCTCGTTGTCAATAAGATATTGTAATGTTTGGCTATAACCCATAGGAGTAATTCGTATTAGTTAATAGGTTCTTGCTGCAAAAATAGTGATTTCCTACGGTATGAAAGTACGTTTTTTGACATAAAACACTTGCTATTTGACATTTCAAGAGGTTTCGGAAGAATTAGCAAAACATTTGGATAGGTTTATCAAGTCAGAAATGACGGCTTTTCCTTTTAATGAGTGTTCGACTTCGGAGAAAATCCCTCCTCTCGTTGTGTAGAGAGGGCACATCTCGGAAGTTACCCGAAAACCTTTGAGTAACTCAAAGGACATCTTGCTGTGTCTTTGAGGACACAAACATCCGCCTTCGGACGGATGAGGGAGTTACCTTCAGAAGCCGTCGGGGAGAACACCGACCGACAGAGCTCGTCGCTCGGGTGCAAAATTAGGCGGAATATCCACCCGAAAACCGGCAGGAACGACGCCACAAGCTGCCACATGGCTGAAAAACGATACAAGTACCGATATTTTGTTGTTTATTTGCACCGACAAACCAAAAGACGTCAGACAATCTGCCGGTTGGTTGAGAGAGACTCATGCCCCAATGGCCATTGGTTGGTTGCAACCGACACTTGGCAGTCCGTTTCTCCGACAGTATCTCTGCAAGGAGAATAGGCGGTCACAACCGACGGACGGCGAGAATGTGGTTGGAACGTCAAGCGGAAGAAACCGACAAACCGACAAACAAATGTATCAATATATGTATCACCCATAAAACCAAGAAGACAATGGACAAACAAAAAGACAAACCACTGTATGTTGCTTTCTCCACCCAGAAAGGCGGAGCAGGCAAGACGACGCTCACGGTGCTCATGGCGAGCTACCTGCATTACGTAAAGGGGTATGACGTCGCCGTCATCGACTGCGACTTCCCCCAGTACAGTATCCATGACATGCGCAAACGCGACATGGACACCATCATGAAGGACGACTATTACAAGGTGCAGGCGTATGACCTGCTCAGACAGCTGGGCAAGAAATACTATCCCGTCGTCTGCAGCCGCGCCGAGGACGCCATCACCTCCGCAGAGAGCCTTTGTAGGGGAGGCAATATGCCGGACGTCATCTTCTTCGACCTGCCCGGTACCATCAACAATGCCGAGATCGTCAATACCGTATCTCGGATGGACTATATCTTCACGCCCATCATCGCCGACCGTGTAGTGATGGAAAGCTCCATCAAGTTCGCCACCGTCATCAACGAGCAGATGGTCGTCACGGGCAAATCCGCCATCAAGGGGATTTACCTGATATGGAACATGGTGGACGGGCGCGAAAAGACGGAGCTTTACGGAGCCTACGAAAAGGTGTGCGCGGAGTTCGCCCTGCCCATCCTTTCCACCCGACTTCCCGACAGCAAGCGGTTCAGAAAGGAGTCGGAGACCGGTCGCAGGAGCGTGTTCCGTTCGACGATTTTCCCGCCCGACAAGGTACTTGTCAGGGGCAGCAACATTGATGCCCTGACCGATGAAATCCTTTCTCTCATCCATTCGTAAACTTCACCATCATGGCACGAAAGACAAAAGTCTCGGACATCGACAGCAATTTCATCATCAATGCCTTCAGGCGCGACGATATGACTATCCCACCGACCGCCTCGACGAAACCTTCACCGACATCAGGATAAATGATGTTGCAGGCGGAAACGAAGACGCAGAAGACGATGAGCCCGACACACCTGCGGCAAAGGGAACGAGCTTCGAGGACATCGACAGGGCGGTGAAGTCCGTGAGGAAGCCCGAGGCGGACGAAGAAGAAAAGCTCCACGCCGGCAAAACCTTCAAGGACATCGCCGAGACGGAACTCTTTCAAAAGCTCACCGAGAGCTTCGCCGGCATCTCCGACAGGGTGAACGAGGTCATCGACCTCTATACTGCCCGTGCCGAACAGGAAAAACCGCTCGTCCTGCCCGCGCGCATCGAAGACTTCGATATCCGCGATTTTGTATAACCCGTTAACAAGAAACGACAATGAAAGAAAAAGACTACGGATAAGGCGCTGCCACTATATCCACAAGAAAGTTAAGTAAGACAATTTCAATCCAACCCCGACGGGCGCGTATGACCGTTTTTCATGTACGCCCGTCACCAAACAACGCTTTATGAACAACAAGCAAAAACTATTTCTCTCGCATTCTGTGTTGGGACTGACCATTTCAAAGTAGAATGCGATAAACTCTTTTCTTGCTTCTCTGCGCAACTCCTTGTACAATGTTTTCAGTTGCGAATGATTGCCGTTGATGTAGGTTTCATACATATACTCGAAGATGTCGTCCACTTTGTAGTATCGGCATTGCTGGCTGGGCGTCTTACTGTGTCTTATTTTCATCTTGATTTATGTTTATAGGGTGAATATCCAAAGAATAAGGGCGAGAATACTTACGAGGGTGAGCACGTAGAGGACTATTGCCCAAAGGGTGCGGAGAATGCCTGCGACGATTTCCGCAAGTGAACCGACAACCACACCGACCGCCCAAAAGACGATGCTTAGAATGCTTGTGAGCAGCAGGCGAAGAATTGTGCGCAAGGCTTGGCGAATGTTGATTGACTTTTCCATTTTTCTAAGGGTTTTAATGTTTAATGCGGATCCAAGAGCTTGAGGGAGTTGAGTTTCACTGCTTATCTGTCTCTCGTTTATCCGATATTTTTTAATGCATCTTCCTGTCGCATCGGTCGTTTTCGTTTCAGGTGCCCCACAAAGGTAGGGATGAGCAAATGCAAGGTTTTTGAGGGAAAATACTACCCGGAGCAAAACGTAGTGGAGCGCAGGCGTGGAGATTTTCTCCAAAACCGAAGGTACCGACCTTGCTGCAGCGTAGCATCCCGGAATTACCTTTGCGCCTGAACGGGGACGACCAACGGATGCGATACGGTGAAGACCGCATCGAAATGGAGGTAAACGGAAAAGAGACAGATTCGGATAAAAAAGTAAAAAATCTGATTGCATGCCATACAATCAGATAGTAAAAAGCGTAATGAAGCGGGCATGTAAAAGCCACCTATAGAAGACAAAGACGGAAGAGGAAAGGTATGAAGTCTGCCTTTCGGGCTTGCTGCGATGGGCAGGCGTGTACTTTTCCTACGGCTTTGTCAGACAAGTCGGAGGTGTCGGAGATAGACGGGTGAGGAATTTGTCACCACCTGAATAGCTCCGACTTCTCCGACGACAAACAATGCGGCTTTTACAACTACTTCCAAGAAAAGAAAAATACCGAAAGGGAACAGCTCTGAAAAATTGTCTTGCTGAAATCCATACCTTAGAAAGTATGGCCGATACACAGAAATGTGGCAGAAAGCAGATTTGCCGAAGCTCTTTCGACAGACTGCTCCCTGCCTCTTTTCGTCGGCCATACCAAAGGTAGGAATAGGTTATGCCGATAGCGAAGTTTGCGAAGAAAGAGGTCATAACTTGTTTCTGCCGAAGATGATGAGAATTTCAGCAAGACAATTAAACCATCGAAATGACAACAGAAAAGTCTGTCCGACAAGAAAAAACAAATGTTTTCTTTGGCCGTACAGCACATTTTAGTTATCTTTGCATTGATAAAAGAGTTGTTTGAAACGACAGCAAATCAAGGAAGTTCAGGGAATTTGAGTAGTAACCAAATCGTAACCCTTTTCCTTTTTTCAATTTTATAAGTACTTATAATCAAAGAGTTATAAAGGATCGACTCTTTTACCTAAAAAGGAAACCGCATCGGGAAGATTACTCGATGCGGTTTTTGATGTATAGTGTATGACAAAACTTAGCCAATCATGCGTTTCATATCTTCATCTACGGTAGTGATACCTCCTAACCCGAAGTTTTCTACAAGGACTTTCAGCACACCTTCCGACACGAATGCAGGCAGTGTAGGGCCTATGTGGATATTCTTCACGCCTAAAGACAACAGTGCCAGCAATACGATAACAGCTTTCTGCTCATACCAAGCGATGTTGAAAGCAATAGGAAGTTCGTTGATATCGTTGGCTCCGAATATCTCTTTAAGCTTCAAAGCGACTACAGCCCAGGAATAAGAATCGTTACATTGGCCTGCATCAAGCACGCGGGGAATGCCGTTTATGGCGCCAAGATCGAGCTTATTATACTTGAATTTCGCGCAGCCACTCGTCAAGATAACAACGTCTTTCGGTAATCTTGCAGCGAATTCTTCGTAATAATTGCGGCTCTTCATACGTCCGTCGCAACCACTCATGACTACAAACTTACGGATTGCACCGCTCTTTACGGCCTCAACTACTTTGTCGGCAAGGGCAAAGACCTGTGCATGTGCGAAGCCACCCACTATTTCTCCGTGTTCAATTTCAGTCGGAGCCTGACACGTTTTGGCCAAGGCTATCACCTCAGAGAAGTCTTTATGTCCGTCAGCTCTGGCCTCAACATGTTTCCATCCGGGGTAACCGGCAGCATTAGTCGTAAAGACACGGTCCTTATAACTGGCTTTTGGAGAAGGAGGAACGATACAGTTGGTCGTGAAAACGATAGGGCCGTTGAACGTCTCAAACTCTTCCTTCTGCTTCCACCAGGCATTACCGTAGTTGCCTACAAGATGCTTATACTTCTTCAACTGTGGGTAGTAATGGGCCGGAAGCATTTCACCGTGGGTATAAACATCAATGCCTGTGCCCTCGGTCTGCTTCAAAAGATCTTCTATATCCTTAAGATCGTGACCGCTGATAAGTATGCCAGGGTTCTTGCCTACACCGATATTGACCTTCGTAAGCTCTGGATTTCCATAGACTTCTGTATTGGCTTTGTCGAGCAGTGCCATGACATCAACACCGTATTTGCCTGTTGTGAGCACACAATTGAGCAGTGTTTCCATGCTTGAATCAGGGTCAGTGATTGTGTAAAGTGCTTCACTCATGAAATCAATGATAGCAGAACTATGCTCCCCAAGACGTGAAGCATGCTCATAATAGGCTGCCATTCCCTTTAAACCCAACACGGTAAGTTCCTTCAGAGAACGCAGATCGGCATTCTCTGTGCGCAGAACGCCCTCGCGTTTACCCTCTGCTTCAAAGTCATCTTCATCTCCTCCCCACTTCACTTCGGGCCAATCCGGGAGTGAAACACTTTCTTCTGATGCTTTATCTGCCAATTGTTTCTTCAACACAATGCCATCGGTTATCTTGCGAAGAATGGCATTATCATCGAAATTGGCATTCGTAATCGTTGTAAAGAGGGCATCCGTAAGAAAGTCTTCTACAGCAGGCAAACTTTCTTTTCCAGCCTTCTTAAGACAATGGTCAATGGTTCCTACTCCACGAACTACGCTCAACAGCAGGTCTTGCCATTGGCTGGTTTCAGCTGTTTTGCCACAAACGCCCTGAATTGTACACCCTGTTCCCTTTGCTGTTTCCTGGCATTGGAAACAGAACATCTTGTTTTCTGTCATCATGTTTTTGTTTATCTATGTTTCAATTTGTGGTGCAAAGTTAGCTCATCCATATCCTTTGCTTTGGTAACAATTGTGACTCGAGAGGCGTTAATGATTATTAAAACGAGAGAACTGAATACATTTTCTTTTCTCTTTTCTTACGCTTTTTCTTGCTTTTTCCATTTTCTTCTTCTATATTTGACACTACATTATCTATTCACCCATGAAAGGACTTGAAGTAAAGGAACTCAAACAAGTGGTCATCCGCTTTTCAGGCGACTCGGGAGATGGCATGCAATTGGCCGGAACTATATTCTCCTTGGTATCGGCAACGTCTGGAAACAGCATTTCAACTCTACAAGATTATCCTGCCGACATACGTGCTCCGCAAGGTTCTCTGACTGGAGTCAGTGGCTATCAAGTAAAGATTGGCGATGAAGAAGTACATACTCCGGGCGACAAATGTGACGTGCTTGTAGCCATGAATGCAGCTGCTTTGAAAACACAGATACAGTATGCTTCACCTACAGCTACTATCATCATCAACATTGATTCGTTTAAGGAAGAAGACCTTCGAAAGGCAGAATTCAAGACAAACAACTATCTCAAAGAACTCGGAATCAAGGCAGACCACGTGGTAGCCTGCCCTATAACGACTATGGTCAAGGCCTGCTTGAAAGGCGAAGACATTGCCCCTAAGACGGTTCTTAAATGCAGAAACATGTTTGCCTTGGGCATAGTTTGCTGGCTTTTCAACCGTAGTCGCAAGAAAGTTGTTGACTATATCGCCCATAAGTTCAAGGACAAACCACAGATTGCCGACTGCAACATCCGTGTACTTCATGCCGGATACGACTACGGGCACAACACCCATGCGTCGGTTCCTGCCACCTATCGCATCGAATCTATTCACAAAAAGCCGGGCCGCTACATGGACATCACGGGCAACAAAGCCCTGTCCTACGGTCTCATTGCTGCAGCAGAAAGAGCCAACTTGCCGCTCTTTCTCGGCAGTTACCCCATTACTCCCGCCACAGATATCCTCATTGAGCTGTCTAAACACAAGTCACTTGGCATCGTTACCATGCAATGTGAAGACGAATTGGCAGCCTGCGCATCGGCTATCGGAGCTTCTTTTGCCGGCTCACTTGCTGTTACTTCGACCTCCGGACCAGGCATCTGTCTCAAGTCGGAGGCTATAAATCTGGCGGTTATGGACGAACTTCCACTCGTCATTATTGATGTTACACGCGGTGGTCCCTCTACAGGTTTGCCCACAAAGACCGAACAAAGCGACCTACTTCAAGTGCTCTTCGGGCGCAATGGAGACAGTCCGATGCCGGTTATTGCCCCAATATCGCCCACAGATTGCTTTCACTCGGCTTATTTAGCCTGTCAGATTGCAGTGCAACACATGACACCTGTCATCGTACTGAGCGATGCTTACATCGCCAATGGCTCGGGATCATGGCGCCTCCCCATTGTAACTGAACTGCCGGAGATACGTCCTCACAAGGTAAAAGCCAACTCAACAACCCCTTACAGTCCTTATCAACGCGCCCCGGAGAGCCTCGCCCGCTATTGGGCTACGCCCGGAATGCAGGGCTGCGAGCATGTTGTTGGCGGATTGGAAAAGGACAATGAGACCGGAAGCATATCCAACAAACCCGATAACCACGCCCTGATGACACGGTTAAGAGCCGAGAAAGTGGCCCGAATTCCAGTATCTGACATCCACGTCCTGGGGGATAAGAACGATGCAGACCTATTGATAGTCGGCTTCGGAGGCACCTTCGGACACCTTTATACAGCCATGGAAGAGCTGCGAAAGCATGGGCGTAAGGTGGCATTGGCACACTTTCGAGTCATCAATCCGCTGCCCAAGAACACGGCAGAAGTGTTCAGAAGCTACCCCAAAGTGGTGGTGGCAGAACAGAACATGGGGCAGTTTGCAGGCTATCTGCGCATGAAAATCGATGGTTTCTGCCCAAGACAATACAATGAAGTGAAAGGACAACCATTCATGGTCGATGCTCTTGTCACTACATTTCAACAGATTATCGACGAATAAAACACTGCTATGGAATACACAGTCAACGATTATAAGAAGGGAAAACCACGCTGGTGCCCAGGTTGCGGCGACCATTTCTTCTTGGCTTCTCTACAGAAAGCAATGGCCGAATCAGGCATTCCACCTCATGAAACGGCAGTCATTTCGGGCATAGGTTGCAGCGGACGCCTGTCTTACTACGTCAACACCTACGCCATGCAGACTATCCATGGGCGTGCGGCTGCTATTGCAACCGGCGTGAAAGTGGCCAATCCGCAGCTCACAGTGTGGCAGATTTCGGGCGATGGAGACGGACTTGCCATCGGCGGTAACCACTTCATACACGCCTTAAGACGCAATATCGACATCAATATCATACTGCTCAACAACCGCATCTATGGCTTGACGAAAGGCCAGTACTCTCCAACTTCACCGCGAGGCTTTGTCTCTAAGTCGAGTCCCTACGGCACAATAGAAGATCCTTTCCGTCCGGCTGAACTATGTTTCGGCGCACGTGGCCGCTTCTTTGCACGCACTGTGGCCAACGACGGCGCCCATACGGTGGCAACACTCAAGGCAACCCAACAGCATAAAGGGGCTTCGGTATGCGAAGTTTTGCAGAACTGCATGATCTTCAACAATGGGACTTATGCCTCAATCTATACACGGGAAGGACGTGCCGAGCATGCCATTTACTTGGAACATGGCCGTCCGATGCGCTTTGGAAAGCACAAAGAATATGGCTTAATGCAAGAAGGCTTCGCACTTAAAGTCGTGAAATTAGGCGAAAACGGCATCACAGAGCAAGACATTCTCGTGCATGATGCCCACTGTGAAGACAACACCTTGCAGCTGAAATTGGCCATGATGGACAATGAGCACGGTTTTCCTGTGGCCTTAGGCGTTATCCGCGACGTTGCCGCCCCTACTTATGAAGACTGCATCTACAGTCAGATTGAAGAGGTGAAAGCCCGAAAAAGGTATCACAATTTCACTGAATTGCTCGAAACAAATGATATCTGGACGGTTGAATAAAGCGCTATTCAGCGTGTGCAACTCACACAGCATGTGCTGTATGTTCAACCATTATGTTTAACAAAACATTCAAGATTGCTCCATATACTTGCAAATAAGGAAGTATAATTCAGTATTTATGAAAAGACATTACAATTGTCTTCATAAAACTTGCAAATTCAAAACGGATGTCTTCCTCGCTCCAAATAAGTGCCGTTTTTCAGTCTTTTGCAACCTACTGAATATCAAGCTGTTATGAAATTCAACACAATTTACAAGATAAAATCACGCTGAAAAGCACCGTGATTAGCGTCAAATCATCGTGCGTTTTGAGTCAAAATGCGAGGTAATCTCAGTCAAACAGCATGGTAAAGTGACAGAGATTGCAAGGCCAAGGAATAGAAATGGGAGTACCGAAGCCATAAAACGGCTTCGTGCAAGCATAGAAAGCGAGAGTTATTTTCTATTTGGGCGCGGCTAAAAGTGTTAAAAACGAGGAAGAAAGTTGACAGCAGAAGCAGTGTTACCACACTACTTTCCTGCTGCCGTCTGCATCTTCTGTTATCGTCACTTTCGTGGCATCTTCAGGCAAAATCTCCTCAATGAGCTCGGGCCATTCAAGGAAACAGAGGTTACCTCCATAGAAATAGTCTTCATATCCCATGTCGTAGACCTCTTCAAGTTTCTTGATTCGATAGAAATCGAAATGATAGATTGCGGCGCCGTTGCCTGCCGTATACTCGTTGACGAGTGCGAAAGTAGGTGATGTGATGACGTCACTGACGCCCAATTCCTCACAGATAGCCTTGATAAAAGTAGTCTTTCCGGCCCCCATTTTCCCATAGAAAGCGAAGACCTTAGCCGTTCCCATGCCAGCTAAGAAAGCCTTGGCTGCCTCATGGATGTTGTCTAATGAATTGATTTTTATTTCCATCTTTTCTTCTGTTTCTCCCTCCGTTGTCTTGCAATGACACCGTAAGGAGACTGTTATTTAGTTTATATTCACTTTGTATCTATTGATTTTCCACGCATCATTCCTATGGGAATAAGCATTTCTTCCATGGATATGCCACCATGCTGGAACGTGTCCTTGTAGTACGACACATAGTAGTTGTAGTTGTTGGGGTAGGCAAAGAAAGTGTCGCCCATTGCGAAAACATACGACGTACTCAAGTTAGGCGAGGGCAAATGTGCCTTTCGAGGGTCGCGGATTTCAAACACCTGACGCGACTCATAGCTAAGGTTCTTGCCCAATTTATAGCGGAGATTGGTGTTCGTATTGCGGTCACCGACAATCTTTATCGGGCGATTGGTGCGGATACTTCCATGATCTGTACTGACAATGACATGGCAGTCAACATGGCTGAGCACACGGAAAAGCTCGGACATCCCCGAATGTCGCAACCAACTTTGCGTGATGCTGCGGTATGCACTCTCATTGTTTGCAAGCTCACGAACCATGCGTGACTCGGTACGTGCATGTGAAAGCATATCGATAAAGTTAACCACCAACACGTTGAAATCATTGTGTTGGAGTTCATTGAAATGGGTCAACAACCGCTCCATCGACTGCGAATCATTGATTTTATGATAGCTGAAGCTCTCTCGTCTGCGATAACGTGCAAGCAAACCCGCTATCAATGCCTCCTCATGGACATTCTTGCCATTGTCTTCGTCCTCATCAACCCAGAGGTCGGGAAACATCTGTTGTATCTCCATGGGCATCAAACCACTGAATATGGCATTGCGGGCATACTGCGTTGCTGTAGGCAGAATGCTCATATAAAGCCGTTCATCGATGTCGAAACTGTCGGCAAGTTCTTCAGCAAGTACGCGCCACTGATCGTATCTGAAGTTGTCGATGACGAGCAAAAACACCTTTTCTTTCTTGTCGAGAAGGGGGAAAATCTGCTGTTTGAACATATCATTACTCATCATCGGACGGTCTTCCGAGCCACTCATCCAAGCCATATAATGGCGTTGAACATATTTTGAGAAGCCGATGTTGGCATCTTCTTTCTGCGCCTGGAGCATCTCTGTCATACGGCTGTCAGTAGTACTTAGCTCCAATTCCCAGTTCACCAAGCGGCGATACACCGTCATCCAGTCGTCCCAATCACGGCAATCGGCAATCTGAAGTGCTATCTTCTGGAAGTCCTGCTGATAGCTGTTTTGCGTTACTTCGGTAACGATTTCACGATTATGGATATTCTTTTTCAGCGTAATGAGAATTTGATTGGGGTTTACCGGCTTGATGAGATAGTCGGCAATCTTACGCCCGATAGCCTGGTTCATGATGTCTTCTTCCTCGCTTTTCGTAACCATCACTATCGGTGTTGCAGGCTGAATGTCCTTTATTCTCTGCAAAGTTTCAAGACCGGTCAAGCCAGGCATCATCTCATCGAGCAGGATAAGATCGAAAGTTTCCTCACGACAAAGCTCAACAGCATCTATGCCATTGCTCATCGTTGTTACGTTGTAGCCTTTCTTTTCAAGGAAGATGATGTGACCTTTCAACAGATCTATCTCATCATCTACCCACAATAACTTCCCATTACTCATAGTTAAAAACCATCTAAATCATAATATTCATCATCCAAATCGAGTGGTTTGACGGGCTTGACCAGCGTTGCAGGCTTCTTCACAGGCGTCGGTTTCCGGGGCTTCTGCGGTTCGGTCTGCGGTTTCTGTGACTGACTTTGCTGTGCAGGTTTCGGCTTTTCAGCAGGTTTGGAGACAGGATCGACAGGATAATAATCCTTGTCTTGCTGGCTGATACGCTCCAATTCGCGGTCTATTTCCTCGGCTGTAGCAGGCTTTCCCGTCGGCTTTATTGTCGATGGAACAGGTTCTGTCAGCAACTGTAACGTACTGATGCGAAGCGGTGCAAAATGCTTCTGATAGAACAAAGCATAATCATCATAACTGAATTGACGGCCTAAAAGCGGCATGTTTTGTTCGCTTATAATAAACGGTCGCGCCTTTTTCGTCAGCCTACCGATGGCTTCTTGCCGATGCAAATGACGCGCATACTGCAACGCTTCATCATAGTTTTGAAAACCTCTGACTATCATTCGATGCATGCCTTCTGCCTCTTCAACCTGTATTTCGAAATTTCTGACGAGATAACTCGCAAAGTTATATTTTGCCAACTCAAAGAGCAGCTGATTTTCTTTGACTGAATCAGGGTTGTAAACCAACATATAGACGAAGTTCACATCGCGTTCGGCACTCAGTTTAACAGCGTGTATAGAGTCGCTGTCGTTCAGCACATCGCTGCGCCTACTCCATACCGTTGACATGTCGAACTTGGCACCACGCAGTTGTTTTCCTGCCTTCACGCCGTTGATAATCATACCCGCCATAACGCTAAGTTGGCTTTCCGGATAGGTAGAGACAAGCGTATTGAGGTCTTGCAGACAAGCTTTTGCATCGCCGTCATTCAGCTTACTCAATGCAGCTATAAACAAAAACTTGTCGCGGTTGGCCCCATTGGGGAAACGCTTTGCCGACACATGCGCATTGCCTAAGACCTCGTTATAGCGTCCTTCGTTGAAAGCGGTGTAGGAAGCAGCATAGAGTGAATCCTCGATATGCTTGCCAAAACGTGCATTTTCGCGATAATAAGGGTCGCTGAGCAAGGCTGTCCATTTGCTGTCGGGACACTCCTTATGCAGTCGGTCAAGGTAACTTTCGGCCCGCGTCAATTCATTTCGGCGTGCATAAAGCAGGTAAAGATGATAGAAAGCCTCGTCTATCTGCGCGAAATTTGGATAGTCATGAATGAGTCTCAACAATGTTTTCTCACTCAAATCAAGGTTGTCCAACCTGTCTTTGAAGATGATTCCGCTGTGGAAAAGCCCGTCAGCAAGCAGCTTATTACTGGCTTCCAACTGTTCAGAAGTCATTGGTATCTGTTTCAAATAGTATTCTCTTCGGTGCGGATCAGCCTCCGGATTATTCGTCTTCTGCAAGGTATCTTCAACCAATTCGGCTTGTTCTGCGATACTGTCTGAAGCTAAAGCCACCACAGTTTTATTGATACGCTGCCAGTTATCAATATTCTGTCGCTTGCCCCAACGCCGTTGAAACATCTCTTTTCCACGTGCCACCGTCATGGGATTATAGAAATACCAGGTGGCTTGCTGACTGCTATTGAAAGATTGAGACGGTGCTTCGGTGTTACTTTCCATTCCACCTTGCATACCCGAATAACCGTCATTGCCCTCTACAGACTGTGCTTTTTGCTCCTTTTTCTCTTTCTGTTTGAGTGCGGTTATCACGCGGTCAATGGCTGCATTGCGGTCATGTTCGTTCATTTTTGCAAGCTGTTGCAATGAATCTTGCAGTTCAACGGCATCGGTATGAGGCACGAGTTCTTCAAGCACTTGCAGTCTTTCAGACAATTGACGATAGTCCTTTCGCTCCTTATCCAACAGTCCGATAGCCACATCATAACACCGCTTTGCATCGCCAAACTTATTTCTTTGCCAATACAAATCACCGAGTTTAAGCAGCAACACCCCCTTTTCGATACCACTACGCACCCCAAGTTCGTTGCCCTGTTCATAGGCACTAATGGCGTGAAGCGTATCTTTTTGCGACAGATATATATTGCCAATAGCGTAATAAACCTGATCTAAATACTCCTTATTATTATCAGATGAGGCCATACGTCGCAGCTTGGCAATCATCTGTTTCGGCTTTCCTGCCATTACTTCTGTCATGGCAACACGCGCATTGAAAGCCAAATCATAAGGTGGACTGAGCCTGACAACATGCTGATAGGCCTTATACGCCGCTGCTTTCTGCCCTGTTTCGGCCAGTAATTGCCCCATAAGAAACCACTCACGTGCCTTTTGTTTGCGGCGCATCTCATGGCTGATGACTTTCCGAAGATAAGGAATTGCCTTCTGATAGTCGTCGATATGAATGTAATAATCAGCGTAGGTGTAGTCCCATTCCTTTTGTGCGCTCCAGTAAATGGAGTCACGTTGCATGTTGCGGATTACGTCTTCAGCCTCATATTGCCACCCCGCTTCGATGTAACTCTTGGCCAACCATGCCTGCGCCCGCTGGTAAATAGCCGGTTGAGTGGCATAAAGTCGGCTCATATATGCAAAGGTTGAGACTGCTTCTTCAAAGTTTCCTTCATGGAATTGCGACCTTCCCATGAGCATCCAGACCTTCCATAAGAACGGATTATATTCCTTTCTGTTCAGCCATTCAATGTCTTCAGCAGTCTTACGACGGTTCTTATCCCACACGGGATGCCGCTTGATACTATGCAGTTTAATCGCTTTCTCGCACTTTTCTATAGCCCGATTGAAGTTAGTCTCACCTAAACTGCGGCTCTCTTTGTTGCCAACAGTGTAGAGAGGTATTATCTCTGTGAAGTTATCTTTGTTGCCATTCTCTTTTTCTAATGAGCCATCTATGTAGGCCATTGAACCGTTGTAATAGACATTATAGCGTGTGTTGAAGGCATGCCACCACCTCGATTTCGCCGTATTCTGCTGCATCGAACAACTCAAGAGCAACGTAACAACGAGCCCAAAAGCAATGAAATATGGTATAACATGCTTCATTTCCTCAACAACAACCTTGCAATTGCATACACAATGATACTTACAAATATGATCGAAGCACCCGAAGGGACATCCAACCAATAGCTCATGGCGAGCCCAAACAAGCAGTCTGCCCAACCAATAAGAATGGAAAGAAGCATCATCCGCTTATAGTTGAAGGTGAAAAGATTGGCTGTCATCTGCGGAATGGTAAGCAAACTGAGGGCCAACACAATGCCCACCATGCGCAAAGTTGCCACTATGGTCAAGGCTATCAGCGCCATCATACCATATTCTATCCAACGAACGGGAAGTCCTTGTGACTCGGCAAACGTGCGATCGAAAGCCACACTAAGTATCTCCCTGTAAAAGAATGTCATGCAAATAACAACAATAACGCACAGCACAGCTAACAACCAAAGATCTAAACTCCCTATCGTCAGAATACTTCCAAAGAGGAATGAAGGCAGATCGGGCATAAAACCAGGCGTCAAGAAGCAACAGATGATGCCCACACTCATGCCGAAAGTCCAGAAAACTGCAATAGCAGAATCCTCGCGAACATCGCCTTTTCGTGCCATCCACTCTACGCCGAAAGCACTCAATACAGCAAAAATCATGGCAGAAAGTATGGGGTTAATACCCATCAGAACACCCAAGCCGATACCTCCAAACGATGCATGCGTGATGCCACCGCTGATGAAAACCAAGCGGCGTGTCACGATATAAGTGCCCACAATGCCACAAACGATGCTGGCAAGCAATGCTCCCAACAACGCATTCTGAAAGAAACTATAATGCAGAATATCAATCATCAGCCAACGCGATAAAGTCATCTTTAATCTGATTGGGCATATTAATGCCACGCAATATGAGGCTTCTGCTCCAGCCTTTCACTTCTTCCGGCCGCATCGTAAGCATCACTTCAGCAAACTCTTCGGCCTCTTCATCGGTATAACTATCCGACAAACGGCCTCGAAAACGATCGAGTTCTTCGTCGTCATAATATTCAATTTCTTTCGTAGCCACCTCCAACATGCACTCCTGTTCACACTGATCATTCTCACCACTACACGTAGAACACGAGTTGTTCACAATGAGCGGAGCCTCTTCTTCGTCTTTCTTACGACCGAGAAATGAGACAAAGGCCGTTATCAGACCTAACACAAGAAGTACTAAAACAAAATATATCATAATGTAAAACCTGCTGTCTGGAGATCTTTCCAATAATCGGGATAAGATTTACTCACTACTTCTGGGTTGTTAATTTGCAATCCTGGACACTTCAATGCCACAGGAGCAAAGGCCAAAGCCATACGATGATCCTCATAAGTATCAATGGCTTCGCCCGTCGGTTCGCAACGTTCGCCGTCCCAGAACAGTTCATTGTCGCCCACGTTATGCAACACATAACCTAACTTACGCAGTTCGGTTTTCAAGGCTTCTATGCGGTCTGTCTCCTTAATCCGCAGGGTTGCGAGCCCTTTGAAATGGAATTTTATGTCCATTAATGCACAACAAACCACCAAAGTCTGTGCCAAATCGGGTGATCCGGTGAAGTCATATTCAAGCCGAGGCAACAGACATTTATGGCGACGTAGCGTCACTGTATTGGGCACACAGGGGTCGGTTGTCTCGAAACTCGTCTTTACACCCAACAGCGAAAAAATGTATTTCACCACCGAGTCGCCTTGTCTTGAGCCGTCCATCAGGCCTTCAAGCCGCACAGTTGCTTCGGAATCATCACTCAAGGCCATGATTTCATACCAATAACTGCCGGCACTCCAGTCGCTCTCTATATAATAACGACGTGATGTATAGGGCTTCGGCGCCACACTGATCGTATCGACATCCGTCCATTCAACTGCTGCTCCGAAGTCGCGCATCATGCAAAGCGTGAGATCAATATACGGCCGAGAGATAATCGTATCGGTCATCTTGAGTTCCAATCCCTTTTCAAGCATCGGCCCTATCAACAGCAACGCCGAGATAAACTGCGAGCTGATACTGCCCGAAATTTCGAGATATCCACCCTCAAGACGACGTCCTTTGATGCGCAACGGCGGGAAACCCGCCTCGCCTTCATACGCTATGTCGGCGCCAAGATAGCGCAAGGCATCTACCAACACGGCTATCGGGCGCTGCTTCATGCGGTCAGTTCCCGTGAGCACATGCTCTCCCTCGCTGACCGAGAGATAAGCCGTCATGAAGCGCATGGCCGTTCCTGAAGCCTTGATATCAATGGTTTCAGGCATCGTTTTTAATGCTTCGATGATGACTTCCGTGTCATCACAGTCGCTGAGATTATCTGGAACGACATTGTCTCCTGCTAATGCCTGAATGATAAGTGCACGGTTGCTGATACTCTTGCTGGCCGGCAGTTTCACCGTGGTGTCAATGTGTTGAGGCCCATGTATGGTATATGTCATGTTATAAAGTGTACCTTATTTCTATATATGCAAAAGTACAAACAAAAAACGGATGCCCCTACTTTTCCTGTCGCTTTATTCGATTAAATAGATAAAAAATTGTAATTTTGCAGCTAAAACAACAGAAACCGTGCATATAGCTATCGCTGGAAACATCGGAAGCGGTAAGACCACACTCACCGAACTGCTTGCCAAACACTATGGTTGGACGCCAAAATACGAGGCCGTGGACTACAATCCGTATCTCGAAGACTATTATAAAGACATCCCAAGATGGTCATTCAACATGGAAGTTTTCTTCTTGAAAGAACGCTTCAAAGACCTTTTACAACTTGATCAGAACATGAACAAGGAGACCATTGTGCAAGACCGTTCCATCTATGAAGGCGTTTATGTGTTCACAGAAAACAACTACAAGATGGGCAACATGAACGAAAGAGACTTCCAAACCTACATGGAACTCTTCGACTCAATGACGCATATCCTGCACTATCCCGACCTGATGATCTATCTCAAATCAAGTGTTCCTCACTTGGTAAAGAACATTCAGAACCGCGGACGTGAATACGAACAGAAGATGCCCCTCGCCTATCTTGAGAGTCTCAATGACCTGTATGAGGACTTCATCTACAGGAAATACAAGGGCAAGGTGCTTGTTGTTGACGTTGACGACATCGACTATCTGCACAGCAAAAGAGACTTTTCGGGCATCATAGACAAGATAGATGCCAACCTATTCGGACTTTTCTAACCCCAGAATTATAATCAAATTATGCATATCGCAATCGCAGGAAACATCGGCAGTGGCAAGACTACACTCACTAAAATGCTTGCCAAGAGATTTCATTGGACACCACGTTTTGAACCCGTCGACAACAATCCGTATCTCGACGACTTCTATGCCGACATGTCACGGTGGTCATTCAACCTCCAGGTTTACTTTCTCAACAAGCGCTTCAAGGAGGTAGTTGAGATTTCAAAAAGCAAAGAAACCATCATACAAGACCGCACTATATTCGAAGACGCGTGCATCTTTGCACCCAATCTCCATGGCATGGGCATGATGAGCGACCGTGACTTCGCCAATTATTCCGACCTTTTCGACCTGATGATTTCATTGGTCAACCTGCCTAACCTGATGATTTACATCCGCTCAAGCATACCGACTTTGGTGAACCACATCGGTAAACGTGGGCGCGAATTCGAAAAGAGTATCCGCATCGATTACCTCACAGGACTGAACAACCGCTATGAGAATTGGATTAAAGACTATAAAGGTAATCTCATCATTGTAGACGGAGACAACACTGATTTCGAGAATAATCCACAGGATTTCCAAACGATTACCGACCGGATTGATGCCGAACTCTATGGCTTGTTCCCCATAAAATAAACGCGAAACATTGCAAATCAAGATATCGTCCCTTTGCTTGCAGAAAGCAGAGGGACTTTTTTATGAGGCGAATAAAGCCTCTCCCCCAGCCCCTCTCCGAAGAGAGAGGGAAGTAAAATGTTTATGAAATGGAGCCTTTATACGGTATAATTGGAGGACATATCACTCCCCTCTCCTTGGAGAGGGGTTGGGGGAGAGGCTTTTCTTTTGTTTATTTTCTTCCTCATTTTTAACACTTTTCGCCCCCACCAAATAGAAATAAAAACGTGCTTTCCATGCTTGCATGAAGTCATTTCACCGCTTGTGCGAAGCCATTTTATGGCTTCGATATCCTCATCTGCATCTTTTCAGCCTGCAATCTCAGTCACTTTACCATGCTGTTTGACTGAAATGGCCCCGCGTTATGACTCAAAACACACCGTAACTTGACGCAAATGGCAACGCTTTTCAGCGTAATTTTACCCCGTGATTTCTTTTGAGTTTTGCAATCACTTGACAGTCAATACTTTGCAATTTACAGAAAAACAGTGCATATTTTGAACGAAGAAGACTTTCGATTTGAATTTGCAAATCTGATGAAGACAATTGTAAACATCCTTGAAAAGAATTAACATACTATTCGCTTATGCAGACTTTCTGGCAGAAAACCTTTCATTCGTTTTTACCACTTGAAGATAAACATGAGAAAAATAATCATTATTTACTTATAATAATTATGCTTTTTAGACGTTCAAATAATATAAAAACAAATATAAATCCAAATAAAATGTCGTGAAAGCAGGGTGCAACGGCATCTTGCTTTCTTTTCTATCATGAAAAAAAACAGCCTTACCAACAAGCAGTTTCTTGTGCCTTTCGTGCTCATCACATCGCTCTTTTTCCTGTGGGGCTTTGCAAGAGCCATTCTCGACGTACTCAACAAGCACTTCCAAAACGCACTCGACATCAGTATTACGCAGTCGTCTTTAATTCAGGTTACAACCTATTTGGGGTATTTCCTGACTGCTATTCCGGCGGGTTGGTTTATCAATCGCCATGGTTATCGCCTTGGTGTGGTCATCGGGTTGATGCTTTTCGGCATCGGTTCTCTGCTGTTCATTCCCTGTGCAGCACTCAACACGTTCTATGCTTTCTTAGGAGCTTTGTTCATCATTGGCTGTGGTCTCGTGTTTTTGGAGACCTCGGCAAATCCTTATGTGACCGAACTTGGCGACAAGGCAACGGCAACAAGTCGCCTCAACTTCTCGCAGTCGTTCAACGGCTTGGGCTGTCTGTTCGCAACACTTGTCGTGGGACAGTTTTTCTTCGGTGGTCATTTTGAAGATAATGATGTCGTCATTCCCTATACCATTTTAGGCATTCTGGTACTCGTTATCGCTTTAGTCTTCTCGCGGGTCAACCTGCCTGAAATCAAACATGAAGAGACTGAAGAAGACAAAATCAAGGGAACACGCATCATGAAACTGTTTCGTCACCACCCCATGTTCGTCTTCGGGCTTTTCGCTTTGTTGGCTTATGAGGTGGCAGAAATATCCATAAACAGTTATTTCATCAATTTCGTGACAGGACAAGGATGGATGAATGACAACATGGCGAGCATCATACTGACCGTTGCCTTGGGCTTTTTCATGGTGGGACGCTTTGCTGGAAGCTGGCTCATGCGCCGCATCCGGGCCGAAATGATGCTGTTTGTCTGCGCTGCCGGAAGCGTGGTCTGCATGGTTTGTGTGCTGCTGAATATCGGCAAATTCTCAATGGTTGCTATCATCGCCAATTATCTTTTTGAAGCCATTATGTTCCCAACCATCTTTTCGTTAGCACTTGATGGGCTTGGAAATCTCAAGAAAAGTGCTGCTTCCTTGCTGATGATGACACCAATCGGAGGCTGTGGTTTCCTGCTTATGGGCATCATTGCCGACAGTGCCAACCTTGTGATTCCATTCCTGATTCCACTCTTCGGCTACTTCGTTGTATTGCTTTTTGCTTCTGAATTGATGCACAAACAAAGAGAAACACATCGTTAAGACATGGCATCATTGCTACTTCCATGTTGCAATTACACAGCCCATTCTTGATTTAACGCAAAATTAAACTTTTTAACCCGTTACTGATCGAAAAAAAAGAACCAACATTTTGTGTCATCAAAAGAATATGTTAAATTTGCAATCAGAAAGAGATGAAATGATAACATTCATGAAGTAAGTTATTTATAAACATAATATTTCAAATTATGGCAGTTAGTTATAAAGAATTAGGTCTCGTCAATACACGCGAGATGTTTAAGAGAGCTGTAAACGGTGGTTATGCTATTCCAGCATTCAACTTCAACAACTTGGAGCAACTCCAGGCTATTATTACGGCATCATCTGAGTTGAAGTCTCCTGTAATCCTCCAGGTTTCTAAGGGTGCCCGCAACTATGCTAACCCTACACTACTCCGCTATATGGCTGAAGGTGCAGTAGCTTTTGCAAAAGAACTTGGCTGTGAACATCCGGAGATTGCCCTCCACTTGGATCACGGTGACAGCTTCGAACTCGTGAAAGATTGTGTAGATATGGGCTTCTCTTCTGTGATGATCGATGCTTCTTCAAAGTCTTTCGAAGAGAACATTGCATTGACAAAGAAGTGTGTTGACTATGCACATCAGTTTGATGTGACCGTAGAAGCAGAGCTTGGTGTACTCGCTGGCGTAGAAGATGAGGTTGCTTCAGAGGAGTCTCACTATACTCGGCCGGAAGAAGTGATTGAGTTCTCACAGCGTTCAGGCTGTGATAGCCTCGCTATCTCTATCGGTACATCTCACGGTGCTTATAAGTTTAAGCCGGAACAGTGTACTCGTGACCCGAAGACTGGCCGCTTGGTACCTCCTCCATTGGCTTTCGACGTACTCGCAGAGATTGAGAAGAAGCTCCCAGGTTTCCCAATTGTACTCCACGGTTCGTCTTCAGTTCCACAGAAATATGTTGATATCATCAACCAATATGGTGGCAAATTGCCAGATGCAGTAGGTATTCCAGAGGAGCAACTCCGCAGAGCTTCAAAGAGCGCTGTATGTAAGATTAACATCGACTCTGACTCTCGTTTGGCTTACACTGCCGGCGTTCGTGAGACTTTGGCAAATCATCCTGATTACTTTGATCCACGTCAATACGGCAAGGTTGCACGTGCCTACATGACTGAAATGTACAAAGAGAAGATTAAGGATGTGCTTGGTTCTGACAACAAACTCGCTCAGTTGTAAGAAGATTACGGCTTTTGAGTCGGATAAAATAATAAAGGTGAGGACAGATTTGTTCTCACCTTTTTTCATATCTTTGCGCTATGGAAAAGAGAATTACAGAGCAATCATCTCACTATGACCACTTGGAGACAATGTCTATTGCCCAACTTACGGCTGCTATCAATGAGGAAAACAAACTCGTGCCCGCTGCCATTGAGCATGCTTTACCGCAGATAAATGCCTTGATAGAAACGATTTTACAACATTTGCAGATTGGAGGAAGACTGTTTTATTGCGGTTGTGGCACAGGAGGACGACTTGCAACGCTCGATACAATAGAGGTACAGAACACGTATGGAACCGATGGAAGCCAGATACAAGCTATCTTTCCTGGTGGTATTGACGAGCTAACACAGACGCGAGAGTCGCGCGAAGATGACCTCACAGACGGCTGGAAACAACTTCAAGAGCATCATATCAATGAAAAAGACATTGTGCTTGGACTCTCAACCAGTGGCACCACACCTTTTGTAAAAGCCACCCTTGTTGCCTCTCGTGCCCATAACATCACAACAGCTTGCATCGTAAACAATCCCGACAGCCCTATTGCAACAGCGTCAGACCATGTGGTTGAAATCATCACAGGGCCCGAATTTGTCACCGGGAGCACACGGATGAAGGGCGGAACTTCACAGAAATTAATCCTTGATATGATTAGCACCACACTAATGATACGCCTTGGAAGAGTCGAAGGTAACAAGATGGTGAATATCAAGCTGATGAATGCGAAGCTCATAAATCGCGCAGCCCGCATCTTCATGGAACGTCATCCGGAAGAAACAGACTATCAGAAAGTCGTGGAAAAACTAATAAAAAGCGGCAGCATTAAAGCCGCTGAGAAAGTAGAGTAGGCTTTTACATTCTCCCAAAATGCCACACAAGGCCAACATTCCAGATGCCTTGCAGTCCGTAACCCAATTCAGAAGTGAAGCGCAGATGATTGCTTCCAATCTCTATTCCAACGGGCGAAAACTGATAAGCCACCCTCGCTTTTTCTTCTTTTATATTAGGGAAATTACTGCTGTTCGACTTCAGATGATAGTAGCTTACCCCCAGACCACCTCGAGAATAAAGGGCAAAATGACCATTATCCAACCATGTATAGCTTACAGCCGGCATGAAAGTAAAAGTCTTACTGGACAGTCTCAAGTCGTCATCAGGGAAGATTGAATAGAAAAGACCACCGAAAATGAGTTTATAAGGATTATTCCCCCACCGTTCAGCTCGTGGAATATGCGCGCCTCTTGCCTCTGCTTCAGTATAGCTGATGCCTGCACCAACGGCCCATTTTGAATTCAGATGATAGAGATATTCCATGCTCAACGAAACATTAATATTTTGAAACGCTGAGAAAAGTGAGCTGTCACTCTCAAGCTTAAACAGCCTTACATAATCATTTCTCACGTTCTTCAAATGGGGTTCATCCCCCACTCCAATGCTCCATCTCACTTGATGTCTGTAGCTTTGTGCCTCAACCTGCAAGGCAAGACATAGGACCAATAGGATAAAAAGGCTTCTTTTCATAGATGATATTCGTTTTATTATTCCGTTGCAAATATAAAAAAAGAAAGCGAAACACACAGCTCTTTTCCTCATTTTTTGTGATAATTGTGCATCTTTTCTTAGACATTAGCCCATGCTTACTATGCAGGCATTCATTATCTGGCAAGTTATTTTCTACAAAGACGGGGCATGTCAGCCTATTCATATAACGGACATAGAAAGTCAGATGCAAGTACACAAAGAACCAAAAAAGGTCCGCTTCTCACGAAGCAGACCCTCTATAAATGTTTATTGTTTAAATAGAGACTTTTGTTATTTATCTTATAACGATTTAAGAGAAGAAATTTTATGTATTACATCAATGCTTTCAATTCAGAGATTGGGCGCTTTTCCATCGTTCCATCCGCACGAGTAATCGTGAAATAATCGTGTACAGACTTGTCGCCCTTAAACTGAACAACAGCTATACCGCCTTCACGCATGTGAAGAGTGAAGTAACCTTCGCGCTTACCCTGAATGTACTTACCATGCCATTTCTCCATACCATTCTGGTAATATGTGGTAACTTCACCGTTAAGAACAGTGTTGGCATCGTTTCCCAAGTCAATAAAACTGTATTCACCTTCGGCTTTCAGTGTACCATTCATATAGAAATCCTGGAAGACATCGCGCTTGTTGAGGCCTTGATTCTGCTTCATCAATAAGCGATAATAACTTGCTTGTTCATTATTTGTTACGCTGGTTTTATCTGCAGCATAATAGATAGTGTCGGCAACAATGACTGCATTCTCAGCTACATGTTTACGTCCAAAGCTTGTAATAGTCAACATTGCCATTACTGATATCAAAAGAATACGCTTCATATTTGTATATTTTTAGGTTGTTTATTCTGTTTCTACTGCAAATATATAGAAAAGAATTGTGAAGTCGTTCCTTTTTTAACACTATTTTATACATATTTTTTCACGCCAAAATAGTCGTAACTTTACAACCTGCTTTCAATTTAAAACTTGATTAAAATCAATGATTTTGCTTACAGTTTTAAAAGTAACTTCTTTCAAACTCCACTATAACAGGGATTTAAGATAAAGGAAGATACTCTACAAGATATATTCTGTTGTGTTATCGCGCACAACAACTTACAATCCGTAACATTATTAATTGTAAACTATTTTGAATAAAATCACTTTGTAAATGTTAATACCTTGATATATATCAAGAGGGTAACTATAACGCTTAAAAAGTTACATTGTGCAACCTATTGCAACTTTACGTTTACAGGAATGAAGCAGAAACTTCTGACAGGTCTGCCTTCTTGCCTTGCCGGAGACCATTTCGGCATGCGTCTAAGCAAAGCAACAATGTTGCGATCCAATGTAGGAGAGAATGGCTTTACAATTGATATATTACTCAAAGTGCCGTCGCGTTCGATAATCAAACGTACCAATGCACGTCCTGAAAGAGCCTCCTTCTTTAAATAAGGTGGCACAACGAGATTGGTCGTAATATATTGATTAAGATTTTGATTATTCCATGAAAACGATGCCAACTCCTCCGTCTGACGATACACATACATGCTGTCGCCGACAACAGGGACATCAACATGTTCCACAACAGGCGTACCCACAACGGGTTTAGTCTTGAGGAGTTTCTTCATTTTTGACGTCAGGAAGTTCACCCAGTCAGCTGTTGAAATCATGGATTGAACAGAAGGTTGCCCTTCCGCCCCCACTTCCATAAGCAGCGTTCTGTCATTTACCGGCACAGGACCATAAAGCTTCTGTGCGTCAAGTGAAACGGCATAATTGTTCAAAAGTCCTTCTGTCAGAGCATTACTCAAGTAATAAGATGCCACGGGATCGACCAAAATGTTTTCCAACTTCATAAGCTCTTTACCCTTAAGAATACGCTGGTTGGGAATGTCATAAACAAATAAATCTAATTGATGTTCCTTTCGTAGCGATGATTTCAGCCCCGGCTGAATGTTTTTTTCCACACGCATTGAAATATATCTACCTTCTTGTAACCCCACTTCACGCACTGAATAGGTGGCATAACAGAACTTACTGTCATCGGGAATTGTATCGAGTTTTGTCGTCAGAGGCTCACCATAAAGCGATTGTATGGCTGCAATCTTCCGGTCAAGTTGCATACATGTGTCGCCAAGGAGTGTGTTGATATGCTGCAAAAGCACGGGTTGCGCCACATAACACAAACGCTCCGGCCACTCAAAATCAATGTCAACCACATTCATTTCGCCTTTGCTGTTCGTGCAGACCACATGCCGTTGCTCATACCTTATACTCGTACTGCTCGCTGTCTGCTGGGCTTTCATGCAACTGACTGACATC
Source organism: Segatella oris (assembly GCF_900637655.1). Lineage (NCBI taxonomy): Bacteria > Pseudomonadati > Bacteroidota > Bacteroidia > Bacteroidales > Prevotellaceae > Segatella > Segatella oris. The sequence goes on from NZ_LR134384.1 coordinate 2,757,460, forward strand.
AAAAGCACCATTAGGAATATCATCTTTTTCATTGTATATCGTTTAATTACTTCGCAAAGATATATAAAAAAAACAAGACCTATCATCCCGACAGGTCTTATTTCATTACTTACTAAAACTAAATTAACCACTAAAAAAACTAATATCTTTCCTTTCAGCAGCAAATATACGACTTATATTTGGATATATTATTACCAATATTACTTCAAAATTTGCATTTATTACGGATATTTGCAATATCATTCGCTTGTAAGGACTCTTACTTATCAAATAGGTTTTTAAGAGGTGAAAATGCTAAGCCTTGATGTATCAGCAGGCAGGTTGTCATGGGCAGACTCCGTCAGACGGAGCTTATTTGTAGCGTAAGGTTGTCTGAAGAAATCGCCCCGATGACACGATGGTTATCGGGGCGATGACTTATATTGCTTTGCAACATTCAATTTAAAGTTCAAGGTCTACTTCTATCGGACAATGGTCGCTGCCGAATATTTCGGTGTGGATAGAAGCGTCTTTCAGTTGAGGTAGGAGCCTGTCGGAGATGAGGAAGTAGTCTATGCGCCAGCCCGCGTTCTTCTCTCTTGCACGGAAACGGTAGCTCCACCAACTGTAGGTGACCTGCTCCGGATACAGAGTTCTGAACGTATCTGTAAAGCCATGGCTGAGCAGTTGAGTCATCTTGTCGCGCTCTTCATCGGTAAATCCGGCGTTACGGCGGTTGCTCTTGGGGTTCTTGAGGTCTATTTCCTGGTGTGCAACGTTCAGATCGCCGCATACAATGACGGGCTTTTGTTCGTCAAGACGATGCAGGTAAGCCTGGAAGTCGTCTTCCCAAGTCATGCGATAGTCAAGCCGACGGAGTCCGTCTTGAGCGTTGGGCGTATACACCGTGACGAGGAAGAAGTTGTCATATTCAAGGGTTATGACGCGTCCTTCATGGTCGTGCTCGTCTATTCCGATGCCATAAGTGACGGCAATCGGTTCTTTTCGTGCATAGATAGCAGTGCCGCTGTAGCCTTTCTTGTCGGCATAATTCCAATAAGATGTATAGCCTGGGAACTGAAGATCAAGCTGTCCGGCCTGCATCTTGGTTTCTTGCAGGCAGAAGAAATCGGCATTCAGCGTTTCAAAAGATTGTGAGAAGTCTTTGCCTACACAGGCGCGAAGGCCATTTACATTCCATGAAATGAATTTCATATGGTGTTTAGTGTTTTGTTTTTGAGACGAACATCAGATAGAGACCTGATGGGGCAAGTCTTTCCTTATCAGCAGTGATGAGGGCGGGCTGAACGGCTATTTGCAGTTTCTTGTTGGCCGGATTATAGAAGCACAGCATGTTGTTGCTGAATACAACCTCATGCGGTTTGCTGTCGTAGTTGGCTGTCAACGTAGCCTTAAAGCCGTTTGTCAGATAGCGATAAATCTTCTTTGGCTTGTTTGTGAAGCCCAAAGCGCCAATCTTGCTTTCGGCAGGTTGCATGGTAAGATGCTTGGCCAAATCCTGCTTTGCCTTGTTTGTCAAGGTGTGGTTTGGATTGAGCAGGCGTGAATAAAGGCTGTCGGGAATACTGTTGATGCGTACGATGGTGTCGAGCCCGATGGTGACCTTGACATTCGGAACAGAGTCTTTTGTGCGAGAGATTGAGCCATATTGCTGATAGACTGCATAGAGGTCGCCCTCATAAGTGCCTTTGGCTGCATCGAAAATCATCTTTGCTTCGGGCTCAGTAATCGTGATATCGTTGTCGTTATCATTACTCAAACAAGAAGAAAATGCGGTCAGTACAGCGGTCAGACAGAAGGCATAGCCAAGAAATTTACGTAGTTTTTTCATATGAGATGCTTTATATTGTTGTTGGACAAGATGAGGAAGAGCAACCTTTGAGTCGCTTTTCCTGCAATAAAAGAATTAAATTCGTTTGGATTCTCCACGCAGCAGACTCATGAATTCCTGTCGGGTGTTGAGGTCATTGAACACGCCGCTGAAGTCGCTTGTCGTCGTTATGGAGTTTTGTTTCTCTACACCTCGCATCTGCATGCACATGTGTTTGGCCTCAATCACGACCATTACGCCCTGCGGTTTCAAAGTAGACTGGATGCAGTCTTTGATTTGTTGAGTCAGACGTTCCTGCACTTGGAGACGGTGACTGAATATATCTACCACGCGGGCAATCTTGCTTAAGCCCGTGATGTAACCGTCGGGAATGTAAGCCACGTGGCATTTGCCGTAGAAAGGCAGCATGTGGTGTTCGCAAAGAGAGAACACATCAATGTCTTTTACAATGACCATTTGATTGTAATCTTCCTTGAACAGTGCATCAGTCAGCACTTTGTGAGGGTCTTGAGTGTAGCCACGGGTCAGTATCTGCATGGCTTTTGCCACGCGCATCGGGGTCTTTTCCAACCCTTCCCGACTGACATCTTCACCCAAAAGCGTGAGAACGCTCCTATAATGTGTGGCGAGATCATCAAGACCTTCGCGGAATTCAGTTTCAGGATTCATATATATTGTATTGTCTTTTCCTTTGTGTAATCACTGCATTTGCAGTGCATCGCGCAACTTAATATTGCACGGTAATCTTTCCTTTGACGATACAGGCCTGGTGATAGCCGAGGGCTTTCACCTTGCGGAGCATTTCGCTGGCCTCTTCAAAGCTTCGATAGTTGCCCACACGACATATCCAATGGGGCGAATAGAAATGCACATAGACAGGTTGTCCTGGGTATTTCATCTTGATAGCTGTGCTTGCTTGTTCAGCTTTCTGGCGGTCGAGACGTGAGTTCCCGCCTGAAAAAGCCTGTACACGATAGCCAACAATCTTGTGACTTCCACGCATTACTTTCTTTCGCATGTCGACAGTTGGAATGTTGATTTCATTCTCATCCTGCGGCTTGTTGACAGGTTCTGTCTTCTTTTGCGTTGTATTTTCGTGCCGTTCGATAGGCTTTTCAACGGACTCCGTCTTGCTTTCTGCATGCTTGGCAGAGTCACCGGTGATGACATGTTGAGGCTTTTTAGTCTCTTTTTGAGCTGCTTCAGTCTTATTGGTTGTTGCGTTATTCTTTATAATCTCTTTCTTGGAGTTGTTCGTAACCTGCGGCTTTGTCTGTTTGCTGCCATTGACGAGTTCGTCGATTTCCTTGCTTTGCGTGACAGTTACAGTGCCTTTTCCGGGTTCGTTCTTTTTCAGATGATCAAGGAAAGTCTGTGCATGAGTTGGAATAACCATGCAAATCATGACACCTAAGAGCCAAGCGAACTTTTTCATTTCCTATTGGATTAATTAAAATATTGGAAAGAAAGGAACCGAAGTCCGGCCTCGTTCCCTGACTTTCCAATGTTAGTTTCGTTTCATTACTTCTTCCAAGCGTCGATGATTCCCTTGAAATCAGCAGCTTTCAAAGAAGCACCGCCGATCAAGCCGCCGTCGATATTCGGTTTGGAGAACAGCTCGGGAGCATTTGAAGCCTTGCAGCTTCCACCGTAAAGGATAGAGGTTTCTTCTGCAACTTCCTTGCCATACTTCTCTGCTACGATAGAACGGATGTAGCAAAGCATCTCTTCTGCCTGGTCAGAAGTAGCGGTCTTGCCGGTACCAATGGCCCAGATGGGTTCGTAAGCCAATACGATGTTCTTCCACTCTTCAGCAGTAAGATTGAACACACTGCCGTCAAGTTCGGCCTTAACAACAGCGTTCTGGCGGTTTGACTCGCGCTCTTCGAGGGTCTCACCACAGCAGAAAATCACCTTCAAGCCGTGCTTCAAAGCCAACTGTACCTTTTCTTTCAGGATCTCTGCAGTTTCACCATAGTACTGACGACGCTCTGAATGACCGAGGATTACGTACTGTGCACCGGTGCTTTTTACCATTTCTGCAGACACTTCTCCAGTGAAAGCACCCTTCTCTTTGTCTGCACAGTTCTCTGCACCAAGGCCAACCAAGTCGGCATTCAGCACCTGGGCAACACTTGCCAAGTGGATGAATGGGGTGCAGATTACTACGTCACAGTTAGGCTTTTCAGCTGTCATTGCCTCGTTGATCTCCTTTGCGAGAGCAATACCTTCTTGCAGGTTGAGGTTCATTTTCCAGTTACCTGCTACGATTTTCTTTCTCATTTTACTTTTCTTTTTATTAAAGAGTTGATATAATCTTTGTTTATCTTTCTTTTCTTTCAGCCTCACCCACTTGCTCCATGCCCACAGACGGTCGGCTAAAGTGAGTAGGGTCAGTGGCAATATGAACCACAGAATAATCTCTAATATCTTGCCAGGAACGCTGTCTTGCGGCATCTTCCCCAACGCAGATTGCGTGATGGGCAGCGATAGTTTGGCCCCGTTGGGCAGTTGATTATGGCTCCATTTGTTGATAATCGTGCCGTCTTTAAGCAACAACAGACCGGGATTACTGCGCACTATTGTCTTCAATGTAGTTTCGTCTGTGATGCAGAATGGATACTCTGCTCCCGTGATGTCTCTCCATCGTTGAATGGCTTTCGCAGTGCTTGCCGTCAGACAATAGAATGGAATATTATAGGTCTGGGCGTACTCATAGAGTTGATCAATGTCGCCGAAATTGCTGTCATCGGCCCTTTCTAAATACGGAGCAATCAGCAGAAACGTATATCCTTTGTGACGAAGCACACTGTCTGTGAGGTCTTTTCCTGTTTTCCTGTCTGCAACAGAGAAGTCATGAATGGGCGGAATGTAGCCTTCTTTGACTTGCACTGTCTTGCTGTCAATGAACTTCCAGGTGGAATCTGGATAGTCATTAAGTGTGAATTCCTTACGCTGTCCGCCTTTCTCCATGATGAAAGTGGTTTCAAACAGTGGTTGTTCTGCATCTTTTGGTATCTCCATTCCATGTGGAATATTCGTGCCGATGCGGTAAGGACGAAAGTCAAACAGTGGCAGATAGTAGAGGCTCAGACCGCTGCTGACAAAGATAAACACAATCGTATAGTTGATGACTATCCACTGGTTGCTTTCTGAAATGAAGCGGAACATCGCCAAAGGTCTTCGCATGATGACGATTGAACAGCCCAGAAGGATGATGTTCTTCACGAGTGTTTCTGTGTTTGTTAAATGCAAAGCATCCCCAAAACAGCCACAGTCTTTCACCGGATTTGCCACGACCAACCACACGGTTATCAGCGTCATGATGCTCATGAAGACTACTATCAACTTGGAAATGAGCCTCCGTTGGATGGCAAAAAGCAGGAAAATGCCCATACAGAACTCAACAGCTGCAAGCAAAACTGCCATAATCAACAGCATCCAATCGGGTAGAAAGCCCGGTATTCCAATTGCTCCGAGGTAGTCTTGTAACTTATATTGCAGTCCAATAGGGTCTATAGCCTTCACGAAACCCGAGAAGATGAACGTCAGTGCCACGATGATGCGGCAGAGATTTACTGTCATTTTCAGTAGTCGTTGGCTCACTGTTGTGTTGCTTTTTATTCCTTTTCAGTCAGTTTGATGACTCCGAATACAGCATAGTTGATGATGTCCATATAGTTTGCATCAATGCCTTCGGATACCAAAGTCTGGCCATTAATGTCTTCAATTTCCTTTATCCGTACCAACTTCGTGAGGATAAAATCCGTGTAACTACTTACACGCATGGCTCTCCAAACCTCGTCGTAATCGTGGTTTTTCTTCAACATCAGCTCCAAAGCTGCCTTGGCATATTTGTCATAAAGACTCAAGGCTTCCTCTGTGGTCATATCAACGGCATCGACAAACCCATGTTCAAGCTGGATAAGTCCAATGATTCCGTAGTTGATTAACCCGATAAATTCGGGACGAATGCCTTCGCCTACGAGTGATTTCTTCTTGATTTCAAGTGACCGGATACGCTTTGCCTTGATGAGAAGTTGGTCAGTTAAGGACTCAGGACGCAGCAAACGCCACGATGCCCCATAGTCATGTAGCTTCTTGTTGAAAAGCTCACGACATTCTTTCATGACGTTCTTAAACTGTTCCTCTGTGTTAGAATGTTTCATAAGTTCAAAAACTTTGCAATTGCAAAGTTACTTATTTATAATGAAACAGCCAAATTTTTGGTTGCTGCTTTGGTTCTTATGGATGTTGCTGGCGATAGCGGATCATCTTTACCACACCACACATGGCTTCGTATCTTGCCTTGAGAGAGTCGCATTTTACATGTAGCATGTTGCGCTCAAACAAAGGGCGTTTGCCCTCAAGTGCATGAAGAGTGACCTGCAAAGAAGAGTCTGTTTTCGCTATATCTGCCTGTGCCATCTTCAGTGAAGCGTCCTGCCATATCTTCAAAGCAGCCTTTCGTGACTCTACAGCTTCAGGGTAATCCTTGCGCAAGGCCATGATAGAATCGAGCGTTTGAGTGTAGTTTCCCGCTTCATACAGCGCCTCTATCTGCGCCATGAGCGGTGCAGCTTTCTCGTCTTGTGTCTCTGCACAGCCGCAAAGAGAGGCACTGACAGCAAGTAACCAAAAATAATTCTTCATGGTTGCAAAATTATAAAAAACTATGTGAAACGGCATATTCTGCACTAATTTTTAGTAACTTTGTACGCAATTTATAGCAAGTTAAGAGAAATTAAGCAACAATGAGAAATCTAACTGACGCTGATTTGGCGCGTCTACTCAATAAAGATATCTTCCACCTGATTTCAGAAGCGGCCGACAAACTGGCACTTGAGTGCTATGTTGTGGGCGGATATGTGCGTGATTTGTTCCTTGAACGCCCGTCAAACGATATAGATGTCGTCGTCGTTGGCAGTGGAATACAGGTTGCAAGCGAACTGAAGAACCGCTTGGGCAGGCGTGCTCATCTCTCAGTGTTCCGTAATTTCGGCACAGCACAGGTGAAATATGGTGGCATGGAGATTGAATTCGTGGGGGCACGAAAGGAGAGTTACAGCCACGATTCGCGCAAACCGCATGTTGAAGACGGTACACTTGAAGACGATCAGAACCGCCGTGACTTCACCATCAATGCCTTGGCAGTATGCCTGAACAAGGAGCGTTTCGGCCAACTTGTTGATCCTTTCGATGGCGTTTACGACATGGAAGACGGTATTATCCGTACACCGCTCGACCCAGATATAACATTTTCCGATGATCCTCTGCGCATGATGCGTTGTATTCGCTTTGCAACACAGTTGAATTTCTTTATCGAAGACGAGACGTTTGAAGCCTTGCAGCGTAATGCCGAGCGTATAAAAATCATCAGTGGAGAGCGTATTGACGACGAACTTAACAAGATAATGCTGACCCAAACGCCAAGCAAAGGCTTCATAGATCTTTACCGTTGTGGGCTGCTTCAGCTGATTATCCCCGAGTTGGTGGCGCTTGATGTGGTTGAAACCCGCAATGGTCGTGCCCACAAGAATAACTTTTATCATACTTTAGAGGTGCTTGATAACCTCTGCAAAGCGCAAACTAACAATGGCAAGTTAGGCGAAATGGCCCTCTGGTTGCGCTGGTCGGCACTGTTTCATGACATAGGAAAGCCTCGTTGTAAGCGTTGGGACAACGTTGTCGGCTGGTCTTTCCACAACCATAACTACGTGGGTGCAAAGATGATACCGGGCATATTCCGTCGCATGAAGCTGCCTATGGACAGCAAGATGAAGTATGTTCAGAAGATGGTCGACCTGCACATGCGTCCTATTGTCATTGCCGATGAAGAAGTAACCGACAGTGCTGTGCGCCGTTTAATGAATGATGCGGGCGATGATATTGACGATTTAATGATGCTCTGTGAAGCTGATATCACGAGCAAGAACCAAGTGCGAAAACAGCGTTTCTTAGATAACTTCCGCATTGTTCGCGAGAAAATAGCCGACTTGAAGGTGCGCGATTACAAGCGACTCCTGCAACCTTGCATCGACGGTAACGAGATTATGGAGATGTTCCACCTTGGCCCTTGCCGTGAAGTAGGCCAATTAAAGCAGACTTTGAAAGACGCAGTGCTCGACAACAAGGTTGAAAATGAGCGCGAACCCCTCATGCAATTGTTGATGAAGAAAGCTAAAAGCATGGGATTGGTAGAGTAGAAAAGAGAAGTGTCTAAGCGTGATATAGCAGATTGTCTGTTAATCTGTTCTCTTAAAGAAAAGCCTTTTAAATGTGAGCACTACGCAGACAATGAAGCAAATAAGTGCGAAAGGTAGACTGCATAAAGCGGCTTTCCAAAAAGAGAAATGATAAAAATAAAGGAATAAACTTGTGGGTATATAGATGCAAAGAAAGCCTGCACAGACACAATACATGAAGGGAACGGGTTCCCGAACGAGCATGATTTTATGGCTACAATGGTTACATCTTGTCGGGTAGTTTGTGCCTCGATAGATATACAAGAAGCAGCGTTTTAGGGAGATTTCTTTGTGACAATATGGGCATTCTCTGTTTCTCATTCTCTGTTTCTCTGTGAATATAGGCAACGAATAGGTGTTCTCAAGTTGAGAGGTCTATGTTTTGTTTCGCACTTCTTTGACGTTTTTATTTTTTAAAATCTTCATCCGCAAGCATCATTGTTATTATTCTTTTATTCATTAATTTGTTTGGTTTTAGATGTTTAACTCTATGTTACAAATATACAGATTGTAAGGAGAATAATAATCATCAATGTGGCTAAGAGATGTTAAATCCCTGAAAAACTTCATTCTTTGTCGTCTATCAGTTTTGTTTTTATAGATTTATTGCAGGCATTGTTGTTGCAAAATTAGAATAAATCTTTGGCTATTATGGTTTTGTCTCCTATACAAAACGGCACCTTTTAGTTTGCCGTTCCATTTTATCCCGCTACATATTTTCTCTTCGTTTTGTAAACTTTGTTGACCAAAAAACATGTAGTTTCATTTCTGCAAAATAGAAATTGAAAATCAAGAAAAAGGTTCTTTCTCATCATTTTCTGATGAGTTGCTTTTCAATTTCAGTTGTCTTACGTTGCATTTTGACTCATGTTGCATGGTAATTAGCGTCAGATAGCATTGCCGAATGACTGATATTGCATGCTGAAGTGACTGATTTTATACGTTGATTTCATTCATTTTGCATGCTTTTATCATGTTTTTTTGTGTTGAATTTTGTTGCAGATTGCCTAATTGTTTGATAGATAAGAAGTTGTAAAACAGGCTCAAAACTCGCGTATTTCGAGTCTAAGTCTTTTTCATTTCAAATACGCGAGTTTTACAACGATAATTATAAATATTCTTTACTGCATTCTTTTTGCATTCCTACTTGTTTTTTCACAGTGTTTAAATGCTTGTTCAAAGAAGACTGTCTATATGTTCCTTTTCATTTTGTCTTTAGCCTATTTCCCAACAAGATTAAGCAGAAAGATATTCAATCATTTGCAAATATCGCTTTAATTTCCTATATTTGCCTTGTGATAAACAATAAAACTGAAACGTTATGCCAGAGATAAGCCGATTTTATGGAATTGTAATTTATATGTATATAGCAGATCATAATCCGCCACATTTCCATATTTGGTATGATGATTATAAAGCAACAATGACCATAACTGACGGAATAGTCACAGGCTCTTTACCTCGCAGAGCTATTAAAATGGTATATGAATGGCTTGATTTGCATAAGGAAGAGTTAATGGAAAACTGGGAACGGCTTTCTAATCGTGAGTCAGCTAACAAGATAGAACCCTTAAAATAAACGATGATGAAACAGAAAGATAGTGCTCAGATATTAACGGTTACAGCAGCGGTGTATGTAAATGATAACACGCTTCGTATCACTTTCAGCAATGGAGAGGAACGGTTGCTCGACTTCACTCCGTTGATGCAGGAAGGTATTTGCCGAAAATTGCAGGATAAGGACTATTTCAAATCGTTTACATTAGACCCGTTTACGATTGATTGGAACAACGAAGTAGGTTTTGCACCCGAGTTTCTTTATGCACAAAGTGTGCGCTTATAGAGTATATTATAGTAGTTTTGTCCTTTTATTTTGTTTCATTGTATTCTGCTTCATTGTTGAGATTGCAGAATTTGGTGATTGATTTCTTTGAGGAGATTCAAAGGTGTGGGGTTAGCAATGACTATTATAAATACAATCTCTTGCTGTTTTCTTGCATTCCTACTCATTTGTAGGTAGCTTGCATTTCATGTGGTTTAGGTATTGTTATGATTGTAGAAAAGGCATATTTTTGTAAAGTCTTAACAGATTAATTCATATCTAAAACCACAATTAAAGATGAAAAAGAATTTTTTATTAAGTGTCGTGTTGCTGTGCATGGCAGGTCTTATGGCTATGGCAGGAAGTCCTGTCGGTAAGGCTAAAATGGTGAAGAAGCCAACTCAAAGGCAGGCGAAAGTGGAGGGAACTTATGTTGCGTTTTTCTCTGATAACGGTGCAAATGCGTCGAAATGGGACTCGCTCTGGCTTGCTGAAGCAGCGAAGTATGTGGGCAAGGAAAAGGCTTCCGAGGCTGTGGCTAAGATGAAAAATAAGTGCAACGGCACCTGTATCGGGAGTGAAGCTGTAAGGAAATTCGGAGCTTTTGCCAATGACAATAAGGATTACAGTGGCACTTTTCAGTTTGATTGTCGCTTCAAACACGGTGTAGATCAATTGACTTTCAAAGGCAGAAGGATTACAGGGGTCGATGCAAGTGGCTCACGTGTGTTCTCGCATACCTATTCTTTGGTTGGGAAAGACAAGGCCTTCGGTGCCGAATTCTATAAGAGTGATGATGGCAATCGGGACGAATTCACTTACTTTATGTTGCTTCCCGACACGCCGGCTGACACTTATCACATCGAACTTCGATACGGTTCGAACATCGAAGCATTGAAAAATATGCGCATGGGTAAGTATGCTTACTGGATGATAGGGGCTGTACGTGCGGGCAATGATGCCGATTGTGCAGCTGCAATCAAGCTGTATGTGGAAGAAAATCTGCGTGCAGAGAAACATTAAGGCAGGTTTATGTTATCCGTTTGCTGAGTGTAGTCAGCCGGAAAGAAAAGGCTTGGACGTCTGTTGAATGACAGCCCTTTGTACGCATGTAACATGCATATGAAGGGCTGTCTTTGCTTTTCCAGCTTTTGTTTTAGGGGTGTCTTATGTGCTTCTTGCTGTAATCTTTGTTAAAAAGTAAAGTCAATTCATGACACTTTCTGATTTTAATTTGTAACTTTGCAGTACCAAAACTCTTTTGTTGTTTTGGGTTTTCTTATGATGATTTGATGCAACATGAAATCCGATAGCGAGCATCAGTTGCAGAAAGAAAATAGGAATAGGATAAGTTCTAAATATATAAATAGGTATGAAAATTATTAAGTTTTTGTTTGTTGCGGCAGTAACCGCTTCGCTTACTGCTTGTGGCGGTGGCGGCTCAATGCCTAAATTCGGCAACAACGAGTTCCCTGTTGAGACGGTTGGTGCCAACAGCGCATCGCTTCAGTCCACATATCCGGCAACGATAAAAGGCATTCAAGATGTTGAGGTTCGCCCTAAAGTGTCGGGCTTCATCACGAGAGTTTATGTGCATGAAGGACAGGTTGTGAAAGCCGGTCAGCCGCTTTTTTCAATTGATAGTGAAACTTATCAGGCTGCAGTTCGCCAGGCACAGGCCAGTGTCAACACGGCCCGTGCACAGCTGAATACGGCTCGTTTGACTTATGAAAACAACAAGAAGCTGTTTGATAAGAAGGTAATCGGACAATATGAACTGTCTACTGCGCAGAACACTTATGCCACAGCACAGGCTTCTTTGGCGCAGGCCATGGCTGCATTGGCCTCTGCAAAGGAGACTTTAAGCTGGTGTATGGTGAAGAGTCCTGCCGCTGGTGTGATTGGCAGTTTGCCTTATAAAGCGGGCGCATTAGTCAGTGCTTCGTCGGTTGATCCGTTGACTACGGTTTCTGATGTCAGTACGGTTGAGGTGTTCTTCTCCATGTCGGAGAATGATATTCTGGGGCTGACGAAGACCGCAGGAAGCGTTACTGCTGCTCTGAAAGACCTTCCGGCGGTGAAGTTGCAGCTTGTTGATGGTTCGCTATACAACCATCCCGGAAAGGTCGTTAAGATGAGTGGAGTGATTAACTCCTCTACAGGTGCCTATTCACTCATTGCTCATTTTGCCAATCCTGAACGCCTGTTGAAGAGCGGGGGAGCCGGACAGATCATCATTCCACGCACAGACAATCATGCGATTGTTATTCCCCAAGAGGCTACAGTGTCTGTTCAAGACAAGCTGTTTGTGTATAAAGTGGGTAAAAATAATAAGGTGTATTACACTGAAATCAAGGTGAACCCACAGAATGACGGCAACACTTATATCGTGACAAGCGGTCTTTCGGTAGGCGACCGCATTGTTGTTAAAGGCTTGACGAAGCTTTCCGATAAGATGGAAATCAAGCCGGTGACGCTTGCTGCCTATCAAAAGAGCATTGATGATGCCGCTAAACTCGGTGCCAAGCAAGGCTCGGCAAGTGGCTTTGTTGATGTGATGAAAGGAAAATAAGATAAGAATGTTTTCGATAAACCAAATGAGTAAGGTCAAGTTTTCTTGAACTTTATCATGGCAAGAAAGCGCACTTATGGTGAAATGAAATAAGAACGTATGACATTTACAAACTTTATTAAGCGCCCGGTACTGTCGACGGTGATTTCAATCTTCTTCGTCTTGCTGGGTGCAATCGGTCTGGTTTCACTGCCTATTGAGCAGTATCCAGACATCGCACCGCCTACAATATCGGTCATGACCTCGTATACGGGAGCCGATGCACAGACAGTTTTGAACTCCGTTATTACGCCTTTGGAAGAGAGTATCAATGGTGTAGAGAACATGACCTATATGTCTTCGACCGCAACTAACTCGGGAATGGCGATGATAACGGTATATTTCAAGCAGGGATCGAATGCAGATATGGCGGCCGTCAACGTGCAGAACCGTGTCCAGCAGGCTCAGGCTTTGCTGCCGGCTGAGGTTACTCGTGCCGGTGTGACAGTCTCTAAGCGTCAGTCTTCCAATGTAATCATGTATTCATTGACCACAGAAGACGGTCGTTATGACGGTCAGTTCCTGACAAACTACAATAACATCAACATCGTTCCACAGTTGAAACGTATCAAAGGTGTAGGTGATGTGCAGACGCCGGGAACGGAGACTTATTCCATGAGAATATGGCTTCAACCCGACAAGATGAAGCAGTATGGCTTGGTTCCTTCTGATATAACCGGTGTATTGGCAGAGCAGAACATCGAAGCTGCGCCTGGTTCTTTGGGCGAAAGTGGGTCTGTTGCCTATGAATATGCACTGAGATATAAAGGTCGCCTGAAGTCGGTTCCGGAGTTTGAAAACATCATGTTGAAAAGCTCAATGACGGGAGAGACCCTGCGATTGAAGGATGTTGCCAAGGTGGAATTAGGCGCATTGATGTATAATGTGAAGCTCATCAACAACGGACAGCCTGCAGTTATGGGTATGGTTAACCAGATTGCAGGGTCTAATGCCACGGATATTGCCAAGGCTGTAAAGGCTGCTTTGAAAGAAGCCAGCAAGAGTTTCCCTCCCGGAATGGAATATACGATAGAGCAGGATACAACAGAATTCCTCTTTGCTTCCATAGAAGAAGTAGTTATAACGCTGTTCATTACGTTAGCATTGGTATTCTTTGTGGTCTATATTTTCCTGCAGGATATACGCTCAACGCTTATTCCTTTGATTGCCGTTCCTGTGGCATTGATAGGTACTTTCTTCTTCCTTTGGGTCTTTGGCTTCTCAATCAACCTGCTCGTTCTGTCCGCTTTGCTGCTTGCCATCGCCATTGTTGTGGACGATGCCATAGTAGTTGTTGAGGCCGTTCATGCCAAGTTAGACCAAGGTTACAAGAGTGCTTTGACGGCATCTATTGATGCAATGAACGAAATTTCAGGCGCTATCATCTCCATTACGCTTGTAATGGCGGCAGTGTTCGTGCCTGTTTCCTTCCTCGGAGGCACCTCGGGAACGTTCTATAGAGAGTTCGGTGTGACGATGGCACTGTCAATTGTCATCTCCGCTCTTAACGCTTTGACACTTTCTCCGGCTCTTTGTGCGATACTGTTGAAGCCACATGACGAGGAAAAAGACGAGACAAACAAGAACTTTGTGAGTCGTTTCCACAGTAATTTCAACCGTATCTTCGATAAGACTACTAATAAATATAAGAAAGGTGTCACCCGTATTATCAACCATAAGGTGTGGGCTGGCATTGCCGTTGCTGTTGGAATAGCAGCTTTGGTGATTACAATGAAGTTCACAAAGACGGGACTTGTGCCTGATGAAGATACCGGAACGCTGTTCGTGATGATATCAGCCAATCCGGGAACGAGCCAGGAACGGACTCACGAAATCGTTGAGGAAGTAGACAAGATGCTGGCAAGTAATCCTGCCATTCAGCGTCGCGAAGGCATTGCCGGCTATAACTTCATTGCCGGACAAGGTTCGGATCAGGCTACGTTCATCATCAAGTTGAAGCCTTTCGAAGAGCGTTCAGGCGGCTTCTTCACACGTATCAAGAATGCAATCTCGCAGGGAGACCCGATGGCTTTGCTTGTAAATCCGTTGGAATCGAACTCTGTTTTAGGCATGATCTATAAGCAGACGGCTTCTATCAAGGATGCCCAGATCTTGGCATTCGGCCCTCCAATGGTGCCGGGTTTCTCTGTTCAGAATGGTATTACGATGACACTTCAGGACAAAACCGGTGGAGATTTGAACAAGTTCTTCAACGTTGCGCAGGACTTCCTCAAGGAGTTGAACAAGCGACCAGAGGTGAAGCAGGCCATGACAACATATAATCCTAACTATCCACAGTACATGGTTGACGTCGATGTTGCCAAGACAAAGCAGGCCGGTATCTCTCCAACTGTGGTGCTTTCTACGCTGCAAGGCTACCTCGGGGGTATGTATGCATCCAATTTCAACGCTTATGGTAAGCTCTATCGTGTGATGATTCAGGCTGCACCAAACGACCGTTTACGTCCTGAACAGCTGTCGAATATCTACGTTCGCACGGCAAGTGGTCAGATGTCTCCGGTCTCGGAGTTCTGTACTTTGAAGCGTGTTTACGGCCCATCCAATATTGCCCGCTTCAATTTGTATACCGCAATAAACGTCAGTGTGACGCCAAACACGGGCTATTCTTCAGGTCAAGCCATGCAAGCTATAGCCGAAGTGTCGAAGAATACGATGCCTCAGGGCTATGGATATGAGTATTCCGGACTGACAAGATCAGAGGCGGAGAGCAGCAATGCAACGGCTATTGTGCTCGTTCTCTGTGTGATTTTTGTCTATTTAATCCTCAGTGCACAGTACGAGAGCTATGTTCTTCCGTTGTCGGTAATCCTTTCCATTCCGTTCGGATTGGCCGGAGCATTCCTCTTTACGATGCTCTTCGGACACTCGAATGACATCTATATGCAGATATCGCTCATCATGTTGATCGGTCTGTTGGCTAAGAATGCCATCTTGATTGTACAGTTTGCGCTCGAAAGACGACACACTGGTATGGCTATCAAGTATAGTGCTATCCTCGGTGCAGCTGCTCGTCTGCGTCCAATTCTGATGACTTCACTCGCTATGGTCATAGGTCTTCTGCCGTTGATGTTTGCAAGTGGTGTTGGCAAGAACGGCAACCAGACCCTTGGTGCGGCTGCCGTGGGCGGTATGTTGATTGGTACTTTGTGTCAGCTTTTCATTGTTCCGGCTCTCTTTGTGGCTTTCCAATGGTTGCAAGAGAAGATATCTCCGTTGAAGTTTGAAGAGGAACTGAACGAGGAGGTGACCTCCGAACTTGAGCAATATGCCCACAAGAATGGTGTCGTAACCCTTAACAACAATAAGAATTAAGATGATGAAGAATATAAATAAGACGATATTTCTCATGGCAATTGCAGCCGTCATGCTGACGGGATGCAAGAGTCTTTATGGCAAATATGAACGTCCGGAGGTCAACACGAGCGGTGTGTTCCGCGATGTTGTCTCCGACAAAGACACACTTGTCGCCACAGATACGGCTACATTTGCCAACATCCCATGGCGCAGTGTGTTTACCGATACACAGCTGCAGAGGCTTATTGAGCAGGGATTGGCCCACAACCCAAACCTTCTCAATGCTGCATTGAACGTGCAAATGGCCGAGGCTCAGCTCAAGGCGGCTAAGCTTTCATTTCTTCCTTCGTTTGCTTTTACGCCACAAGGCACTATCTCTTCATGGGATGGAAACAAGGCAAACAAGGTTTACAGCTTGCCGGTTACAGCCAGTTGGAACGTAGATCTCTTTGGAACGCTGCTCTCTTCGAAGCGTGCCGCACAGGTAGCTTTGCTGCAAAGTAAGGATTATCAGGTGTCTGTTCAGACCAAGTTGATTGCCAACATCGCCAATATGTACTACACACTCCTTATGCTTGACAAGCAAATGGAATTGGTAACAGACATGGAAAAGCTGACGAAAGACACCTGGGATATCATGGTCTTGCAGAAAGATGCCATAGTAGGTGTGCGCTCTACTGCCGTTCAAAGAGCCGAAGCCAACTACTATTCAGTGCTCACCCAAAAGGTAGATATCAAGCGACAGATACGTGAAACCGAGAACGCTCTTTCGCTTTTAATCGGTCAGCAGGCACAAAGCATCAGCCGAGGTAAGCTTGAAGACCAGATGCTGCCGGTCAATTTCTCTACCGGAGTGGGGCTGCAATTACTGCAAAATCGTGCTGATGTCCATGCAGCTGAAATGGCATTGGCGCAGTGTTTCTATAATGTGGAGACCGCACGCAGCCGTTTCTATCCTGTGCTTAACATCAATGCGAGCGGTGCTTTCACCAATAGTGGGGGCATGGGGATAGTTAATCCCGGCAAGTGGTTACTCACTGCAGTCGGTTCCTTGACGCAACCTATCTTCCAGAATGGTAAACTTGTGGCCGGACTTAAAGTGGCGAAAGCTCAATACGAGCAGGCTTTCAACACCTGGCAGAACGCTGTTCTCACTGCAGGAAGCGAGGTCAGCAACGCTCTGGTGCAATATAACAGCGCCGAAGAGAAGTCGAAAGTTGAGGCCAAGCAGATTGAAGTGCTCAAGAAGAACGTTGACGACACGAAGGAATTAATGGCAAGTGCAGGCAGCACCTATCTTGAAGTGATCACCGCACAGAGCAGTCTTCTCAATGCAGAACTCTCCAAAGTGGCCGACGATTTCAGCAAGATGCAGGCCGTAGTCAACCTCTATAGTGCATTAGGAGGAGGGAGTAGATGATGTGAAATGAGAAATATGGGGTGTGGAATGATGCTGATGAGGAGTGTGGAATGAGGAATGTGGAATGATATGTCACGCTACATTCCACATTAAAACAATTCCATATCCAACACTCCTCACTTCACATTAAAACACAATTCCACATTTCTCACTCCTCATTCCACATGAAAATAACTTCACATTCAACATTACTCATTCAACATTTACAACTATGTCAAGTGATATAAGTCCAAGAGCAGAGGTGTCACCGAAAGCTAAAATCGGCGACAACTGCAAGATATTTCCGTTCGTGTATATTGAAGACGACGTAGTGATCGGCGACAACTGTGTGCTTTTTCCATTCACGAGTGTCCTCAACGGCACGAAGATGGGCAGCAACAACAAGGTGCATCAGTGTGCAGTCTTGGGTGCATTGCCGCAGGATTTCAATTTCTGCGGCGAACAAAGTGAGCTCATCATCGGCGACAATAACATCATTCGTGAGAACGTAGTCATTAACCGTGCCACGCATGAAGGCTGCAAAACCGTCATCGGTAACGGCAACTTCCTCATGGAAGGCGTTCATATTTCGCATGATACTGTCGTGGGGAATCACTGCGTTTTCGGTTATGGCACGAAGATAGCAGGCGATTGTTGCATCGGCGATAATGTCATTTTCAGTTCCAGTGTCATAGAGAATGCAAAGACGCGTGTCGGCAGTTTGGCCATGATTCAGGCTGGAACGACATTCTCAAAAGACGTGCCACCGTATACCATTGTTGGTGGAAAACCGGCCTCATATACCGGGCCTAACAACGTGATGATGGGCAGTAACGGCATTGATGAAAAGGTTCAGAAGCATGTTGCAAACGCCTATCGACTCGTGTTCCACGGTCAGACGAGTCTCTTTGATGCCGTGCATCAGATTAAAGATCAGGTGCCTGACAGTGCTGAAATCCGTAGTATTTTGGAATTCCTCAATGCTACTGAATTGGGCATCATAGGTAAAATGTAGGCATACCTATACATTTTACACTACGTGCAGAGGAGGTTTCCGAGAGGTAACCTCCTCTTTTCGGTTAGCTCTCTCACCCGAAACTGCAACAGGATAAAACACGGATGAAAATAGTAAAAAACTGTAACAAAAAAGATTGTTCTGTGGAAATGCAGATTGTTCTGTTTTTCCTTAACTTCAGAAATGACGTGTTTTCAGCTTGCAATCTCGGTCTGATTGTCGTGTCATCTGCCTCAAATCACCTTGTATTTTGACGCAGATTGTATCGCGATTTGACGCAAATGAGAAGTCAGAATGGGGCTTGTTGTGGGCTGTCTCCGTGTTTATCGGGCTTTCATGAAAATCAAGACACGAAAAAAGGAGAGCCGTAACAGACCCTCCGCTGATGCAAAGATAATGAATTTTTGAGGCAAATGCAAATCGGTTTTGAATTATATTGACAATTAATGAGCCAGGGGAGGCTTCCCTCTTTCTCCTTAATAGGATGCCGTGCAAGGTATTCCTTCCGCGATAACACGGTCGCGAATGGCATCAAGTTCCTCGTGGGTAGCCTTCAAGAGCGCATGATCCGGGGTCTCACGGTCAATGGTATAAATCATCACTTCTTGCGGTCTGATGCTCTTGACAGCCTGCAACCATGGGTCGACAAACTGCTCCTGCGTGTTGTCTACATCGATTCCGTCTTCGGTTTTGCCTTTCATAAACATGGATTGAATAATGACATGCCCCTTAAAAAGCTTCAAGCCTTCAATGATTTTGTGGATATCATACGAGGATTGCAATGGGCGATCCACCGTCCGGATATAGTCCATGTCGACCGTGTCCACTTTCAGTATGTTGTTGTCTACCTTCATCAACGCCTCACGGACACTGTCGTTAAAAATGAAAGTGCTGTTGCTGAGCACGCTGATTTTGGCCTTGGGACAGTATTGGTTGCGCAGTTTGATGGTGTCTTCGATGATTGCCTTGAAATCAGGATGACCTGTAGGTTCGCCGTTCCCCGCAAAAGTCAGTACGTCGGGAAACTCCTCATGTGCGTGCATTTCGCGCAGTTTGGTCTCTAACTGCGTGGCCACTTCCTCGCGTGTAGGTCGCTTTTGAGTAGGCACATGCTGCTTGTTGAAGCCGCATTCGCAATAGATGCAGTCGAAAGTACACACCTTACCGTCGGCCGGCATAAGGTTGATGCCTAATGAAATCCCCAATCTGCGACTGTGAACAGGGCCGAAAATGGGAGAGGGATAAATGATTGTGCTCATATTTGTGACAAAGATAGCGAAATATATCAGGATTACAGGTGTTGCTACTAAATTAGAATGATTTAATAGTTAATGGAGGTTAAACTATTGTATGACGGCGAATTAAGCATTATCTTTGCAAGATATTTGGTGTATTATACGCTGTTGTGGAATGAGAAAGAAACGTAAAGCTGCTCGCAATCGTCATGGATTGCAGGTTGTTACTTTGTGTATCAGCACGGCTATGGTGTTGATTTTGTTGGGAATTGTCGTCTTTTCTGTGCTTACAGCCAGGAATATGTCAACCTATGTAAAGGAGAATCTTGTTGTGACGATGATGCTTCAGGATGATATGACCAATCCCGAAGCACAGCAACTTTGCAGTCGTTTGCATCAGTATTCCTATATCAACAAAGTGGATTTCATCAGTAAGGAGCAGGCTTTGAAGGAGCAGACACAGGCTTTGGGAACAGATCCTTCGGAGTTTATCGGCATCAATCCGTTTCAGGCTTCCATAGAGATTAAGCTCAAAGGTGACTATGCCAACAACGATTCTTTGAAATGGATTACCAAGGAATTGAAGCGTTATCCTAAGGTGGGTAATATCACCTATCAGAAAGGTTTGATGGAAAGTGTCAACACGTTCTTGCAGAAAATCAGTTTTGTTCTGTTGATATTGGCGGGCTTGCTGACGTTTGTGTCGTTCTCACTCATCAGCAACACCGTGCGCTTGAGTATCTATGCACGTCGTTTCTCCATTCATACGATGAAGTTGGTCGGTGCCTCATGGGGGTTCATTCGCCGTCCGTTTGTGTGGCGGTCAGTGGCAGTCGGCATCGTTGCAGCTTTGTTGGCAGTGATCGTTTTGGGCTGTTTTGTCTATGCACTCTACACGTATGAACCCGAAATCTTGACGGTGGTTACCCCCGAAGTGATGGTGATAACGGCCTTGGCTGTGTTCCTTTTTGGCATCATCATCACGGCAATCTGTGCGAGTCTTTCAGTCAACAAGTTCCTGAAGATGAAAGCCGGCGAACTGTATAAAATTTGATTTCAATGCTTGTGATGGGTTATTTGTGCGTGTGGCAAGGCTCAAAGCAGGAAAACATATAACAGAAAACAATTTATGGACAAAAAGAATTTAGCATTCGATAAGGTCAACTTCATCCTGTTGGCCATAGGAATGGCAGTTGTTATTTTGGGCTTTATCCTCATGAGTGGGAGTGGTTCTACAGAGCAAGCCTTTAATCCGGAGGTGTTCAGTACGATGAGAATAAAGGTTGCTCCGGTAGTTTGTTTCGTCGGTTTTGTGTCGATTATCTACGCAATCATCCGTAAACCAAAAGACATCAACACCGAGGAAGACTAATGGATTTCATTCAAACGCTCATCATTGCGATTGTTGAAGGACTGACAGAGTTCCTTCCTGTGTCGTCAACAGGACACATGATTATCACGCAGAACCTGCTCGGTGTGCCACAGGGTGACCCTTTTGTTCATGCGTTTACATTCATTATTCAGTTTGGAGCCATTCTTTCGGTGGTGTGCCTTTATTGGAAACGTTTCTTCCAGATGCGCACCAAAGAAGAGTTCTTCAGTAAGATGAAGTTCTATGGACTGCTGATAGTAGGCGTCATACCTGCGGTTATCGTAGGTTTGTTGGCCAAGAAGAGTGGTCTGCTTGATAGATTGCTCGACAGTGTTGAAGTTGTTGCGGTAACCTTAGTGCTGGGAGGTGTGTTCATGTTGTTCTGTGATCGCCTCTTCAATAAGGGCACTGAAGAGAATAAGGTGGATTGGAAACGCGCATTGAAGATAGGTTGTTTCCAGTGTCTTTCGGTCATTCCGGGCATGAGTCGCAGTATGTCGACGATTGTAGGTGGTATGCAACAGAAGCTGACTCGCCGGCGGGCAGCCGAGTTTTCATTCTTTCTTGCAGTGCCTACTATGGCGGGTGCCACGTTGCTTGACCTGTTGGATATGTTCAAAGAAGGTACAGATTGGGCCACAACGCATAATATAGAGATGCTCGTCTTAGGCTGTGTGGTAGCCTTTATCGTAGCAATCTTCGCCATGAAATGGTTTGTAAGCTTCCTCACGAGATATGGTTTCAAGGCCTTTGGATGGTATCGTATCATCATCGGTACAGTGATTTTGCTACTTTTGGCCACGGGTCATTCACTCGTAATGGTTGACTAAATGGATTTCAAGGCAGGAGAGATTTTTGCGATAGACAAGCCTTATCGCATTTCAAGTTTCGGCGCATTGGCTCACGTGCGCTATGTGCTTTCACGCACATTGGGCTATAAAGTGAAGATTGGTCATGCCGGAACACTCGACCCTTTGGCTACGGGGGTGCTCATTCTCTGTACGGGAAAGGCCACCAAACGCATTGAAGAATTCCAGGGACAGACGAAGGAATACACAGCAACACTGCAGTTGGGAGCCACTACAGTAAGCTATGATATGGAGCATGAAGTCAATGCAACCTTTCCTACAGCACATATTACGCGGGCTTTGATAGATGAAAAATTGCAGCAGTTCATTGGAGATATAGCGCAGGTTCCCCCTACTTTCAGTGCTGTAAAGGTGAATGGTGACCGCGCTTATGAATTGCGTCGTGCCGGCGAAGAGGTGAAATTGAGTCCCAAGCAGATACATATCGACGAAATTGAAGTGACTGATTTCGATGCAGGAAAGATGCTGTTGAGCATTCGTGTGGTGTGTGGCAAGGGTACATATATCCGTGCTTTAGCCCGTGATTTAGGTCGAGCACTTGACAGCGGAGCCTATCTGACCGCACTTCGACGTACCCGTGTGGGAGAATTCACGATTGAAAAATGTCTCGATTACGAGCATATCAGAGAATGGATAGAATAAAGTTAAAACATTAGTAAAATAATATATGAAGTTATCACAGTTCAAATTTAATCTGGCTGAGGAGCAAGTTGCACTCTATCCTCATAGTTTCACCCGAGTGTTTGAAAATGAAGATGGAACTAAGGACAGTTTCCAGGTAACGCGTCGTGACGAATGTCGACTGATGGTTTTGCACAAACGGTCTGGACAGATAGAGATGTTCAAGAAGGATTCTAAAGGTAATCCCATTGAAGGAGAGTATCTCGACTTCCGCAATATCCTTGATTATTTCGGCGAAGGTGATACTTTTATTTTCAATGATACAAAGGTTTTCCCTGCACGTCTCTATGGAACGAAAGAAAAAACGGATGCAAAAATCGAAGTGTTTCTGCTTAGAGAACTGAACCCGGAGATGCGTTTGTGGGACGTTCTCGTTGAACCTGCGCGTAAAATACGCATTGGTAACAAGCTGTTCTTTGATGAAACAGGTACGATGGTGGCTGAAGTTATCGACAATACCACCAGTCGTGGCCGTACACTTCGCTTTCTCTATGATTGTGATCACGAGGAATTCAAGCGCGAACTCTTCGCTTTGGGAGAGGCTCCCCTGCCTCGTTATATCATTGACAATCGCGAAGAACCGCATGCAACTCCTGAAGATCTGGAAGACTTCCAGACGGTGTTTGCAAAGAATGAAGGTGCTGTGACGGCTCCTGCAACAGGCTTACATTTCAGTCGTGAACTGATGAAACGCATGGAAATCCGTGGCATTCATGATGCTTATATCACACTACATTGTGGATTGGGAAACTTCAATTCAATTGAAGTGGAAGACCTCACAAAGCATAAAATGGACTCAGAACAGATGATTGTTTCGGCTGAAGCATGTCAGCGTGTGAACCAGACGAAGCGCGAAAGGCATCATGTTTTAGCAGTTGGTGTAAGCGTTGTGAAGGCTACAGAGACTGCCGTCGGCACTGATGGCATGCTGAAAGAATATGACGGTTGGACCAACAAGTTTATCTTCCCGCCTTATGACTTCGACTTGGCAGACTCAATGGTGGCTAATTTCTATCATCCTTATTCTACGCTTCTGATGACAACAGCGGCCTTTGGTGGCTATGAGGCAGTGATGGAATGTTATAATTTGGCAGCTGAAAATGGCTATATGTTTGGCTGTTACGGTGATGCCTTGTTGATCGTTGATGATTGATAAAGGGCTGAAAGTGGCTTTGCATACGGTTTATTTGAGTTTAGGATCGAATATCGGAAACCGAAAGCGTAACATGCGCGATGCTGTCCGATATCTTGAGGCAAATGTCGGTACGGTGCTTAGACAGTCTGATTTGCTCGAAACTGAACCTTGGGGATTTGATTCTCCAAATCTTTTTATCAATATGTGTGTGTGCATTGAGACGCCTTTATTGCCTCAACAGTTGCTTGAGGTAACACAGGCGATAGAGCGGAAAATGGGGAGAACGGAGAAATCTGTAGGTGAACAGTATGCCGATCGTATCATAGACATTGATATTCTGCTCTATGATAGCCTGCAAATTGATGAGCCTGACCTGCAAATTCCTCATCCTTTTATGCATGAACGCGATTTTGTAATGATCCCATTACGGCAGATATTGAAATAATACTATAAGAAAACGAGACCTTTTTTAGGTCTCGTTTTCTTATAGCCAGATTTTTATATTCATTTCATTTGATGAGATAAAATAGGGCTGCATGAGGTATATGATCTCACTTAGTATGACGTAATCATGTCTTCGGGCACACAGATATAATAATCGGCAATGCCTTTGTAGTCGTCTTCCAAATGCGAAATATCCTCTTGACGCACTGCCCTTACCACTGCATAAGTAATGCCTGGCTTATATTGTAACAGGTAAGGAATGATTCCATCACGGCTATCGGTGTGAAAGTTACCATTGAAATGAATGAACTTTCCCTGCAGATGCTGTGCTATCCGCCAAGCCATTGTAGCATCCTTGATAGCCTGCGCCTCGGCAATCTGCTGCGCATTGGCCTTCTTGTTCTTGCCCATCAGCTCCATAAGTGCAAAACCTTGTGCCACGTTTTCATTCTGCTGAAAACGGATAGGCAATGGAGCCATATAGGATTTTGCCTCTAGCGAAAGCGAATCAAGATAGGTAAGGCCATGCTCTTTCACGGCAGTGGCATAACGACGTGGCACATTTGTCGCCACAACAGGCATGTGGTGCTCACGTGCAAAGTCTATCAATGGGGCATAATCCGTGCTGTAATTCGGCCAAAGTCGGGCTTCATCTTCAAAGCGTTCGCCTGTAATCTGACGTTGAAGATACTCATCCAAGATGAGTTGGTTATCGCTTTCAAACATCTCTAAGCCCATTTTCAACTGCTTTCCATGCACTTTGTAGAGACTTTCCAACAGCTTCAGCTCCAGCCAATGCGTGATAACGCAGTTATGGATCTCACCAACAAAGACCACATCTACCTTGGAAAGCGCTTTCACCAACTGGTCATAAGTGATTGCTTTACCTTTATTGTCGTACAAACGATAGGCTTCGGGCTGTTTCTCGGCCCTCATATTAGCTGCCATGAACAAGATGATGACACAGCAAAACAAACGTAAATTCTTGATTATTCTCATTATTTCTGCGATTTAAATACAACCATTCGGTGGTTCCAATCCAACATTTCACTTATCATTCTCTGCACCATTGCAGGCGTTATGCCATTCAGACAGGCGGCATAGTCATTGAAATCGTGCAACGACTCGCCATTCTTCACCAACGACATCAATGCTGTTTTCCATTCAGAAGGAGCCTTGTCGGTCAGCACTTTGTCTTTCGTCACGAGAAAAGAACGCTTCAACTTGTCGAGTTCTGCCGTGCTGACAGGTTTTTCTTTCAAGTCTTTAAGAATGCTTTGCAAGAGGATTTCAGCTCTCTGGCGGTTCTCATCTTTCAGCGAAAGGTTAATGACGAAATGATATTTCTGCTGTGGAACACCATTATAATAGAGGTTTACATAAGGTGAATAGACAATATTCTCGTTCTCACGTAATACTTTCAGTACACGGTCTTGCAACACATCGCGTATCAGTTTCATGCTCAATGTGGCTTGAAGCGATGGTGTATAGTTGCCTGCAAAGACGTAGTTGGCCACCGTTTGATGATCGTTTCCGCCCTCAAAGCCTTTGAAAAACGTCTGTTTCTTAGCTGCAAACGGTGAGTTGTTCAACGGTAATGGCGACTGCGGTGCCTGCATTTGGGCAAACGTTGCAATGGCTTTGGGCACCACATGTGCAGCATCGAAGTTGCCCGTTAAGATGATTGTGAGTCCCGAAGGATTGCCAAACAAGCGCTTGTAATAATTGGTAATCGTGTCGATATTCAATGCCTGCAGCGTTGCTTTTGTAACTAATCGCTCAGTTCCTGCTGCCACATTGCCCACCAACGAGTCGATAGTGTTGGTCATTAAGCGGTCGGAATCGTGGGCCAAGAGCCTGTCTAAAAGAGTTTCCTTGCCTACGTTTTCCAGTTCAGAAGCCACAGTTTCGGCAAAATCTTCACGGTTAATACCAGGAAAACACAGCTTTTCGTAAGCCAAATTAAACAATGCTGTAGCCTTTTTTGCAGGTGCAGAGGCCAGCAACTGATGCCAATAGGCATCTTCACCAACCGTCATCGACAACTGTTGTTGCGTCATCACGGTCAACAAAGTGTCGCACGACACCTTGGCTAATCCGCCCATATCGACATAACTTACAGCATCATGCACCTTCAATTGCATTTGAGGTGAGAGGTCGGCCGTGCCACCTCGTCCCACTGCAGCTAAGTAAATCGTAGAGTCTTCGTCTAAGGTTGGGCGTACAAGCAGCTTGATGCCGTTTGTCAACTGTATTTCCTCAATTCCAAGTTCAGGCCATTTCTTCCGATTTTCAATGCTTGCATTTGTGAATGTTGGCGTTTGTTTCAAGCATGAAGGCAGTTTAATAGTCTCTTCTTTCGGCTGTGCTTTCTGTCGATAAACATAAGATTCAAGGGGGCGTTTCCAGCCTTGTTTCCAAGCCAAGTCAGCCTGTTTTGCATTGAGAAGAGGTGCATTTGCGTTGTCTGCAACATAGGTATAGGCATACAACCGACTGCGTTTCATGGCTTTAAGAATGCTTTTCAGATATTCCTGCAACTGCAAACTCGTTGTCATCTTCACCTGACTGCGCACCCATTCCACATCATCGGGATGCCAAAGTGGGCGGTCTTCTGCCGTGATATAATCGATAAAATCATCGCACAAATCAGCGGAAAGCTGCTGTGTGGTATCAGGTAACAAATGCACAAGACGCGTATGAATGAGTTGTTGCAGTTCATCTTGCCCCACTCCACGCTGCAACAGCCGTCGACATTCATAGGAAGCTGCAGCCAACTGCTGCGCTAACAGAGCCGAAGAAGCACCGCGAAACGACAGCACAAAATGATCTTTGTCGGCTAGATACCAATCATTTGATACATTACACCTTATACTATCAGCTGCAAATCGCTCTGAAAGGCATTGCGCCAACATGCGCATGCGTTGCTTGTTGACGGCATCCTGCAATGTTTTTTCAACGATTGTAGGATGTGGAATGATGAGTTCCAGTTTGCTTTCGCGCTGCATGCTGTCGGACAACTGCATCCAAGCGGCTCCTTTTGCATAGGTCATCGGTAGCTGTTTGAAAGGCTTTTTATCCGCTTTTGCTGGGATAGTACCCACCGTTTTGCGCAATTTTTCAACGATTTCTGCCACATTCACCTGTCCAATTACAAGCACAGTGGCATGTGAAGGTGTGTACCAACGCTTATAGAAAGCTTTCAGTCGGTCGCTGTCTATGCTGTTAATATCGCGTTCTGTGCCTAAAGGTATATGGTCAGCATAGCGATTTTGTCCCATTTTCAGGCTGTAGAAATCGTCATTTTGCTGATAACCGCGCAACTCTTCTACAATGACTCCGCGCTCTTTCTTCACGCGTTCATCATCAAAAGTGAGGTCACACAGCCAATCACGAAGGGCCAAGAAGGTGGTGTCCAATACTGCCTTGTCTTGCGAATGATAAGGCAAAGAGAGCCAATAGATAGTGCGATCAAAGCCCGTAAAGGCGTTAATGTCTCGTCCAAACTTCATACCTTGGCGCTCAAAATAGTCAATCAATGCCCGCTTTGGAAAGTGTTTAGTTCCGATAAAGGCACTATGTTCGAGGAAATGTGCACCACCTCGTTGGTCGTTTTCTTCTTGCAACGAGCCTATATTCATGACCATTCTCACCTCGATATTATGTCTCGGCAACTCATTGGGCAGGATAATATAACGCAGTCCGTTATCCAATCGTCCTTCAACAGTGCCTTTAGGCAGAGTAATATATTTATTAACACGCAAGCAAGGCAGAGCAAAAGCCCTACCTACAAATAGAAGTCCGAGCACAATCGCCCAGAAAAGAGTATGTCTGATAAGTTTTTTCTCCATATAATACTTGCTGTTTAGCGGTGCAATGTGTAAACAACTCGCACCTGTTCATAGCCATTCCCATCGGCATAATCCCATGGGAAAGTGAACGAGAGCGTTCCTTTCGCGAGGTCCAGCAATGCAGAAGGGGCTACCCAATCACTCGGATTGTTTCCAAAAGTATCGCTACTGATGTTGCTAACGCCTAAGAATCGGTTGGGATCTAAAGAGCCTCCCATGGTTAAGAAGTCGTCATTGATGGTGTAACCCACTAACTTTCCATCTTCTTCTATTTCCACAACAGTGCCTTTTTCCTTTTCTTTGAGTAGGCGATTCCAAGCAGAGTAGTCGTAGGTGAAAGGAATTCCCATAATCATATCACCGTAAGCGTTTTCTTTTTCGCCTGTAAACGTAATGCTGTTGCTGGCAGTATTAATACCGATATTACTCAAAGCAACCGAGAATGTCTCTTTACTTTCTTGATAGTTAATAGCTTTCACGGCCGCTTTTCCATAGGGGGTCCGCATGAAAAACTCGTTATCGTTCACTGTTTTACGCTTCAAGACATCGTAGAGGAACGTAGTCAGTCCCATAGGATTAGTCAACATCTTGAGCGTTGGGTGGTCAACAGTGGCGTCATCCCCAAGGGTTATCACGCTATATCCTTTGTAAACGCGTTGTGATTGACCTTGGAAGAAGTTCTCTTTGTCATCTTTGTTGAAGACAATAGTAGTCTCTACAGGTAGCTTTCCCAACAAGCGAGCAAGATCTATGCCGTATTTTTTCTTCACACCAGCAATCAATTGCAACTGTGTTTCTGTTAGAATAGGAATGTCTGCATCGGGATTTACCGTGATTTGAACGCCTTTACCAAAGCCTTTTATCTGCGGATGAGATGCAGATGCCACTTGCAAAGTGACCGTCTTACTGATAGAAAGCGAATGTCTTCGATTGGATTTCACGCGAAAGACAACCTCTTTCTGACCAGGCTCAAACACGATTTCATCGCTTTCCACCTGCAACACAGCATCTTCATTGCCTGTAAAAGCCAACTTGACCGATGTTCGTTCTGAAGGCGCAAAAGCCATCATAACATGCACAAACACGCTACTTGTGTCGTCTTCTGCCAGGATTGCATTGCCTGGAATGGTGAGTTCCACTCCATTGGTCATGCTTTCTCGAGGTGCATCTTGCGCCTGACAACCTACTAATGTAAGCACAACGGCTACAAGAATGCTATTGAATAAATGTTTCATTCGTTTATCGTTAAGTTTAATTGGATGGCCAACCGGCATTTTGTTCTACCTTGTTGAAGCGATGTTCAGACACCGGAATAGGGAAATTCCATCGGTAATCAGTGGTCGCTATTGTACTGTTTGAGCTTGCCCCCCATTGAGAATATCTCGTTAAAGCTGCGAGATGCGTGCGCTTGAGGTCAAAGAAATTAATCCCTTCACCTGCAAATTCACGCTGCTTATCTGTGAGAATAAGTTCCAAAAGCGCCTGATTAGCAGTGTTGGCAGGTGCTTCTGGCACCCCAATACAGTTCCAATAATGATTGATGAGCACACGTGCTGACTCGGTTTCTCCCTTTCGACAATAGGCTTCGGCTACGATATAATAGGCTCCGGCATAACGCATGGTGTTAATATAGGCAGTAGCCTGGTTGAGTTTATTACTTCGGTTATACTTCCCAAGCAGTGTCCTGCTCGTGCCATTTATCACAAAAGGATAGGTGAACGAGGCTCTTCGAAGGTCTGAAATAGCGAAACTCAGTTTTGGATTGACACAGAAATAGTCGCCTTCTTTGGCATCATATTGGATGTCAGCATAGTAAGTTGAGTTTGTATTGAACGCGAAAATACGACCTGCATAACTGTCTTTTTCCCATAAACTATTCATGCCTTCGGCCGTGAAATAGGCATCATTACTCTTCGCAATCACGGCATTTCCCGACTTAATGGCTGCCTCATAATCACCCGAATAGAGCGCCAAATCAGCTTGAAGATACTGTATCGCCGTTTGTGAAAGCCAGCCATTACGCTTCGAAGTGTTATCAACTTGCACGGCATCATCAAGCAAAGCACGTATTGTTGCCACGCAATCACGAATCGAAGAACGTTGTTTGTCCTCTATTCCAAACCTGTTTTTCAAGATAACTCCTGCCGCATCAGGATTTAAGTCATAGGCAGGAGCAAAGGTTTTAAGCAATTGGAAATAGCATAAGGCCTTTAATGTTTTGGCTTCAGCAGCAATCGCTTGTTTTTCGTTCTGCTCTTCAGCAGAGCTTGTCTGCACGTTATCCATGCGTTCAAGCAGGGCATCACATTGCGCAATTACATTATAATAGTCTTGCCAAAGGCTTGGAGCAATCTTGTTTATCTCTTGATCTTTCCAATTATATAAGTTCAAAGACGTAATATCCTTAAAGGAAAGAGATGTCGGAACGAAATCATTTCCCAATAAAGAGAACTCATATTCCATGTGGGGATAGGAAGAATAAGCCGATGCCAGGAATGATCTTGCATTGGAAACATTCGTGATTGCATCAGGATCGGAGAACTGATCAAGCGGTGGAATGTTAAGGCTGCATGAGGCAAAAACCATTGAAACCAACCCCACTGCAACGCTCTTGAAAGTCAATTTATTCTGTTTCATATACTATTATCAGAATGTTAGATTGAGATGAAAGGTGAAAACAGGCTGCATGGTGCCTGCTAAGGTACCACTTTCTGGGTCAGACTCCTTATAACTTGTCCATGTAAAGAGGTTTGATCCCTGTAGACCTACGTTGGCATATTGTAGGAATGGAGCTACTTTATGTAGCCAGTTCGATGGAATACGATAGCGCATAGAGAAACTCGAAAGTTTTAAGTAGTCGCTATTTCCAACAGTTCGTGAGTTAGGATATTGCGCAAGGTTATCTTGTGCAATGCTTTGTGTGTAGAAAGGTGTCCAATATTCTTTATATTCATCACCTCGTTTAAACCACATTCTGGCAGTCTGTCCAGCCACAGCATTATAGTTTGCCTTATCTTTGTCACGCACATACTGGTAGTTAAAGCGCTGTTTTCCACCAAAAACATAATAGAATGAAATGTCAAAATCAAACTGCTTATAGGAGAAATTGGCATAGAAGCTACCCGAATAAGGTGGCGTCAGATGACCAAGTGCAACGAAGTCATCACGCGTAAGCTGCTCCGTACCTTGCTTTTCTTTTCCATCCGGCATGAGAAAAACTGGGTAACCGGTGAGTGGGTTGATGCCCAATGAGTGCAAACCATAAATCATATCATAGGATTTTCCTACCTCGTAGTTGGGTACAATGGACTGTTCGTCTAAATAAAGTTTATCAGTCCAGTAAAGACTTACCACCTTATTATTATTATAAGCGATGTTGCCTCCTACAGCCAAACGGCAGTCATAAGCATCCAATATCTTTGCATTGAGTCCGAGTTCTACACCTCGGTTCTGCAAAACTCCAATGTTACGCTTCAGCGAAGAAAATCCTGAACTGGTGGCGATTGGCACATCCAAGAGTGCTTGCTCCGTGCGGCGGTTATACCAATTCACATCTAAAGTGATGCGTTTCAACAGCTCTACCGTCATACCTAAATCAGTTGATTTGTTTTGCTCGGCTTTTAAATCTTTATTATAGAGGGATAACAACGATAAAACTCGGCTACTTTCATAGGCTTGTTCACCGAACATAAAAGTTCCAACGGTGCTGGAAACTGTCACACCATTAAGGTTTGCTGTTACACCATAAGAGGCCTTGAAGTTTAATTTCGATAGAATCTTATTGCCTTTCAACCAAGAATAGTTCGTCGGAGTCCATCCCAATCCGGCTGCCCAGGCTGCATTCCAACGCTTATCTGACGGCAATATCGACGAAGCATCGGCCTTATAAGTGAAATAAGCATCATAAATCGTATTGTATGTGTAGCCTGCAACCATACCAATTCCAAGCTGAGCATTCTTGTCACGAGGGTTCCTTACAGAGGGTTGTCGCAGTCCTTGCAGGGAATTATTAATGGCAGAAGGAGCATCCACATTGCCAACTCCATAGCCTGTAATGCCCACTGCATCATAATTATATAGGTAATAATCGAAGTTTGCGCCCAAAGTGACATCATGAACATCCGCAAAAACATGGTTGTAAGTGGCTCGGAAGTTGCTTGAAAGATTGGTCGTTGTGCCTTTGGTACGGCTGTAAATGCCTCGTGCATTCATCAGAATACCCGATTTTTGCTCTGAATATGCAGATGCAGGTGTGAAGCGATGATCATCGTCTTGAAGGAAATCAAGACCTGCAACATAAGCCAACGTAAGGTCTTTCCATGGTGAAAGCGTGAGATTTACATCTACTCCGGCATTCTTATCGGTAGCATCGCTTTTGTATTGATGCATTAAATCATAATAGGTTCGATTGGGATAAGAATAGAGTTCGCCTGTCTTTTGCTCGTAAGGATTAAGATTATACACCAGCGAAGAAGGGTCGAAGGTCGTTCCATTGGGTGAATTACTCTTGGAATAACCGCCAGAAACGCCAATCATCAGATAGCCTATGTTGCCCAATTGCTGATCTAAACCCATGCGAACATTGAAGCGTTGTTTGTTATTTCCCTCGAGACGACCGCCTTGATAGGCATAGTTGCCCGAAAGATAATAGGTTGTAGAGCCACTGCCCCCTTTGACATTGAGGTTATGCTTCTGATAGAAATTATTATGAATCAGTTCTTTAAACCAATCCGTATGAATGTTTCTCAATGCAGCCAAGCGTTGTTCGCCTTCGGCAATAAGCTGCTCTTTGTTGGGATCAGAAGCGTACTCACGTTCAATATAATCACGACTGTAACGATACCCTGGTGCTGCCGGGTTCTGCAACAGACGCTCTAACTCGAGTTTCTCATCGGTATCCATGAGCCGAACGCCGCGTCTTCCACGCATGGTCAAACCCAAATCCATGCTGTAAGTGAACGTCATCTTGCCTTTATAGCCATGCTGTGAACTGATTTCCAACACGCCGTTGGCAGCCTTGATACCATACAATGCGCATGCTGCAGCATCTTTCAGCACCTTGATATTGGCGATATCCTGTGGATTCAGATTATAGAATGTCTCGGCAGAGATAATCTTTCCGTCCAACACATACAATGGTTCGTTGCTTGTGTTACCACGACGAAACGATGAATTTCCACGTATTCTGATTTTCGGAGCACTTCCCAAGTCGCCTGTATTCATGACATTCAAGCCTGGAACTAAGCCTTGAAGAGCCAGTCCCATGTCAATCATTGGCTTCTCGGTGAGCCGTTTCATGTCCACATTCTCAACGATGCCTGCCTTCGAACGCAGGTCAATGGCGTTGATATTGCTTTTGGCTTTCACGACCACTTCACCGATACCATTGGCCACTTCCACCATCTTTACATCCATGCGGTCGCGCCCATCATCCTTAAACTGTTGTTTGGCATAGCCGATATAGGTGAAAGAAATGAGTGTACCTTTAGCCCAATGACCACTCAGTTGATAGCGACCTTTGACATCGGTCACCGTTGCAATCTGCGTTCCTTCCACGCGAATGCTCACACCGACCAGAGGCTCATTGCCGGCATCGGTTACGTAACCATAGAGCTTTCGCTCCTGAGCCACGCTCTCTTGTGGAACAAGAAAGAGGCTCAGCAGTGCGAAAAGACTCAATATTGTAAGGTTTTTCATGCCGTGTCTGATTTATCGTTTGCTTTCAACCCATTGTTTTGTCTGGGCTACAATCCAATCAACAACGCGAGAAGTAGAGGCAGGCAGGATGCCGTCGGAACTGTAGACAATTTCCACCCCGGTTTTCTTCACCAAGTCATTCTGTACATCTTGCATCTTATGTCGGTCGGCCATGCGTTTCACATCAGAGGTAAGATAGATGCCTTGCACTATGATTCGCTTCTTCTTTTGGGCTGCTTTGGTAAGCAAAGGCATGAGTTCCTTACCGAAGTCATGTCCCATTTCAATGAGTGCATGGTCTACATAAGTGATTTTTGCATGCTCTTTAGTGTATTTCTCCACACTGTTGAACATCTCTTTCCAGAAACCAATGCGCTCATCATCGCCGTGGGCGAGATAGATTACAGCTTCGTTGGCAGCATCTTTCGAAAGACTTTGAATGCGATCGAGCATGCACTTCTCCAACACATAGCTGTAATAGAAAGTCGGACCGAGGATGATTGGTGTCTTCGTATGCACCATTTCAGTCTTCTCTTCGCCTAATTCTTCACGCACGTATGGGTTGTATTTGTGGCTAAGAATATTGGGAAGGTCTTCTTCTGTATGCCCCGATGGTGCAATGAAGACAGGCAGTGCGAAGATTGTATCGGCGCCTTCGGCCTCGCAAGCTTTCACCATTGAAGCTACAGATGGTTCTGTATATTCCATGAGGGCTACCTTCACAAGGTCTATTCCCATGAGTTTTCCCTCGGCAACTTGCTGCTTTACGAGTGGTTCTAAGTCTAAAACAGGTTTTCTCCACGATTCCATCGGTGAGCCATGTGCTACTATCATGAGTGCCGTTTTAGCCTGTAGAGTTGATAAAGTGGTTAGCATCAAGGCTAACAATAACATGATTTTTCTATTCATTTTAATTCGTATATTTTTGTTTATTTTAATTTGTTATCTTTATTCGAATACTTGATTAAACGCTTGGAATACGGCAAAAGTATGATATTTTCCCTGATTGAACAATACCTAATAATAATGAAAAAGATGTTAAAACAATGGGCTTTTCCCATGCCTCGAACTGCCTGACTTCTTTTCCAAAGCCTTATGAAAGTCTGAAATAAATATATATCAATAGGTATAAGATATATCCCCTCTTTTATTTAGCGTTCTCTTGAACTATCAAAAGATGCAGCATGTGAACTGTAATCTCATGAAGCGGAAAATAGGTTAATTCTTATCAAGGATATTTACAATTGCTCTTGAATGCTTCGCGAATTTGAAATTGTTCTTCTCCTCGCTCCAAATACGCGCTGTTTTTCGGTGGTTTGCAATGCGTTGATAGTCAAACTATTATGTGTTCTGAAACAAAATATAGGTCAAAATCATGCAAGAAATCACTGCGATTAACGTCAAATTACCGCCTGATTTGCCTGAGATTACCACGCTTTTTGACACAAATACCCGCGCAATTAGCGTCAAATCACGCTGTATCATAAATGAAATCACAAGTTAAGGTGCTTGAAATGGTGAAATTATTCCCGTTTTCCCGCTTTCCATTTTCTATTTGGTGTGGTCATGAAGTGTTAAAATCAAGGGGATAATCTTTACAAAAAGATGAGGACTTTAGAGGCTGTTGTTCTGGTTGAATAAGCTTTTTCAAGGAGCACAACCATTGAAAGTGGAATCTGAGTAATGTTTTTTCTCTTGCTTTTTTATGCTTCCATGACCTACAACTATTTGCTGATGGACTTCCATAAACGTGCTGATGGTCTTAAAAAATGCCACGAGAAGTTTCACTTCAAGACACAAAAAAAGGAGTACCGCTGTACTCCGACCTTGTTAACCTTAAATCTAATACTATGAAAAACACGTTGCAAAGTTAGACAGAATGAATGGAATTTCCAAACATTCTGCCTTATATGGTGTAGTATTTACAATTTATTAAACCTCTAATAGGTGTTTTTTAACAATTTAAGAAATAAGACATAAAAAAAGGAGTACCGCCGTACTCCAACCTTTGTTAACCTTAAATCTAATACCATGAAAAACACATTGCAAAATTAATCACTATCTGTGTGCGGTGCAAACAAATCACATTATAAATCAATCTGTTAGCCGTTTTATTGACTTATGTCAATCAATCCTTCCTGTTTCTGACCGTCAATCATAATCCGTAGCGGTTTTTTGAAATGCACATGCCGCACATATGGTGTTTCTTCTACGGCCGGCATAGCATCTAAAACCTCCTTGCGGACGAAGCCACCCGATGCAGAACAGCTATCAATCGTGAAGTAACCGACCCCGAAAGAAGTGAGATTTTGAAAGAAATGCGTGCCTTGTGAAGGGTCAACGTGGTAGTTGTGGAGTGCCACTTCGACAATAATACGCGCGGCAGAAATATGTGGCCATTTCACCGGCACACCGAGATAATGGTCGCTGCTGCCCCATCTGCCGGGGCCAATGAGCACATAATGGCGATTGTCGGCAAGGAACTTACGATTGATTCTCTCGATATCATCGGCCACATAATAATTGTTCATGGCCGAGAAACTGTCATCATATTTCACGTAAACTACATCGTAGACATCGTCCATGATGCCATGTCCCAAGGCATTATGTGACCTTAGCAGGCAGTCCTCATCAGCCACTTTTGCGAGGTCTTCATGGAGTATTTGCTTGGCATCTGCAATCGGACGTATCTGCAACAGATAGAGTTCACCGCTCTTGTCCTCATTGAGATTGCATGCAAACTCTATCTCCACAGGGCGTTTCATGGCTTCTGCACCATGCTTCATCGCCATTTGCAACAATTCCGGGAGAGGGAAAACATCCTGTTGAAGCACGCCTGCAAATGAGATAATCTTGCGTCCGCCGTCGTAGAGTCCGTCGTAAATCACTTGGTCATAGGGGTCGAATGTCGAACAGATATAGCGTATCGCACCGTCTTTCTCGGCTTCTTTCACCTTCATTTTCCTGATGTTGAAGCCGTCATCTACTTTGAATTGCCTGCCCACGGGAGCCATATCAAGAGCGTAAAACTGTGTCTGCGTCTCGCGAAGTGCCGTTTCCCATTCGCTCATTTGCAGCACTTGGTGAGGATGATAGGGCGAAACGCGCAGTGTTTGGCCGCCGTCTACGATGTATTTTCCTAAGCCTAAAGCTAACGAAACAATGCCTTCTTCGGCGGTTTCATCGCCAATCGGATAGTAATTCAGCGAGCGAAGAACTCCGCTGAAGGTAGGATAGAAGTGGTCATCATACTGCTTTCCGACCACTTCCTGCAAGATGACAGCCATCTTTTCCTGGTCTATGACATTGCTTGTAGCAGTCATATAGGCCTTTGAATCACGGTAATAGACCGAGGCATACACACTCTTGATAGCACTTGCCAACATCTCCAGCATCGCTTTCCGGTTGTCTAAACAGGGTATCATATAGGTACTGTAGATGCCGGCAAAGGGTTGATAATGACTGTCTTCAAGCAAACTTGACGACCGAATGGCGATAGGTGCCTTCACAGCTTCAAAGAATGTGAGGAAATCTTCAGTCAAACTGTCGGGCAACTGCGCTTTCAAGAAGTGCTGAAGGATGTCTTCATCGCTTGCATCGCTTAGGGCAATAGGGTAGAGATTGTTGCTTTCCATGAACTGATCAAACACATCCGTGCACAGCACGAGCGTCTTTGGAATCTGCACTTTGACCCCTTCGAGCTGGTTGAATGCAGGATGAAGCTTGATGATATTGTCCAAAAAGGCCAATCCTCTGCCTTTTCCTCCGAGCGAACCTTCGCCAATCCGTGCGAAATGGGCATAGCGGTCGAACTTCATTCTGTCGAAAACGGCCACCACTCCGATGTTCTTCATGTGGCGATATTGCACGATAGCATCAAACGTTATCTGTCGATGTGCATCGACATCCTGCAGTTTATGCCACGTAATTCCACGTAAGAATTGCGACACAGGGAATATGGCTCGTGCGCTCAACCAACGGCTCATGTGGTTTCGCGAGATATGATAAAGCATGGAATCATTGGGGATTTTGAAGATGTTATCCTGCAAATCCTTGAGCGACTTGATGCGAACAATCTCCTCATGTGTCTTGGGATTGCGGAAGATAAAGTCGCCGAAGCCCATGTGTTCCTCCATAATCAGGCGCAGATCAAGGCTCATCTGCTTTGAATTCTTATCCACAAAGCGGAACCCTTCGGCTTCAGCTTTCTCACGATTTGCACTTTCTGAACTCTCCATGATCAAAGGCACGTATTCGTCTTTGGCTCGAATGGCTCGCAAAAGCTTCAGTCCAGCCTCTGGATCTTTATAGACATCAGTGTCCCGGAGCGGTGAAGGCAACAGTTCATTCTCATCGGGCGACACTTCTTTCATCGGGAAACGGGCATCACAGATAACGCCAAGACAATTGTCAGAAAACTGATTATAAATCGTCATTGCCTCTTCATAAGTGCGTGCAAGCACGACCTTTGGCCTGCCACGCATACGCAAAGTAGCCTGATGTTTGTTTAATGCTTCGGTGGCAAACCGCTTGCTTTGTGCAAGAATATAGCTGTAGAGATTGGGCAATATGGATGAATAGAAACGAATACTGTCCTCAACAAGCAGAATCATTTGCACCCCACTCTCCTGGATATCGTGTGCAATGTTCATCCTGTCCTCGATGAGTTTGATAATGGAAAGAATGAGATTAGTGTTTCCCAACCAGCAGAAAACATAGTCGAAGATACGCAAATCCTCGTTCTGCATACGTTTGGTTATGCCGTGAGAAAAGGGCGTAAGCACCACACATGGAATGTTTTTAAAGGCTTGTTTGATAGACCTTGCCACGCTGAAAGCATCATTATCGGCCGTTCCCGGCATACAAATCACGAGGTCGATATTGGTGGTATGCATGACGTGCATCGCCTCTTCAGTCGTTGAAACGCGTGTAAACATCGGCGGATAACGCAGTCCAAGTTCCATATATTCATTGTAGATCTTCTCCTCTATGCGTCCGTCATCCTCCAACATAAAGGCATCATAGGGGTTGGCAACAATCAAAACGTTGTAGATTCTCCGCATCATCAGGTTGGCAAACGTGACATCATGCAGATAAAACTGATTGAATTCGCGCGGTATTTTCTCTTCCATGGTCGGTCGCTTTCGTTTCTTTGACACAAAAATAACACTTTATTTCTGAAATCAGAGCAATCAGTTCAATTAATCACCGAAACCGAATGGTTCATAGAGAGAATATCGCTAACTTTGCAATAAGCAACAAATGACAGCGTATGGAATTCAGAACAAAAGTGGAAATTGCCGCGTCTTCATGGCAAATCAAACCTGCACAGCACCTTTTATTCATTGGTTCTTGCTTTGCAGAAAGCATTGGAAACAAGTTCAAGGATGAGCAGTTTCCTACCGTAATCAATCCTTTTGGCGTGATGTATAACCCTGCAAGCATCCTCCATTCTGTTGAACAACACTGCAAAACGCATGATTTCGTACCCGATGTAACCGTTCTCACGCTCGGAACCAACCATGTTTATGTGCTGAAAGAGACCAAAGAGATTGTTGATAACTGCCGGAAAAGACCACAATCGCTGTTTGATGAATGCGAATTGAGCGTTGCCCAATGTGTTGATTACCTGCAAAAGGCCACGCAATGTCTGTTATCCTGCAACCCAAACATGCACATCATCATCACCGTCAGCCCCATTCGGTACCGCAAATACGGCTTCCATGGGAGTCAACTCGGCAAGGCTACGTTGCTGCTGGCAGCCGAACAACTGTCTCACGAAAGCCAAGTGGATTACTTTCCTGCCTATGAAATCATGAATGATGAGCTTCGCGACTACCGCTTCTACAAAGAAGACATGTTGCATCCAAGCCCTCAAGCCGTGGAATATATATGGGAACAATTTGCCGAAACCTACTTCCATGCCGACGTGTTCACGATGATGCGCGAATGGAAACCTATCAAAGAAGCACTTCATCACAGACCTTTCAATCCAGAAAGTGAAGACTATCAGGCATTCATGGCACTCACAAAAGAGCGGTTAACCATATTTATGAAAAAGTACAGCCTCTCCCCCTGGCCCCTCCCCGAAGAGGGAGGGGAGTAGAATGCCTTAGAACTTGCATTGCAAAATGCACTATAGAGAAGTATGTTGTTCATCTTTCTCTTTTGGGAAAGGCCGTGAGAGAGGGGATGTTTCCTTGGAGTAGGAAGTAGTATATACTGGAACTCACATTGCAAAATATGCTATAAGAAAGCATATTACTCCCCTCCCTCTTCGGGGAGGGGCTGGGGGTGAGGCTGCTTTCTCTTGAAATAGACACCCAGAAGCACTACCAACAGCAGCACACCATAAGAGAGATAAGCCACGGTTTCGGTTTGCTTTACACTCTTTGGATCAAAGGTAAGCACCACCGTATGATGCCCCTTGTCAACATTCAGCGCGCGAAGTACATAGTTTACACGGCCTAACTCCACGGCTTTCCCGTCGACTGTAGCCGTCCATTCGGGATAGAATATCTCGGAAAAGACCACAATTCCCCCCGTAGCACTACGCACATCATACGTGAGTTGATTGGGTTCGTAGGCTGTTATCTTTACGATTGACGTGCTGTCTTGGGCTTTTGACTCGCCCAACTGACTCCGGAAGCGTGCGTCGGCAATGGCTTCATGGCGCAAGTCAAGTTTTCCAAGTCCGTCAAGTTCTTCATTTGCATTCTTCACATAAGTGATTTTATCCACAAACCAAGCATTGCCATAGACGTAAGGGTTCTGTATTGCCACCGTCTGATTGCTCTGGAGAGGCACAATGAAGTATTTGGCATTGAGCATGTTCAGCACAGGGAAGATGCTGTTTCCATTGACCTTGGTCATGTCTCCGCCTGCCTGTGCGATGGCGGGCATGGTCTTTTGCATCTCAGGACTGATGTAAGCATCAATCAATTCCTGGTATCTGCGTAGCTTGGCAGCATGATATCCGCCGATACTCTTATGATAGAAACTGGTTTCATTCTCGTTGAACGTATTGCTTGCAAAGTTCAGAACACGATAGTCCAAGGCCTTGTCTTGCAGTATCTGACGGTCGGTCTGCGTCATCGGCTGTGCCTGTTCGCGCACGCTCTTCTCTACAAACATGCCGTCATTGAGGTAGCGTTTGTTCACTTGCCACATGTCGGCAAGACACAAAACAGTAATTGCAATCATCATAAACTCTACCCGCAGCTTCTTCATCTTGTAGAGGAAGAGACACAATGTGCCGATAACGATAATCCAGAACGACCGCCAACAGTCGGCCGTGAATATGCTTTCGCGGATGCTTCTCAGGTTGGACAGCAGTGGCGTAAGATATTCGGCAGGGATTGATTTCAGGGCTTGCATCTCTGAACTTGAAATGAAATCAGAGAAGAAAAGCGTCGGCATGAGGGCAAAGAGCAGGGCAATGCCGGCCGTCAGACCAAAGCTGATATAGACATATTTGATTTTCTTTGTCAGAATATCCGGCTCGTCTACAATCTTCTTCAGCGTCATCATAGCCAGCAACGGTATGGTAAACTCGGCAATAACAAGTATAGATGCCACCGTTCGGAACTTGCTGTACATCGGTATGTAGTCAAGGAAGAAGTTGGTAAACGGCATGAAATTACGCCCCCACGAAAGCAAAACGCTCAACACCGTGGCTGCCAATAACGCCCATTTCGTGGGACCTTTCACGATAAACAGGCCCAAGACGAAAAGCATCAGCACGAAAGCGCCCACATAGACTGGCCCACTTGTGCCCGGCTGTTCGCCCCAATACTGCCCCAACTGCTGATAAATTTGCATGAAATTCGGGTCGGCAATCTTCATGGCCTCAGTGTTGGCAGCCAGCGGAACCGATGCTCCGCCCTTGGTATTAGGCACGAGCAGCGTCCAAGTTTCATCCACACCATAGCTCCACTGCGTAATATAATCGCGGTCAAGTCCGCTGTTAGTCTGATTGGCTGCATTCTTTTTGACGAGTTCACTCTTGCCTCTCATGCTCTCTTGAGCATACTGCCAGGTGTGATAAAGGT
The DNA here is from genome assembly GCF_900637655.1 of Segatella oris. Lineage (NCBI taxonomy): Bacteria > Pseudomonadati > Bacteroidota > Bacteroidia > Bacteroidales > Prevotellaceae > Segatella > Segatella oris. Next base: position 2,799,033 of record NZ_LR134384.1, read on the forward strand.
TGGAAATATTCATCAACACACCAATCAATGCACCCGCAGCACATACAGCTGTGGCCTTCATAAACTGCTTCATGGTCTTCTTTCTGACAGCATCGACCAAATAAGCAATAATCATAAAGAGGATGATGAACAGATAATAATAGGTCATCTGCACATGATTGGCATCAACTTCAAAGGCTGCAAAGATTGCCGTGACAATGAACCCCCATAGATATTTGCCCCGATAAGAGAGCACGATGCCTGCTATCAGCGGTGGAAGATAGGCCAAAGCCATCACCTTCCAGATGTGTCCGGCAGCGATGATAATAAAGAAATACGATGAGAAAGCCCATATGATAGAACCTAAAACGGCTAAAGCCCGTCGGAAATCATAGGCTCGAAGCAGGATATAGAAGCCCAGAAGATAGGCAAAGACATACCAAACGTTCTCTGGAAGCCACAGATGATAGGCCTTCACTGCTTGATTAAGCACACTTACACTCTTGTAAGATGGCGCCGTCTGATAAGTCGGCATACCACTGAAAGTGGCGTTAGTCCAACGCGAAACCTTACCGGTACGCTCGTGATATTCAGCCGTTTCCTGTCCTGCTCCACGTCCCGCCGATGCGTCATGTCGGTAGAGTATGCGTCCGTCTACATCCGCAGGAAAGAAGTAGGCAAATGATATTACCGCGAAAATAATGACTACCAGCAGGTCTGGTAGATATTCCTTCAAAGCTTTCATGATGTTGTTTATAAACGTTTATTTCGTGCAAAGATAGATATTTTAAATGATAAAACGTGAAAAAAGGAATAATATCATGAGCCGACAGGCAATTTATGAAATATTATTCTGCCCTGTTTTCCATGATGAAAGGCAATGAATATCGCTGTGAAATGTAAAGTTTTATTGTCTGAAAAGAGGGGGTTGAAAATCCACGAAATAGAAAAACGAAAGCAGTTTTCAAGCTGATTTCGAGCCATTTTCTTTCACCTTATCTTGCAATATACATCATCTTAGCTCGTGTTTTGCGTCAGATGACACTCCTATCTGCATCAAAACACAATGCAAAATGAAGCAGATGAGCATGCAATTTGCATCAAACGAGAGGACTTCTCCACCTTATTTTTCTTCATATTTTGCCTTGTTCTTTATAATAACTTGATTGTCAACGCATTGCAAACTCGCTCAAAACTCGCGTATTTTCGACCGCAATGCTTTTGTTTCTCAGCACGGCCTGTCTCGCAAAGGCTTTTGTAAAAGAATTTAATAGATACCCACCCCCGACCCCTCCCCAAGGGAGGGGAGTGCTAACTTGCATAACCTCCCCCAACCCCTCCCAAGGAGGGGAGTGCTAACTTGCGGAGCCTCCCCCTGCCCCTCCCAAGGAGGGGAGTTCAAACTTGCAAGGAAATTACCACTGTTCTGTGGCTTGGAAAGCCACAGCTACAATCATCTTATGCTACTATTTATTGAATTATACATAATATAACGCTTTTCTTCTGCTTTTTTATTACCTTTGTAAGCAAACAGAAAGCAAGCATGAAGATAGGTATTATCGTTGCGATGGACAAGGAATTCACGCAACTTGAAAAGGTATTTCATGGGAACAAGGACATCATTTTGCAGAAGTGTGGCATCGGAAAAGTCAACTCTGCCGTTGGAACTACACAGATGATAGCCGAGCATCACCCTGATTTGATTATCTCAACAGGCTGTGCCGGTGGTGCCGACACACGTCTGAATGTGGGCGATGTTGTCGTGGCAAGCGCGTGTGTTTACCATGATGCTTACTGCGGAGACAACTGCGAATACGGACAAATTCTCGGCATGCCGGCCCGCTATTTGGCGCCGACAGACCTTGTTGAAAAGGCAAGTCGTCTGCAAGTGGAGGGCATAACCATTCACAGGGGCCTTACCGTGAGCGGCGAATGGTTTGTAGATACGCGTGAGAAGATGCAGGATATCATGAGCCATTTCCCCGAAGCTATGGCCGTTGACATGGAGAGTTGCAGCATTGCTCAAGTGTGCCACATCTTCAACACGCCTTTCATCAGCTTTAGAATTATCAGTGATGTGCCGCTGAAAGACCACAAGGCACAGATGTATTTCGACTTCTGGGACCGGTTAGCCGAGGGGAGTTTCGAAGTGACTCGTCATTTTATAGAGGAAATCAACAAGTAAAAAGCAAATGAAAATGAATAAAATCCCAAGCTTTACAATCAATCATGAGCAACTGCTTCGTGGCATTTACGTGAGCAGGAAGGATGAAGTGGGCGGCGAAATCGTCACTACTTTTGACATCAGAATGAAAGAACCTAATCGTGAACCGGTGCTCCATAATGGTGCCATTCATACCATTGAGCACCTTGCTGCAACCTTTCTTCGTAACGATGAAGAATGGAAAGACCGCATTGTTTATTGGGGTCCCATGGGATGCTTGACGGGTAATTATCTCATTCTGCGTGGCGATTTGGAAAGCAAGGACATTGTGGAACTCATGAAACGTACCTTTCGTTTCGTTGCAGAATATCATGGAGAAATTCCCGGAGCAGCCCCAATGGACTGTGGAAACTACCTGCTCCACGACCTCCCCATGGCACGTTATGAGTCGGCAAAATACTTGAATGAAGTGCTGGAATGTATCACTGAGAAGAACTTAGTGTATCCTGAGAAGAAGTAGGAAATACCCACCCCAGCCCTCCCAAAAGTAAAAAGAATAGCTCATTAGTACCCACCCCGGCCCTCCCGAAGGGAGGGAGAAATTGCTTGCAGCTTCTTATTGAGGATGAAATAGTGTGGGGTGAAAGCTCATCATGATTATAATTATAAATCAAATAAGGTGGAAAGAGATAAGCTCTCTTTCCACCTTATTATATATAGGACACGGTGTAGCCGTTCATTACCAGTCTTCTGTCTCGAAAGAAGTGGCCCAAGAGTCATCTGCTTTGACCTTAATGCCACGTGCTGTTGTCCCTCCATTCGGTTTGAAACTAAGGTTGGGGATATGGTTAACGCCGTTTCTTACAATCCTCAGAGCCTTGAATGTTTCTTCAGCAAGGGTCTTTTCATTGGCATCCAAGGCCTTCATGATGACTTTTATCTTACCTTCTTGCGCCTTTGGAAAGGTGTAAATGGCATAAGAAGAAGCCGCATGATGTGCCTCTGCCGGTATGCTTCTCACTTCGGTTTGCCGTGAATCCACACATCCAAAGCCACTCATTGCGTCTAAAGTACTGCTTCCTCCTGTGTAGGAAAAGCGCAGATGAGTGACATTTTCGGGTATAGGATCAACGAAATGAAACTCTACCTTGGCCACACAACGCGTCAACGTGATAGATTGTTGCATATCACCCGTGACCTTGATAGTGCCGTTATAAAGGAAAGTCTCTGTCACCTTGCCGTCAAACTTAACCTTATCAGCATGCGCCATAGACGCATTCTTGCTGCCGTTATGCCCGATGACAACAAGTGAATACTGTCCTTCGGGCAGCTCAAGACTAAGATTTCCAAAGCTCTTATCGCTCTTGTTCTGATTGATGGAGGCCTTCTTCTCTCCGTCTTGATATACCGCTGCGTTCAGACATGAGCACACTTCATCTATATCAACCAATGCTCTTGCCTTGGCTCCTGCATAGGATTGTGCAACATCTTCTATGTGGAGACTCACCCGATAGCCTTTTCTCTTGGGCTGTTCAGTGCCTAAATTAGGCTTTTCGCAGGCTGAAAGTACAGCCATGAGGACAAGAAAACATGTCCAATTCAGTGCTTTTTTCATGGTTATATAAGGTTTTTATTTAAGGAGATTGAGCCTATATCCAACGTTGAATGTAAACCAACGGTTCTTTGAATTTATTTGTTTTTCTACTTTAGAAAGGCTTAAATGATAGCGCGCTTCCATGATTACATTGGAATATTCATAGGAGATACCGATGGGAACAGACACGTCTGTCGAGCGGAAATTCCCTTTGATATCACTACTGACATGGCGAGTTGGTTCGTAAACAGCCCCTCCGTCAGCGGCAACAACAAAGTCGGTGATATCATATTTGGCTCTTGCGCCTAACAGAAATGAGGGCTGAATGCCGGCTTTCACAGCCAACCCCTTGGACAAATAGACATTGACCAACAACGGAATTTGAAAATAATGGAGGCCAATGGCCATGTTGGAATAGCCCGAATAAGAACCTGCCTGCCCACGCACTTCGTTGCTGAAGTCCTTATAACGGCAACCTTGAAGCGCATAAAGTGCACCAAGGGAAAGGCTGCATTGTGACAGAAATTGATACTCGAATTCAGCGCCACCGGTGAAACCTGCCCTATATTTTGCATCGACACTTGCTTTATCTGTCGTTAAATCATACGAGATATTACTGTTTGAAATGTTGGCAAGACAAAGACCCACTTTAGGCATGACAGAGAGTGTTCCAACCTTGCTTTGGGCAGAAACTGCCATGAAAGCAGCCGCGAAAAGATATAAAAAGAAAAAGCGTTTCATAATTATTGAGTTTAATTATGTAACGCTTTTGAATGGATTTTATTGTATGATATTCTGAAGAATGAAGCCTTTTATTTTGCAAGGCCCTTTATTCCTTAAATCGCATCGTAGCCTTTGGTACTGTTATGTGCCAGCAAGTCTTTTAGATCTTGCTCTTTGAAATCACGCTCTTTCTGCTCATTATAGAGCAATTCTGCCTCTTCACGCTCCTCTTCTGAATGTTCAAAAGTGATGGAACGGCTCTTTAATTCGGCAACAGCCCAACCCAGAAGGGCAATTGCAATCAATGCAATGAAAATATATAATCCTGTCATAATGGTTATGATTTAATGGTTTATTCCTTGTTTGCACGCTTACGTTCGAGATGATCGAGCAATATCTTGCGCATTCGCATGCTCTTAGGTGTCACCTCAACATACTCATCTTCCTTGATATATTCAAGGCATTCTTCAAGACTCATGACCGTCTTTGGAATTACACGAGCCTTTTCATCAGAGCCACTGGCACGCACATTGGTCAGCTGTTTGGCTTTGGTGACATTGATTACCAAGTCATTATCGTGAACATGTTCGCCCACAACCTGACCTGCATAAACTTCTTCTCCCGGATCAATGAAGAACTTTCCGCGGTCTTGAAGCTTGTCGATAGAGTATGCAAAGGCCGTACCTGTCTCCATAACTATCATGGATCCATTGGTACGTCGCGTGATTTCGCCCTTAAAAGGCTGGTATTCTTTATAGCGATGTGCCATGATAGCCTCACCTTGTGAAGCCGTCAGAACATTCGTTCTCAAGCCAATGATACCACGAGAAGGGATTTCAAACGTGATGTTCACACGGTCTCCTTCAGTGTCCATGCCTGTCAATTCACCCTTACGACGCGTTACCATGTCGACCATCTTGCTGGAATAATCCTGTGGAACATTGATAGTCAATTCCTCAATAGGTTCACATTTCACGCCATCTATCTCTTTGTAAATCACCTGGGGCTGTCCAACTTGAAGCTCATAGCCCTCACGACGCATGGTTTCCACAAGCACGGAGAGGTGTAAAACGCCACGACCACTGACAATCCACTTATCAGTTGAGCCTTCAAAAGGACGTACACGAAGTGCTAAATTCTTTTCAAGTTCCTTGTTCAGACGGTCGTTGATATGACGTGAAGTGCAGAACTTGCCCTCGCGACCAAAGAAGGGTGAGTCGTTAATAGTAAACAACATGCTCATCGTCGGCTCATCAACCGCAATGGCAGGAAGGGCTTCCGGGTTCTCAAAGTCAGCGATAGTATCGCCGATTTCAAATCTTTCGAGGCCGACAACTGCACAGATGTCGCCACTCTCTACCGTCTCGGCAGGTTTGCTTCCCATGCCTTCGAAAGTGCGAAGTTCCTTGATTTTGGTCTTTTCCTGGCTTCCGTCACGATGACAGATTGTGATATTCTGATCGTTCTTCAGTATGCCACGGTGCACGCGTCCTACTGCAATACGTCCCGTATAGCTTGAATAATCGAGTGAAGTGATCAGCATCTGTGGCGTACCTTCGCGGTGCTTAGGTGCCGGGATAACTTCAATGATCTTGTCAAGTAAGTAGTCTATGTTGTCAGTTGGTTTCTGCCAATCAGCTGACATCCAGCCATTCTTGGCCGAACCATACACGACTTGAAAGTCTAACTGCTCTTCAGTTGCGTTTAAATCACACATCAAATCGAACACCATCTCATACACTTCCTCCGGTCGGCAATTGGGTTTGTCCACCTTGTTGACAACAACCATTGGCTTCAAACCAAGCTGAAGCGCCTTCTGAAGCACGAAACGAGTCTGCGGCATAGGCCCTTCAAAAGCATCAACGAGCAGCAGACAGCCGTCAGCCATATTGAGAACACGTTCTACTTCGCCGCCAAAGTCAGAGTGACCTGGGGTATCCAATATATTAATCTTAGTTCCTTTCCAGTTGATAGAAACGTTCTTCGAGAGAATCGTAATACCGCGTTCGCGCTCCAAATCATTGGAGTCGAGCACCTCGCCACTGTTATCCTGCCCGTCACGGAACAGCTTCCCGGCCAACATCATCTTGTCAACCAGCGTCGTTTTCCCGTGGTCTACGTGTGCAATTACTGCAATGTTTCTAATGTCTTGCATTTGTTTTACCTTAAATATCCTTATTTCTAATTCACTGCAAAATTACAAAAAATAACTGAGGTACACTTCTATCTTGATTATGAATAGGTTAGGTTGCGTGTTAAAAAACGTTACCTTACAGAAAAGTTCAAGCCTACATCTTCGTTATCTTGACTTTTATTGCTACCTTTGCACCGCATTTTCAGAAAGTCTGATGCATTCGAAAGTGTAGCTGTTGTGATTAAGGCAGCCCGACATTTGAAGGATGTAATGATGCAACTTCATTTAATCAATTATTTCAAGCTATGTATTTAGACAAAGCAAAGAAGGAAGAAATCTTCGGCCAGTATGGTAAGTCAGCAACTGACACAGGTTCAGCAGAGAGCCAGATTGCCCTGTTCACTTACCGTATTAAGCACTTGACAGAGCATGTTAAGGCTAATCACAAGGACAATGTCACTACTCGTGCGCTGACACAACTCGTTGGTAAGCGTCGTGCATTGCTCAAATACCTTTACGATCGTGACGTCAATCGCTATCGCGCTATCATCAAGGCACTTGGTCTCCGCAAGTAAATTGGCCGATAAGAAGAAAGAATAAGAAGTCCCGTTGTTCGCAAGAACTGCGGGACTTCTTGTGTTATGATGACGTCACTAAACCTTGTCAAGCAAATGAAAAGCGTGTCTTTCTTAACTGTTTCCGTTAAATCTCTTATCCTAAATTTAACACTTCATGACCACACCAAATAGAAAATGAAAAGCGGGAAAACGGGAATAATTTCACCATTTCAAGCATCTTAGTTTTGTGATTCCATTCATCATGCATTGCAATCTGACTTGAATGACCGTGCCATTTGACTCAAAACACGTGGTCATTTGAGGCTGTTTGTGGGTTGATTTGACGCAGATTGCATGGTTTTCCAGCATGATTATACGCTGTGATTTGCTTTATTTTGTGTAATGTTTTGATTGTCAATGCTTTATAAATGGCCAAAAACTGGCCGTTTTTCTGGGTTGAGATGCTTTCGTTTTCAAATACGCGAGCTATGAGAAAGCAATTGTAATGATAATTCAAAAGACGAGACTTCGTTTCTCATCCTTTCTTTTTTCTTCTCTTTTTTGATGCTTTAATTGAAAAAACAACTATCTTTGTGAGAAAAAGAAAGGGATAGATAAGCATGGAAACCATCAGACTTTTTGTTGAAGAACTCATCATTCGCTGTGGCCTTCACGGTTCGGTCGTGCCGGTTGTACGCCATATTTTACTCGTTATCGTCGTTGTTTTACTGGCGATGTTGAGTTATTCTGTTGGGCGACGTGTCATTCTTCTGCTCACGAAAGTGGTGGCTCGCAAAGGTATGCAGTGGAATAAGGCGTTGTTGGTGTCGGTATGTCGCATCATTCCTGCTATCGTAGTGTGGGAACTTCTGCCGCTCGTGTTCTATCAATATCATGTGGTGCGGGTGTTGCTGACACGCTTCACGGCCATTTATATCATTGTGATGGTGACGCGGGCTGCCATAGCCTTGCTTGATAGTTTTGATGGTTTGAGAGGCAATGAGAGATCGGCCAAGCAACAATATCTCAAGTCGTTGCGTGGTGTATTGAAAATAGTAGCTGTCTTTTTAGCCTGTATTTTAGTTGTTGCTACAGCCATTGGACGCAGTCCGATGACTCTTTTTGCCGGGTTGGGTGCCACTTCTGCTATCTTGATGTTGGTTTTCAAGGATACAATATCGGGGCTTGTGGCCGGCATTCAACTGACGAGTAATGACATGGTTCATAAAGGGGACTGGATTACTGTGCCTTCAGCCAACTTGAATGGTGTTGTGGAAGATATCTCTCTGACGACGGTGAAAGTGAGGAATTTTGATAATACAATAGTCACCGTTACGCCCCAGACGCTTGTTGAAGACTCGTTTCAAAACTGGATAGGAATGCAGCAGAGTGAGGGTAGAAGAGTAAAGCGCGTGGTCTATTATGACTTCAGAAGCGTGTGTATGATAGATGAAACTCTGCGCAAGCAGTTAGTGGAGAAGGGATATTTCAAGCCTGAAGAGGTGGAAGGAAGCATCGTGAACATGGCACTTTATCGTCGTTTCATCGAACGTTTTCTCAGTCGAAACGCTTATGTGAACCAGCAGCTGACTTTCCTCGTGTGCCAGAAAGAGGGCACGAATGCAGGACTTCCACTTGAATTCTATTTCTTTTTGAAAGATAAAGAGTGGATTAATTACGAGCATCAATTGGCCGAAATCATGGAATATATCTATGCAGTGACGCCTGATTTTGGGCTTAAGATTTACCAACAGACCCCCATGCAGTGATTTAATGACTTTGTTTTCATTCGATATCTAATATTGTATATTTATGTCATATTATAAGCAATATATAGTATATTTAAAGTTATTTATATTTAAAAAAGGCCGTTTGCTTGCATCTGCTCTTGACAGATATTGGAATTTCTTTTATATTTGTAGTTGTAAATCAAATGTTATTCAACTTTAATTAGACGCATGTATGGACACCAAAAAAACAGCTCTTCCGCAGATTCTGCAGGATTTTCGCAGAGAAGACGACAATGAAACTACCGAGGTACATATCATAGAATCTGATGTATGGTACACTTAAAGCTTGTAAAACAGCTCTTATTTGCTGATGTAATAAAATCTAAGATAGGATGACTGACCTTGAGGGGGTCGGTCATTTTTTATGTAACTGCGTTGATGTCAGACGCTGATAGGTTGGTTGTTTTTATGCAGTTTGATATCCGGCAGATAACAGATTACAACGGCATTTACTCACTTCTTTATCGTAGCGGGCAGTTCGTTGTTGTGTAATCTTTTATCATGCGGAGGATGTTGCGTTTCACTCGGGAGGACATTATGTTATGGAAAAAGATGCGAAGTCAAAGTGTCTGCACATTCGATGGTCGTCTTTTCATAAACAGAAAGAATGAAAAAACGGTTGAACGCTATTGCATCCAACCGCCATTATATTTGATTTTGAAAAACTTTCTCTTTCAAAGAGAACACCAAGTTTAGCGTCCCATAGAGATTTTGTCGTTCACATTCACTGCGAGTGAAACTGTTACTACGACCACTGCTAATACAATCATTAATGTTATCATAATCTTTTTACCTTTCTTTTAGTTTTAGGGAACCTCGTCAGGCTCCTGTCATTATTATCCTTTTATCTTTGAATTGCACTGCAAAGTTAGTGCCGCGTTAGGATATGAACAAAGAAATCGTGGTAAATCATGGCCGTAGTTGGAATTAATTATCCTATATCAAGAAAGCCCGAGAAAACCGCTAATTCCGTTTTTTCGGGCTTTCATGTGTTAGAGTTGCATTTGTTTAATCGTTATCTGGCTTATTGTAAGCATCGCGTATCTTCTTGGTTTTCAGCAACAGATTGTTGTAGTGAAGTGCATTGATGCTGTTGGCATCAGTGGTTTTCAGCTGTTGACGGCAGAAGTTGTCAATCTTGTCAAGATGCTTCAACGCATAGAGTGTGACATCAGAGCGCGTGAACTTAATGTTTTCTTTGGGTGTCTTGGAGGTATAAATGGCTTGTCCGATGTGTTCAACGTAGTTCTGTTCCAATCTGCGGCGGAAGTTATTGCCACGTAAGTCGGTTTTACTCATGGGCTTCCATGCAGCCTGAAAGACATCATTCAGATAGTCGTTGACAGGATAAGGCTGGCTTGCGGTGAAGCTGTTGTTGATGCAATTGTAGAGAATATAGGCCGAAAGGAGGTAGGAAAGCACAGCATTGGCGCGCATGGTAACCTCGTTGTCGGCATCAACTCCAAGCTTGTTGACGATGCTGTCAGGGTAGAGCCATGTGGGAATTGTAAATAGATGACGGCCAAACCAAGCGATAGCTTGTTTCTGGAGGACTGCCGGCACGATATCGTTCTTGCGGGCAGAGGGCCAGTTATCACTGTAAACACCGGCAATGTGGCGTTGAGCGTGGTTGCTGTAGCGTTGGAACTGTCCGCGAACACTACTGTACATGTTGCTTAAATCGTCAGTCTGATCATCGGGTTGTGCCGTCCATTTTACAATATTCTGCATCACACGCTTGAGGTTCTTGACACCATATTCGGCAGCAGTAATGTCGTTATCGCCGAGATCTTCAGTCTGGGAACGTGGGTCTCTCCCACGACCTTCATCGCCTTTATAGCGAAGTCGCTTGTTATTGGTAAGCATTTTGGTGACTTCACTGCGTAGTGTTTTCTTCTCATCGAACTCGTCTTTGAACTCCGGACGATACTGATAACCCCACTTGATAGCCCAGTTGTCGTAGTCGTTGATGCGGGGGAAGAGGCCGGCTTCACCGATGTTGTCCTCCGGTTGCGCAACATAATTGAAGCGTGCATAGTCCATAATGCTCGCTGTGTGGCCATGTTTTTCAACCCAAGCTTTATCACGTAGCTTCTCCACGGGAGTAGCATTGCTGGCTATCATGTTGTGTCGAAGTCCTAATGTATGACCCACTTCATGGCTTGAAACAAAGCGGATGAGCTTGCCCATAAGGTCTTTATCAAACTTCATTGTCTGTGCACGCTTGTCCAACGGCCCGCATTGTGTCATGTACCATTTGGTTAATAGGTTCATCACATTATGGTACCAACAGATATGACTCTCGATAATTTCACCGCTTCGTGGGTCAACAATGCGTGGCCCGTAAGCGTTCTCTTGCTCTGAAGGCAGGTAACGCAGGAAAGAATAACGGGCATCATCGGGACTGATGTCGCTGTCTTCAGGCACTTCTTTGCCTACGATGGCATTCTTGAAACCGGCAGCTTCGAAGGCTTTATTCCAGTCGTTGATGCCTTGAATGAGGTAAGGTACCCACTCTTTTGGCGTAGCTGGGTCGATGTAATAAACGATTTGCTTCTCAGGCTCAACGAGTTTACCCTTTGCATAAGCCTTTTTGTCTTTGGGAACCAAGCGATAACGTGAGATAATGGCATCGTGTTTACTGGTTTCCCTGTCGCTGAATGTGACAAGACGGTTGTCGAAATAGCCCACACGTTCATCGGCCAAACGAGGTCGCATCGGTTCTTCGGGAAGCTGAACAATGCTTGTATTGAGGCTCAATGTCATGAAACCTTGACGTGAGGCCATGGATTTTCCGGGATTTGCAGCATAGGTTCGAAGTGTGGAAACCTCAATATTGATAGGATAAGTCTTGATAGTGTCGATGAAAGTACGGTCATCTTGCAGTGTCCCTAATTTCACTTGGGTCCGGTCGTTGGCTGTAAAACCGGCGATTTTATTGTCTCCTTTGAACAGTTTTGTTACGTTGACAAGCATCTTCCCAGTCTTCTTGTCCTTGCCGATAATATCAAACTTATAGACAATGGGGTCTATAGTAGCTTTTCTGACGAGTTCGGAGATGTTGCTTTTCGGGTCGGCAGTCTGTGAATGTGCCCATGAACGCAAGAACATGGTCTTGTCATCATAACGCTCGAAATAAACCGTGTTGTAGTTCACTTCCTCACCACTGAGCATGCCGAAGTCCTGTGGAACCGACACAAAACGGGTCACGGCAAGAAACAATCTGCCTAAAGCTGCCTCCGGAATCTCAAAATACCAGTCTTTCTCTATATGCCTGACATCGAATAACCCCTGTTGAAAAGAACCGCCTTTCTTCATGAGTTTCTCGTAATCATCTTCTTTCTTTTCAGGCTTTTTCTTATTTGTTTCGTTGTCTTTCTTTACTTCTGTAGAGTCTTTTGCCCATGTGTTCAAGCTGTGTGGAACTGCCCATGTAGTCGTTGTTGTGAGTATTGACAGGGCAAATGTGGCTATTAAATGTTTCATTTCGTTTGATAAACTGTATTTATTACTCGTTATTATATTTCGTTGTTTGTTAATAATCTCGCTCGCAAATCTATGGAGGCAAGGTGCCGAAAGGTTTACAAATATACGCAAAAGAATGCAGAAAAACGTCTTTCTCTCCAAATTTTAACATCGTTATCCGCATTAGTCAAGGGCTGATATGGGCCAAGACGGAGAAAAAAGACAATCTTTTCAGATATATTTCATCAATATATCCCACACTGCAATGATATGACAGATACTGCCGGCAAGTACAAAGAAGTGGAAAACAGTATGCATATATTTCCGCTTGTTGATGCTGTAGAACACTGCACCTGTAATGTAACAGACGCCTTCTGCAATAATCCATATGAAAGCAGATGTGGTGAGTGCGTCGATAAGTGGCTTGAAAGCAACGAGCACACTGAGTCCCATTCCAACGAAAGCAATGGTTTCCAAGTTACTGTGGTCTTTGAGATTGACAAAGCTAATGACGGTTCCTGCAATCGCACAAGCCCATATAAAGCAGAACAAGGTGAGGCCCCAGTAGCCTTGATCACGCAGTGCAATGAGCGTTATCGGGGAGTAACTGCCCGCAATGTGCCAGTAAATGGCGGCATGATCCCATTTGCGCAGTCGCTCTTTCCATTTGCTCCAAGCCGACAGGGAGTGGTAAACCGTAGAGGCTATATACGAGCAAAGCATGCCGAAGAGATAGAGAATAATCCCTGCTGTGGCCCATCCGTTGTGTTCACGAAAGCACCAAATGAGGAAGATTATGCCCACAACGATGCCCATGATGATGCCTCCGGCATGACTCCAAGCGTTCCAAAGCTCCTCGCGATGATTGAAATGAATTTTCAGTTTCATAATAGTCAACTTCTTCAGCAAAGTTAGTTGTTTGTCGGCTATCGTCAAATTTTCGTGCCGTTTATTTTTAGTTTTCAGCCAATTTTCAAGGAAATGCTCCTCAACGACAAGCGGATAATCATATTCCTACATAGCCTCGACCTCAACACACAGCCCGGATTGTTATGCGAAAACGCGCTATCTTCCAGCTTATGCTTAGGATGAAAGCGCGCTTCTTGCTTTTGATTACAGCCTATTCTGCTACCGTAAAGTCGAGTTGTTTCTTCTCTAAATCAGCTCTTGCCACTTGAATTCGGATGGCATCTCCAAGCTGATACTTGTGATGATGACGCCGACCAACGAGACAGAAGTTGCGTTCGTTGAAGTCATAATAGTCATCTCCGAGGTCACGCATAGGGATCATACCCTCGCAGTGGTTCTCATCTATCTCGGCATATATGCCATAACTCGTGATACCACTAATGTGGGCATCATATGTTTCGCCTACTTTGTCGGCCATAAACTCTACCATCTTGTACTTAATAGAGTCGCGTTCAGCATTCTGGGCCACGAGTTCCATCTCGGAACAATGCTCACAAAGTTCCTCATAATGCTTCTCATTGGCACTCCTCCCACCGTTAGCGTAACGCGTCAAAAGGCGATGAACCATCGTGTCGGGATAGCGACGGATAGGGCTTGTGAAGTGAGTATAGTAGTCGAATGCCAGTCCAAAGTGTCCAATGTTATGCACACTGTATTTCGCTTTCATCATAGCGCGGAGCGCAACCGACTGAATCATCTTTGCTTCGGGCTTGTCGTTACAGTCGTCCATGAGTTTGTTGAGGCTGCGAGCCATGGCACTTTTCGTGCCATCGGTCTTCACTTTATAGCCGAACTTGACGATAAACTGCCGCAAAGTCTCCATCTTCTGCGGGTCAGGATTGTCATGTATGCGATAGGGGAGCGTCTTCTTCTTTTGTCCTTTCTTTACTTTCCCGATGCTTTCTGCCACAGTTCGGTTGGCCAAAAGCATGAACTCCTCAATAAGTTTGTTAGCATCGCGCGAGCGTTTGAAGTAACATCGCGTCGGTTTTCCTTGTGCATCAATGTCGAAATGCAGTTCTTCGCGGTCGAATTTCACAGCTCCACCCTTGAAACGGCGGGCACGTAACTGTTTTGCCAGACGGTCTAAGGTGATCAACTGGTCGGCATTCTCACCCTGATATCCGCCTTTCGGTGCTTTCGGTGCAGGCTCTCCGGTGCCGTCTTTCACGCCGTTGGCCTCCAATATCTCCTGCACTTCCTCATAGGCATAGCGTCGATTACTGCGGATAATCGTATGAACGATGCGGTAAGCCTTGACATTTGCCTCATCATCTAAGTTGAAAATAACGCTGTAGGCCAGTTTATCTTCATCGGGACGAAGCGAACAAATGAAGTTACACAGACGCTCGGGAAGCATTGGTATCGTGCGATCGACGAGATAAACACTCGTGGCCCGCTTCATGGCTTCCTTGTCAATGATGCTGCCCTCCGTGACATAATGGCTCACATCGGCAATGTGAACGCCCACCTGCCAAAGGCCTTTGTCGAGCCGTTTGACAGAGAGTGCATCGTCAAAGTCCTTGGCATCATGCGGGTCAATGGTGCAGGTGAAGACATCACGGAAGTCTTCACGCTCCGCCTCGTCCTGCTTTGTAATCTCTGCCGAGATTTTCTCTGCGGCCTCTTCCACGGCTTTCGGATAGACATAAGGCAAGCCGTATTGGGCTAAGATGGTGTTCATTTCAACATCGTTGTTGCCTGTCTGCCCAAGCACATCCACGACTTCGCCCAACAGGTTCTTGTGTTCTGCATCGGGCCATTGTGTGATTTTGACGATAGCTTTGTCGTTAGTCTTGCCCCCTTTAAGCTTCTTTTTCGGGATGATGATATCGTGGACGAAAGTGTTTTCGGGCGTGATGAGATAGGCAAAGTCGCGATCTACGCGCAAGCGGCCTACGAAACGGTCTTTGTTGCGCTGTATGATTTCAATGACTTGTGCTTCTTTAATGTGCTTCTGTCGGCGTGCCATGAAGCTCACTTTCACGCGATCGCCATTGGTTGCCCACATGGAATTGCGCTCTGAAACGAAGATAGGCGAACCGCCATCATCGGGAAGAAACGAGTTCTTTCCATTCGCCTTGCGCACAAAAGTGCCTTCCTGCACCTGGCCTTTCGTGTTGAGTTTGTAGGAACTGTCGGTCACGCGCGTGAGAAAGTCGTCCCAAGCCATCTCCTCCATAATGTCGATAGCCATCATCTTCAGTGGGTGGGTGTCTAATTTGAGCGCCCGGAATATCTCCTTGAAGCTAAGCTTCTTGCCGGGTTGCGACGTGAAAAAGTTTTGCAACCGCTCACAGAGTTGCTTCTTACTCATGCGTTTTCCACCTTTTTTCCCTTTTCCCATCTTTTTCTTTTTTTGTTTGTTTAGGTTACAAAGTAACGAAAAAGAAATGACAATTACAATTTTTATGTTGTCTTTTTATTGGCGGATTGCATGGAATTCCATATGCCTGCGAGAGAATGCGGATAAGTGCATGCAGGCTGAAAACCGTATAGTATTGCCGTTTGTCGTGATGACAGAGGCGTTGACCTGCATGTTATCAGTTTGCTTTTTGTTTTGTCTTATCTTGTGGAAAGCGTGTGGGTTGCACTTATCGGTGTAAAGTTTGGTCTGTTTTTGTCTGCTTATAAAGCATTGACAATCAAAATATTACAAAAAACAAAGCAAATCACAGCGTATAATCATTCTGAAAAACCACACAATCTGCGTCAAATCAGTCCACAAACTGCCTCAAATGACCACGTGTTTTGAGTCAAATGGCACGGTCATTCAAGTCTGATTGCAACGCATAATGAATGGAATCACAAACCAAGAAGCTTGAAACTGCAAAACAACTCCCGTTTTCCCGCCTGTTTTTTTCTATTTGGTGTGGTCATGAGATGCAGTTTAAATTAGTAAATGCGACAGTCTTCGGTGACAAATAGTTTACAAAGAACTATGAAAAACACCGAGGGGGTGCCCAGCGGCGGGGGCTCGCAGCCCCCGAGAGCGAAACAGAAGATTATGATTAAACATATATTAAACAAAGGGGAGACCACGGTCTCCCCAAGATTAATTAATTTTGTATTATGAAGTTCCATCAATTAACCTCGGAGCAAAGATACACAATTTCTGTCTTACTCCAAAAAGAAATGTCCAAGAAAGCAATTGCAGAAGCAATAGGCGTTCACAGAAGTACAGTATACCGTGAGATAGAGCGTAACTCCTCTGAATATACGGGTAAATACACCTATACGGTTGCCGTCAGAAGAGCAAGAAGGCGCAAGCGACGCTATCAGAGACCTCGCAAGATGACTCCTGAGATGTGGCGGAACATCAGTAAATATCTGAGGATGGGCTGGTCTGCACAGCAGATATGCGGGCGCATGAAGGCACTTGGAAGGAAGTGTGTGTCTCATACGACCATATACAAGTACATCTGGCGGGACCGTAATGCCGGTGGAGACATCTATAAGTACTGTCGTTTCCTGTTCAAATACAGAAACCACTGGCTTAAAAGAGACCAAAAGTCACTCTCGGGGAATCGGAAAAGCATAGACGAACGTCCTGCCTGTGCTGACGGAAAGCGGTTCGGAGACTAGGAGATGGATCTGATCATCGGCCCAGGAAACTCATCGGCATTAACCATGGTGGAGAGAAGTTCCAATCTTGGAATTATCAGAAAGTTAGCAAAATACAAGACGGCCCGGGAGGTTTCCAAGGCCGTAACAGAGGCTTTGAAACCCATAAAGGATGCCGTACATACCATAACTACAGACAACGGACCGGAGGTTATGCAGTATGAGGACATTGAAAAATCTTTAGGATGCAGCGTATATTATGCACATCCACACTGCCCCTGGCAGAAGGGAGCTGTAGAAAATCGGAACATGTTAATCAGGCAGTATATCGATAAAAGATGTAATACAAACAAACTCTCAACGCAGTATATTGCCGCAATGGAAGCCAAATTAAATGACAGACCCAGGAAGAAACTTAACTTTAGAACACCGAAATTTGTTTTTTACAAAAAACTTAAGTAAATTCGCATTTGGTAGTTGAAACTACAAGATGTTAAAAACAGGGAAAGAAAATCAACAATATTCATGGAGAGCATATTGCAAACAATCGTATTGGTAAAACTTAAAATCCATACAACATGAGACTCTCCATAATGAAATATAAAGCAATTTTCTACTCATAAAAGGAGTTTATTTCCAATTTTTCCTTATCTTTGTCACAAACAGAACCTAAAGAATATGGGATTATTCAGCAATAAAAACAAGAAAACCGACTTTACCATTGAGCGCCAGTTTGTGACAACTTTACCAAGTATTAAAGGCTATGAGATTGTTGAGCAACGTGGTCTTTGCTATCAATACAGCATTACATATGACTTAGATTCATGCCTTGACAAATTATTGAAAAAGGCATATAAAGCCGGTTGTAATGCCTTTGTAAACCTGAAAATAGAGAAAGGCCCGAATTATACGGTCATATATGGCGATGGCGTAATCATCAACCGACAATGAAAAAAGCAATTGTTATGGGTGCCAGCAGCGGCATCGGACATGAGGTGGCAAGGCTCATGATTGAGCGAGGGTGGACAGTTGGCGTGGCTGCACGACGTGTAGACAGGTTGGAAGAACTGCGCGCTTGTGCGCCCGAACGTGTTTTCACGGCACGGATTGACGTAACCGATGCTCATGCAGAAGAGGCACTCCGTAAGCTCATAGACCGCATGGGAGGGCTCGACCTCTATTTCCATGCAGCGGGAATAGGCTGGAAAAATCCCATGCTGCAGGCCGACAAAGAACTGATGACCATGCAGACCAATGCCATGGGATTTACGAGAATGGTGGGTGCTGCCTATCGGTATTTCGCAGGAAATGGCGGAGGACACATTGCTTGTATCACGTCGATAGCCGGCACTAAGGGGCTTGGGCCTGCGCCAGCTTACAGTGCAACAAAGGCCATGCAGAACACTTATCTACAAGCTTTGGAGCAGTTGGCAACCAATAAGAAGCTGAATATCAGCTTTACAGACATCCGTCCGGGGTTCGTTGATACGCCCTTGCTGACTGGTTCCAGCCATTTTCCAATGCTGATGAATGCAGAAAAGGTAGCTAAAAGCATCATGAAAGCCATTGATAAAAGGCGCCACATCTATATTATAGACTGGCGTTGGCACATTTTAACCACGCTTTGGCAGCATATTCCCAATTGGGTTTGGAGAAAAATGAAGTTGGTTAAAGACGAATAATAGCAAGAATAGCCTTGCAACAAGCTGCATCTTGCACGGCAAAGAGGCATAAAGGAATATTGAAAAACATCTCTTTAGTTATATTTCCAATATTCGTTTATCTCATATATTCACCGTTTTTCGCGGATATCTGCCTGCCATTAAAGAGGTGAGATATAGGCTGGCAGGTAGCATAAATTTGGAGGATAAGTTATTTTTTTATATATTTGTAGCGCCTACCTGTTTATGGCAATCGATTGATTACGTGGGTATTGGACTTAAAAAGGCATCTGATTTACCAAGATGACATGACTGATTACTAACCAAAAGAACCGATTTGTGGATCACAAAAGAATTTTATTATCAATCCTAATAATCCTACTGGCACTGCCTTTAATTGCGCAGCAGCAGAAAGGAAAGGCTTCTTATTACTCGAAAAAGGCCACCGGAGCAAGAACAGCCAGCGGTGAACGATTACATCATGACAGTATGACTTGTGCACATCGCACCTATCCTTTCGGCACATTATTAAAGGTAACAAATCCTAACAACGGGAATAGTGTGGTCGTAAAGGTAACTGATCGCGGCCCTTTCGGTCGCGGACGCATCATTGATCTATCGTATGGTGCAGCCAAGGAACTTGGCATATTGGCTTGCGGAGTGGCTACAGTTGTTGTGGAGAAAGTAGGAAAAGGAGTTCCTTATCTTGAGGAAGACAGCATCAGGTTGCCCCAGATTGACTTTGAAGTGGTTGCGAACCACTACAATATCATTGATGATTGGAAGAACAGAGACGGCGTTGTTGACAAGAAAATGATGCATAATGCAAAGAATATCGCTACGACACGCAAACGACAACAAGCGAAAAAGCCTAACAAACAGACTGAAGACATGCAAAAGGACAATAAGACTTCGCCTGCAAAAAAGGAGAAAGAAAACAGGTGGAACAATGTTTTTGAAAGATTGAAAGGGCTGTTCTGAAAGATAAAGAACCCACCCCAACCCTCCCGAAGGGAGGGAGTTCAAACGTGCGGGCTATCGCAGAGCAGACATTTTATAGACTTATTGATAAAGTTCAACAGATATTACAGTTCCTGTCTTTTATGAGGTCATGCATCAAAACAGTTTAGAAAGGCCTCTTCATAAAGCTTATTGTTGGGCATAACTACATTAGTTTCAATTCCAATAAGAGTGCAATCATTACCCTTCATAAAGCCTATTGCAAGGCAAAACTACATTAAATTCAATTCCAACAAGAGTGCAATCACAACCCTTCATAAAGCCTATTGCAAGGCAAAACTACATTAGTTTCAATTCCAACAAGAGTGCAATCATAACCCTTCATAAAGCCTATTGTAGGGCATAACTATATTAATTTCAATTCCAACAAGAGTGCAATCATAACTCTTCATAAAGCTTATTGCAGGGCAAAGCTCCCTCCCTTCGGGAGGGTTGGGGTGGGTATTCATTCTACTTCTTCGTTGGAATATTAAACTCTGTAACCTTTGATATGGCCTTGTTTCCTTGGAGCACAGAAACACAAATCTTAGCATTTCCATCTTTCAGGCGCCTATCCGCCTTGACAAGTGCTGTGTAGCGAATACCTTTCCCTGGTTCTATTTTCTCAATATGATGCTTGGAGAAACAAAGAGATGACGATTTCCATTTGCCACAAGCACGACAGGTTGAACATCATAGAGTGGTCGGTCACCACGGTTCATGACTTCAAAAATCACTTTGGAAAGTTCACCTCGCTCTATGATTCCATTACCATTTTCATCGAGAAAACGAGCATTACGGATTTCAATATTTGGCGTATACACTAATCCCTCGGCTATATTCTCCACACTACTTGCCGTCGGCATCTTTGTCGTTGCCGTACTTGTTGACGCATCAGTCTGGTAATCCTTACCATTAAAGTCATAGATGCGGTCATCTCCGGAGTTGGTTTCATCATAGCCACTATCTGTAGACGGTGCTTCCTGATAGCTGCTGACATCACTATTCTGCTGGCGTTCACGCATCTTACGCTCATAGTTTCGCTTTGCACGGTCATACTGATACTCCTCCATTTCGGCTGCACGGCGCTGATCAGCAGCCTGCCCTATTGCAGCGCCTATAGCCGCACCGCCTGCCATTCCGATAATTGTTCCAAAATCAGAACCACGTGGTCCGTCTGCAATTCCCCCGATAGCACTACCCAAAATGGAACCCAAGGAAGAACCCATGTAGGCACCAGAACCTGTATAAGTGTCACAACTACTGAACAATAAAGTTGCACATGCTGCATATACCACCAACTTCTTCATATCCAAATCATTATTTGTTACATTGCAAAGATAAAAATTAAAAACCTTAAACACAAGGATATTTTCCCTAAAAGAAGTGGGATTTTCCCTAAAAAACAATACACCACACACTCTTTTACAAAGCATGTTTTACCACATAAAAGAAGAAACCACAAGAATACTCCCTACATTTTCTCACGAAACAATACATTAGCGACAATATAATTGCTATCTTTGTGATAACTAACAAATAAAAAATGAGGAAAAAGACTAATAATTTTTGGCCCTTAATCATTGAATGGATAGATGATTTCCAGGCAGCAAACAAAGATTACATCGACAAGCATATCACAGACTTTCTTGGGGAAATAGATAGAAAAGAATGGGTTGAGATATCACTTGCACTCGGAGCACGCTGTCAAGAATATATTGAGAAAAAAGGATATCAAACGCTCATTTACAATGGTTTCGCCATGAAAGACAGAAGGAAACCATTTATTCCCAATAGTCTATCATTAAAGGAACTTGATAAATATACTCCGCCTTTCATCATACTTGCTAAGAACACAATAGAAATACAGCAAGCATATCTGAGGGCAGATGAACTCGGTAAGAAACTGCAAAAACGGGCTTATTACTGGCAATATAAAGATGACAATGTGTATTCTACAAATGTATATATAGCCCAACAAGAAAAAGAAGGCATATAAAAAGCGCAGTGAAATCAATCACTGCGCTTTCTTTATAGATTTGAATTTTAATCGTGAGATTACTCTGCTTTAGCTTCCTCAGTTGCAGGAGCCTCTGTGGTCGGAGTCTCAGCAGCAGCTTCAGCCTTAGTAGCTTTACGGCTACGACGAGTCTTCTTGGCAGCCTTAGGAGCTTTTGCCATATTATCATCGAAGTCAACAAGCTCGATGAAAGCAATTTCAGCAGCATCACCCTGACGGGTACCCAATTTGATTACACGAGTGTAACCACCTGGACGATCAGCCACCTTAGCAGCAACCGTGCTGAAGAGTTCCTTGATAGCCTCTTTCTTCTGAAGATAACGGAAAACTACACGACGTGAGTTTGTGGTATCTTCTTTAGACCGAGTGATCAAAGGTTCTACATACTTCTTCAAGGCTTTTGCCTTTGCAAGGGTCGTAGTGATTCTTTTGTGCATGATCAATGACACTGCCATGTTAGCAAGCATAGCGTCACGATGAGATGCAGTACGACCCAGATGGTTGAATTTTTTATTATGTCTCATTTTTTATTCTTTACGTTTAAGCGGAAAGGAGTAAGTTATTTACTCTCTATCCAATTTATACTTTGAAATGTCGGTTCCAAACGACAGATTCAGACTTTCGAGCAAATCATCAAGCTCAGAAAGCGATTTCTTACCGAAGTTGCGGAACTTCAAGAGGTCAGTCTTGTTGTACTGAACGAGATCACCAAGGGTCTCAACATCAGCAGCTTTCAGACAGTTGAGTGCACGAACACTGAGATTCATGTCAACCAACTTAGTCTTGAGCAATTGACGCATGTGGAGTACTTCCTCATCAAATTCCTGGTTGCCGTCCTGGTCTGGTGACTCAAGAGTAATCTTCTCATCAGAGAAGAGCATGAAATGATAGATGAGTATCTTTGCTGCTTCCTTCAGTGCATCCTTCGGGTGAATGGAACCATCCGTTGAAACTTCAATAACCAATTTGTCATAGTCGGTTTTCTGCTCGACACGATATGGCTCAACTGAATATTTCACATTACGGATAGGGGTGTAGATAGAATCGATTGGAATAACGTTGACATCAGTGCAGAACTCACGGTTTTCATCAGCCGGAACATAGCCACGACCTTTGTTGATAGTGAGATCTATCTGCATTGAAGCTTTGGCATCTAAATGACAAATCACCAAATCAGGGTTTAACACTTCAAATCCAGTCAGATATTTACCAATATCACCTGCTTTGAATTCTGTTGAATTCTCTACAGTGATACTAACTTTCTCGTTCTCGAATTCTTCTACTACTTGCTTGAATCTTACTTGTTTCAAATTCAAGATAATATTGGTTACATCTTCCTTTACACCAGGAACTGAAGAGAATTCATGCTCAACACCTGCAATACGGATGGTGTTGATAGCATATCCCTCCAATGATGAAAGAAGAATGCGTCGCAAAGCATTACCGATGGTAACACCAAAGCCTGGCTCAAGTGGACGGAATTCGAACTTGCCGAACTTCTCACTGGCCTCCAACATTACAACTTTATCAGGTTTTTGAAATGCTAATATCGCCATTAATTCAATGATTTATTTAGAGTACAACTCAACGATTAACTGTTCCTTAATATTCTCTGGGATGTCAGCACGCTCTGGCTTGTGCAAGAACTTACCGCACTTAGAATTGTCGTCCCATTCAATCCAAGGATACTTGCTGTGGTTGAAACCTGCAAGTGCAGCTTCTATCACCTCGAGAGACTTAGACTTCTCACGAACAGCAATCACCATACCAGGCTTAACAGCAAAAGATGGGATGTTTACTACTTTACCGTCAACAGTGATGTGCTTGTGACCTACAAGCTGACGTGCAGCAGCACGAGTAGGAGCAATACCAAGACGGAATACTACGTTGTCAAGACGACATTCGAGATTCTGAAGGAGAACCTCACCGGTAATACCATCAGCCTTTGCTGCCTTCTCAAACATATTACGGAACTGACGCTCGAGCACACCATAAGTGTACTTAGCTTTCTGCTTCTCTGCCAACATGACACCGTACTCAGACATCTTTCTACGACGGTTGTTGCCATGCTGTCCAGGAGGGAAGTTTCTCTTGGACAAAACTTTGTCAGCACCGAAGATGGGTTCTCCAAATCGGCGTGCAATTTTAGATTTCGGACCTATATATCTTGCCATAATATAAAATATGTGCTAAATTAAAATATGATTGTATAGTTGGATTAAACCTTACGACGCTTAGGAGGACGGCAACCGTTGTGTGGCAACGGAGTAACGTCAATGATTTCAGTAACCTGAATACCTGCAGCATTTACGGCACGGATTGCAGATTCACGACCGTTACCAGGCCCCTTCACGTAAGCCTTAACCTTACGCAGACCAAGCTCGAAAGCGATCTTAGCACAATCTTCACCAGCCATCTGAGCAGCATACGGTGTGTTCTTCTTAGAACCACGGAAGCCCATCTTACCAGCTGAAGACCAAGAGATAACCTGACCCTCGCTGTTAGCCAAAGATACAATGATATTATTGAATGAACTATGAACGTGAAGCTGACCAATAGCGTCTACTCTTACGTTTCTCTTCTTAGATGTTGCTTTTGTCTTTGCCATAATTAATTTCCATTAAAATTACTTAGTAGCCTTCTTCTTATTAGCAACAGTCTTCTTCTTACCCTTGCGAGTACGAGCATTGTTCTTAGTGCTCTGACCGCGAACAGGAAGACCATTACGATGTCTAACGCCACGATAGCAACCAATATCCATCAGTCGCTTAATGTTCATTTGGATCTCAGAACGAAGATCACCTTCTACCTTGAACTCAGCGCCGATAATTTCACGGATCTTGGCAGCCTGATCGTCAGTCCATTCGCTGACCTTCAGGTCACGGTTTACACCGGCCTTATCCAATATCTTTGCTGAACTACTTCGACCTATACCATAGATATAAGTCAATGCGATTTCGCCACGCTTATTCTGGGGCAAATCTACTCCAACAATTCTTATTGCCATTTTTTAATTTGAATAAAAAATTTAATAAATAAAATCTGTCTCTCGTCAAAGAACGTGCAAAGTTAAAAATAAATATTGATTTATTTCAACGTTTACGATACTTTAACATTAACCCTGACGCAATTTAAACTTAGGGTTCTTCTTGTTGATAACGAACAGACGACCTTTACGACGAACAATCTTGCAGTCTGCTGTACGCTTCTTTAATGATGCTCTTGTTTTCATATCAATGTGTATATGAGGTAATTATTTGTATCTGAAAACGATTCTGCCTTTAGTCAGATCATAGGGACTCATCTCTACCTTCACTTTATCACCAGGTAGTATCTTGATGTAATGCATACGCATTTTACCAGAAATGTGAGCAACAATCTGAACTCCATTTTCAAGTTCTACACGGAACATTGCATTTGACAGACTCTCAACAATTGTTCCATCCTGCTCGATGGCGGATTGCTTTGCCATAAACTATTTTCTTACTTAATGATTTTCTATTTCTTCAAACGTTGATAAAATCTCTGCCTTTCCTTTTCGAATTGCGATAGTATGCTCGAAATGAGCAGCAGGCTTACGGTCACGAGTAACGATGCTCCATTTATCGGATAACATCCAAATATTGCGCTCGCCCATCGTAATCATAGGTTCAATGGCTATACACATACCAGCTTTCAACATAACGCCATTGCCACGAACCCCGTAATTGGGAATCTGAGGTGCTTCATGCATCTCCTTGCCAATGCCATGACCGGTTAATTCTCTGACGACACCGTAACCAAAGCTTTCGCAATAGTCTTGAACAGCAGCACCTATATCTCCGACATGTTTCCCTGCAACAGCCTGCTCTATACCCTTATACAAGGACTCTTTTGTAACATCAAGCAATTGCCTGACCTCGGGTGAGACTTCACCTACTGCAAATGTATAACAGGAGTCTCCGTTATAACCATCGAGAAGAGTGCCACAATCAATAGAGATAATATCTCCTTCTTTCAGTACAACCTTGTCACTTGGAATTCCATGAACGACAACGTCATTAACGGAAGTACAGATTGAAGCCGGGAAAGGCCCTCCAAAAGGATTAGGGAAGTTCTTGAATGTAGGCGTTGCGCCATGATCTCTGATAAACTCCTCTGCAATTTTATCCAGTTGAAGGGTCGTCACCCCTGGCTGTATATGTTTGCCTAACTCTGCAAGTGTAGCGCCAACAAGTTGGTTCGCCTTGCGCATCAAGCTTATTTCATCTTCTGTCTTCAGAAATATCTTCATTCGATTGACTCTGATTAATAGGCTGAGACACCACCGTTACGTGTATGACCAGAGTTCAGAAGTCCATCGTAATGACGCATCATCAAATGACTCTCTATCTGCTGGAGTGTATCAATGACCACACCAACAAGAATCAACAATGATGTACCACCAAAGAACTGTGAAAAGCCCTGCTGCACATTCAGAAGTCCAGCGAGAGCAGGCATTATAGCGATAAACGCAATAAACAAAGAACCTGGGAAAGTAATTCGAGACATAATGGTGTCGATATACTCAGCCGTATCCTTACCGGGTTTTACTCCTGGAATGAAACCGTTATTGCGTTTCATGTCTTCTGCCATCTGAGTTGCATTCAGAGTGATGGCTGTATAGAAGTATGTGAATGCTATAATCAAAACGACATAAATCACATTATACAGTACACTGCGGTTGTCCATCAAAGAACGGACTACCCACGATGCATTTTCACTCTGATACTGAACGATTACCAATGGAATGAACATCAGTGCCTGGGCAAAGATGATAGGCATCACATTAGCTGCGAACAACTTCAATGGGATATACTGACGAGCACCACCGTACTGCTTGTTGCCAACTATACGCTTAGCATACTGAACAGGCACCTTACGTGTTCCCTGCACCAAAAGAATTGATGCACACACTACAGCATACAGGATGAGTATCTCAACGATGAACATCACAATACCACCACCGGAGATAGCTGTGAAACGAGAGGTTACCTCCTGAATGAATGCCTGTGGCAGACGTGCAATGATACCAATCATAATAATCAGAGAGATACCATTTCCAACACCTTTGTCCGTAATACGCTCACCGAGCCACAGAATAAACATACTGCCCGCTGCGAGGATAATTGTTGCAGGAATAATGAAGACTGTCCAAGAGACACCGCTGGCCAAAGCCTGACCAGCCTGTGTCTTCAGATTCATGAGGTAAGCCGGTGCCTGGAAAACCAAGATAGCAATCGTAAGCAGACGGGTGTACCAGTTTATCTTCTTTCTTCCGCTTTCACCCTCACGCTGCATCTTTTGGAAATAAGGCACAGCAACAGCGAGGAGTTGCATAACGATAGAAGCTGAGATGTAAGGCATAATTCCAAGTGCAAAGATAGATGCATTGGAAAAAGCTCCACCAGAGAACATGTCCAGAAGCGACATCAAGCCGCCTGCGGTCTGCGACTGAAGCGTTTCCAACTTAGCCGGGTTAATACCAGGAAGTACGACAAACGATCCAAAACGGTAGATTGCCGTAAAGAGTATCGTTATCAGTAATCGCTGACGCAAGTCCTCGACCTTCCAACAGTTCTTTAGTGTCTCAATAAACTTTTTCATTTACTTAGATTATAGTTGCGTTACCACCTACTGCCTTGATAGCTTCTTCGGCAGACTTAGAGAATGCATTTGCTTCAACATCAAGTTTTGCTTTCAACTTGCCATTGCCGAGAACTTTAACAAGTTCCTTACCATTGGTAAGACCTGCATCCTTCAACTCTGCAACGCCAATCTTCGTAAGGCTCTTTGCCTCTGCAAGTTTCTGAAGTGTTGAAAGGTTAACAACGAAGTATTCCTTATGGTTGATATTCTTGAAACCAGCCTTCGGCACACGACGCTGAAGTGGCATCTGACCACCTTCAAAACCAATCTTTTTCTTATAACCAGAACGAGCCTTAGCACCCTTGTGACCACGGGTAGAAGTACCACCGAGTCCAGAACCTGGACCACGACCGATACGACGACGTGAATGGGTAGAGCCTGCAGCTGGTTTCAAATTATTTAATTTCATAATCGATTCGATATTAAAAGATTAATTATTCAACTACGTTTACCAGATGATGAACCTTACGGATCATACCACGAACGCTAGGAGTATCTTCAACTTCAACAACCTGAGAAATCTTACGAAGTCCCAAGGCAAGAAGCGTACGCTTCTGATCAACCGGATAACCGATTTTACTCTTTACCTGTTTGATTTTAATTGTTGCCATTCTTAATTCTCCTATTAACCGTTAAATACTTTGTCCATACTGATACCACGCTCACCTGCAATCGTGTAAGCATCACGCATCTGAGTAAGTGCAGAGATTGTAGCCTTCACGAGGTTATGAGGGTTGGAAGAGCCCTTAGACTTTGCAATCACGTCGGTAACACCAACACTCTCAAGAACTGCACGCATAGCACCACCGGCCTTCAGACCAGTACCGGCTGCAGCAGGCTTCAGGAGCACCTGGGCACCACCGAATGAGACTTCAACTTCATGAGGTACTGTACCTTTCAATACAGGCACCTTAACGAGGTTCTTCTTTGCAGACTCAACGCCTTTTGAGATAGCTGTTGTTACCTCACCGGCCTTACCAAGACCCCAGCCGATAACACCCTTGCCATCACCTACAACGACGATAGCAGCGAATGTGAATGTACGACCACCTTTTGTAACCTTGGTCACACGGTTGATAGCAACCAGACGATCTTTCAGTTCTACGTCACTATTTACTTTTACTTTATTCATTGCCATAATCGTTTAGAATTTAAGTCCACTTTCTCTGGCTGCATCGGCAAGCGCCTGCACACGGCCATGATAGAGATATCCGTTACGGTCGAATACGACTGCTTCGATGCCAGCGGCCTTTGCCTTTTCAGCAACAAGTGCACCGACTTTCTTTGCCTGTTCAATCTTAGCCAGTTTCTCAAGGCCAAGCGAAGAAGCTGAAGCGAGCGTCTTACCTGTCAAATCATTAATTACCTGAGCATAGATCTGCTTGTTAGAGCGGAAAACACTAAGACGTGGACGCTCAGCCGTTCCATTTACACTCTTGCGAATGCGGAACTTTATCTTAATTCGTCTTTCTACTTTCTTTGTTGTCATAATCGTAAAATCAATTAAAATTACTTAGCTGCAGCGGTCTTACCAGACTTTCTGCGAATAACCTCACCCTGGAACAGGATACCCTTTCCTTTGTAAGGTTCAGGCATACGGAAAGAACGAATTTTAGCACAGATGAGACCAAGCAACTGCTTGTCGCAAGACTCGAGCGTAAGAATTGGGTTCTGATTTCTTTCTGACTTCGACTCCACCTTGACTTCTTTTGGAAGTTCCATAAAGATAGGGTGAGTATAGCCGAGTGAGAATTCAATGAGATTACCTTGGTTAGAAACACGATAACCTACACCTACGAGTTCGAGCACCTTCTTATAGCCCTCACTTACACCGACAACCATATTGTTTACCAATGAACGATAAAGACCATGGAAAGCCTGCTTCTGCTTTACATTTACAGGACTGTTTTCATCAACGGTGAAAGTAATCTGACCATCTGCAATCTCCATCTTGATGGATGGATCAACAAACTGAGAGAGTTCACCCTTAGGGCCTTTGACTGTAACTACATTTGTCTTTTCATCGAAGTTGACATTAACTCCTGATGGAATACTAATTGGCAATTTACCTATTCTTGACATATTAAAATCCTCCAATTAATAAATGTAGCAAAGAACCTCACCACCAATCTTCAAAGCGGTGGCTTCCTTGTCTGTCATTACACCTTGGGATGTAGATAAGATTGCGATACCTAATCCGTTAATTACTCTCGGCATGTCCTTGTAACCGGTGTACTTTCGGAGACCTGGTGTAGACACACGCTTCAAACTCTTGATAGCACTCTGCTTTGTTGAAGGATTGTACTTCAGTGCGACCTTGATTGAACCCTGGGGACCATCTTCAACGAACTTGTAGTTCAGAATGTATCCCTTCTCGAAGAGGATCTTAGTAATCTCTTTCTTCAAGTTAGACGCAGGAACTTCAACTACACGGTGATGAGCCATGATTGCATTTCTGAGTCTTGTCAGATAATCTGCTATTGGATCTGTCATAAAATATAAATGTTTAATTAATCGGGACTACCCCGACAATATTAAAAAAATAATCCGTTTGAAAAACGATTGAAGTAAAGTGAGTGATATTCTCTGTCAAGACAACTGCTGTCAGATGAATTTCCAATCTGCATCAGGTTACGGTGTGATTTGCATCAGATCAGCGTGTAATATGAGTCATTTCACCACGCAAGATGCGTCAGATTGCAAAGCATTGTGCAACAGTCTGTCTGTCAACACAAAAGACATCAATCACTTTCTTGAATATCGATTTTACCAGCTTGCCTTCTTCACTCCGGGAATCAAACCTGCTGATGCCATCTCACGGAACTGGATACGAGAGAGACCGAACTGGCGGATATACCCTTTAGGACGGCCTGTAATCTTGCAACGGTTGTGGAGACGGATAGGGTTAGCATTCTTTGGAATGGCCTGGAGTTTACGAGCTGCCTCGTAAGCTTCAGCAGGATCCTCAGAAGTAGCGATGATCTTTTTCAGAGCTGCGCGCTTTTCAGCGTAACGAGCAACAAGCTTTGCACGCTTAATTTCGCGGGCTTTCATTGATTCTTTTGCCATATTCCTTAATCGTTTTTAGCGTTCTTGAATGGAAGACCGAAAGCCTTGAGCAGCGCAAGACCTTCTTCGTCAGTCGCAGCTGAAGTTACGAAGGTGATGTTCATACCCTGGATGCGGTCGATCTCATCGATATTAATCTCTGGGAAGATAATCTGCTCGGTAATACCCAAAGTGTAGTTACCGCGGCCATCGAGCTTGGTAGCGATACCCTTGAAGTCACGGATACGTGGAAGAGAAACGCGGATGAGCTTCTCAAGGAACTCATACATGCGCTCACCACGCAATGTCACCATAACACCGATTGGCATCTTCTTACGAAGCTTGAAGTTTGCAATATCCTTCTTAGAATAGGTTGCAACAGCCTTCTGACCAGTGATTGCTGTGATTTCATTAACTGCTACGTCAACAATCTTCTTGTCCTGTGTAGCATCGCCGAGACCCTGATTAATCACAATCTTCTTCAAGACAGGAACCTGCATTGCCGAAGAATAGTTGAACTGCTTCTGAAGTGCAGGAGCAATGGTCTCCTTATATACTTTCTTTAACTGTGCTGTATCCATTACTTAATTTCCTCCCCTGACTTTTTAGCGATACGAATCACGTTCTTGCCTTCATGCTTGATGGCAACACGAGTGGCTTTACCACTCTTGGGATCGATCAGACTCAGATTTGAAATATGAATAGAAGCCTCCTGCTTTACGATGCCTCCCTGGGGGTTCTTAGCTGAAGGCTTGGTGCTCTTTGAAACGAGGTTTACTCCCTCTACGATAGCACGGTTCTTGCTAACCAACACCTTGAGCACTTTACCAGTCTTGCCCTTGTCGCTTCCGGCAAGAACAACAACTTTGTCGTCTTTTCTTATATGTAACTTACTCATTACTTACTTGTTTTATGATTAATTAAAGAACCTCTGGTGCCAAAGAAACAACCTTCATATTCACAGTGCGAAGCTCACGTGCAACAGGGCCGAAGATACGGCTTCCACGAAGTTCTCCTGCATTGTTGAGCAACACACAAGCGTTGTCGTCGAAACGGATGTAAGAACCATCGGCACGACGGATTTCTTTCTTTGTGCGAACGATCAAAGCCTTTGATACTGCACCCTTTTTCAAATCACTTGATGGGATGACGTTCTGGACAGCTACCACAATAACGTCACCGACACTGGCATAACGACGGCGGGTACCACCAAGAACACGGATACATTTAGCCTCACGTGCGCCGCTGTTATCACATACTGTAAGTTTTGATTCTGCCTGTATCATAATTACTTAGCTTTTTCAACAATTTGTACTAATCTCCATCTCTTTGTCTTAGACAGAGGACGAGTTTCTATGATCTGCACTGTATCACCTACATTTGCCTCATTCTTCTCGTCATGAGCATGGTATTTCTTTGTCTTCTGAACAAACTTACCATAAATAGGGTGCTTCTCTTTGAACTTAGATGCAATAACAATGGTTTTATCCATTTTGTTGCTGATGACAACACCCTGTCTTACTTTTCTTAAATTTCTTGTTTCCATCTGGACCATTATTATTTATTAAGTTCTCTCTGACGAAGTTCTGTTTCGATGCGCGCGATATCACGACGAGCTGCCTTAATCTGTGATGGATTCTCAAGAGGTGCAATTGAATGGTTCAGCTTCAACTGGTTGAGCTGTGCCTTTGCATTCTCCAACTTCTCTGCCAATGCATTGACATCGAGTTCTTTCAATTCTTTCATCTTCATAGTTTAAGCGTTTTTATCGAAATCACGTCTAACAACAAACTTTGTCTTTACAGGAAGTTTCTGTGCTGCAAGGCGGAGAGCCTCTTTAGCAATATCAAAAGAAACTCCTTCTACTTCGAAGAGGATACGACCCGGTGTAACCGGTGCCACCCATCCAGCAGGATCACCCTTACCTTTACCCATACGTACATCGGCTGGTTTACGAGTGATTGGCTTATCAGGGAATATACGGATCCAGACCTGACCCTGACGGTTCATATAGCGGTTTACGGCTACACGAGCTGCCTCAATCTGACGGCTGTTAATCCACTTCGGCTCAAGTGTCTTGATACCAAAAGAACCAAAAGCCAGCTGTGTACCTCTGTGCGCGTTGCCTTTATTGCCGCGTCCATCCTGAGGTCTTCTATATTTTACTCTTTTTGGCTGTAACATGATAGCTTCTACTTTTAACGGTTATTGTTTCTCTTACGATTACCGCGGCCATTACGACCATTAGAACGGCCACCATTCTGCTTCTCCTGAGTAAAGTTAGGTGTAAGTTCACGCTTACCGTAAACCTCACCACGGCAAATCCATACTTTAATACCCAGAAGGCCTACCTTTGTAAGGGCCTCAGTTGCACAGTAATCGATGTCTGCACGGAATGTATGCAAAGGAGTACGCCCCTCTTTGAACATTTCCTTACGGGCCATTTCAGCACCGTTCAGACGACCTGTAATTTGAACCTTGATACCTTCAGCACCTGCACGCATCGTGTTCTGAACAGCCATCTTGATGGCACGACGGTAAGAAATCTTACCCTCCACCTGGCGAGCGATGTTGTTGGCCACGATGTTAGCGTCGAGTTCAGGCTTCTTTACTTCAAATATATTGATTTGGATGTCTTTCTTATAGAGCTTCTTCAACTCTTCCTTAAGTTTGTCAACATCCTGACCACCTTTACCAATGACGATACCCGGACGGGCAGTGCAAATAGTGATGGTGACGAGTTTCAACGTACGCTCGATGACGATACGAGAAACACTGGCCTTAGCCAGACGCTCGTTGAGATACTTACGGATTTTGCAATCCTCTACGAGATTGTCTCCGAAGTTCTTGCCACCAAACCAATTTGAATCCCAACCACGGATAATACCAAGTCGGTTGCTTATTGGATTAACTTTCTGTCCCATTCTATTCTTATTTTTCGTCGTTAGTTTTGGCATCAACAAACAAAGTCACGTGATTTGAACGCTTGCGGATTCTGTAACCACGACCCTGTGGTGCAGGTCTCATACGTTTCATTGTAACACCTTCATCAACGAAGACTTTGCTGATATACAATTCACCGTCTTCAGCTTTGCGGTCATTCTTTGTCTCCCAGTTAGCAATTGCTGAGCGAAGTAATTTCTCAACGTCTGCAGCAGCCTGCTTTTTAGAGAACTTAAGTACTCCGAGGGCACGACTAACTTCCATACCACGAATCATGTCTACAACGTAGCGCATCTTGCGTGGAGAAGAAGGAACTCCCTTGAGCTTTGCGAAGTACAGATTTTTGCGAGCTTCCTTAATTTTCTCAGCTGCGATATGTTTTCTTGCTCCCATTATTATTCTTATTTGTTAAATGGATTAACCCCGCTTACTTCTTGTTATTACCAGAGTGACCACCGAAACGGCGTGTAGGTGCAAACTCTCCGAGCTTGTGACCAACCATATTCTCAGTAATGTAGACAGGGATAAATTTGTTTCCGTTATGAACTGCAACAGTGTGTCCCACAAAATCAGGGGAAATCATTGATGCTCTGGCCCAAGTCTTCACTACACTCGACTTACCACTCTCGTTCATAGCGAGAATCTTCTTCTCGAGCGATACGTTGATATATGGACCTTTTTTTAATGAACGACTCATAATTTACTCTTTATTTTTTGTTAGCTCTTTCGATAATATACTTGTTTGAAAGCTTCTTAGGTGCACGAGTCTTAAGACCCTTAGCGTAAAGACCCTTACGAGAACGTGGATGTCCACCACTCTGACGACCTTCACCACCACCCATCGGGTGATCAACAGGGTTCATAACAACACCACGGTTGTGTGGGCGACGACCCAACCAGCGAGAGCGACCAGCCTTACCAGACTGCTCCAATGCATGATCAGAGTTACCAACACTACCTACTGTAGCTTTACAAGCACTCAAAATCTGGCGGGTTTCACCAGAAGGGAGCTTAATAACACAATAACTGCCCTCACGAGAAGTCAACTGAGCAAAGTTACCAGCCGAACGAACAAGCAAAGCACCCTGCCCCGGACGCAATTCAATGTTATGAATTACCGTACCGACAGGAATGTTTGCAAGTGGAAGAGCATTACCGATTTCAGGAGCAGCCTCTGCACCAGACATCAGTGTAGCACCTACCTGCAGTCCGTTAGGAGCAATAATGTAACGTTTTTCACCATCAGCGTAGAACAAAAGTGCAATGCGAGCAGATCTGTTAGGATCATACTCGATTGTCTTTACTACAGCTGGAACACCATCTTTCTCTCGCTTGAAGTCTATCAAACGATACTTCTGCTTATGGCCACCGCCAATGTAGCGAACGGTCATTTTACCGGTGTTGTTTCGACCACCGGTAGAACGTTTGCCGTAAACGAGAGACTTCTCTGGCACGGATGCAGTAATATCCTCGAACGTGCCAATAACCTTGTGTCTTTGTCCCGGTGTAACCGGGTTTAATTTACGTACTGCCATTTTTTATTTTAAATATTGCTGTAAAAATCAATTGTGTCGCCATCCTTTACAGTGACGATTGCCTTCTTGAACGCATTCTTCTGACCTTTAATGAGACCAGCCTTTGTATAACGGCTTGAACGCTTACCGGCATAGCGAAGTGTATTCACATCAACTACTGTAACATTATATAGGGCCTCGACTTCCTTCTTAATTTGGAGTTTATTAGCCTCTGGACGAACGATAAAGCCATACCGACTTGGGTTCTTCTCAGTAATCTTGGTTTGCTTCTCAGTAACCAATGGTTTAATGATAAATGCCATAATCTAATTCTCCTTTTTACTTGTTTAAGATTCCGTCAATAGCCTTAAGCGCACTTTCAGCAATTACAACAACATCTGCATTCAAAACTTTATACGAATTGAGCGATGTTGCTGTCATCACTTCTGCACCCTGAATATTACGAGCGGACAAATATACGTTTTTATTTACTTCTGGCAAAAGAACAAGTGTCTTCTTACCTTCGACTTTAATATTTTTTGTAAAATTTACAAATTCTTTAGTCTTAGGAGCCTCGAAATTAATGTCTTCCACTACAACAACAGCATTATCTTGAGCTTTGTAGGAGAGAGCTGATTTACGAGCAAGAACTTTTACTTTTTTATTCAATTTGAAGTCATAATTACGTGGTTTAGGACCAAATACACGAGCACCACCTACCAATACAGGGGAGTTGATATCACCTCGACGTGCACCACCGCCACCTTTTTGGCGACCAAGTTTGCGAGTAGAACCACTCAGTTCGCTTCTTTCCTTTGTTTTTGCAGTACCTTGACGCTGTGCTGCAAGATACTGTTTAACATCAAGATAAAGCACGTGATCGTTAGGCTCAATTCCGAAGATAGCCTCATTGAGGTTTACCTTTCTTCCGGTCTCCTGACCGTTGATATTTAAAACGCTAACTTCCATTACTTTTTGATTAATACGGTTGAACCATTACATCCAGCAACAGATCCCTTTACAAGAAGGAGATTATGCTCTGGAATTACCTTTAACACTTGGAGATTCTGAGTAGTAACGCGATCACCACCCATCTGACCAGCCATACGCATGCCTTTGAAGACCTTTGCTGGATAAGAACAAGCACCGATAGAACCCGGCTTACGAGCTCGGTCATCCTGACCGTGAGTACTCTGACCTACACCACCGAAACCATGGCGCTTAACAACACCCTGGAAACCTTTACCTTTAGAAGTACCTACAATATCTACAAATTTAGCGTCAGCGAAAAGTTCAACAGTAATTGTATCACCGAGGTTATGCTCCTCATCGAACTTGAACTCGGCCAAGTGCTTCTTTGGTGTTGTGCCTGCCTTCTTGAAGGTTCCCATCATTGGCTTGGAAGTACGATTTTCCTTTGCCTCCTCGAAACCCAACTGAAGTGCTTTGTAACCATCTTTTTCTTCTGTCTTTACTTGGGTTACAACACAAGGACCTGCTTCGATAACAGTGCACGGTACATTCTTACCGTCGGCACTGAAAACGGATGTCATTCCGATTTTTTTTCCAATTAATCCTGGCATTTCAATAAAAATTTAATCGATTAATAATTTACTCTCTTTGAATTAGACTTTAATCTCAACCTCTACTCCTGATGGCAACTCAAGTTTCATCAGCGCATCAACAGTCTTTGCTGTAGAACTATAGATGTCAATAAGACGCTTGAAGTCTGACAATTGGAACTGTTCACGTGCTTTCTTGTTAACGAAAGTTGAACGGTTCACGGTGTAGATACGCTTGTGCGTTGGCAATGGGATAGGGCCACTGACAATAGCACCCGTAGCTTTTACAGCCTTCACGATTTTCTCAGCTGACTTGTCAACCAGCATATGGTCGTAAGATTTCAGCTTAATTCTGATTTTCTGACTCATTGTTTGTAATTTATAAAATTATTAATAAAATGAAGCAAAGAGGTACGCAGTTTAAGAGTCATTCGCTAAACAACGCCTCTATGCTTTGTAGTTTTTCTCAATTAGAGAAGTTCTGCATGACCATGAACCTCTTCAAGCACAGCCTTAGCAATGCTGGTAGATAGTGCTGCATGGTGATCATACTCCATAGAAGAAGTTGCACGGCCAGAAGTGATAGTACGCAGAGCTGTTACATAACCGAACATTTCTGCCAATGGAACCATTGCTTTCACGATACGTGCACCGCTACGAGCTTCTTCCATACCCTGAACAAGACCGCGACGCTTATTCAAGTCTCCGATAACATCACCCATATTCTCTTCAGGAGTAACGACCTCTACTTTCATGATAGGCTCCATCAGAACAGGACCAGCCTTCGGACAAAGCACCTTGAATGCCTGATGAGCAACCAATTCAAATGACAACTGGTCAGAGTCTACCGGGTGGAAGCTACCATCCGTCAATGTCACTTTCATGCCTGTCATTGGGAAACCTCCGAGAACACCGTTGCTCAAGCAATCAGCAAAGCCCTTCTGAACAGAAGGTATGAATTCCTTAGGCACGTTACCACCTTTCACCTCATTGATGAACTGCAAGTCGCCTTCTGTGTAGTCTTCGTCCTTAGGAGCGATAGTTACATCAATACAAGCAAACTTACCACGACCACCAGACTGCTTCTTATAAGTTTCGCGGCTCTGTGCCGTACGAGTAATAGCCTCCTTATAATTAACCTGAGGTTTACCTTGATTACATTCTACCTTGAACTCACGCTTCAAACGGTCGATAATAATATCAAGGTGAAGCTCACCCATACCAGAAATAATAGTCTGTCCACTCTGCTCATCTGTACGAACAGTAAAGGTTGGATCTTCCTCTGCAAGTTTAGCAAGACCGTTATCCATCTTGGCAACGTCAGCCTGACTCTTTGGTTCAACAGCAATAGAAATCACCGTATCAGGGAATGTCATGGACTCCAATACAATCGGATGATTCTCATCACAAAGTGTATCACCAGTACGGATATCCTTGAAACCAACTCCTGCTCCAATATCACCTGCATCGATAGAATCCATAGGTATCTCCTGCTTAGAGTTCATCTGGAACAGACGACTGATGCGCTCACGCTTACCGGAGCGTGGATTGTATACATAAGAACCTGCAGCAATCTTACCCGAATAAACACGGAAGAACACCAAACGGCCCATGAATGGATCAGTAGCAATCTTGAAAGCAAGTGCAGAAGTCGGAGCATCCTCTGAAGGTTTACGATCCTCTTCCTCATCAGTATCAGGATTAGTACCTACGATATTCGGTGTATCAAGTGGTGAAGGCAGGAATGCACATACATAATCAAGAAGTGGTTGCACACCTTTATTCTTGTATGAAGAACCGAGCAACATCGGGCAGCACTCCATTGCTACGGTACCCTTACGGATAGCACGAAGCAACATTTCTTCTGAGATTTCCTTACCATCAAGGTAAAGTTCCATAACTTCATCATCAAAGTTTGCTGCACCCTCAACAAGTTTCTCACGCCATTCAGCAGCTTCATCAGCAAGGTCAGCAGGTATTTCTTCTACATCATACTCTGCGCCCATGGTCTCGTCATGCCACAAGATAGCTTTCATCTTAAGCAGGTCTACGACACCCTTGAAGTTTTCCTCTGCACCGATAGGTATCTGGATAGCAATAGGATTAGCACCCAAGATATCCTTCATCTGCTGAACCGTTTCAAAGAAGTTAGCTCCTGAACGGTCCATCTTGTTCACGTAACCGATACGTGGTACATTGTATTTATCAGCCTGGCGCCATACGGTTTCTGACTGTGGCTGAACACCATCAGCAGCAGAATAAGTAGCGACAGCACCATCAAGCACACGCAGAGAACGTTCAACTTCAGCTGTAAAGTCAACGTGTCCCGGAGTATCAATCAAGTTGATCTTATATGACTTGCCCTCGTAGTTCCAGTTACAAGTAGTAGCAGCAGAGGTAATTGTAATACCGCGCTCCTGCTCCTGAGCCATCCAGTCCATTGTAGCTGCACCATCATGAACCTCACCAATCTTGTGAGTCTTACCTGTATAGAACAGGATACGCTCTGATGTAGTAGTCTTACCAGCATCAATGTGGGCCATGATACCGATGTTACGAGTCAAATGTAAATCGCGATTTGCCATTTTCTTTTTACCTTTATTGATTAGAATCTGAAATGAGCGAATGCACGGTTAGCCTCTGCCATGCGGTGCATATCTTCCTTACGCTTGAATGCACCACCCTGATTGTTGTATGCATCCATAATCTCAGCAGCAAGCTTCTCGGCCATTGATTTTCCACCGCGCTTACGAGCGAAAGCAATCAAATTCTTCATTGAGATACTTTCCTTACGATCAGGACGGATTTCCGTAGGAACCTGGAAAGTAGCACCACCGATACGGCGACTCTTTACCTCAACCTGAGGAGTGATGTTATCCAAAGCCTGCTTCCAGATTTCGAGTGCAGGCTTTTCTTCCTTAGCCATCTTCTCTTTCACTGTATCAAGAGCCTTGTAGAAAATCTCGTATGAAATGGTCTTCTTACCATCATACATCAAATGGTTCACGAACTTTGAAACCTTTTGGTCATTGTAAACTGGATCCGGAAGGATCACACGTTTCTTTGGTTTTGCTTTTCTCATTTTGTTTTGAAAAATAAATTCTGCTTGGGGTTGTTATTCATGTTCTTCAATATCCGCACCCGGACATTTACTCAACCTGCGTTCAACAATTCTCCAGCAAAACGTTTGAATAAAAAAATCTTTGGCCTTGTAATTTACTTCTTACCTGCCTTTGGACGCTTAGCACCATACTTTGAACGACGCTGTGTACGGTTTGCAACGCCTGCGGTATCAAGTGTACCACGAACGATATGATAGCGTACACCAGGAAGGTCTTTCACACGACCACCACGAACAAGTACAATACTATGCTCCTGAAGGTTGTGACCTTCTCCAGGGATGTAAGAGTTTACTTCCTTCTGGTTTGTCAAACGAACACGAGCAACCTTACGCATTGCTGAGTTAGGCTTCTTAGGAGTCGTTGTGTAAACACGAACACAAACACCACGACGCTGTGGACAGTTGTCCAAAGCCGGAGACTTGCTCTTGTCTACGATGTCCTTTCTGCCTTTTCTTACTAACTGTGAAATTGTAGGCATAATTTTACTTTTTAATTTATATATTTTATTTTGTTTATTATCAACAGATTACGAACAGCGCTCAATAAAGCCTATTTCGGGCTGCAAAGGTACAAACAAATCTTCAAACTACCTAACTATAAAGACAACATAAAGTCTACATCTTATGCAAATTTGCAAGATATAGGCTTTATTAACATTTATTTTGAATAAATAAAAACCTCTCCCCACTCACTTCCAAGGAGGAGAGTTCCGAACTGATAAGGTTTTATTTGCCAGTAGTTCTTTATGTCCTTTATATAACAGAACACTCAAAACAAGCAGACTTCGCTTATCATTCTCACATAAAACATACAAGATATAGTATTGACATCCCATTCTAAGAAGCCCATCGCAAGTTCATTCTCCCCTCCCTTGGGAGGGGCAGGAGTAGGTGTCAGCGGCTTCCCTACGACTCTGTTTCCGGCATCTTGAATGGCGTGGCTATTCGATCTTGCTGCTCTGGAATTGTGATTTTACCAAACTGCTGCTCGTAGTTATACAGGTTTTCCTGCAAAGCCTGAAGCAAACGCTTGGCATGTTCGGGAGCCATGACGACACGAGCACTGACCTCCGGCTTTGGCATCCCAGGCAACATTGTTGCAAAATCAAGCACAAAATCAGAACTTGAATGCGTTATCAAAGCCAGATTAGCATAGACACCTTTCGCTATTTCCGGTTTCAAATCTATTTGCAGACCCTGCTGCTGATTGTTATCATTTTCCATATATAATAATGTATATAAAAGATTATTGTTTAACTTATGGCAAAGATAAGAAAAAAACTTGAAACCACAAGAAACATCTCATTTAAGAATAGATAACAAATATAGTCACATTCCATTTCCATAAAATAATGCTTTAATCATGATTCACGCTGTCAAATGAGATTTATTCTATAAACATTTTGTAAATTTGCACACAACAGTGGGATTGTTCTATGTCATGCAAATACATGAATACCATGGAAATTCTTAGGACTATATCCCGTCAACGCAATGCAGGCAATTGCAATTTCGAATTAAAATTTGTAATTTTAAGGGTATGGAAATAGCTATCATTGGTGGTGGTGCAGCTGGATTCATGGCTGCTATCACAGCGCAAAAGACTGATCCGGCAAGCAAAGTAACAATCTTTGAACGGGCACAAAAAGTGCTGGCAAAGGTAGAAATGACAGGTGGCGGACGCTGTAATGTCACTAACAGCTTTGCCACTATCACGGATATGAAGCAGGCTTATCCGCGTGGAGACAAGCTCATGAAACGACTGATGAAAACATTCAGCTATGAAGATACTTACAAATGGTTTGAGAAACATGGTGTTCCATTAGTTACACAGGAGGATGAATGCGTCTTTCCAAAAGCACAGGATGCTCATGCTGTCATCGACTGCTTAGTGCGCCAGGCTCGCGAATTAGAAATAACGGTGTGTTGTAAACATCGACTCACAGACATCTGCCAGAAAGAAGATGGAAGTTTTGAACTTATGTTTGAGAAAGCTTCTCATCGCAATTTCCACCGCGTCATCGTGACAACAGGAGGATCGCCCCATGCCCGTGCTTTGGATTATCTTGCTCGTCTTGGGCACAAAATAGAGCAACCCGTACCCTCACTCTTTACATTTAATATCACAGACCGTTCTTTCTGCAATCTGATGGGAACGGTTGCAGACCCTGTTGTGACGGCAATACCGGGCACAAAGATGCGTGCAGAAGGAGCATTGCTTGTGACCCATTGGGGCATGAGCGGTCCGGCTGTCTTGAAATTGTCGTCATATGCCGCCCGCTGGCTCGCAGAACACGACTACAAGTCTCCGCTTGCTGTCAGCTGGACTGGCAGACGGACACAGCAGGAAGTAGAAGAAGAACTCTTGCAATTGCAGACTATTAATCCGCGCAAGCAACTCGGTACACTGCATCCCTTTGGACTTCCTTCACGCTTATGGCTCTATATTTTGAACAAACTTGGTTTGAACACAGCAAAACCATGGGGAGAAATCGGCCGTAAGACACTGAACCGTTTGGTAGAGACGTTAGTCAACGATCAGTACACCATTGCGGGCAAAGGTTCTTTCCGTGAGGAGTTCGTGACTTGTGGCGGTGTAAGTCTTCAATCGGTCAATGTAAAAACGCTCGAAAGCAAAGTTTGTCCGGGTCTGTTCTTTGCAGGAGAAGTTTTGGATATCGATGCCATTACAGGAGGGTTCAACCTGCAAGCAGCATGGACAACAGGAGTCGTGGCAGGGCTATCGGCTGCCAGTCATTGATAAAACAGACTCTCTTTGCAGGATATTAATAAACCATGAATAAAAGTAATACAAGTCATTTGATTTCCGTAGTTATACGCGCTGGCTTCTATAAAAGCTGAGTGTTTGAGTAACAACAAGAAAGAAACAAAGACCAATCAATAAAGAATAAACACCTAATGCAAATCAGCAGCTTAAACACTTCTATTTAATTACCTCGCAATTTGCATCAAATCACCACGCATTTTGAGTCAAATCAGAGTGTGAGTTAAGTCAGATTACAGCGCAATCTGCATCAAATTACACAGAGCTTCTTGTGGAATATCAAAACAAGCTGCTATCAGGCTACTTTCATTAAGGCTACCAACGAATGATACACAAGACATACAAACTTCAACAAACTACGGTAAATCCTTAAAAGCAGAAAGCCCACTCGGACAGTAGAAACTACCAGAGTGAGCTTTCAATCATCTCAAAAAGATAGATTTCTCCATTGGAGAAAAGTTCCTATTTTACTTGAAATTATACATCACACCAATATTGATGTTATTTGTAAAGGTTCCATTCTTCGTGAATGGCAAGCTATGCGGATAGCGAGCTTTCGGCATACGGTAAACCGTGTGGCTATAGAACAAAGAGAGGTTACGATTGAGATTATAGCCAACCTGCCCTCCGGCATTCAACGCTCCATTAAAGCCTCCCGTTCCCATTAACATACTCGGACCGGCATAGAAATAGACATTCCAACGCCGTGCTGGGTCGAAACCAGAGATTGCATTAATAGCATTCAACTGATAATCAAACGAGACAAGAACATTGTTGAAGTGTTCTCTGTATAAATCAGCATCATTTGGGAAGAGCATCTTTTCTGCCATGTATTCGCCCTGCACACGGACAGCGTGGAGAGTTGAGAAGTTATAACCCGCAAATACCATCGCATTCTTGAGAAGGTTGCCCTTCTGATCAGAAAATTTCCATCTCCAGACGGTTGTATTCCAACCCAAGCCACCGCCTGCAAAGAAACCTTGCAACGGTAGATTATGACGCTTTTCTTCTGGGAGATCATCATCATAATTGCGGAATTTCCTGCTACGCATCAACATAGCTACCCCTACATTGAGGCTGAATTGGTTGTGACGATTATCATCTGCAGTAGACAGTTTAAGTGCTGTGAAAGTAGGCTCAAGGGTCACACGCAGGTCATTAGTCAACTTTGTCCAGAGCTGACCACCTAATCGGAACGAATGATAATTTCCTTCAAAAGTATTGACAAAGCCCTTGTTTGTCTTCTTAGCGTGTCCAAGTTCAAAACCACCGAAAAGATTAAATCCAAAACGCGAATCCCAATTATACTGTGAAGAAAAGCCTAACGGGTTGACAAGCAAGTCAAACAATGCACCACGCGTACCAATCAGATAGGTAACAGGCTTATTATTGTAATGTCCATCATTCCAGTTCGCATTAGTTACATGAGCACCACTACGCACTCCAATTGCAGAGTTTGCCCACCAACCTACGAGGAACTTAGAGTCGAAACCTGTCGTCTTGAAACCACTGATAGGCGTCTTACTCATAAATGTAGGACCGAAACTGTATTCCAAGAAGAGTGGGCGTCGTGTTGGTTCATCATTATTGCCACGTGCAATTAAATCATGGAACGCATCAAACGAGTACATCACACCAATATTCAAGTTGTTGGTAAAGATACCATCACGCGTGTAAACCATATGATGTGGATAGCGGTTTTTTGGCATACGATAGACCGTGTGACTGTAGAAGAGTGAGAGATTACGCGACAGATTATAGGTAACCATACCACCAATATTGGCAGCAAAGTCTGCACCACCGTCGCCAAAAAGGAATGTCGGGCCGGCATACATGTAGACATTCCAACGGCGCAAGGGATCGTAACCAGCCATAGCATTGAACAGGTTAATCTGGTAGTCTGCAGAGAAAAGACCGTTATTATAGGTAAATTTACCGATATCATTACCTATACCTTTGAAGAACGCCTGTGCTTCCTTCATCCATTCTATCTGTAAACGAACACTATGCAGAGCACTGAAACGATATCCACCAAAGAGAAGAGCATTTTTGAAAGCATCATGCTGATAGTTTGTAAAACGCCAATCCCATACCGTATTGTTCCAACCGAAACCTAAACCTACGAAGAAACCTCTACGCGGTGTATTAAGAGCAACATCCGGCTCTACTTCACGATAGTTACGGGCACCCTTATCACGAGCCAACAAAGAGAGTCCTAATTTAACGGCATACTCATCATAACGTTCGCGGTCAAGATTGCCATTGTAATGCTCGGTCTGCATATAAGTAGGTTCTAAGGTAAGTCGAAGATCATTGGTAAGCTTCATCCAAAGTTGAGCACCAAAGCGGAAAGCGGTGTAGTTGCCTTCATAAGAACCATTGAAACTTGCTGCGGTCTTTTTCATACCACCGAATTCGTAGCCCGTGAAGACATTCATTCCAAATGGTGCATCCCAATTATAATGACGCGTAAAGCCAAATGGATTGAACAGAAAGTCAATGTTTACACCACGCGTACCTATAAGATTTTTTGCAGGATTACCACCTACCGTACCACTCTTCCAGTCGCCATTCGTCACGTGAACACCAGCACGTACTCCTGCAGCCGGAGCTAACCACCAACCTACAGCAGCTAAAGCATCAAA
Source organism: Segatella oris (assembly GCF_900637655.1). Taxonomy (NCBI): domain Bacteria; kingdom Pseudomonadati; phylum Bacteroidota; class Bacteroidia; order Bacteroidales; family Prevotellaceae; genus Segatella; species Segatella oris. Next base: position 2,843,937 of record NZ_LR134384.1, read on the forward strand.
GCCACGAGTATTACGTAAAGACAGCCCTGCAGACCTACCGACATACATCGGACCGAAACTATAGTCGAAGAATACAGGAAAACGAAGATGATGCAACTGTCCATTATCGGACAGGTAACGCTTATCCTTGTCGAAACGCTTCCAGAAACTGCCTGTATTTACCATATCTGAAAGCTGCTTGGTAAAATTCCACTGATAAGCAAGGTTTATGCCATAACTGAAGTCGGGATCGCTATAGCCAGGATTATCCAACAGGTTGAGTTTGGTTGTACCTACTTTAAAATATGGTTCTAAGGCTATGGAAGCATACGGACTAGCAAAAAACTTGAATTGAACTCCCACATGACCATCAACAGATACACCTGAAGTACTGGCTCCAACAGAAGTCATATCTGCATTCTTCCACGAATTTAATTCTGCGGTCTGAACTCCCAAACCTAAAATTCCTGACACACTGAAAGGACGTTCTGGTCGATACCCCAAAAGATAATTACTGAAATTATAAAGGAAATCGACATAACCACCATAAGAGTTATATTGATTGGTGTTGAAAACCGTTGCTGATGCGTGTGAATAAGCCCAAGTCTTCTCTAACCCTAAACGAAAGGAAACCATTGGGCTGACAACCTTTCCGGCAGCCAGTCTGAGACTGAGTGTTGGTGTAAAAGAAGCTGCATTTGTATTATGATAGAAACCACCTACACCTCCACCGAAATTAATGAAGGTATTATTCCAGAAGTTACCACACATATAACGGTCACCCCTGAAGCGGTGTCTGCTGTCAAGCACATAGTTTAGAGCATTGAAATTCTTCTGCCGAGGAGCACCATAATAAGTAGTATCCTGTTGCTGAGCCAACATAGATTCAGACATTGCATTTTCCAAGTCACTCAAGTCGCGTGCCACTGTATCAGGTTCTTGTATGCCAAACTGACGTACAGAGAAAGGCGGCATCACCTCTGTAGCAGGATTTATTGTAGCCCTACTACTCACAATATACGTTGATACAGATAACAGTAACAAAAATATTCTTTTCATCTTTCTTTCTGTTTTGTCTATTTATTCGGCCTCCTCAGCCTGTTTTTCATCATCATTTATAGATTTCGTAATATACTTGAAGCGTTTTCTGTAGACAGGAATATCTGCCTCTTTATATGGATAACGCTTTCGCAAATCATCATTTACATTTGCCTCCGTTGCATAATATTTCTTGTATGAAGCATTCATGTCAAAGCTATGCTGGAAGTAAGCCAAAAAGTCCGGACAATCTATTGCCTGAAGTTTCAAGGCAACATCTGCACCATATTTATTGACAAGGTCTGCCAAAGTAGCATTCTCCATATCAGGATCGTTTGCTGCAATGATGCCTTTGAGATACCACTTCTTAGCTAAATTGTCGGGCAAAGAGTCTACCAACGGTTCAACTTGTTTATAGGTATAACCAAGTTCCGGTGCGAGTTCAGTGCTCAGGACTGCACGATTAACGGGATTCGTCTGCATGACATATTGAAGAGCCTTTTTTGCACGCATTTCCTCATCTGCAGTTTTATTCTGTTTGAAGAACAAAGTCTGCAAGTCAATCATCATTTTCAGTTCATGGAACTTACCTGTATCAGGCAGTTTGTTTGCGAGGAAAGCAGCCTCTCCCAACTTACGCTTATACAGATACATCAATGCTTGATTAGCAACAATTTCTTTGTAATTGACTGTATATGTATAAGAATTATCGAAAGCAATTGGACGTGAGACCTCAACACCAGCTTGCATATCTATAAACGGAGCCAATATGCTAAGATCTATAGAGTCTTGATCAAGCATATAACAAGCGACACGGTTAGCAATGTAAGCAGCAAACGGACTATACTTTGCCGTCTTACGAACCATATTCTGACGATAAGCCCTGAATACGAGTTTCCTTACTTCTGCAGAATCCTTAATTTGTTTCAGCAAATTGTAATAGTCTCCATTGGAGAATACCTCTGGCCCGTTTTCTGCATAACGCGGGTCATTATAATAAGTCCAAACCGTCTCAACCGGATCAAGGATCTTATTCCTACGAATGGTATATGTACTTCTAATCTTACGCTGGTTCTCCATGATACGCACCACAAGTGGATTACTATCCATCATACGCCTCAGAGCTGCTTTATTGCCAGTCTTCCCATACCCTCTCAGTTCCTCTGCTTCACTTCTTTGACCATGTGCTATCAATGAATCTGCCACATCATCCCAAGTAAATACACGAGGATCCTTAATAACTAAATTCGCACTATTAATCTGGGAGCCAACAATATTCAAAATCTTGCGAGCACGCCTTGCAGCCAGACTTTTATTGAACTGGTAGCCACCTTCTGGAGAAGCACCACCCTGAATGGTAAAACTGACAAGCGAACGCCCATAAGAACGAAGCTCACGCACCAGCATATCAAGTGTTTGCTGATTGGTTGTATCAGGAGTAAGCTCGTCTTTGGCCACAATAAAGTACAATTGCAACTCTCTTGGAACTTCCAAAAGACGTGCCCTTACCTGTTCGAAGAAACGTGGTCCAAGATCCATATCAACCTTGGCTGTAGAAAGATCGAGCATCTTCCAAGGCTTACGACTATTCGCTGTACCCTCTTTGAAGTCCCGGTAATAAACATGTGTGTAATCTTCAAGGCTCAATGTCCCAAACCACTTATATGCCTTGTCAGGATCAGGCTTCGGGTAAGTAACTTCCCAATTCGCCTTCACAGGATGTGAACTCAAAGCTGGGGCAACCTTATAATAAGGGTGAAGGGAGTCATTCCTATTGTAATCATAACTCTTACGACGAATTTGATTGGAATGATATTGGAAGCCTTCCAAAACTATTGGTTCCAAATGTTGCACGGTATCCTTAGTTTCAACATCCAAGGCAACAGGTTGAAAAATAAGACGTGAATGCTTTGTTGCATAATCTTCAGGTAAGCCTATGGTCACTTTCCAATGCAAGTTAGGTCCATCATCCAATGGAGGTTGCTCCACAAAATCCACACCTTTGCGTTTGGCATAGACACTTGTACCTTGCAACAGAATAGCATCATCGGCGCCAGCAGCAAAAACAATATCGTAATTCAGCTGTGTTCCTTTAATTTCAATCAATTTCACTTGATTTCCATTTATCACCAGTAATGCGCCTGTTGCAGACACATCCGCTTCAAAATGACCATCATAATCAGGCGTAACAACATCGCTACTCTTGATTTTAACAACACTTCCTAACTCACTTCCTTTCGTACGAAAAAGATTAGCCTGAGTACGTGCATCCTTTTTATTGTCGAAAACATAAACCGGAACAGACAAAGCTTCCTTACCTTTTCCCTTACCTTCTAAAGTGCGCACCGTCTTCGAGACATCGCCTGTGATATGTATTACCTGTGCATGCACCTCAGCAGCAAACAGGGAAACAAACAACAGTAGATATATGTATTTGATATACTCTTTCATCTTTTTTCAAATAATTATATTTTTACCATATCGTATAAGAAAGGGTAACTCCTATCTTTGTAGGCAAGATATGCAACGACTTAAAACCATCTTTTGTAAGACCTGAACCATCATTGAGCTCAATTAACTGTCCATCAGTACGCGTCTTGGCATGACTTGTCCCAACAAGTCCCACACCAGCGTGGGCATCAATTGCCAACTTATCTGACAAAGCAAAGACATAACCGAAAGTAATCCCTGCACCTAAGGCATAACCATCATAGCATACACCCTTATGTGTTACTTTGTAATCAGCAATCAAAAGCCCGGCTCCAACAAAGTGATGATAAAGTGGACGGCCCCCAAAATAATATCTATACTCAGGTTGTACACCTACCACTTTCATATTATCGTGGATATAAGGATTGTGATTACCAAAGACAGTCAGACCTAATGTAGAGCGGTTGCCAATTGTCATCTCGGCACCAAGATTATAGGTTTGTGTTGCCAACATCATTAAGTCTGTGTTGACACTCAGTTTCTGTGCATGGGAAACTACTGTTCCCAAAGCCATGATAAAAATCAAAAATATCTTTTTCATTTCTAATATAGCCTTAGTTATGCATATTTAGTTCCTTTTCCATATCGCTGTTGTTTTGGCAATAACAAATCACTAAAAGTTACTAATGTAACTCCTTTATACAGACTGTTTTCCTGTAATCGTAACATAGCCATCTGTTTTCTCCTGTTTATCATTGGTTCTTTCACCAACTTAAGCATATTTACGCTAACTATAGAATCAGCCGTCTTCACCGTCTTTTGTTCAGGTTTACTATCCACTTTCAGTGTTTGTCCTCCTTGTTCTCCAGCTGTACGGACAGCTTTCAAAGAGTCTTCCATATAGCGTTTCTCGTTTTCCATACGCTGCTGCTCAAAACGTTTTTCATAGTTAACCTTCTCCAATGAGTCACGACGCATCTTGTCAGCAACCTTATTGGCCTCATTGATACTGTCACCTCGAAGTTTAGCTGTAGCCAATGCTATACGATAGTCATTGTCAACCAGAATACGTTTCTTGTATTTGTTAGCCACTTTCGGCCCGAAATGATAAATCAGTGATGCCCGCAGAACATCTGTCGAAGCTGCATAAACTAACGGAGAGAATGTAAGTTTATAACCATCCTCAGGTTTTGTCGTTGTATATTCATAACGGTTACCGTTGCGTACACGTTCATACTCCTTATATTTTGCAAATACGAGTCCGGCATTCACACCCAAATCAAGATCCAGACAACTGCCATTCATATAAGCATAGAGCTGACGAACATAACCAAAGGAGAGTCCGCCAAAAAACGAACTACCCCTACGCCCCGTCGCTTTCAACTTAATATCGAAAGCATTTGCACCAACATAGACACCCCAATAAAATACATCTTTAGGTTTCTTCCCATGCCAGTATTTCCTCAACTGCAACCTGCCATCATACAGGTCATAAACATGATAAGGAGTCTCTTTCGACTGCTCCTTCCAATTAAGACGGCCCTGCAAGCCAATTGTCCATTTACTCCAGTTCTTGTTGCCTAACGTAAATTCTGCTCCTACATTAGGAGTCATGGCAAGCCAATCCACGGTATTGGTTCTAATGTTGAACCTCTGTCCAAGCGTCAGGGTGTCTACCTTGTTGTAGTACAGCTGCTGTGCATCTGTAGGTGCAACAAAAAACAACTGCACGAACAGCAGACAGAAAGCCCATCTACATACTTTAGAATGATTCATAACTATTTATAAAATCGTTTTCACTTTACTTTTTCGTACTCAACATCTCAAGCAACTGCTTCGCATAGCTGTCATCAGGCTCAAGCTTTATAATCTTTTCTGCATAGCTGACAGCCTGTGGCATTACTTTCTTTGTATAATAATAATAGGACAGTTGCTTATAGCATTCTATCATATAATCCTTGTCACCACCATCACGTTCAAGAAGTTCAGCTGCCTGCAAATAATAAGGTTTCGCAAGTCCACGCTCATTCTTCGGATCCATCAATGCATTGGCTTTTGCTCTCCAATAAAAACCCACATAGCTATCTGGGCGTAACATAGAGATTTCAGCAAACACTTTCTCTGCTTGTTTAAGTGCTTCCATACTCTTTTCACTCATCTGGCCGTTCGTCTGATTACTTGTAGCTTTACGCCAATAGAGCAATCCCAACTGGAATAAATCACGTGAGCGGTCGTAAGTGGAGTCCGTTATTTTTGCCAAGTTCTCGCGTGTGTATTTAATTGCATTATCATAGTCACCTATTTTTGAATAGGCATTGGCAATATCCTTATTTATTCCAGGCACATCCTTTGCTAACGCACGAGCTTGCTCAAACTTCTGAATCGCTTCTGACGTACGGTCTAATCCATTGAGCACATAGCCATAATAAAGGTAATCGGTATAACGTATCTTGGCCGAATCTTTATTCATATCCACCAATTCCTTGGCATTCTCCAATGCTGCATTGAAATGTTCCAAATCAGTGTTACAATAGAGCATCACTCTTAATAAATCTGTATTATGAGGATAGATACTATTACCTTTCGTCGCAATACTCAAGGCTTTTTTGTTATTCCCAGAAAGAAGAATAGACTGTGCATAGTGCACAAGTTCATTCTCGGTCATCTTTGCCAATCCCTGCTTTTCGTATGAAGCAATTGCTGCATCATATTTCTGGGCACCATAATACAACTCTGCGACCCGCCCATCTATAGAAATATCAGGACGCAACTCCTTTATAAGATTCAACCGGCGCATGGCCTCAGGCATGTCTGTGAATTTCACTAAGTCGGCATACTTAAAATATGCTTCTGGGTCATGACGGTCGAAATATATCGCACGATTATAATAATATTTCGCAGAATCCACCCAACCTTTCGCTCTTGCAATATCGCCTCCCAAATTGATAGCCTTGGGAGTAATCTTGTAACATCGCTGAGCTTTGTTGAAATACATTTCTGCTTCATCAATTTTTCCTGCCTGCAAATAGGCTGAACCGATAGCTGCAATCATGTCTGTATTTCCCTTATCCAATTTGATTGCACTTTCTGCATACGATTGAGCCAAGTCTGTATTCGTCTTAATCAGTTTTACCATTTCTTCAATATTTCCTTTTTGCATTGGATTTTGAGCGAAAGAAGACGAAATTGCTACCCAAAGAATAAAACCTAATAATTTAAATTTACACATAATATAATATTGACGGTGTTACGCAACACGATAAAATAAGTCCTATATCTCTAATCTTTATAAATCTGCGCAAAGTTAACATTTTTTCTTGCAAGAAAATGAATACACATAAAGAAGCTTTATTAATTTATCATTTATTAACATTATATTTAATCACATCTCCTTTTTCAGAATAGAGTGCTTATTCCATTTTCACATTTTCTAAAAATGCAAATCCATCCATAATTTACGTCTTATCCTGGTATAAAAGTATACAAATAAGGCGTAATGGTTGTATATTCTTATTGATTAATTATAAGCAAAATAAACTACTTAGCTTATTCTAACACCTATCTCTAATTGGGATATTTTAAAAATATAAGAGGTATTTATAGAAAGTAAAAACGTATATATTCGTAGTAAGGTCTTTCTGTTAATCACGCCTTTGTGATTGCCTGATTTTAGTTGACCTTTTATAGTTTTATCCCTAATAAGAGTTGACTCATGTTATTCTTTATTCCTAATACAAATTTACTATATTTACCTTATGCCTGATATAGATAGACCATAGCATTCAGAAGCAGAAAGAGAATGCAGCGCCAAGAATGGGTTGGGAGACGCTTTTCTTTTGTGAGGCAACGTAAGGGGCAATATAGTCACTGATGTTATTGATTGTTTGTCCGTTGAGAGTTATAGAGCGGCCGGCATCTTTAAGGAAAAGAGTGGGAGCATAGGTTGACCTGTAGGTGCGACGCACAAAATTGTAATCAAGAAAGACTTTCCATGCCATTCTCGATTTACAAGCAAAGGTGGCAGAAAGTCCTGTTCCTATAATCGTTGCATTATCTCCACCCACTTGAAAGAAATTCCACTTGCTGTAGTAGGGCTTCCCGTTATCTTTTCCGTTCCCTTTTATTTCGAGTGTCGGCACGGTCTTACCATGTTGCGGATCATATTCAAATGCAATGTCTCGCTGATGTCCTTTAACTTCAGCAGTGACAGCAATGCCGTCTAAATAGCTTCTGCCCACAAGGAGTTTTGAACCTAATGCAAACCTTTTGCTGATAGGGAAATTGAAGTACACTCCACCGCTCCAGTTGAACTCTGCCATGTGGTTAGATTCAACGGTCAGTGTGTAGCTGTCAAGAAATCCGGCATTTACAGAAGCGAGCTGGTTCAGAATTCCAATAGGATGCAGTGCATCCTTATCATATCCTTTGACATTACGTGATGTAATCATCAGACGTCCACCCAAGCCAATATACCGATTTAGGAAATAGGCACTCTCGACGCCAACGGCAATGCCACGTGAAAGTTTAATCTTTCGTTTCTTTTGCCCATGATAATATTCGTTCAGTCCGGGAAGATGCTCCATGAAATCAAGATGACGCTCACTTAGGCCGATACCCATTTGCACATTGAAGAAACTTGGATACTTATAAAGGTCAAGTTCGTCATCCCTGTCATGGCGTAACAAACCTTTGTTCTTGAAAAGTAAATCCCCCAAAGTATAGCCCATTTCTGTAGACAGAATACCAATACCCGCACCGGCAAACGTGTCGCTTGCCCAATGTCTGTTGTTAAGTACGCGCATACAGCCTGTTGCCGTAGCAAGCATATAGCCTGCAATGCTGTACCATGGGCTTCGAGTCATGCCATATTCTTTATGGAGTATTGTGGCAGCACTAAAGGCTGTGGCCGTATGACCGGAGGGGAAGGAGTTGTTTGTCGAACCATCCGGACGAAGTTCTCTGACAGAATATTTCATGGTTTCTACTAAAGTAGCCATGATAATCAATGAAGCTGCACTGCTGACAGCATAGCGTTTGAGACTGCTTCGCCCCTCCACTCCCGCAACTTTCAGTCCTGTGGTCAGCAATAGTGGAGCATATTGTATATAGTTATCTGCAGATTGGTGGAAATTCAGTTGGAATTTATTGCGTACTTCCCTGATATTTCTTTTCTCACTTCTTAGTGCAATTCCTGCCACAATCCATGGCAGCCCTGCCAACGACATAGAAGCGTTGACCCTGTATCTGTATTCCTGCGTGTTATGATGAACTGCATTTCCCATGCTGTCAGTAAGGCTTGTTTCCTCAGTGATACGGCCTAAAGAGTCTGTCAGAGATGTGGTTGCCAAGCAATTTGCAGCTGTGAAAAGAAACATGAAACTTACTAACGCGCGGCAGTTCTTGTGTTTTATGATTGAATTAGCGTGATGCATTTACAGTTGTCGGACTTTATTTCTGTGGCAAAGATATATAAAACGATTGAAAAGTGAAAGCTATATGGCCGAAAGTTTATCCTAATCTATCTTCAAGAAAGGACAGTTGATAAAGATGTTGCTGATATTAACAGAAATATCATGCCCTGCTTTACTTTGCAATCTGCGTCATATTGCGTTGTAAAGTGACTGGAATGACCGTGCAATCTGCGTCATATTGCGTGGTAAAATGATAGAGATTACAGCGTAAAGTGACGCAAGTTGCAGTGTGGTTTTCTGTAAACGGGGAATTCAAGTCTTGTTTGTGGGAAAACAGGATGTTGCGAGCCAACTTTCAATGCGTGTTCTCCTGATAATCTTCAACCTGTTTTTTGCATGAAGCTTGAAGTGAGTTGACCGCACGTCAGCAATGTTTTGAGCCTCCTTTTCCCCCTGCATTTTGTCGGAATTCCCATTATTTTATTTATCTTTGCAACTGCATGAAATATGTAGAGGTCGTTCTTCCATTGCCTTTAGACGGGCTTTTCACCTACGCAGTTGCCGATAATCAAGCGGCAAAAGCGCAGGTAGGATGTCGCGTGCTCGTGCCGTTGGGCAAGTCGAAGAAGTATATCGGCATCGTGATGCACGTCGTCGACGAGAAGCCGGAGTTTGAAGTGAAGCCTATCATCGAAGTCATTGACCGACAACCGATATTACTTCATCAGCAAATAAGACTCTGGCAATGGATTTCCGACTACTATCTTTCACCGCTTGGCGATATCTATAAGGCAGCTTTGCCTTCCGGTTTGAAGGCCGAAGAGGGCTACCGACCGAAGAAAGAGACTTATATTACGCTCTCAGAAGCCTTTCGCAGTGAACAAACTCTGCATGTGGCCATGAACATGTTGACACGTGCCACCAAACAACTCAAGGCTTTTGTGGGCTTTCTTTCGCTGTCGCATTGGGACACGCTGAATGGAACGACACCGCAGGAAACGCTGACCGAAATTACACGTGAAGAGCTGATGAACGCTACCAACACCTCGCTTGCTACCGTCAAAGCCTTGGTTGACCGCAACATTCTTACCCTTTATCAGAAAGAAGTGGGCCGACTGAACACCTCTGAAACGGCACATCCGGAGTGCATGAAGCCTCTGAGCACGGCCCAGTTCACAGCTTTTGAGGCTGTTAATGAGCTGTTTGCCACGAAGAAAGTTGTGCTCTTGCAGGGTGTAACGTCAAGCGGGAAGACCGAAATCTATATCCATCTCATCCAACAGGCACTCGATCGGGGCGATCAGGTGCTTTATCTCTTGCCCGAAATCGCCTTGACCGTACAGATTACAAGCCGCCTGAAAAAAGTGTTTGGCAATCGATTGGGCATTTATCATTCCAAATATAGCGATTCCGAGCGTGTGGAAATGTGGAACAAGCAGCTTTCCAATGCTCCCTATGAGGTTATTCTTGGCGCGCGCAGTGCCGTCTTTCTGCCCTTTCAGAAGCTTGGACTTGTCATCGTTGATGAGGAACATGAAACGAGTTTCAAGCAGCAAGACCCTGCTCCCCGCTATCATGCAAGGAGCGCTGCTATCGTGCTGGCATCCATGTATCAGGCCAAGACGCTGTTGGGAACTGCCACACCTTCACTTGAAAGTTACTATAATGCACAGCAAGGAAAATATGGACTTGTGACGCTTACTACACGTTTCAAAGGAATTCAGTTGCCGCAGATTGAAGTTGTAGATACCAAGGATTTGCAGCGCAGAAAGATGATGACAGGCCCTTTCTCTCCGCGACTGTTAGAGGCTGTCAGGCAGGCGTTGCATGATGACAGGCAGGTGATTCTGTTTCAGAACCGCCGTGGTTTCGCTCCGAGAATAGAGTGCAAGGAGTGTGGTTGGGTGCCGAAATGTGCAAATTGCGACGTCACACTGACTTATCATAAGAACCTCAACCAACTCTCATGTCATTATTGTGGCTTTACGTACAGCGTGCCCGTGAAGTGCCCGCAGTGTGGAAGTGAGAAGCTCGTCAGCCGCGGATATGGCACGGAAAAGGTGGAAGACCAAGTGCGCGAACTGTTTCCCGAAGCACGGGTAGCCCGCATGGATCTCGACACTACGCACACCCGGAATGCTTACGAGCGCATTATTGACGACTTTTCTGCCGGTCGTACCAACATTCTTATCGGCACACAGATGATCAGTAAGGGCCTCGATTTCGACAAAGTCAGCGTTGTTGGCATCCTCGATGCCGATGCCATGCTCAACTATCCCGACTTTCGTGCCTATGAACATGCCTTCATGATGATGAGCCAGGTGAGTGGACGTGCGGGGCGAAAGGGCAGGCAAGGGCTTGTCATTCTTCAGACAAAGAGTGCCGATCTGCCGGTTATAGGGCAGGTTGTACGCCATGATTTCAAGTCTTTTTGTACAGATCTGCTGGATGAACGCTCGCTCTTTCACTATCCACCTTTCTATCATTTGGTCTATGTCTACCTGAAACATACCAAGAATGAAGTGGTAGAAACAGCCGCATTGGAAATGGGGAGTCGTCTTCGCCAGTATTTTTCTGACCGCATTCTTGGGCCAGACAAGCCTGCCATAGCACGCGTGAAGACCATGCATATCCGAAAGATTGTCATCAAACTTGAGCATGGTATCGACCTGAAACGCGTGCGTGAGGTGCTGCGCTACGTACAGAAACAAATGATGCAGGACAAACGTTATGCTGCCCTGCACATTTATTATGATGTTGATCCGATGTAGAAGACAGGCTGTTTTGCCGTCGAAGAAATGATAATACATAAAAAGTGGTGTCGCTCATGACGTAAAATATAGTATGAGCGACACCTTTTTTATTTATAGTATAGATTTATTTCTTCGTGTCTTATAAGGCAAAGATTTGGAGCGCCTCTTAGAAGTTGATGTCTACACCTGCACCGAACACGCTGTTGTTACGGGTGAAACGAGCTTTATAAGGCAGTTCGTTTCCGCCCACATTCTCGGTCTTGTCACCGTTGAAAGTAGAGTAGAAGGTGTGGAAGTAGGCCACGTTGAGATCGATTTTCTTGCTCAGATGTATGCAGGCACCTATACCCACAGAGTTTGAATTGGCCACGAACGACTTGTCATCCATGTATTCCTTGGTCAGACCATAGCTTGTGTTCTGCCATCCTGCACTTAGAGTAAACTTCTTGGTAGCATCAAATTCCACGCCTGCATTCCATTCGATTGTACCTCGTTTCAGTTTATCTTCGCGGTGTTGATAGGTTGTTGCCTGCTTATCGAAGAAGTAGTGGAACCCCACATTGATGCGCAAAGGATCAATTGGATTATAACCTGCACCTATAGCAAGATAGGCAGGGATGTCGTTGGCAACAGTCTTGCCGTCGGCATATTCACCAGTTGCCTCTCCAATCTTCTTGTCGAACTCATCCTTAATGGCTTTCATGGCATCTGTAACTGCTTTATTCGTGAGCACCGCTTTAGCCTGTTCAGGTGTCATGCCGGCTTTAACAAACTTGACAGCCAAGGTTTGTGGCAGATTACCGATACTTGGGAGCTGGTTTACCGACTCGTTCTTCAGGCGCATACGCGTCTTGAATTCATACTTCGCAGCAAAGTTCCAACGTCCTGTTTTGAAGTCAATACCAAGAATAGGTGTAAAGCCCACGCCCGTCTGGTCACAGTTCAATTCGATGTCTGAAGAGTTTGGTTTGGTTGCATCAAGCATTGTATAGAGAGGTACATTGCCCACTTTGATGTTGCGGACATAGCCATAATAATTACTCATGGCATATACACCGCGCACACCGGCATAGGCACTAAGCTGAGAAGTTACACGATAAGCTGCACCCAAAGATAGGCTATAATAATATTGACGGCCACGCATATAGCTCTCGTAACTGTAGGTGCCTTGCTTGCCAAACTGTTGGTCACTGCTTAGTCCCAAGCGGTTTCCCGTTACCTTATCTAATGTCTGTGCCAGCTTGTTTACACCTGCAGCCGTCTCGCCGACAATCTTTTCAAACGAGCCAAGTCCATTGTCGAAAGTACATTTACCACCGCCACCGGTCACGCCAAACATCGCTTGGAAAGAGAACTTCTTCCAGTTGTAGGCTGCCTGAATGGAGGGAAGTACAGGCGCAAAAGCCGTACCACGGAATTTGCGTTCGGTTGAATTGTTGTTCTGATTGAGCTTAAAAAGCGGGAATTCGTTGTTGATAATGCGGCTCTGGAACACGAGTTGCCAGTTCAAGGAGAGGTGCAGACCATCGCTCATGAAAGCCACACCTGCAGGGTTTGAATAGACACCATCAATGCCAATAGAAGCCTCGCGGCTCAGCATTCTGTTGAAGGCTACATTCTGGTTGGTGTTCGTCAGTAGGCCACCTGCCCACATTGTCTGTGACGCTGAGATTGCAATTGCAATGAAAGCAAATTTTAATTTATTCATCTTTAAAAATCTTAATGAAATTCGTCGCAAAGGTATTTAGATTGTTCTAAAAGTCTACAAAAACGCTAAAGTTTTTAATTTGTGTTAACATTAAAAGGCGAGTTTTATGCACACTTTTTGCTTTTTGTGCATAAAAACTGCGCATTTTGAAGTGATTTGTGCAGTTTGTAGAGACATTGTTGGGCTGTTTCTGTGTGGAAATATGAATGGATCGGGGGATAGAATTGCGCTTTTAAGGCAGCTGAAAGAATTGATATGGGAAAAGGGGTTGCCTCATTCTGTTTTCTCATTAGCTTTTCATGGTTCTGCAACCTGCGTCATATCATCGTGCAATCTGCGTCAAGTTAGCGTGCAATCTGCGTCAAGTTAGCGTGCAATCTGCGTCAAGTTGCACGATAATCTGCGTCAAGTTACAAGCTCATTTGATGCAAGTTACAAAGCGTTTGGATAGAGAACGAGTTTTAAGGCATTTGCCGATATGATTTCATATCATTTTAATGAGTGGCGGATAAACTGCAAAACCACAACTCTGTTTACGGGTAAAGCCTGCTTGTTAGTTTCCCTATGATGTATGAACTCCCTTGCATTATTTTTTGAATGAACTCAAAAAAAACTTCGATGGCGAGGCAAGATTAATCGTTTTTTACATTATATTTGTGAACAAAATGATAGAATAACATGAAGAAAACAAAAAGATTTATAGTGTGGAGCCTTGTGCTCCTGTTGGCAGGAACAAGTCTGACGGCCTGTTCAAATGATGATGATGAGAACGCTTCCATTACATATATAGAGCCTCCTATCTATCAAGTGAATGATGCTCTCTGGCAGAAACTCATCGTAGGTCATGGCTGGAAACATGTTGTCAGCTATGCTGTGGAGAACGGGAAAATCACAAATCGCAATTTTTATAAAGATATGATAGGCATCAGTCCCCATGACCTTTACTTCACGGCTGACTCTGTTACGACCTATTTCTATAGCGACGCATTGGGTGGAAGCCCCCGAAAAGTGACGAAAGCCTATACAACCCGACTGTCGGCTGACGGCAAAAGGTTTGAAGTTTACAGAGAGGGAGAAATGCAACCGCTGCTCTCTTGTGATTGGTTGAACAGCCGGCAACTCTGTTATTACGAGTCACCTTTCGTGCAGTCTGATGGTTCTCTCAGAACACTTTTCACTTATATGTGCCGCATGACGGATAAAGAACTGAAGAAATGGCAGGCAGAAGCCAATTCATTGCCAAGCAAGTAGAGGGCTGCTTGCTGCGTATTCTGTGGCTGTAACCCTATAGATTTCATTTCGTGCGTCTGTATTTTGCCGACTTATTTAGGGTAAGATGCAGACGCATGTGTATTTTCGTTTACCTTTATTTTCATGTAAACATAAGGACGAAGACTGTCTTTTGGGGTTGATTGGCGTTGCTGTTTCTCCGCTTTATTATATCGGTAGCACATCAGATAGAGCGTATTATCGGCGCCCCAGAAGATGAAACGTCGCAACGCTTCAATGCTTTTTGCTTCCCAGGCATGAGGAAAACAGAGTGTTGAATCCTTGACAGTACAAATGGTTTTCAGTTTGCCTGTCTCGTGTTTCCGTACAAGTATATTCAACGGAGGCTCTCCGGCATCTTCCCACCAGTCTTCTCCTGCCCATAGACCCGCTTTGGAATAGGCGTGATATTCCATGGGAAGACGATTGTAAGAGGCACTGTCAACGGGGATAAGTTGCACGCTTTTGTCGAAGAGATTGATGAAAAACTCACCGGTTACACCCACGACAATCGCCATATACTCCTTTGTTTCATGGATTTTCCCCACTTGAAAGATATTGATATGCTCCTTCCATTTGCCATAAAGTTGCTTGATTTCATGCGTCATTCGGACACGTGTTGCGCTGTCAACAGCGTTGGTGTCAGCGATGAGATTATAGGTTTGATACTGCTTGAAGGCCTTATCAAACTCCTGTTTGCTGATTTCTTGGGGTTGAATATCAGTGGAACTGCATGCCAAAGTGCAAAGACTGAGGGTGAAAACAAGGATGCAAAAACTGCTTTTAAGGTTCATCGGCTATGTTTTATAGGAGGTGATAGAGTCACCATGGATGCCCTTCTGTGTCTTAAAGTGACACGTTTTCCATGACCTTTGCCGTTGCTCCGGCTCTGCTTTTCACGAAAGCTCCTGCATTTTCTCCCGCATTCTGCAGGAAAGAGGCATCGGTTTCAAAGCGCATCATGAGGTCACGGAAACTCTGATAATCGTTGATTTCAAAGCCTCCCTGAACCAACATCAGGCCTTGAGCCTCTTGGAAATGCTTGTTGTTTGGCCCGAAAACGACAGGAATATCCCATACGGCAGCCTCCAACACATTATGAATGCCGACACCGAAGCCGCCACCCACATAGGAAACTGTACCGTAATGATAGATTGAAGAGAGCAGTCCGAAGCAGTCGATAATCAGTACTTCAGCATCTTTCACATTATCTTCTGTGGCCTCAGTGTAGCGAACGACACGCCTCCCTTTCAATAATTCGAAGATTTGTGAAAGGTGTTCATCGCTGATAACGTGTGGGGCAATGATGAGTTTCCAATCCTTATGAATGTCAAAGTATTTAATGAAAATCTCTTCATCGGGTAACCATGACGAACCTGCCACAAAGACTTTCTGTGCATGGGCTGTGAACTGTTCTACTATCGGCAGCTGTTTGCTGGCCTCCTTGATTTGAAGAACGCGGTCGAAACGCGTGTCTCCGACAACATCAACATCGGTAATTCCCAACTTAGCCAACAGTGCTTTGCTCTCCATGTTCTGCACAAAGAAATGTGTGAAGCATTTCAATACGCGTCCATACTGCCTGCCATACCATTGGAAAAATATCTGATCGGGACGGAAAATGCTGCTTACGCTGTAGGTGGGAACACCACGATGCTGCAGAATATGGAGGTAGTTGTACCAGAATTCATATTTGATGAAGAAAGCCATCACGGGTTTTACCGCGCGAAGGAAACGGCGTGCATTGCGTATAGTGTCTAAAGGAAGATAACAAATGATGTCAGCTCCCTCGTAGTTTTTACGCACCTCATAGCCCGAAGGCGAAAAGAAAGTGAGCAGTATCTTATACTCCGGATGTGTTTCCCGCAAGTGTTCAATCAGCGGACGACCTTGTTCAAACTCACCTAAAGAGGCGGCATGAAACCAGATATAGCGGGCTTCAGGGTCTACTTTCTCTTTCAAGACCTTGACAGCCTGCCGTTCTCCGGCCCACATCTTCTTGACTTTCTTGTTGAAGAGGCTTGCAATGGCCACTCCAATCAAGTATAGATAGATTACGATATTGTACACGATGTTCTGTAGGTTTTGTCTGTCGTTGCTGTAACGCGCTTATTTCAACACTTCAATGGCTTTGCGCATGCGCTTCAAAGTCTCTTCCTTGCCTAAGAAAGCAGAGATGTCAAACATGCCCGGTCCTTTGCCTATGCCCACCAAAGTCAATCGGAATGCGTTCATTACATCACCGAGTTTATAGCCTTTCTGTTCTACCCAGTTCATCACTACATGCTCTTGACCTTCTACAGTGAAGTCTTCGATGCCTTCAAGCACGTCTGCCAATTCAGTCATCTGCTGTGCAGAATATTCCTTCCAGCGTTTCTTCACAGTCTTTTCGTCATATTCTGACGGTGCAATGAAGAAGAAAGCGCAAAGTTCCCAGAGTTCTTTCACGAAGTTGACGCGGTCTTTCATCATATGAACTACCTGCGTGATACGCTCCATGGGCTCGTCAACGCCGTTGTTGGCCACGATAGGTGCGAAGAGCGCTGCAATCTCGTCATCGCTCTTCTTGAGGATATATTCGTGGTTGAACCATATTCCTTTCTGAAAGTCGAACTTCGCTCCGTGAAGTGAACACTTGCTGATGTCGAAGGCTTTCACGAGTTCTTCGAGGGTGAAAAGTTCTTGGTCAGTGCCTGGGTTCCAGCCCAATAGGGCCAAGAAATTGACTACTGCCTCGGGGAAATAACCGCTTTCACGGTATCCCGACGATATTTCTCCGGTCTTTGGATCATGCCATTCCAATGGGAAAACAGGGAAACCGAGTCGGTCTCCGTCGCGTTTGCTCAGCTTTCCTTTGCCTTCCGGTTTGAGCAACAGGGGCAGATGGGCAAACTTTGGCATAGTATCCGTCCAGCCGAATGCCTGATACAGCAACACATGAAGGGGTGCACTGGGCAGCCATTCCTCGCCTCTGATGACGTGAGTGATTTCCATGAGGTGGTCATCTACGATGTTTGCCAAGTGATAGGTAGGCAATTCATCGGCACTCTTGTAGAGAACTTTGTCGTCGAGAATGTCACTCTTGACGATAACCTCACCGCGAATCATGTCGTTGACATGCACTTCTACGCCCGGTTCAATCTTGAAACGCACGGTATATTGTGTGCCGTCAGCAATCAACTGATCCACTTCTGCCTTGGAAAGGGTCAGTGAATTACGCATTTGAAGACGCGTATGAGCATCATATTGGAAGTTCTTGATTTCGTTACGCTTGGCTTCCAATTCCTCGGGAGTATCGAAAGCAATGTAAGCTTTGCCTGCATCAAGAAGCTGTCCTACATACTTTTTGTAGATTTCACGACGTTCACTCTGACGGTAAGGGCCATGACTTCCACCGAAACTGACACCTTCATCAAACTTTATTCCAAGCCAACGGAATGACTCTATGATATATTCTTCGGCACCGGGAACAAAGCGATGAGAGTCGGTATCTTCTATTCTGAATACCAATTCGCCTCCATGCTGGCGTGCAAAAAGGTAATTATACAGGGCAGTTCGTACACCGCCGATATGCAAGGGACCTGTAGGACTGGGTGCAAAGCGCACTCTTACTTTTCTTTCTGACATATCTTGAGACAATATTTTCGTGCAAAATTAATATATTTTTTTCAGTTTTGAATATTTTTTTAGTATTTTCGCGTAGTAAACAATAAATCAAACAGTATGGCATTCTTTGAGAGATACAAAAGTATCTACTGGCGTAACGTGGCTATACGCTTTACATTAATCTTGGTCACGGTGGCTCTTATCGTGTTTTTCATGCCGCGAAACAGGGGTGTGCAGCTACGTTATGACATTGGAAAACCATGGATGTATGGCTCGTTTATTGCTAAGTTTGACTTCCCTGTCTATAAGACGGATGAAGCTGTGAAGGCTGAACAAGACTCGGCACTCAAGTCGTTTCAGCCTTATTATAACTATGATGCCAAGCTCGAAAAGAGCGAAATCAAGCAGTTTTATCATGATTTCAGTGTCGGCATTGAAGGCATGCCGTCGGGCAGTGTGCACCGGATTGCCGAGCGTTTGCATCAGCTTTATCGCACGGGTATCATGTCTACGCCCGAATATAACGATTTGATGGCCGACTCAAGCAATATGATTCGCGTGGTGAGTGGCAAGGAAGCAAAGAGCACGAAAGTCAACATGCTCTATTCAACGATGTCGGCCTATGAGACAATTCTCCTTGATCCGGCACTCGTCCCCTATCGTTCCATTCTGCAACGCTGCAATCTGACAGACTATATTGCACCTAACCTCAGCTACGACAAGAAGCGTTGTGATGCCGAAAAATCCGATCTCTTAGGAAGTATCCCGCTTGCCAGTGGCATGGTGATGAGCGGTCAGAAGGTGATTGACCGTGGCGAAATCGTCAATGATTATACTTATCGTGTGCTGAGTTCCTTTGAGCGTGAGATGCAAAGACGTAATGCAACAGAGGCTGAAATCACGAATACACTCATCGGACAGATACTCTTTGTAACCATTCTCGTGACGCTGTTCACGATTTATCTGGCACTTTTCCGCGATGACTATTTCCTCAAACCGCGCAGCATCCTGATGCTCTATGCCATGGTGTTCATCTTCCCAATATTGGTTTCTCTCATGATGAGCCACAGCATTTTCAGTGTCTATGTGCTCCCGTTCACGCTGGTTCCTATCTTCGTGCGTGTGTTTATGGATTCCCGCACGGCCTTTATCACCCATGCAGTGATGATACTTATCTGTGCTGCAACAGTCAGATATCAGTATGAATTCATCATCATTCAGCTCGTTTCCGGCTTGATTGCTATCTACTCTCTGCGCGAACTCTCCAGTCGTGCACAGGTATTCAAGACGAGTCTGTTGGTCACTGTGGGCAGCATTCTTGTCTATATCTCGCTCCAACTGCTTCAAAGCAATGACCTTCTGAAATTGGATCGCGACATGTATGTGTACTTCCTGGTCAATGGTGTGTTGCTGTTGTTGTCTTATCCGCTGATGTATCTCATCGAAAAGGCCTTTGGTTTCGTCTCCAATGTGACGCTCATCGAACTGTCAAATACCAACAGAGGTCTGCTGCGCGACTTGAGTGAGATTGCTCCGGGCACCTTCCAACACTCTATCACCGTTGGAAACTTAGCTTCAGAGATAGCCAACCGCATCGGTGCCAACAGCTTGTTGGTGCGTACGGGCGCCCTTTATCACGACATAGGTAAGATGACCAACCCTGTATTCTTCACCGAAAATCAAGCCGGAGTGAACCCTCATGACCACATGAGTTATGAGGATAGTGCGAAGATTATCATCAGTCATGTGACTGAAGGCGTGAAAATGGCAGAGAAATACAACCTGCCAACCATCATCAAGGACTTCATTCTGACGCATCACGGGCGTGGAGTCACCAAATATTTCTATATCAAATATAAGAACGAACACCCCGATGAGGATATTGACATGGAGAAGTTCACCTATCCCGGGCCTAATCCTTTCACGCGCGAACAGGCCATTCTGATGATGGCCGACACGGTTGAAGCGGCCTCTCGCTCACTGAATGAATATACCGAGGAGAGCATCAGCCAGCTTGTCAATAAGCTCATCGACGGGCAGGTGGCCGATGGTTTCTTCACCGAATGTCCTATCACGTTCCGCGATATCTCTTTGGCCAAGCAGCTTATCATTGCCCGCCTGATGGCCATTTATCACACACGAATTCAATATCCCGAGCTGAAAGGTGCTTCAAAGTCTTGAAGAAAAACCTCTGGTCACCATATCCGCCAACATAGAAGCACTGCAGAAAAGAGGAACAGCAACATGCAGATGATGTCTATATGGCGGTTATGTTGCTGATAATAGGTGTGGGGAGACATCAGCCTCACCGTGTCGTTCCAGGGCTTTATCATGGGCTTTGCGGCATAGTAGACTAATTTTTGCGTCTTCATGTCTATCAGAAAGTAACCTTTCTTGCTATGTCCGAGCACGTAGTTGCCTGCCACCTGCACGGAGTCTACCTCTGAAGGCATTTCCTCAAAGGCTTTATTGTCTTGAATACTATAATGACTGCCCTGCGGATCTGTCGTCCACAGGGTGTATTGTGAGTTCAGTTTGATGCCATAATAAGTGCCTATCCAGTCCTCGCCTTTCCATATATTGCTGAGCGCAAAGTAAAAAACGAGGAGTACAAACGTACCCAATACGCATTTGAGAAGTCTCATCATCAGTTTTTTCATACGCTCTTTTCCGTTGTGTCCAAAGGTCCATTCGTTCATTTCGCAGCCCTGCAGACTTTGCAACTCCAATGAGGTTTGACGACTGCGGACAATGTGTCTTTTCTTCATTCAAGCGGCATCAAATCATGCCTCTGAATGACTTCATTATCAATCCCTATTAAAGCGCTTTGCAATCAGCGTCAAATGAGCCTGTGACTTGACGCAGATTGCGATGTAATCTGACGCAGATTGCACGATGACTTGATGCAGATTGCGCGGTGATCTGACGCAAATGAGAAACTGACGGGCACAAGATTGTCTTTTGCTTTGTCTGTCCCTGTGTTGCATGCAGTATTCAGTCATGCTGCTTTTCCTGTTTCGACGATCCGTCTAAGCACTGGTCTTCACATGCACAATGCTTCTTTAGCTTATACTTTTCACGTCCTCATGATGCATTATGAATTACGCGTCGTGCTTTATTTAATCACGCGATAATAGTCTTTCTTCCTTGCTTTCACGGTTTTCGGACATGAAGCAGGATAGCCTACAGACAGTGCACCGATGCCCATCAGCCCCTCGGGGAGTCCCCATTCGTGCATGAGTTGCCTGCCTTCAGCGGTTGCAAACATCTGTTCCTCACGGTTAATCCAGCAGCTGCCAAGGCCAATGGCATGGGCTGCAAGCATCATGTTGCCGAGCACTAAGCTGCCGTCGCGCGTGTTGTTGAACCAATCCTGTGAGGCAAAGACAAAGATAAGGGTGGGCGCACCATAGTAGGGGTCGGACGTTACGCCCATTATTGCTGCATTCATTTCGCGCAGTTGCCGGCATTGATGCTCGTTCTGCACGGCTACAATCCATGGATCTTGCAGCCCTTTTCCTGTTGCTGCCCACGTTCCTGCTTCGAGAATGGTCTGCAGTTCTTCGTCGGTAATCTGTTCATTTGTGAAGCGGCGGATGCTTCTGCGCTCGCGAATAGCTTTGATAACTTCGTTTTCTATCATGTTGTTGATTTTATGTTGTTGTATTGTTTGTGAGATTTCATTCCGTAATCAGCCCGAAGGCATGCTCCTTGTCTTAAAGTTTGCTGGTTGTAAAGTGTTGCTGAAACTGAGCAATGGCCTGTGAAAGACGATTGAAATCGGGTTGTTGTTCCATGTTGAAAAAGGTGCATATGGGTGAGATAGTCCTTTTGTTTTCAAGTTTCCAATTGCCGATGGCTCTGCCGTTTTCAAGGATGAGGGGAAAGAATATGCCATTTTTGGTAAAGGCTTTTGGCGCATCTTCGGGTAGAATCACATCGTTGCGGTTGTTATAGGCAATGATATATTCATCGTAAGAAGGCAGCAGAAGCAGCTGCTTATTGGTGACTTTCCTATCGGTTTCATGCGCTGTCATATAGAATTCGTCGTTGGGTAGCGTTTGTCTTTGCAGTTCATTGCCTGCAAGGTGGATAGCCTTTCGTGCCTCTGTTATCGTCAATCCCGACCACCACAAGAAGTCATTGAAGCGTGCCGGACCATGACTTTGAAAGTATTTTCGAGCCAACAGTACTAGTGCTTCTTCATGAGAAGGCAACGCCTGTTGGGGTACCCAGTCGTCCATTAGCGTGTAGGTGTGCTGCCCGTTCTGCTGTTTCCCGCTGCAGACAATCCCTTCAATCTCGGCTTCTTGCAGGAGGGTTGTTATGAAATGCGGGTGGAGATTGTCCAACTCCTGCTTGAAATAATCCGTGATTTGCGGTCGTGTCAGGTGTTGACCGTACAGCAGTTGGGCAAGCTTGTCGAGGTGTTTTGTCCATGTTTGTCCTTCAGATATCAGTCTGGATGCCTTTTCCAATGTGCGGTATGCCTGTTTAAGTTTGCGGTAGGAAAGCTGGAGCATCCACCTGATGTCATGTGCGCTGACGATATGCCATGTGGGTCGAAGCACATGAGTGCGCACGATTTTACCTTGGTCTATGGCTTTGTTTACTTGGTCGAGTGTGCCGTTCTTCGTGCGTAGGGCAATGGCCAGTTTAGCCATTTCAAGCTGTTGTGCCTGAACAGCTCCCAGCCATTCCACAACGTTTTCGGGCTTTTGAAAGCGTTGGTCCACCAGTTGTTGGTTGCGAAGTCGGATTTGATGTATTTGCATTCTTATCTGTGAATGTCGTCTTTCTTAAATTCCACTACGACCTTTCCATAGCGTTCGAGGGCCTTTCGGTCGATAGCTTTGAGGTTGCCGATGACGAAATAGGAGCGGGGAGCATGCTGGATATGCTGCTGATAGTAGGCTATGACCTGCTCATTGGTCGTTTGGCTGATGGCTGCTGCGCGTGCCTTGTTGGGATCTTCGGTGTAGCCTTTGAGCACGGCTTCTGCCATATAGCCCGGTTGACTGCGGAAAGTGGGCCGCGAATTGTTGATGTTGTTCATAGCCGATTGCCGTGCATTCTGCAGATCGTGTGCGTCAATGGGCATGTCGGTCAGCAGGCTGTCGATGAGCGAGAGGGTGGTCAAAGCCTTGTCGGTCTGTGTTCCTGCCGTGGTGAAGTAACCGATGGGACGGTTCTTCTTGGCTTTGAACCACTGTTGATAAGTCCTGCCTCCGCAGGTGTAGACCAAGGAACGGAGATCGCGCAACTCACGGAAAAGCACGCTGTTGAGGCTGCCGTTGCTGAAATAGTTTCGCCAGATGGTGAACAGAGCATCCTTTTCTTCGGTGTCGAGAGGGGGCAGAACGGTGTAAGTGCCCACGATAGCCTGCCGTGCATCTGCCTTGTCATAAAGGTAGATAGTGGGCTTTTCAGGGCGTTTTACTTCGTAGTCATAGCCCTTGTAGTCCTGTCGGTTTTCGCCTTCGGTGACAGGTTTCAGCAGGTTGGCAAGGCTGTCGGCAGCGATGTTCCCGCTGTAGCTGACGGTCAGCTTCCCTGTCTGTGCAGCCTTGAAGAGGCCTTCGATGTCGGCCACTTGCAGTCTTTTCAGTTCGCTTGTCGGCATGTTCTGCAGTTCAAAAGCCTTGTCGCCCATAGCTATTTTGTCCAACACGGCCTCGTGAATAGCCTCCATATCCTTGCCGAAGAACTTGTCGCCAAGGCGTGCATCCTTCTTCATGGTAGCGATAAACTTCTTGTCAGTCTTCGGATGTTGAAGCAGATCGGTGAGCAAACGGATTGAAGGTGCGAGGTTGTTATCGAAACCTGAGAGTTGAATGCTCATGCCTCCGAGCGCATAATTGCCATTGAGCGTGGTGCCAAGTGCCTGCAGCTGTTTGGCAAAAGCCTGCTTGCTGAGGGTTGATGTGCCTAAATAATCAAACAAATCCGACATGGTGTGGATAGGCTTCTTCGCCTGTATCTGGTGCCAGCTAAGCGTCAATCGGAAGATGTCATTCTGTGGATTGGCGGTCGTATATAGGTCGGCTTGTGGTCCGAGATGCCGTGTCGTGACCTCCTTGCCGAGCGCGATAAACTGCGGAGTAAGGGTGGGCGTAGCTGTCTTGGCCAATTGAACGGCATAATCAGACTGGCGGTTCTGGTTGTCCGTCTGCACCGGAGCATAGGGTGGTTTGCTGATTTTATCCTTTTTATATTTGCCGAATTTCTTGTGAAAAAGCAGGTAGTGGTTGCCGAAATAGTGCTGACAGGCTGCCATGATGTCGGCTTTCTGCAGCTGCGGAAGCGTTGAAATCTGTCGGATGTAGTCGTTCCAGTCTATGCCCCTTGCATAGCAGCCGGCCATCAGTGAGATGCGGCTGTTGATGTTTTCCAGCTTTAGTTTCTCTTGTTTAAGATATTCGGTCTTGGCCGCTTCAAGGCTTTCTGCAGAGAATTCTCCGCTCTTGAGTTTATTGATCTGTTGCCACAAAAGGTGTTCTGCCTTGCGTTTCGAACCGAAGGGGAGGTTGGGAACGGCAGCCACTCCTAACAGACCTACCTCGCGTGTCATGAACATGTCGGCACCTGCAGCCATGCTGTACATCACATGATGATGACTTGAAAGCGAGTCAATGAGTCCGCTGTTATTGCTGTTCGACAACAGATGCATGGCAATCTGCATGGCGGTGTAGTCACGGTCACGTGGGGTTGGCCCGCGGAACACGAGGGCTGAAGCCTTGATCAGAGGAAAAGGTATCTTGATTTTCAGTGTCCGATTGGGGTTGAAATCAGTCAAGTTGATAGGTTCGCGCATAGGAGTTTCTCCGCTTCGGATGCGCCCGAAGGTTTTTTCCAATAGGGGAATGATGTCTTTTTCCTTGAAGTTTCCACAGAGAATCAGGGCCATGTTGTTGGCCACATAATATTTCTGATAAAATGCCTCCATGTCAGAAAGCCGTGGATTTTTCAGGTTTTCAGTGCTTCCAATCACTGGATATTCATAGTTGCTGCCCTTGAACACCATTTCTTGGAGATGCTCCATGAGTTGCATGCCGAAGTTGTCTTCAGCGCGGTTTTTCTCTTCATAGACGGTTTCGAGTTCGCCCTGAAAGAGGCGGAAGACAGGGTTGATGAAGCGGTCGCTGTTCAGTTGGCACCATTGTGCAATGTATTGTGGAGCACACTCACTGTGATACACGGTTTCATCGAGGTCGGTGTAGGCATTGATGCCTGTGCCGCCATAGCGGGTCAGCAGTTTTGAAAACTCGTTGGGAATGGCATAGCGGGCAGCCTGTTGGTTGAGCTTGTTGATTTGCAGCTGTATGGTTGTGCGCTGTTTGGGGTCAGTGGTCTGCGAGAGAAGATTGTACTGCCTACTGATTTCATCGAGCAATGGCTTTTCATGGGCATAGTCTGTGGTGCCGATTTGCTGGGTCCCCTTGAACATGATGTGTTCGAAATAGTGGGCAATTCCAGTGTTTGGGCAGTCGCGTGCCCCTGCTTTCACGACCACATACCCGATGAATTTCGACTCCGTGGAGTCAGGATTGAGCCACACGGTCATGCCATTGCGGAGCTGATGAATGGCAACGCGCTGGGCAGATGCAGGCAAAAGTGCCAGTAAAAAAAGTAAAGTGACGATGCTCCTTGTCATTCCCGAAAAGAATATAAAATAGGGTTTCATAGGGTTGTTTCTATGCTTTTGTCTGATTTCCATGTGCAGATGATTTTGATTTTCCATGACAAAGATACAATGTTTTGCCATGAAGTGCAACATGTCTGAGGGTTAAAAAAGCGAAAGAACGTTTGGGGAAGAAAAAGAAAATCAAGGTAAATTCGTTGGTAGGGGAGGATATCTGAGCGAGTGTGTTATTTATAGTACTTTGTTTATAAATAGAAAACAGCAACGCTGTTTCAATGTTTATAGGGCAGAGTTACCAAACGAAAGGAGGCTCCCCTGCCCTATAAAGAAATAGTTTTTATTACAAGCCACCATATATGTAATGGCTTAGTATGATGTAACTTCTACATCGGGCACCCTTGTGCCTCGTCAACCATATACGGACTAAGTTCTCTTCCGATGCGCTTCAAGCCCTCCATGAGCGTGGCACGTGGGCATGCAAGGTTGATGCGGAGATAGCAGAAACCGTCTTTCTGACCATACATGGTGCCACTGTTGACCAATACTCTCGCATGCTCCAAGAGGTCATGGGCCGCTTCGTCGGCAGTAAGTTCGATGCGTGACAGGTCGACCCATGCAAGATAAGTGCCTTCAAGACGGCATACTTCGAGTTTGGGAAGATATTCTGCAAAGAATTCCTTGAGCGCCACATAGTTCTCATAGAGATACTGTTTGAGTTCGTCAAGCCATTCACCACCATTGTTGTAAGCCTCTTGCAGGGCTATTATTCCAAATGCATTGACATCACACACTTCGTTAATGTTGAGTGCTCTGTTGATGCGTTGACGTCTTTCAGGTTGGTGACAAACGATGTTTGCGATTTGCAGACCGGCAATATTGAAGGCTTTAGAGGGAGAGTTGAGCACCACACTGTTGTCCCTACATGCGTCGCTGACAGCTGCAAAGGGCTGATAGGTATAGCCTGGCATAGTGAGTTCGCAATGAATTTCATCGGAAATAACTTTCACACCGTGCTTCAAGCAAATGTCGTTCATGCGTTCAAGTTCTTCTTTTGTCCACACGCGTCCTGACGGATTGTGAGGATTGCAGAGCAGAAAAACGGTGGTTTTCTCATCGGCACACTTGCATTCGAAATCCTCAAAATCAATCACATAACTGTCACCTTGTCTGCGAAGCGGGTTCTCTAAAACCTCGCATCCGTTGTTTTTGATAGATGAGAAGAAACAGTTGTAGACGGGAGTTTGTATCAACACCTTGTCGCCCGGCATCGTCATAGCCTTCAATGAGCACGAAATGGCAGGCACAACCCCCGAAGTATAGAGGATATCTTCACGTTGAATTTTCCATTGATGACGGCGGTCAAACCAATTGATGACAGCATCATAGTAGCTGTCGGACACGAAATTATAGCCAAAAGCACCATGTTCTACACGCTTTTTCAGTGCTTCAATGATGCAGGGAGCAGTCTTGAAGTCCATGTCGGCCACCCACATGGGGATGATATCCTCCTTTTTTGGCAGATCCCATTTGTAGGAGTTGGTGCCCCGGCGTTCTACAATCTCGTCAAAATTATATTTTCCCATTGTTGTTTATTTTGTTGTTTCGATTACACAGTCCTTGCCTTTCGCAAATTCATCATAGGTGATTTTACCGATTTCATCGGCCACAATCCTGCCGCTGATAGGGTTCTTGATTTCAGAAATTGCTCCCTTTATAGTGGCATTGATGTTGCGACTGTCTTCAAATGCGCGGTCGCAGGCAGCATCAAATGTGCAGTCTTCCAGAGTAATACCATCAAGATAGCAGAGCGGTTGCTCACCACTGATATGGCAGCGCACGAGTTTCACGTTCTTGGAATGCCAAGCTAAGTATTCACCATCAAGCTCGGAGTCGTACACAGTGACGTTTTCGCACTCCCAAAAGCTGTCTTTTGTGGTGATTTTGGCATGATGCACTTCCACGTTCCTGCAATATTGGAACACATATTTTGAATCACTTGTGAGGCCGTCTACATAGATATTTTGAGAAAACATAAAAGGATAAGTGCCGTCATGCAATTCGACATTCGTCAGTTTCAGACCGTCAACTTTCCAGAAAGTCTCGTCAGCATCAGTGATTTTCACGTTCTCCAATTCCAGATTTTCCATTTCCCGAAAGAACTTCGGCCCGTCAATCACCGAGTCTTTCATCGTCATATTGCTGCTGTACCAGATAGCCGAGCGACTCTCCGGAGCAAAATAACAGTTGGTGATGAGGCTCTTGTCGACATGCCACCAAGGGTATTTGCCATAGAATTTTGAACCTTCACATTCTATATTCTGACAGCATTTGATGCCCGATTCGCCATCGGTGATTGTGATATTCTCCAAGCGCACGTCCTTCATTCCAAAGAGAGGACGCTCGCCTCCAAACTTTTTATCCTTAATGATTTCCATTTCTTTCTAACCTATTTTGATTTGATTTTTGATGTGGTAAAATAACTCTTTCACGATATAAATGCAAAAACTATACCAATTTTTCATTCTTCTTGAACTGTCAGTTTTGTCATATGGTGAATGCTATAGCAGGTAGTTACCATTTCAGATAGCCATATTTGTCTTTATACCACAGCTGAACTGCGTTGATGATGTTCTGCCAAATCACGTAGACACAGGGTGCAATGGCTGCATAGGGATTGAGAAACGAGAGTGTGAGCCATATTCCAACCACCGTGTTTTTCTGTCCCAAGGCCTGTCCAGCGCCAATGCTGTCACCATAACGGTAACCTACAAGTTTGCCCATAGAGAACTGAAAGGTGGCCAACAGAAGCGGAATGATACACAAAGTTACGAGCACCCAGCCCGAAACGGGGGCATTCATGATGTTCTGCATGGCAAGTCCCATGATGATAGAAAGGTTGAAACTCCAGAGGTAGAAAGCGATGTTGCGCTTTGTTTTCAGCCACGCAACGAAATTGGGGAGGAACTTTCGCGAGCATAAAGCCAAGCCTAATGGAATTACAAGCACCGTCAACACACGCTTGAGCACCATCCATGCGGCCATGGCAAAAGTGATGTCGGCCCCTTTCTCCATGAGTGGAAAGAACAAAGGGATGATGATTGATGTGAAGCCATTGGCTATGAGAAGATACACTGTCAGTGATGCAATGCTGCCTCCAAGCTTGTCTACAATCACAGGAGCGGCCGCGGCAGTGGGGCAGATGACACAGATAAATACGCCTTCCCAGATGAGTTTGTAGGTTGGATCAGTGCAGAGGTTGGCCGCAACGACACTCAATGCAGCCAAAAGTGTACGTATGCCTTGCAGGATAAAATGCCATTTGCGGGGTGTGAGGTCGTTCATCTGTATCTTGCAAAACGTGATATAAAGCATCAAGAAGATATTGACAGGCAACAACGTCACAAGCTTTGGCCCTATGTAGTCGCCAAAGGGAGTAAGCACAGCAATATGGGTGAAAACCAAATAGACAATGCTTCCGAAGACGATGGCACACAACAGCGTCCACTGCTTGATAAATTTAATAATGCCCATAGATAGTGCCGTTACCGATATATTTTATGCAAAGGTATATAAAAAAGTGGCAGATAGCATACAAAACCATTTGAAAAGTAGTTTCCATTCTTTGTATTCGTTGCTTTTATTGAATGGTTTCTCGGTTGAAAAGGCTATTCTGTTTTACACATAAAAAAGTTAGTGTCAGTATACTGTAAATCGTTTATCCTACAGACTCAATTTCCTTTAAATATTTGTTAAATGGAAAGTAAATAATCGGTGTTTAAATATAATTAACAAATGAGATGCCTGATAATCAGCAAGTTAGCTTCCCTAAGAACAAGAACTAGAACAAGAATAAAGAAAAAGACGAAGAAAAAGAAGTAGAAAAAAGCGCCGTCGCCGATATTTTTGCTGTGAAACTGTTTTTGCCTATCGGCATGAATATGTCGCGGGCAGTTATCAATGAAAGGCAATGTTGTTATGGTTTTCGTTCATACCGAAATGAGTGGCTTTCTGATTAAAGTCAGAATGCGTTGTGATTTGAGTCAGATTGATGAGCAAAGTGATGCAGATTGTAGGATGAAGTGCCTCAAGTTGTAGAAGAAGTTATATGCTTTGAAGTATGTATTTTGACAAAAGGAGAGCGTCTCGGAATGTAGGAGGCTATATTTCTGGTTTCCAAAGAAAAACGGGAAAATATTTGGAAGTTCAGGAAATAAGATGTAATTTTGCATCCGCTTATAGTGGATTGTTGGCTCTCGATGGGTCGTAACCACTTGAAGATGAGTTTCATATAAACAATTTAATAAAAACAAAAAACATGATTATTGTACCAGTAAAAGATGGTGAGAACATCGAAAGAGCTCTCAAGAAATTCAAGAGAAAATTCGAAAAGACAGGTGTTGTTAAGGAGCTTCGTGCTCGTCAGCAGTACAACAAGCCTTCTGTTTTGAAGAGACTCAAGATGGAGCACGCTATCTACGTACAGAAGCTGCGCACAAACGAGGAATAAAAACTCGTTAAAAATTTGGTAGTTTGAATTTAATTCCGTAAATTCGTTGCCATAAACATGTAGATGTTAACAGCGCGTTTATGATGATTGACAAGTTTCTCGACTATCTTAGGTTTGAGCGTAACCGCTCCGAACTGACGGTGAAGAACTACGGGGATGACCTTCGGTCTTTTAAGAAGTTCTTTAGAGACTTGAAAAATCAGATATCTTGGGAGTCGTTAGACTCGGATGTTGTTCGCAACTGGATGGAGCGCATGATGGATGAAGGAAACAATGCTGCATCAATCAATAGGCGATTGAGTGCGTTGCGTTCCTTTTATCGTTTTGCATTGTCAAGAAAACTTGTGGATAAGGATCCGGTTCACGGCATCACGGGACCGAAAAAGGGCAAGCCTCTGCCTCAATTCCTGAAAGAAAAGGAGATGGACAGGCTGCTTGAGCGGGAATACTGGACAAGAAGTTTTGAAGACGTACGTGACCGTGCGATTATCATGACTTTCTATGAAACCGGCATTCGGCTTTCGGAACTGACGGGACTTGATGACAAAATGGTTGACTTTGCGGAATACCAGTTGAAAGTAACGGGCAAGAGAAATAAACAGCGCATTATTCCCTTTGGTGAAGAGCTTTGCACCACGCTTCGTGATTACATGGAGTGCAGAGGTCGCGAGGTTGGTCGGTTGTCAGAAGCTTTGTTTGTTACCGATGAGGGACAGCGAATGTCTGCAAGTTTAGTGAGAGAACGGGTGAAGCGAAGTCTCTCGAAGGTGTGTACGCTGAAGAAACGCTCACCACATGTGTTGCGTCATACGTTTGCAACAGCGATGCTCAATCATAAGGCAGGAATTGAAAGTGTAAAGAAGTTGCTCGGGCATGAAAGTCTGTCGACGACAGAAATCTACACCCACACAACATTTGAGCAGCTTAAACGTGAATATTCTATTGCCCATCCAAGGGCTTAACCTTTAAAACGGAGTTAACTATGGAACTGAAAATTCAGTCGATTCATTTCGACGCTACCGAGAAGTTACAGGCGTTTATCGAAAAGAAAATCGCCAAGTTGGAGAAAACTTACGAAGATATACAGAAAGTAGAGGTGCAACTAAAGGTAGT
This sequence comes from Segatella oris, assembly GCF_900637655.1. Lineage (NCBI taxonomy): Bacteria > Pseudomonadati > Bacteroidota > Bacteroidia > Bacteroidales > Prevotellaceae > Segatella > Segatella oris. The sequence continues at coordinate 2,875,393 of NZ_LR134384.1, forward strand.
CAAACCTGCCACCGCCCTTAATAAAGAAACTTGTGTTACGGTTTCTGTGCCAGGCCAGAAACTCTTTGTAGAGAAAACTTGCGACACGTTTGAGGAGGGAATTGATGAAGCTGTTGATTCAATGAAGGTGCAGTTGACTAAGTTCAAGGAAAAAATCCGCAATCATTGAAAAAACTGATTAAAAGTTTTGGAGATTAGAAAAATAAACAGTATCTTTGCAGCCGTTTTACAACACGTCCTATTATAGTCGTAGTCGGCTGCAAGGATTTGCCTCTTTAGCTCAGTTGGCCAGAGCACGTGATTTGTAATCTCGGGGTCGTTGGTTCGAATCCGACAAGAGGCTCAACGGATGGTCTGAAAAGGCTTCTGTTTATGACAAGTACAACATGGGTGGTTACCAGAGTGGCCAAATGGGGCAGACTGTAAATCTGCTGGCGATGCCTTCGGTGGTTCGAATCCATCACCACCCACATCCGAAAGGAGTTTTTGCGGAAATAGCTCAGTTGATAGAGCACTAGCCTTCCAAGCTGGGGGTCGCGGGTTTGAGCCCCGTTTTCCGCTCTCAATCCGACGCTGTAATAGCTCAGTGGTAGAGCACTTCCTTGGTAAGGAAGAGGTCCTGAGTTCAACTCTCAGTTACAGCTCTTTTCGGTTTCTATTTTTTATAGATATTGAAAAAACAAAATATTGATTATACATTTATATAAATAAAACAAAGAAAAGCTATGGCTAAAGAAGAATTCGTACGTACCAAACCCCATGTAAACATTGGTACAATCGGTCACGTTGACCACGGTAAGACAACTCTTACTGCAGCAATTTCAAAGGTTCTTCATGAGAAGGGCTTCGGTTCAGAGGATGTTAAGTCTTTCGATCAGATTGACAATGCTCCCGAAGAGAAAGAGCGTGGTATTACCATTAACTCTGCTCACATTGAATATGAAACAGCTAAGCGTCACTACGCACACGTAGACTGCCCGGGTCACGCTGACTATGTGAAGAACATGGTAACAGGTGCTGCTCAGATGGACGGTGCTATCTTGGTAGTTGCTGCAACTGATGGTCCTATGCCACAGACACGTGAGCACGTGCTTTTGGCTCGTCAGGTAAACGTACCTCGCTTGGTTGTATTCTTGAACAAGTGTGATATGGTTGATGACGAGGAAATGCTTGATCTTGTTGAAATGGAAGTTCGCGAAATCCTCGAGCAGTATGGTTACGAAGAGGATACTCCTATCATCCGTGGTTCTGCACTTGGTGCTTTGAACGGCGTTGAAAAGTGGGTTGACTCAGTAATGAAGTTGATGGATACTGTTGATGAGTGGATCCAGGAACCAGTACGTGAGGTTGATAAGCCATTCTTGATGCCAGTTGAGGATGTATTCTCAATCACAGGTCGTGGTACTGTTGCTACAGGTCGTATCGAAACCGGTGTCTGCAAGGTAGGTGATGAAGTTCAGCTCCTCGGTCTTGGTGAAGATAAGAAGTCTGTTATCACAGGTGTAGAGATGTTCCGCAAGAACCTTGCTGAAGGTCAGGCTGGTGACAACGTAGGTTTGTTGCTCCGTGGTATCGATAAGGCTGAAGTTAAGCGTGGTATGGTAGTTGTGCACCCGGGTGCTATTACTCCTCACGATCACTTCAAGGCTTCTATCTATGTATTGAAGAAAGAAGAAGGTGGCCGTCATACTCCATTCGGTAACAAGTATCGTCCTCAGTTCTATCTCCGTACAATGGACTGTACCGGTGAAATCAAGTTGCCAGAAGGCGTTGAAATGGTTATGCCTGGTGATAACGTTGAGATTGAGGTTGAATTGATCTACAAGGTTGCTCTGAACGAAGGTCTCCGTTTCGCTATCCGTGAGGGTGGTCGTACGGTAGGTTCTGGTCAGATTACCGCAATCCTTGATGACGTTAAGTAATTAAGACTGAAGTCATTATGAAATAAGAGTTTCCGTTACTTGTTGTAGCGGAAACTCACTTACGGGAATAGCTCAGTTGGTAGAGCATCGGTCTCCAAAACCGAGGGTCGTGGGTTCGAGTCCTGCTTCCCGTGCTAAATAGAAGATAATATGTTTGAAAAGATAGTAAATTATTGCAAAGCTTGCTATGATGAGCTTGCGCATAAGACTACTTGGCCAACACGTGCCGAACTGACCCACAGTGCAATGGTTGTATTATCTGCTTCCCTTGTCATTGCACTGGTAGTGTTCGCGATGGACAGTCTGTTCAGGTTCGTGATGAGTACAATTTATCCAAATTAATTTTCGGGAAATGGCTGAAACAGGAAACAAATGGTATGTACTGCGCGCCGTTAGCGGAAAAGAGGCTAAGCTGAAAGAATATATCGAAGCCGAATTGAAGCATAATGAGTTGCTGAGTACGCATGTCTCTCAGGTTCTGATACCGGTGGAGAAACATGCTTCCTTGCGTAATGGCAAAAGAGTGGTGAAGGAAAAGATTTCTCTTCCAGGCTACATCTTTGTTGAGGCTAACCTGGTTGGTGATGTTGCGCACACTTTGCGCTTCATGCCTAACTGTTTAGGTTTCCTTGGAGGTTTGGATGAGCCCTCACCTGTCCCACAGTCTGAAATTAACAGAATGTTGGGAACTGCCGAAGTTACAGAAATTGAGGATACAGTTGATATCCCATATGTTGTAGATGAGACGGTGAAGGTGACAGACGGCCCATTCAGTGGCTTCAGCGGTGTAATCGAAGAGGTTAATGCCGAGAAGCACAAACTGAAAGTGATGGTCAAGATCTTCGGACGTAAGACTCCGTTAGAGTTAAGTTTTATGCAAGTAGAAAAGGAAAGTTAAGCTTCGTTACGGAAGAGACTGACCTTTTATAAAAATCAATTTTTAATATTAACAAAGAAAATGGCTAAAGAAGTTGCTGGTTTAATCAAATTACAGATTAAGGGTGGCGCTGCGAATCCTTCACCTCCAGTAGGCCCTGCATTGGGTTCTAAGGGTATCAATATTATGGGATTCTGCAAAGAGTTCAACGCCCGTACCCAGGATAAGGCAGGTAAAATCCTACCTGTTGTTATCACATACTATACAGATAAGTCATTTAGCTTCATTATCAAGACTCCTCCTGCAGCTGTTCAGCTGAAAGAGGCTGCCAAGATTAAGACTGCTTCTGCACAGCCTAACCGTCAGAAGGTTGCCAGTGTAACCTGGGAACAAATTAAGGCTATTGCTGAGGATAAGATGAATGACCTCAACTGCTTTACAATTGAGTCGGCCATGAAGCTGATTGCCGGTACTGCTCGTAGTATGGGTATTACTGTAAAAGGGGACTTCCCTGGTAAATAATTTAAAACTTCAATTAAGAAAATGAGTAAACTGACAAAAAATCAAAAATCAGTAGCTGATAAGGTTGAAGCAGGGAAGGCATACACATTGAAAGAGGCTGCAGAGCTTGTTAAGGAAATTACCACAACAAAGTTTGATGCGTCTCTGGATATTGATGTACGTCTGGGCGTTGACCCACGTAAGGCTAACCAGATGGTTCGCGGTGTCGTTTCACTGCCTAACGGAACTGGTAAGACTGTTCGTGTGCTTGCACTCTGTACTCCTGATCAGGAAGCTGCCGCAAAGGAAGCTGGTGCTGATTATGCTGGTCTTGATGAATATGTTGAGAAAATCAAAGGTGGTTGGACCGATATTGACGTCATCATCACTATGCCGTCTTGCATGGGTAAGATTGGACCTTTAGGCCGTGTACTCGGTCCTCGTGGTTTGATGCCAAACCCCAAGAGTGGTACTGTAACAATGGATGTTGCCAAGGCAGTAAAGGAAGTTAAACAGGGTAAGATTGACTTTAAGGTTGATAAGGCTGGTATTATCCATACCTCAATCGGTAAGGTATCAATGACCCCTGAGCAGATTTTCGGTAACGCGAAGGAATTTATCCAGACGGTTATCAAATTGAAGCCTGCTGCTGCTAAAGGTACATATATCAAGAGTATCTTTATTTCAAGCACTATGAGTAAGGGTATCAAAATTGATCCTAAATCAGTTGAATAACTCTAAAAGTTTTGTACAATGAAGAAAGAAGTAAAAGATACTATTATCGTTGAACTTGGCGAGAAGCTGAAAGAGTATCCTCATTTCTATCTGGTAGACCTTACCGGACTGAATGCAGAGGCTACGAGTACACTTCGCCGCAAGTGCTTCAAGAGCGAAATCAAGATGGTCGTTGTGAAGAACAAACTTCTGCACAAGGCTTTCGAGGCTTCGGATATTGATTTTGAACCTTTATATGGCACACTGAAAGGTACTACAGCTGTTATGTTTACGACAACAGCTAATGTTCCTGCCAAGTTGTTGAAGGAATACGAAAAGGAAGGAATTCCTGCACTCAAGGCTGCATATGCAGAGGAAAGCATCTATGTTGGTGCTGATAAGCTTGCAGAACTTGCAGCCCTCAAGAGCAAGAACGAAGTTATCGCAGAGATCGTTTCTCTGTTGCAGTCTCCTGCAAAGAACGTTGTTTCTGCTCTTCAGTCAGGCGCAAACACCATCCATGGTGTGCTCAAGACTTTAGGCGAGCGTCCTGAATAATAGTTGAACAGCATTCAATTATAGAGTCAAAAACATAATTTTAACAAGAACAATTAAATTTTAGAATAAAATGGCAGACATTAAAGCTATTGCAGAAGAATTAGTAAATCTTACTGTTAAGGAAGTAAATGAGTTGGCAACAGTCCTGAAGGACGAGTATGGTATTGAGCCTGCCGCTGCAGCTGTTGCTGTAGCTGCTGGTCCTGCTGCTGGTGGTGCAGCTGCAGCAGAGGAGAAGTCTTCATTCGACGTAGTCCTCGCTGAAGTTGGTGCTACAAAGCTTCAGGTTGTGAAGGCTGTTAAGGAAGCTTGCGGTCTTGGTCTGAAAGAAGCTAAGGATCTCGTAGATGGTGCTCCTTCAACAATTAAGGAAGGCGTTGCTAAGGACGAGGCTGAGAACCTGAAGAAGGTTATCGAAGAGGCTGGTGCCAAGGTAGAGCTGAAGTAATTCAGAATTACAGTTTTTCTTTAAATACGGTTAGGATCTTCCAAGTAGGTTGGTCCTAACCTTTTTGTGTCTTTTATACATAATTAGCCTGATTAGGCTGATGAAGCTTATTAGCCCGGTTGGGCCAATTAAATATTAATATATGACAAAAGTTGTTGATAACAGAGTAAATTTTGCCAGCGTGCATAATCCGTTGCCATATCCGGATTTTCTCGATGTGCAGCTGAAGTCTTTCCGTGACTTCTTACAGTTGGATACTCCGCCTGAGGAACGCAAGAACGACGGTCTTTATAAGGTGTTCGCAGAGAACTTCCCTATCACCGATACGCGTAATAATTTCGTTCTTGAGTTCTTGGATTACTATATTGACCCGCCTCGTTACTCTATTGATGAGTGTCTTGAGCGCGGTTTGACCTATAGCGTACCTTTGAAGGCTAAGATGAAACTGTATTGCACCGATCCAGATCATGAGGATTTCGGTACATTCATTCAGGATGTCTTCCTGGGAACAATTCCTTATATGACCTCTAACGGTACATTTGTCATCAATGGTGCCGAGCGTGTTGTTGTTTCACAGTTACACCGTTCACCAGGTGTGTTCTTCGGACAAGGCATCCATGCCAATGGAACTGTTCTTTATAGTGCACGTATTATCCCTTTCAAGGGGTCATGGATTGAATTTGCTACAGACATCAATAATGTCATGTATGCCTATATCGACCGCAAGAAGAAGCTGCCGGTAACAACCCTTCTTCGTGCAATGGGCTATGAGCAGGATAAAGATATCTTGCAGATTTTTGACCTTGCTGAAGAGTTGAAGGTCAACAAGAAGAACATGAAGGCTGCTATCGGTCGTAAGTTGGCAGCGCGCGTGTTGAAGAGTTGGAATGAGGACTTCGTAGATGAGGATACGGGTGAAGTTGTATCTATTGAGCGTAACGAAGTCATCATGGAGCGCGAAACCGAGTTGACCGAAGATAATATCGACGAGATTCTCGAAAGTGGTGCTTCAACAATCCTGCTTCATAAAGACGCGGAGGCAGCCAATAAGTACACCATTATTTTCAATACACTGTCAAAGGATCCCAGCAACTCTGAGAAAGAAGCCGTCAACTACATCTATCGCCAGTTGCGCAATGCTGATCCTGCAGATGATGCCAGTGCACGTGAAGTCTTCCAGAACCTGTTCTTCTCGGATAAGCGTTATGACCTCGGTGAGGTAGGACGTTACCGTATCAATAAGAAGTTGGGGCTCGACACAGACATGGATACCCGTGTGTTGACTAAAGACGATGTTATTGAAATCATAAAATATCTCATCCAGTTGGTTAATTCCAATGCCACTGTTGATGATATCGACCACTTGAGTAACCGCCGTGTGCGCACAGTAGGAGAACAGCTTGCCAATCAATTTGCCATTGGTCTGGCACGCATGAGCCGCACTATTCGTGAGCGTATGAACGTTCGTGACAATGAAGTGTTCACTCCGACTGATCTTATTAATGCAAAGACTATCTCAAGCGTTATCAACTCGTTCTTTGGAACCAATCCGTTGAGCCAGTTCATGGACCAGACAAACCCACTTGCTGAGGTTACTCACAAGCGTCGTCTGTCTGCTCTTGGCCCTGGTGGTCTGTCACGTGAGCGTGCAAGTTTCGAGGTTCGCGACGTACACTATACTCACTATGGTCGTCTCTGTCCAATTGAGAGTCCTGAAGGGCCAAATATCGGTTTGATATCTTCCCTCTGTATCTATGCAAAGATCAATGATCTTGGTTTCATCGTTACCCCTTATCGTAAGGTTAACAATGCAAAAGTAGACATGGATAACAAGGATGTCGTTTATCTGACAGCAGAAGAAGAAGAAGACAAGATTATTGGTCAAGGAAACGCACCTCTTTCTGTAGATGGTGCCTTCCAGAGAGATACGGTAAAGTGTCGTCAGGATGCAGACTACCCGGTAGTAACTCCTGACCAGGTTGATTTGGTAGACGTTTCACCACAGCAGATTGCATCTGTTTCAGCTTCTTTGATACCATTCTTGGAGCATGATGACGGTCACCGTGCACTGATGGGATGTAATATGATGCGTCAGGCTGTGCCATTGATTCACAATGATGCACCTATTGTAGGTACCGGACTTGAGAAGCAGGTATGTGAGGATTCACGTACAATGATTACTGCAAAAGGTGACGGTGTTATTGAATATGTTGATGCAACGACAATCCGCATTCTTTATGACCGCACAGAAGAAGACGAGTTTGTCAGCTTCGAACCTGCATTGAAGGAGTATCGTATTCCTAAGTTCCGTCGTACCAATCAGAATATGACCATCGACCTTCGTCCTATCTGTGACAAGGGTCAGCGTGTCAAGGCAGGAGATATCCTGACAGAAGGTTATGCTACCGAGAATGGTGAATTGGCACTTGGTCGCAACTTGCTTGTTGCCTATATCCCTTGGAAGGGTTACAACTACGAGGATGCTGTCGTTATTTCAGAGCGTATGGTGCGCGAGGATGTGCTTACCTCTGTTCACGTAGACGAATATTCTCTTGATGTTCGTGAGACCAAGCGTGGTGTTGAGGAATTCACATCAGATATTCCAAACGTCAGTGAGGAAGCAACCAAAGATCTCGATGATAATGGTGTAATCCGTGTTGGTGCACGTGTAGAGCCAGGTGACATCCTCATTGGTAAGATTTCTCCAAAGGGTGAGAGCGATCCTTCTCCTGAAGAGAAGTTGCTTCGTGCAATCTTCGGTGATAAGGCTGGCGATGTGAAAGACTCTTCATTGAAGGCCAATCCTTCTTTGAGCGGTGTCGTCATTGACAAGAAACTGTTCTCTCGTGCTGTCAAGACCCGCGATTCCAAGAAACAGGATAAGATACTCCTTGCAAAGATAGATGAAGAGTATGAGGCAAAGAACAATGACTTGAAGGATATTCTTGTAGACAAACTGATGACGCTTACTGAAGGTAAGATTTCTCAAGGTGTGAAAGATTACACTGGTGCTGAGATTATTACCAAGGGTAGCAAGTTCACTGTTCCTACATTGAAGAACCTTGAATTTGATGGAATTCAGAGTAACAACTGGACAGATGATGATCACACGAATGCACTCATTCAGAAACTCATCATGAACTATATCCGCAAGTATAAGCTGCTTGATGCTGAAATGAAGCGCAAGAAGTTTGCTATTTCAATCGGCGACGAACTTCCTTCTGGTATTCTGCAGATGGCTAAGGTCTATGTTGCCAAGAAGCGTAAGATACAGGTTGGTGACAAGCTTGCCGGTCGTCATGGTAACAAGGGTATTGTTTCAAAGGTTGTCCGTACAGAGGATATGCCGTTCCTTGAAGACGGTCGTCCTGTAGACTTGGTACTTAATCCAATGGGTGTGCCTTCCCGTATGAACTTGGGACAGATTTTCGAAGCTATCCTTGGTGCTGCCGGTCAGAAGTTGGGATGTAAGTTTGCAACACCAATCTTCGATGGTGCTAAGTTGGAGGACTTGAAGGAATGGACCGACAAGGCTGGCCTGCCTAACCTTTGTTCTACCTATATCTATGACGGTGAAACTGGTGAGAAGTTCGACCAGCCAGCAACTGTAGGTATCACCTACTTCTTGAAGTTAGGCCACATGGTTGAGGATAAGATGCATGCCCGTTCAATCGGCCCATACTCACTTATTACACAACAGCCACTTGGTGGTAAGGCACAGTTTGGTGGTCAGCGTTTCGGAGAAATGGAAGTCTGGGCTATCGAAGCCTTTGGTGCAAGCCACGTATTGCAAGAGATCCTGACTATCAAGTCAGATGATACTGTTGGACGTAGCAAGGCTTATGAGGCTATCGTGAAAGGTGACCCAATGCCGACACCTGGTATTCCAGAGTCACTCAACGTATTACTGCATGAACTTCGTGGTCTTGGTCTGAGCATCAAACTCGATTAATGTGAACACCCTAATTGAAAGATAAATATGGCTTTTAAGAAAGATTCAAAAGTAAAGAATAATTTCACGAAAATTACCCTTGGACTTGCCTCTCCGGAGGAAATCCTGGAAAATTCGTATGGTGAGGTTACCAAACCTGAAACCATAAATTATCGAACATACAAGCCTGAACGCGACGGTCTTTTCTGTGAACGCATCTTTGGTCCTACACGCGACTATGAGTGCGCCTGTGGAAAGTATAAGCGTATTCGCTATAAAGGCATTGTCTGTGACCGATGCGGTGTAGAAGTGACTGAGAAGAAAGTACGTCGTGAGCGTTCTGGTCATATAGAACTCGTTGTGCCGGTTGCACATATCTGGTATTTCCGTTCATTGCCCAACAAGATTGGTTATCTGCTTGGTCTGCCAACCAAGAAGCTTGATGCTGTCATTTACTACGAAAAGTATATCGTCATCAAACCAGGTGCTATGGAAGGCAAGAAGGATGCTGACGGTGTAGAACTGAATGGTTCTCACAAGATGGATCTTCTGTCAGAAGATGAATACTTCGATATTCTTGATAATCAGGTAGATCCTAACAACGACTATCTTGATGACAGCGATCCTAATAAGTTTGTTGCCAAGATGGGTGCCGAGGCTATCTATGATTTGTTGATGGATATCGACCTTGATGGTCTTAGCTATGAATTGCGCGACCGTGCAAACAATGACGGCAGCCAGCAGCGCAAGACCGAGGCATTGAAGCGCCTTCAGGTTGTAGAGGCTTTCCGTGCATCGAAGGGAGTCAACAAGCCTGAGTGGATGATCATGAAGATTGTTCCTGTTATTCCACCAGAGCTTCGTCCGCTCGTTCCGTTGGATGGTGGCCGTTTTGCAACCTCTGACTTGAACGATCTCTATCGTCGTGTCATCATTCGTAACAATCGTTTGAAACGACTGATGGAAATCAAGGCTCCTGAAGTAATCCTCCGTAATGAGAAGCGTATGCTCCAGGAAGCTGTCGACTCTTTGTTCGACAACTCTCGCAAAGCTTCAGCAGTGAAGAGCGAAAGCAACCGCCCGTTGAAGTCTCTCTCTGACTCTTTGAAGGGTAAGCAGGGACGTTTCCGTCAGAATCTCCTTGGTAAACGTGTTGACTATTCAGCGCGTTCAGTTATCGTTGTAGGTCCTGAATTGAAGATGGGCGAGTGTGGTTTGCCTAAACTCATGGCTGCCGAACTGTATAAACCATTCATTATCCGTAAGCTTATTGAGCGCGGTATCGTGAAAACTGTTAAGAGTGCCAAGAAGATTGTAGACCGCCGTGAGCCGGTTATCTGGGATATTCTTGAGAACGTGATGAAGGGTCATCCTGTCATGTTGAACCGTGCACCGACACTTCACCGTTTAGGTATTCAGGCTTTCCAGCCAAAACTTATTGAAGGTAAGGCTATTCAGCTTCATCCATTGGCTTGTACGGCGTTCAATGCCGACTTCGATGGTGACCAAATGGCAGTTCACCTTCCATTGAGCAATGAGGCTGTCCTTGAAGCACAGATACTGATGCTTCAGAGCCACAACATTCTGAACCCAGCCAATGGTGCTCCTATCACGGTTCCTTCTCAGGATATGGTGCTTGGTCTTTACTATATCACCAAGATGCGTCCTGGTGCACAGGGCGAAGGTCTGACATTCTATGGCCCGGAAGAGGCTATCATTGCTCATAATGAAGGTCGCTGCGATCTGCATGCCAAGATTAAGTGTATTGTTGAAGATTTGGTTGATGACAAACCTGTTCGCCATATGGTTGAAACCTCTGTTGGTCGTGTCATTGTCAATCAGATTATTCCCGATGAAGTAGGCTTCTTCAATGATGTCATTTCAAAGAAAACCTTGCGTGGCATTATCTCTGATGTAATCAAGGCGGTCGGTATGGCTCGTGCCTGCTCATTCCTTGACGGTATCAAGAACTTGGGTTATCGTATGGCTTACGTTGCAGGTCTTTCTTTCAACCTCGATGATATTATTATCCCGGAGGAGAAAGCTAAGATTGTTGGCAAGGGCCAGGCCGAAGTTGATCAGATTAAGGCCAACTACGAAATGGGTTTCATCACAGATACCGAGCGCTACAATCAGGTAATTGATGCATGGACCCATGTCAACAATGACCTTGGTAACATTCTGATGAAGCAGATGACCGAGGCCGATCAGGGTTTCAACGCTGTATATATGATGCTCGACTCCGGTGCCCGTGGTTCTAAGGACCAGATTAAGCAGCTTTCCGGTATGCGTGGTCTGATGGCTAAGCCACAGAAGGCAGGTGCCGAAGGTCAGCAGATTATCGAGAACCCTATCCTTTCTAACTTCAAGGAAGGTATGTCTGTGCTCGAATACTTTATTTCTTCTCACGGTGCCCGTAAGGGTTTGGCCGATACCGCTATGAAGACAGCCGATGCAGGTTATCTGACCCGTCGTCTTGTCGACGTATCCCATGATGTGATTATCACTGAGGAAGACTGTGGTACACTGCGTGGTCTTGAATGCCGTGCGTTGAAGAATGGCGATGAGATTATCTCTTCACTCTATGAACGCATTCTTGGCCGTGTATCTGTTCACGATGTTATCCACCCAACAACGGGCGAAATCATCGTTCGTGCTGGCGAGGAAATCAATGAGGATAAGGCTAAGATTATCGATGAATCTCCTATCGAAATGGTTGAGATCCGTTCGGTGCTCACCTGTGAAAGCAAGCATGGCGTATGTATGAAATGCTATGGCCGCAATCTTGCTACTGCCCGTATGGTACAGCTTGGTGAGGCTGCCGGTGTCATTGCTGCACAGGCTATTGGTGAGCCGGGTACACAGTTGACCCTCCGTACGTTCCACGCCGGTGGTGTCGCTGGTAACGCTGCAGCCAATGCAAGCATTGTTGCCAAGAACGAAGCTAAGGTTGAGTTCGATGAACTTCGTACGGTTCCGTTCAAGGATGATGACGACAAAGACTGCCAGATGGTTGTGAGCCGGTTGGCCGAAATACGCTTCGTTGATCCTAACACCGAGATTGTATTGAGTACGCTCAACGTACCTTATGGTTCTTCACTCTACTTCAAGCAGGGCAACCGCGTAAAACCGGGCGACCTTATTGCTAAGTGGGACC